>CBFHJD010000001.1:0-112642 GCA_965656215.1 Flavobacteriaceae bacterium
ATGCTCATTCGGTATCTGACATTAAAAGAACTTTTCTTAAGCCGTTGTCCTATTCACAGCTCTAACTTAATGCTAGTCTTGTAAAAGATATTCAATACCTCCTTTTAAGTGCTTTTGAAACCAAGGGTACGCATATAGATCTTTGCTATGCCCTAACGCGGTGTACCATTGTTTTCCACCCTCAAACGTATTGTACCAACTGAGCGGTGCTCGCGCTGGTCTAAAAGGATTTTTTCCATTTTCATTTTCAGAAACCGTAGATAAATCGGCTTCTAATAAGATTTTAAAACTTGGATTGATGTTTTTCATAAAATAGCATTCATCATCCGATTCAAATTCTTTTGGAAGATGTTGAGTAGACGGATGATTGGGTCTATTAACCCTTACTGTAAAGGTCTGAAAGGGAGGATGTCTTGTAAACGAACCACCGATGAGTTTCCAAAACCAAGGCCATTTTCGTTCGGATCCAATAGCAGAATGGATGCCTCCAAAACTTTTACCGCTTTTGCAAAAGGCTTTAAATGCCTCTCTTTGTTCCTCATTGTCAAAAGCTTCGTTGTTGGTATTTGCAAATAAGACAGCATCAAAACTAATGAGATTAGGACTGGTAAATATTTGAGGATCATCACTCACTCTGGTTTTTACACCTATAGATTTGCATATTTTTTGGAGGGTTACCACACTAGTCGCAATGTTTTCATGGACATAGCCTTTTCCATTTTTAGTATAGATTAATAGTTTTTTTCCAGTGAGGTCAGTTGATTGTGCCCAACTGTAATTCACATTAAAACAAAACACTAAACTTAAAATAAATTGAATAAGGAGGTTTGATTTGTATGTTTTCATTTTGTTTGGTTAGAATGTTATGGTGTGAACTTCTCCTTCAGCCAGATTCAGTTTAATACTCTTTTTGTTATGGATAAGTTGTGTTTCAGTATCTTGATTTGCGGTTAACTGGACGTGTTTTAATGTATTATTTTCCCACTCTAAATCTACTGTTATGTTTCCTCTAGCTTTTAATCCTTTAACGGATCCACTTTTCCAATTAGGGGGTAGGGCAGGGAGTAAACGGATGATTCCCGGTTCGTGGGATTGAATTAAAATCTCTGCAACACCAGCAGTATAACCAAAATTACCATCAATTTGAAAAGGGGGATGGGCATCAAATAGATTTAAAAAAATTGACTTTTCAAAAAGCAACTGAATGTGTTCTTGAGCCATTTTTCCATCCATTAAACGGGCAGCGCAGTTGATGAGCCATGCTCGACTCCATCCTGTTCCTGCACCTCCGTTTTCTAGTCGATAGTCCAATGTTTTACGAACGGCATCAAATAACTTTGGAGTTTTTGAAAGACTGACTTGATCTCCTGGGTGAAAACCATAAAGATGCGACATATGTCGATGTCCAGGTTCGTACTCCTCATATTCTCGATCCCATTCCAAAATTCGTCCGTCGCTTCCTAATTGAAAACCAGGACGGAGTTGACCAAGTTGTTTGTTAATGGTTGTTATCCACTCACTTTTGTACTTTAGAATTTTAGCAGCCTGAAGGTAATTATTAAATACCTCAGTCACCACTTGCTGATCCATTGCACTCCCTAGACAACTTGCTACAGGATTATCGTTAGCATCCAGATAGCGATTTTCTGGTGAAGTAGAAGGGGCAGCGATTAGCGTTCCATCCCGTTGATCATCAATTAGCCAGTCGCTGTAAAATTGAGCTACTGCCTCCATGGCGGGAAAAGCACGTGTTTTTAAAAAATCAAGGTCCTGTGTAAAAAGAAAATGTTGCCAATAGTGTTGAACCATCCAACCACCCGCACCAAAGGAAGCTCCCCAATAAGCGGTTGGTGCTCGTAGCCAGGTAGGTGCCCATATATCCGTTGCGTGGGGTAAAAACGAGCCTCGTGTACCAAAGTTTTTTTGTGCGGTAATTCGACCACTTTCTACAAGCCGATCGATATAGTCAAATAAAGGCGTGTTTAGCTCGTCAAGCTGGGTGAGATTGGCGAGCCAATAATTCATTTGCAAATTGATATTGAGATGGTAGTCCGCATTCCACGGCGCATTGATATGAGGATTCCATAAGCCTTGAAGATTTGCGGGTAAAGTACCTTCTCTTGAGGAAGCAATGAGCAAGTAGCGCCCGAAATGAAATAATGTTTCTTGCAATTCCAGATCGATTTGTCCCTTTTTAACTGCTATCAAGCGTTGGTCTGTAGGTCTGTTTTGGAGCCTATTGTCTGTGATTAAATCGAGTTCAACTCTGTTGAATAGTGACTGATGATCTTGAACATGAGACTGTCTGATTTTTTCAATCGACTTGACTTCTAGAGCAGCTAGCTGTTTGGTGTTTTGTGTTTTAAAGTCTTGATGATAGTAGGATGAATTGGATACAATACGTAGCTCCAGTTCTTTTACCGCGTTTAAAACGAAGCTGTTTTTAGTTTCAGTAATTGTTCCTCCCTTAATTTTTGGGCTTATAACCGTCTGAAATTGAACTCCTTCTAAAATCGGATTGGATTTGGAGTCAAAAGCTCCTTTACGTTGGCTTACTTCACCTTCCATAATAAGCATCCCCTCTTTTGAAAAAGTTTGGGCTGTAGCAACCCCCTCATCAGTAGGACGTTCCAATCTTATACTTCCATTAAGCCCTTTGGGATGTTCACTTGTCAATCTGATGATTAATACTTGGTCTGGATTAGAAATAAAAGCGTTTTGAAGGACTTTAAATCCCTCTGTTTTATATTCTACTGAAGCAATCGCATTGTTGAGATTTAAACTTCTCTTATAGTCCGTAATGCTATTTTGATTGAGATTTATGAATAAATCTCCCAATGTTTGATGTGAACGCACTACGGTTTTACGGGAAAATTTTTCAACTAAAAGAGAGTCAACCACTTGAATTTTACCTTGTATTAAAAACTTTCGAATATTTTTTAGATCTTCAGGGGTTCCCTCTGGATGCTCCCAACCCAAATCTTTGGGCCATAGTGAATCATCGTTTAGTTGAATTCGCTCATTGATAGGGTCTCCAAAAACCATGGCACCTAGACGTCCATTTCCTATTGGTAATGCTTCCTCCCAAACCATTGCTTTTTGTTCGTACCACAGTATTTGATCATGATTTTCAATTTTAGATTTACTACACCCAAAAATTGAGTAAACAATGATAAAAGATAAAAATTGGGACCGAAGTCTCATACTCAAAAATGTTTTAGGTAATGTGTTCTTAAGTATTTAAATTTATAGAAAAAATACGGAAACCAATATGAATGAAAAGACTTTTATGATCAACCGAAGACATTTTTTAAAAGGTTCTTTTGCTTCCTTAGTCTTTTCCAGTTTTGGAATGTATGGGTTTGATTTGATGAATCCGTCAAAATCGTATCGCGTAGGATTGATTGGAACGGGATGGTATGGAAAAAGCGACTTGTTTCGGCTGATGCAAGTCACCAAGGTTGATGTAGTTTGCCTTTGTGATGTGGACCGTCTTCAATTAGCTGAAGCTGCGGATTTAGTTCAAGCTAGAAATCCAGCTCAGAAGCGTCCTCAACTGTACCGTGATTATCGGGAGATGTTGTCTAAGCATGATCTTGATATTGTTTTGATTGGTACCCCGGACCATTGGCATGCGCTTCAGGCGATTGCTGCCCTAGAAGCAGGGGCTCATGTGTATCTTCAAAAGCCTATTGGTGTTGACGTAATAGAAGGTGAAGCTGTGGTCGCAGCTGCGGTTAAATACAATCGGATCATTCAAGTGGGATTGCAAAGAAGGAACACACCTCATTTATTAGAAGCCAAAAAAAATATTGTTGAAGCAGGATTATTGGGAAAGGTCGCCCATGTTGAAATGAACTGTTACTATCATATGAAATCTACAGCAAATCCGCCCTTACAGGAAGTTCCTGACCATTTGGATTATGACTTATGGACAGGCCCAGCTCCCTTAAGACCTTATGATGGCTTGCCCCATCGGGGATGGTGGCGTGCTTTTATGGAATATGGAAATGGAATTATGGGCGATATGTGTGTGCATATGTTTGATGTTTCACGGTGGTTATTGGATTTGGACTGGCCTAACCGGATTTCTTCTCAAGGTGGAATTTATGTTCAAAGTGAAGGAAAATCCAATATTGCGGACACACAAACTGCTGTTTTTGAATACGATGATCTCAATTGTATTTGGCAGCATCGTACTTGGGGAACACCCGTTGATCCAGACTATCCTTGGGCATTCAAAATTTTTGGTGAAAAGGGTACGTTAATGGGAAGTCCCATGCAATACGATTATATTCCCAATGGAAAAGGTAAGCGAATTCACAAGGAATGTGTCTATGAACGAGAACGCTATCCAGAGGATTTAACAGAAAAGAATATTGAACTCCATGCCGCACCAGCAACCCGACTTCATATGCTTGATTTTTTAAAAAGTATCGAAGAAAAAACCCTACCTGCTGCCAACATTATCGAGGGTCATAAATCAACGGCAAGTTGTATTTTAGCCAACCTAGCCATGGAATTAGAACGACCATTGGTGTATGATCCTGTAAAGCGGATTGTGAAAAATGATGTAGAAGCTTCGGCTTTACTTCAAAGACCCTACAGAGAAGGATGGAAGCATCCTCTTCCAGAGGACTTTACTTAAGCGAGATGGAATTTAAGAAGGAGAGACTTTTTGGAACTTGATCGATTACTCGAGAAGATTCGTCTTCGATGAACATATATCGAACTCCTTGTTCGTGTGCTTTTCTAACGACACCTTCAATATCAATTTGTCCTTGACCTAAAACCACATTGGTTTCAACATCTTCACCTCCGGTATTGTTACCCTTCACACCTTTTTCCATGTCTTTCAAATGAAGCATGACAACAAAGTCAGGGTATTTTTCCATCAGCGCAACAGGGTCTTCCCCACCATGAGTAATCCAAAATACATCCATTTCTAAGGAAAAGTTTTTAGCATTTAGTGCCATGTAGTCAAATAACGTACCGTATTCATAAGGTCTAAACTCATAACCATGGGCATGATAGGCAAGTGTTATCCCTTCTCTTTTAAGAACGGCTCCAGCTTCATTAAATATTTTTACAGCAGCTTTAGTGTTTTCGATATCAAAACGATTACCGTCATGAGGAATCCAAGAACACATTACAAAACGGGCACCATAGCGAAGTGCTTTTTGAGCCACTTCCATTGGATGATCTCTCAAATCTTCGTAACTCGCTCCTATACTGATGGGGTTAAGTTCGTATTTATCCAGCAGAGCTCTGAACTGGTTTTCTTCCATCCCATACGTGTCTCCTCCTTCAATGGTTTTAATTCCCCAATCTGAGATTGTCTTTAAGGAGTGTTCAATATTTTCTTTAAATTGATTTCTGAGGCTGTACAGCTGGATTCCAAATTCTTGAGCAATTAAGGTTGATTCAGAAAGCTGAATAATCAAAAGAAAAGCTAGTGTTATTTTTATTTTCATTTTTTAAGTGTCTTGATCAAAACTAATGTTATATTTTTATTAAAAATTGTTGAATGAAACATTTGTTTTAATTATGAATAACCTAAAGTACACAATTTTTAGTTCTTTATTCATATTCTTATCCTGTATTGATCCTGTTCCCCCTGAATTTGATTTCAAGGAAGGCTTGATAATCATCAACGCCTTGGCCACTAACGTGCCAGGGGCAACCAATGTTACAGTTGAAAAAACACTTATTGAATTTGGTGACTACAAATCAAAACCGGTTCTTGGTTGTTCTATTTACTTAATAAATTCAGACACAAAAGAACGAATTGCCTTTTCAGAAATTAAGGATGCCTATTATATTTCTGATGAATTTAAAATATCACCAGGAAGCCGGTGGGAGGTTGAAGTGACAATGCCTGATGGAAATATTTATAGATCAACATCAGAGAAAGCACCTGAAAAAGTCTCTATTGAAAAAATCTATTCAGAATTCAATTTGGAAATGACTTATGATGAAGTGTATGAGGGTTATATTCCGGGTGATGAAATCAAGATCGACTTTCAAGATCCTGTTGATGAAAAGAACTTTTATTTATTTCAATACAGAGCGTATCAAGAAGAATTGTATTGTAAGATTTGTGAAGAGAGTATTTTAAGAAATGGAGAATGTTTAGAGGAGCCTGATAATCCTTTTTTATTCAACAAATATTTTACTTATTTATGTGATCAGCGGTGTTGGAAAATAACCTATAACGATGAGATAATTGTTTTTGATGACGAATTTACTAATGGGAAAAACATTTCGAAGCTATTAGTGGGAAGAGTACCCTACGAGACAAAGCAAGATATTTTGGTAGAAATCATCAATCTAAATATTTCAGAAAATGCTTACAACTATTACAAAGCCATTAAAGATTTAGTTGATAACAATAGTGGACTAAATGCCCCTTTACCCACAGCACTAGTTGGTAATTTTAATGGGATCACAAATCCTGAAAGTAGTGTTTTAGGAAGGTTTACAGCAGGGTCTTCAGAAATAAAGTCAGTATTTATTCAAAGAAACGATCGTTCTGAAAGAACTTTAGGAAATATTAAACTTCCTAATCCAGAAGCTTTTGGAGATCCAATTCCAAACCCTTTGACCTACGAAACACCTTGTGTAGAATCAGTAAATCGAACCGCCGTTTTGAGTACTGAAAAAAGAGCTCTTTTTGGATATGTTGAAATTGGAGATTTGGATTTAGATAAAGACGGTGTTTTAGATCAAGAGGATAATTGCATCACTTTTGCCAACCCTGATCAAGCAGATTTAGATGCAGATGGTATTGGAGATTTATGTGATAATGATAAAGACGGTGATGGCTATATTTTGTATTATGAAGACAGATGCGATTCAAATGATTTAGATGCTAATCAAATTCCCTTAGACACCGATTTAGATTTAATTCCAGATTGTATAGATACTGACGATGATAATGATGGATATTCAGATGAATTCGAAGAGATCGCAGAGACAGACCCTTTAGATATTGACAGTTTACCTCTTGATACAGATCAAGATGGATTACCCGATGCCGTAGAGTCGAGAAGGCGAACAGATCCCAATAATCCTGACACCGATGGTGATGGAGTAAAGGATGGAGAAGATGCATACCCAAGAGATCCAAATAGAAAATAAATTTGAAACGAAGAAGCACAATATTAACTTTAATTCAGGGACTATTTTTTTTAGTTTCACTGAGTCCGATTTTTGCCCAAGAATATTCTCTCACCTTGAATATAAGTGATCTAGAAAACAGTCAGCCACTGGAAGGGGTTACCGTTTTAATTTCGCCTTGTGATTGTGGAGGAATTACAAATGCTAGTGGAATTTTTTCTAAACGATTAAAAAATGGTAAATACGATCTTCTCATTGAGTACCTGGGCTATGGTTCAAAACAAGTTACTGTTGATTTAAATTCCAGCCAATCTTTATCCCTTGAAATGATAATTGAGGAAGAGCAACTGTCTGAGGTAGTTCTCTTAGCTCAAAAGCGGAACCAGAATGTTGAAACACCTCAAATGGGCGTTCTAGAACTCAATGTTCGAGATTTGATTAAAGTTCCAACTGTTATGGGAGAATTTGATGTTTTAAAAAGCATCACTCTGATGGCGGGAGTAAACTCTTCTGGGGATGTAAGTAACGGGGTTTCTATCCGAGGAGGATCATTAGATCAAAACTTAATGTTGTTTGACGGTGCCCCAGTTTTTAATCCAACCCATCTTTTTGGGTTATTTTCTGTTTTCACTCCTGATGTTATTTCGGGTGTTGATATTTATAGAGCAAATATTCCTGCAAAATACGGTGGAAGAATAGCCTCGGTTTTAGAAATTAAAGTTAAAAATCCATATACTGATTCCTTTAAAATAGAGGGAGGTATTGGTTTGATTTCCAATCGACTAACGATAACAACTCCATTGATAAAAGATAAGTTAATGCTTATCGCCGGTGGTAGATCAGGATTTAGTGACTTGCTATTTCCGCTCTTAATTCCCAGATTAAAAAATACACGTGCTAATTTTATAGACAGTACGGTAAAGTTACTTTACTTACTAAACTCATACAATCAAATTACGTACACCAATTTTCTTTCCAATGATTTTTATCAACTGGATTTAATTTCTAATATAGAAAACATTGTTTCTTCTTCAAATCAGTACGATTTTAAAACAAGAAATCACACCCTTAAATGGTTGCATACTTTTGAAAATGAAACCAGCTTAACTTCTCGTTTGATTCACAGTACTTATTCTCCGCAGAACCTTTTTCCAGAGATCGACACTGATAATATTATTCGTTTCGAATCTCAAATTCAATATTCGAGCTTGCAATCAGAATTTACAAACTCTACGAATGAGGAGTTTAGTTATTATTCAGGATTTGAAATTAAGCGATATCAAATTAGTCCTGGAGCATTAAATCCTGGAAATGCGAATTCAATTAACCCAGTAACCCTCAATAAGGAGTCTGGTTATGAATCATCAGTTTATGCAAATTTAGACTGGAATCCCAATCCAAATTTGGCTTTGTCTGCAGGTTTGCGCTTGACTCAATTTTCGCTTTTAGGACCATTTGATGAGGCGCAATATGATTCTAATGGACTATTTGACGGTGTAAAAAGTTTTGGAGGACAAGAAACCGTAGCAAGTTATTTTAATCCCGAACCTCGATTAGGTCTTAATTATAAACTTGGGGAGAATACTTCTGTAAAGATGAGCTATGCTAGGATTTTTCAATACCTACAAAACATTTACAATACAAACACACCCCTTCCAACCTCCAGATGGAAGTTGTCTGATCGATACATTACTCCACAAAAAAACAACACATTTGGAATGGGACTGTATCAAAACCTTTTAGATTCTAAACTTGAGGTGTCACTTGAGGGATATTATCGAAAGACAGATAATAATTTGACTTACAAGCCAGGGGCTGATTTTTTTCTTTCAGAATTTATTGAAAAAGAAATTACACAGGCAGAGGGGAAATCTTACGGGGTAGAATTTAGTCTTAGAAAAAATCTTGGAAAGGTCAATGGTGTTTTTAATTATACTTGGTCAAGAAGCTTGTTAAAAACCAATGCTGTTGATCCCATTGGAAGAATCAACAACAACAGCTGGTATGCCTCTGATTTTGATCGACCTCATACTGTCAATGCAACCGTGAATTTCGAGGGAGATCGCTACAACACCTTCAGCTTTAATTTTGTGGGTCAAACGGGAAGACCCTATACCATTGCAAACGGAATATTTGAATCACAGAATGTAACAATTCCCATTTATCTTTATCGAAATAACTCGAGATTACCAACCTACCACCGTTTGGATTTTTCTTGGAAAATAGCTTACAGTAAAGATCCTGAAAGACGTTTTAAAGGAGACTGGACCTTTACGGTTTACAATCTGTACAGCAGAAATAATCCTTACAATATTTATTATACCCAGAGAAACGGAGTTCAAGATGGTGATGTTTTTCTAGGAAGCCCTCTTGGAGCATATGAATTGTCCGTTCTTCGGGGCACCTTGGTTTCACTTTCGTATAACTTTAAATTTCAATAAAGCTTTTTAGTTCTTTAAAAAGTGTATTTTTAAATCGATGGGGAAAAATAAAATTTGCTGTTTTGGTGAGATTTTGTGGGATCTATTTCCTGAAGGTAAAAAATTAGGTGGTGCTCCTTTTAACGTTGCAAGCTCTCTTAAAGGCTTGGGTGCAGACGTAGAATTTATTAGCCGTATAGGTCAGGACAATCTAGGTGATGAAATTTTGATGCAAATAGCAAATCAAGGTATTTCAACTGATTACATTCAAATTGACCCCATACATCCAACCGGTAAAGTTGAGGTGAGTTTGGACGCTAAAGGGGCAGCAGCATATACCATTGAAGAAGATGCAGCATGGGATTTTATTGAGTCCAATGAAAAATCATTGAAGTTGGTTCAGAATTCCAAAGCCTTTGTCTTTGGGAGTCTCATCGCCCGTGGGGCTTCTTTTAATGCTTTGAAGATTTTTTTAAAACACGCAAGCTTTAGTGTTTTTGATTTAAATCTTAGACCACCATTTTACAGCGATCTCCTTTTAATTGAATTAATGAAGCACGCTCAGATGCTAAAATTTAATGATGAAGAATTGTACCACGTAGCAGAAATTCTAAACTCTCCTTATCACTCCATGGATCAGCATATTGAGTTTATTGCGAAGCAAACTCAAGCTGAAATTATTTGTGTGACAAAAGGGATGTTTGGTGCTGTACTTTATTATAAAAAGCAATGGATTTACAATAGTGGATTTAAAGTTAAAGTGGTTGATACTGTTGGAGCTGGAGATTCTTTTCTGGGGACTTTAATTCATGGGCTTATAGCAAATGACACCCCAGTAAATTCATTAAATAGAGCTTGTGCAATGGGAGCATTAGTTGCTGGAAGTGCTGGAGCAAATCCAAATATTTCTCAAAAAGAATTAATGCAGTTTATGGGAGTAAATACTATTTAATAACCATGAGACAAATTATATTTTCGTTGATGTTCATTGGTTTTCTGAAGCCAATTCACGCACAACTGTTTAACGCAGACGAACTATTAAATAAAGCCATTGAATACCACGATCCCAATTCATTTTGGAAAGATTTTAAAGCTTCTTTTTATGTGACTATGGAGAGTGTCAAAAGGCCTTTGAGAACGAGTAAAATTACTTTAGATCTCAATCAATCCTTTTTTGATTTGAGTGTTCAGGTTGAGGAGAATCAATGGTCTTCTTCTGTAAATAAGGGTTTATGTGAATTCAGTTTTAACGGTTCTAAAGAAATAAGTAAGGAAATTCAGAAAAAGTTTAGGTTAAATTGCGAAAGAGCTGCAATGTATCGGGATTATTACACTTATTTGTACGGATTGCCCATGAAGTTAAGAGATGCAGGAACACTTATTGATCCTGAGGTTGATGAGAGAGTAGTGGAGGGCATTTCTTATTGGGTATTGAAAGTAACTTATGAACCTGAAGTTGGCTCCGATACCTGGTATTTTTATTTTGATCAAAAAACCTATGCGCTCAAACGATATCAATTTTTCCATAATGAGTCCTTAAATGACGGAGAATATATTATTTTGGAGGATGAATTAGAAATTGGAGGAATTCGTATGCCTAAAAACAGAAGTTGGTATTACAATTCTGATAACTCCTATCTTGGAATCGATATTTTATCAAATTAAATACAAATAAATATGAAATTATTATCAAAAACACAGACTATAGCAATTGTATTTGCCCTCTTTATAAGCTCTACTATTTATGCACAAAGTCAAAGTGATATTATTGGTAAATGGGACCTGGAAGTAATTAAAGAGGGACGGACTGTACCTTCTTGGCTGGAGGTTAAACTCTCGGGAGTCCGTACCTTGGTAGGCTATTTTGTGGCGCATAATGGTAGTGCTCGACCTATTTCTGAGGTTTTTTATAACGAAGGGACTTTAGATTTTAGTATTCCTCCTCAATGGGATGGGGCCAATGATATGCATTTATCGGCTAAGGTTTCTGAAGGTCAATTAAATGGAATGATATTGAGTAATGAAGGAGAGGCGATGTCATTCACCGGTACACGAGCTCCAAAATTAATTCGAACAGAATCAGTAAAATGGGGTAAATCTCGAGCATTGTTAGAAGGGAATACATTAGATCAATGGAGACCTCTTGAAACTGATCGTCCAAACCAATGGGAAATAAAAAACGGTTTGTTAAACAATCCTAAATCGGGTGTTAATTTAGTAACGAAAGAGCAGTTTACTGACTTTAAACTGCATCTTGAGGCCCGATATCCAGCAAAAAGTAATTCAGGAATTTATTTAAGAGGTCGATACGAAGTACAAATTGAAGACAGCTACGGAAAAGACACAAGTTCCATTTTGTTTGGAGGAATTTACGGTTTTTTAACACCCAATGAAATGGCAGCCAAACCAGCAGGGGAATGGCAAGTATTTGACATTACTCTAATTGGCAGAAGAGTTACGATAGTTGCTAATGGCAAAACGGTGATTAATGATCAAATAATTCCTGGAATAACAGGTGGAGCTATTGACAGTAAAGAAGGAAACCCAGGTCCACTAATGCTACAGGGAGATCACGGACTTGTTTCCTTTAGAAACATTAGTATACAAACACCAAAATAAGGTAGTCTTTATTTTTTAGTTGATTTAAAGCCAAATAGCAATTGGCTAAAAAAACGGTTTGGTATTTTTTCATCTCCTGGAAATCCTAATTTAATATTTCCATTGCTGTCAGGTACGTGGTACGTATTAAACAGATAGTCCCATAGACTCAAACTGATACCAAAATTTACTCCAAACCTTCCTTCAGGAAGCTTATAAGCATGGTGGTATAAATGCATGATGGGATTGTTTAGTAGGTATTTTAAAGGCCCCCAAGAGAGCTTCAAGTTAGCATGATTAAGGTGACCAATAGTAATTGCAATAAAATGCACGATATAAGCCTGTTCGGGCTCAAATCCACCTAAAATCATGATTCCAAATGTCTTTAAAGGTTTGTATAAGATGTTTTCCATCCAATGGTAGCGCAAATGAGCTGCAAACCCCATTTCCTTTACACTGTGATGGATTTTATGAAACTGCCAAAGAAAGGGTGTTTTATGAAGTAAAATATGGGTTGCCCATTGAACAAAGTCGAGCACTACAAAGAAAACAACCAATTGTATAGGCATTGAAAAAGAAGATATGTCAATTAAGGCATAGCTCTTAGCATTGAGACCGAGTGAGGTAAAAAACGATTGAAGTAATTGGTAAAAGCCACTTATGGCTATAGAAAAAAGAAAAAAATTAAAAAACATGTAAAAGGCATCAAGCCAAAAATCTTTTCTAAAGACCCCTTGATTTTTTCTCCATGGAAATTGAAGTTCTAAAAGCCAAACCACTAGTGAAATAATAATTAAACCCCAAAAATAGTTTGTGTACCAAGGAACCTCAAAAAGCATGGAGTTTATGGTCCAATTTAGGGTCCCCCAAATACTTTCTAAAAATATCTCAATGCTGTTCATGTCAAATTTTAAAGGACAAAAATACAGATGAAATTCTATCTGAAAGTAATGTGAGTTACATAATCTTGTACTGCTTAAACACTATTTTGTTTTACGTATCCCGAATGTGTTTTGATAGTAAGAGATGATAGGAGGGAAGGGACCGTATTTGTGCTGTTTTGGGCTAAAGTTATCAGTCCAAGGCCCATAAGGTGTGGAAACAGGTTTTAATTTTTTATCTGGAAAATCGGCAATTTTATTAGATTTTTTGGGTCTATCAAAACTGTTGATGTAGCCCGCTACGTGATAAGCTTCTTCATCAGTCAATTTAGGGTTTTCCCAATTGGCTTGTAAATAAGGCATATTGTTTTTGATAAAGGCTGCTGATGTAATGACCCGATGCATGCCTGCACCGTCATTATAAGAGTCTTTACCCCAAAGAGGCGGGTACTGATACCCTTTATTCTCTTCTTGATAGCGGATTCCTTCCCCATTACTGCCGTGACAAGTAACACATTCACGTGTATAAATACTTTTACCTTGCTCTAAATCAACAGCAAATTCTGGAATTTTTATAGCAGGATATCCTTTAAAAACTTTGGTATTTAAATCGGGTAATTCTGAACTGATCCATTCCATATAGGCTATCATTGCTTTCATTTGACTTGATTCTTCGGGAAGTGGAATTCCATTCATGCTTCGCTCCATGCATCCATTAATCCGCTCTTCAATGGTTCCTATTTTATTTTCCCTTCCTCTGAATTGAGGAAAGCGTTCAAGAATACCTATCCAGGAAGCTGAACCACTTAATGTTCCTCCGTTAAGATGACAATTTGTACACGATAAATTATTGCCTGCATAGCGTAAAGAAGGATCATTGGCTAATGGTCCCATATATTTAGAACTTTCAGCAATCAAGTTATAACCTTCCTTGACTAAATCTGTTATTCGAGAATTGTCAAAGATCAATTTTTGAGGATTCCATTCAATTGGGAGTTCTTCGGTATAGAGAAGTTCTTCATCAAAAGAAGTTTCATAAGTAACAAGGACAAGGGCAATAAATAGAATGACGCCTATAAGGGTCAAAAAGAGAAAAGTTAACCTTCGGACTAATTGTTTAAATAAAGTTTCCAATGCAATGAATATTCTTATTGCTAAGATACTTAATTCAAAATTTTCATTTTTTTATAATTTTCAATCAAATAATATTTTATCATACACCTTCCTTCCTTTTTGTATTTTTGAATAAACTTTACAGATAAAGTATATGAAAAACTTAACTCGAGCTTTTAGTGTTTATTGTAGTCTTTTATTGGTACTTATGGTATCCAATTCACTTTATAGTCAAGAATGGCAAACCCCTTTGATTGATGGGTATGGTGAAATAAAGTATTTTGATAAAGCTGCAGAACAGCCAGACCCAAATCAGGAGTATAAATTACTTTTTGATGTCACTTCTAATCAGCAAAAACAAGGTGTAAATAAGCGGCTTTGGATTGTTGCTCGAACGCTAAATATGATGCATGTGGCTCAGGTCCCATTAAGTAATGTAACGATAGTAGTGGCCGTCCATGGTGCAGCTACTTTTAATTTATTAACAGAAGAAGCGCATCAAAAGAGATTTGGCAAATCAAATCCAAACTTAGATTTAATAGCCAAGCTTAAATCTAAAGGCGTTAAACTTTTTGTTTGTTCCCAGGCTACTGCAGCTCGAAATATTTCAGCAGATGATATTCATCCTGCCGTCGTTCCTGCACTTTCTGCCCTAAGCGTGCTGTCTAATTATCAGTCAAAAGGGTATTCCTTAATGCCCAAATAAAACGATATTTAAAGCACCTTAATCTATAAGTATTCTTTTGATAAATGCTTGAGGAAACTCTTGATAAGCACCAGAAAATTCAAGACCTACTTCTGAGGCCTTTGCTCTTAATAGATCAGCGTGTTTAAAACTGTGAAATAACACATCTAAATCGAGCGTATCATTAATTATCACATCACTGCTATATACAGGATTATATACGTATAAGGCTGGATCATCAGCGTCTATTTCACTTATGTAATCTAAGGCCGATGCTTTTTCTGCAGTATATTCTCCTCCGTAAAAATGAGTGAATAATGTTTGGATTTCATTATTTACTTCTCTAACACTGTCTAAATTAAACTCTTCAAAAACATCACCCCATTTATACAGATCATATGTACTTTGAGCATAAAGAGCAACAATGCCTTCTACCTCGGCGTTTGTTTTTTCCCTAAAACCATTCCATTGAGCAATTCCAGCACCTGCAGAAATTCCAGCAAGAATAAGTTTATTATTTGGGAAATTAAGTGTTGAATTGTTTTTTCTGATAAAATTGATAACCTTAGATCCGTCCTCAAGAGAAGTAAAAACCCCTTCAGAATGAGGTTCTGTAATGAAGGAATAATTAGCATTTGCAATACCAATTTTATTATTCAAAAGATAAGTTAAGATATAATTAAACTCATCTTTGTAGAGATCTTCTTTCTTGCCAAATTGAAATGAACCTCCATGAAATAAAATAACCATTCCCTCAATGGGACCATTATTCGGTATTAAAAGATCTAGATTATTCCGTTCTTGAGTCCCATAAGAAATATCTTTAAAAAACAGTGCATTCCCATCAATCGGTAAAGTTGAGGGGGTTATTCCAAAAAAAGAAGGAATTTCATCTATTGTAGGTTCTAAGGGATCTATAGTGTCTGAGCAAGCAGCCAAAAAGAAAACTAAAATTAAAGGGGCGTAAATATTTTTCATAAATGGCTAAAATAATATATTAAATTGAAAATATTCACCCCCCCCCTTAATTTAACAACATTAGTAAAATCTAGTTTTTGTCTCTTAATTCTTTAAGAATTGAATTCATTAATTCATTTTGTGTTTTTAAAAGATTTAAGATTTCTCGGTCGTTAACTTTTTGTTCAATAGTCCGTGTTTTGTTGTAATATTTCATAATTAAAAATATTTTCATAAATAATCACTTACTAAGTAAAAAGCGTAGTACTGTCAGCAGTTACTAGTCAAAATGCAAAAGAAATTGAACTGTTGTTATGCAGGAAAGAATTACATCCTTTTTACTCACTGTAATCTATTTATGAGTTAAAAATACGTAACGATTGTTTCGGATGCGTTCTCTCCACCCGCGACTCCATATTTGAATTCCAGTCCACACGGAATTCTCTAAAATTAATAAGAATTTTCTAAAAAAAAAAACAAGCTAATCAAAATTTGAAATAGCTTGTTATAATTCTTGGTTAGAATTTGATTTATGGTTGATTAAATATACATGATTTTTTTAATTGCAACTAAAAACCAAACATTTTTTTTTTTGAATTTTATATATTTTTCTTTATTTCTTCGAATTACTTCCTCCTTACTTATTTTGTTTGTTAAATCAACCCATTTTTTTGTGTTTTCAGAAAAGGTAAAATTTACATTATTAACGGACCATAGCTGAAGCTGAAAAATTATGTCATACAACTCAACTCCTTTGTTAGTGAGATAGTATTCTTTAATCTTTTTATTATCCTCATTCAGGCGGAAATTTATTAGTTCGAGTTTTTGAAGTTTTTTTAGTCGATCTGATAAAATATTGGTTGCTATTTTCTCTTTTGATTCTTTTAGAAAGTGTGTAAAAGTGAAGCGTTGCCTGAATAAATCACGTATGATAATAAGAATCCATTTATCACCCAGGTAGTCGAGGGATACCTTACACGCACAAGTTGGTGAATCATCTGAGTATTCTATTTTATCTGTTGAAGGGGTCAATATAAAGGTATTATAGATAATTATTTGGGTAAATTATCATTGGTTTATAGTTACTCATAAAACTAATTAAAACAGAGCGAACTTTAAAAAATTTTACTCAAAAAATGACCATTAATTTTTGTATTTATCAAACCAAGCTAGGGTATGTGCAATTTTAGTCATGAGATTACTAGGTCGCTTAGCAATTCCATGGCTTGCTTCTGGTATTTCCACTAAAACAGTCGGTATTTTCCTCAATTTTAAAGCGTGATAAAGTTGCTTCGCTTCACTGGGTGGAGTTCTTAGGTCGTCCATTCCAACCATTACCATTGTAGGAGTCTCAACGCTTCCAACCAAAGAGATTGGTGAAAATTTCCAGTAATTCGTAGGGTTTTCCCAAACTTGTCCTGGATAACGAGAGTTTGCATAGCCGTAATAATTATCAGCTACTAGCAGTTTTGAAGTCCAGTTCATAACAGGTTTAACCACAACAGCTGCTTCAAAGCGATTATTTTTCCCTATCATCCAAGCAGACATAATACCGCCAGCACTTCCACCGGTCACAAATAATTGATCTTCGTGAGCAATACCTTTTGCTATACAAGCGTCAACTCCATCCATTACATCATTGTAATCTTCCCCTGGATAATTATTTAAAAGTAGGTTTGCAAATTCTTCACCATAACTTGTGCTTCCTCTTGGGTTGGGATAAAAAACAATATAGCCTGCGGAGGCATATAATTGCATTTCTATAGAAAAGCGGTCACCATAATTTAAAATTGGACCCCCGTGATTTTCAACCATAAAAGGGTATTCTTTTGAAGAATCGTAATGTGGTGGGTAAACCACCCAACCCTGTAGCTTTTTACCATCAACACTTGAAGTGTACCATATTTCTTCTACTTTGCCAGGCTTTTTAAAAGAAAAAAGAGCCTGATTGAGTTGAGTTAATCGGGTCCAGTTTTGTCCTTTTTTATCCACTAAAGCGATATCTGCAGGGTGATTCGGGCGTGAAAAAGTATAGGCAATTTTTCCATTCTGAGAAACACTGAACATTCCACTACCGTAGGGTCGTCCTAATGTTGTCCCTCCTCGATTGTCAGCTATTTTTTTTTCTTTACCGCTAATTGAGAGATATCCAATTTTCCCATTTCCTTGATGATCATAGTTGAAATAAAGACCCTTGCTTTCTGGATCCCATTGAATGGCTGAAATACTTGCGTCAATGTCTTGACTTATTAATCGTTTATTAGAACCATTGGTGTCCATCAGGTAGAGCATTCTATTTTGATAAGCTTCTCTTTTATCATCAAAACCAATAAAAGCAATCATTTTTCCATCAGGAGAAACTGAAGGAGCATAGTCCGGTCCATCTCGTTGAGTAAGTGACGAAATTTGTCCATTGTTTAAACTAATTTTATAAACCTCAGAATTTCTGAAATCATATTCCCAGTTAGCATTTCGATTGGCTGAAAAATAGAGTGATTTATTATCCTTTGACCAACTTATAGTTCCACGGTGATGAAAATCCCCTGAGGTAACTTGTTTTACTAAACCGCCGTTTGAACACATCACAAAAATATGACTGAAGCCAGTGGGTATGTAACCGCTACCGTCAGATTCGTGGTTTAAACGATCAGTGATTCTTGGTTTTTTCGCCCATTGAGCACCCTTCGGACTTTTTGGAATTTTTGCAATAACTGGAGGAGGTGAGGGCACAAACATACTAAATGCCAATTGCTTACCATCTCTAGACCATGTGAGTGATGACGGACTCTTTGCTAATTGTGTCATTCGAGCCATTTTAGAGCTTTGAGTCCAATACATGAAAATTTCAGATCCATTCTTGCCCTGACTAATAAAGGCTATACGATCACCATCAGGTGACCATCTTGGGCTGTATTCATTCGTGTCACGAAGAGTTAGTTTTTGATGATTACTGCCGTCTGTATTTAAAATCCACAAATCACCCACATTTTTATCCGACATGATATCATATCCCATTTTACGGTAAACAATTTGTTTTCCGTCTGGAGAGATTTGAACATCAGTAGCATACTGTAAAGCAAAAATATCCTCCATTTCAAATTTTTCTTGAGCCAAAAGATTACCGCTGAAAATCAAAAAAATAGCAGCGAAGAAGTAGTTGTTAGAAATCATGTGTTTTTATGTTAAAAATTAAAGAATCAGATAAATTAAGTTAATTGGCTTGTAAAGGGTAAGAAATTTTAATAGACTAAAAATAAGAGATTAAAATACAAATTCTAAGTTTAGTAAAAGAGTGTATTCATTTTTTAAAATTTAATTCTTTTGACTCAAACTTCTCAAGCCATTTTATATTTATTTTGTTAATAATTACTTTCTTAGTCATTTTACAGGCTGTTTAAATAATTGTATTTCAGATATTTATATGACTTTACTCACCAATCTTAAGTGTAGAAAAAACCTCCCTTTTTATTTATATTTATTCTAAATAATGTTTTTTCTTTTCTGTTTTTTTAATAATTTAGCAGCGTTAATTTAGACTAATTATAAATAAGTAAAATGAATTTAAAGATAGTATCGTGTTTTATGGGACTTATGATGTTGTCGAATTGTGGTAATACAGATATTAATGCAGAAATTCAAGAGGTAGAGACAGAGATTGCTGATACTTCAACTAATACCGTATATGTTTTGCCTGAAAATTATTCTTTTTCACGAAATGGAATTTCAACAGTTTATTACACCGGTCAAACTGCAAGACTTAAAATGGCTACCGAATTAAAATTTGCAATGAATGACATTTCTTACACTCAAGAGCAATTGGATGCTATGTTTAATTTTGGAACAGGCTTTATTGATTCTACTCTCGATGAAAGCGGTAAAAATATTGGATCCAAAACAGCCGCTTCACCTGTGGCATCTGCTACGGTAAAGCCAATGTTTGATAAATGGATTGAAGAATTTTCCTCAGTAGTAGCACCAGCGGTGTTAGCCGACCATACTGCCTCCGCAGGTGTAGCAGGAATATACACTGAAGCTGATGGATCTAGAACTGTTAAAGTTACAGCCAAGGGTTTTGAGTTGAATCAAATTTTTTCAAAGGGATTGATCGGTGCGCTTCAGCTCGATCAAATTATAAATAATTATTTGTCTTTTTCTAAGCTAAACGGAGGTAGAGAAGGGAACGATGATTTGGTGTTTGAATACACTTACCCGGGTGAAGCTGACCCTACAATAACCCGAATGGAACATAATTGGGATGAAGCATTTGGCTATTTGTATGGACTTGATAGTCAGTTTAAATCTGGCCTTGGTGATACTTTCACAGGAAAGGATACTACCAATCTTAATTACTATTTAAATAAAGTCAACTCTCAAGAAAACGAAGAAGGAATTTCAGATAAAATATATGCTTCATTTATAGCAGGTAGAGCAGCAATTGTAAACAAAGATTACGAACAGCGCGATTATCAAGCAGCTATTATAGCAACTGAACTATCCAAAGTGGTTGGTTATAAAGCTCAATCATATTTAATAGACGGGGCAGAACATATCACAAACGGTGATTGGGCAGCTGCTTTACATGCATTATCTGAGGCCTACGGATTCATTCTTGGTCTTCAATTTACAAAAGATGCAACAGCCACTGCTTACATGAGCAATCAAGAAGTAAATGATTTGCTTGAAAGATTAGCCGCTGGAGATGGGGGTTTTTGGGAAAGAACACCTGATCAATTGATTACTATGGCAGAGGAGGTTGCTGCTGCTACCGGACTAACATTACCATAAATTAATGATAAAGAAATTTTTAAAATATAATCCTTTTAATACAAGTACCTTAATTAAGTTACTCATCCTTTCGCTTATGAAAAAGATTAAATTAAGACCCCTATTTTTGATGGCTTTATTTTTTGTTCAATGTAGTGTTGATGATGCAGGGTCAATAGTAGAACTTTCGCAGAACTTAAATTCTGACAAAACTCAAGATGTTTTGAATACCGGTAGTGGAGATTCAGTTGTAAGTAATCAAACGGTTACTGCTTCTTCATTTGATCATCAGGCAATGTTAATAAATTGGGCTGACAATATTATAATTCCCTCAATTTCGATTTTTGAAAATGCTCTTTATGAATTAAAAAACAAGGCTTTAGATCATGTTGATTCCCCTACTGCAGTTACTTTATCTAACTTAAGAGGTGCTTGGTTAAACGGCTATTTGAAGTGGCAATATGTTGAAATGTTTGACATAGGAATTGCTGAGGAAATTTATTATAAAAACAGAATCAATCTCTATCCAGCAAACAGTAATAAAATAGAGTCAAATATTGCGAGTTTAGACTATAACCTTGATGCATCTTCAAATTTTACCGCTCAAGGGTTTAATGGGTTGGATTATTTGCTGTATGGCATAGCAGAGGATGACACAGAAATTCTGAATAAATATTCAGCACCTGAATTAAACTATTCTACCTACTTAATCGATCTTATTGATGAAATGATTGAGTTGACGAATCAAGTCAGTGACAGTTGGGATGATGAATTTCGTGATTCATTTATTAATTCAACCGAGAATACTGCGACCTCAAGCATTAACAAAGTGATTAATGATTTTATTTTTTATTTCGAAAAAGGCTTTAGAGCAAACAAAATCGGTATTCCAGCGGGTGTTTTTTCAGATAGACCACTGCCTGATCGAGTTGAAGCATATTATGCAAAAGTTTACTCAAAACTTTTAGCTACTGAGGCAACTAAGGCAATAAAAAACTTTTTTAATGGTAGTGGCCGTGAGGACGAAAATCTTACTGGATTAGGCATTAGTGATTATTTAGATTATATCGAAATTGACAATGAGTCCAAGCTCAGCAGAAAAGTTAATGATCAACTAGAAACGATTGAATTGAAATTAGCTGAGCTCAATCCAGATTTTAGCGTTCAAGTAGTTCAAGACAATCTCCCAATGCTCTATGCATATGATGTTATCCAAGCAAACGTAGTATTGTTAAAAGTTGACATGCTGCAAAAGCTGAATATAAACGTTGACTATGCTGATGCTGATGGCGACTAATGTACCAATGATCAGATTTTTAAATCAGTCTTTTTAAATGTTTAAATTCATCCAAAACTATTATTCAAATAAGAATGCTCATCCAGCATCCTTGGCATTTTTTAGAATAACTTTTGGTGGATTGATGTTTTTTTCAACACTTCGATTTTGGTTAAAAGGGTGGATAGAAACACTTTATATCAAGCCAAGTTATCATTTTAAATACTTTGGATTTGAGTGGGTTGATGATTTTGGATCATTGACCTATTTACTTTTTATCATATGCCTTATTACTTCATTATTTGTGATGTTAGGGTATAAGTACAAAGTATCAATGATTTCGTTTTTTTTCATCTTTACTTATATTGAGTTGATCGACAAAACGACGTATTTAAATCATTATTATTTGACCAGCTGCCTTGCCTTTATATTGTGCTTTCTGCCGGCGGGTAATTACTTTTCTTTAGACAGTTATTTTTCTGGCCAAAAGGCTGACAGGATTCCCATTTGGATGGTAGATGTGCTTAAGCTGTTTATCTGTATTGTTTATTTTTATGCGGGGATTGCAAAAATAAATTCAGACTGGCTTTTAGACGCTCAGCCCTTATCTTTATGGCTGAAGTCTAAATACGACTTACCCCTTATAGGTCAAAACCTAATGCAACTAAAAGCAACTCATTATTTGGCGAGTTGGTTTGGAATGCTATATGATGTTCTTATTCCATTTTTCCTCCTTTATACTAGAACAAAATATATTGCTTTTGTTTTTGTAATTGTTTTCCATGTCTTGACTAGGGTGTTTTTTCCTTCTATTGGGATGTTTCCGTACATTATGATTTCAAGTGCAGTTATTTTTTTTGATTCTAGTATTCACCTCAAGCTTTTATCTTTTATCAAAACAACTCTTGTTAAAATCAACTCATTTTTCAAACTTAAGATCAAGCCATTCAGGACTAAAGTCAAGACTAAAACCATTCAGCCAAACCGTTTGATTTTTATTTCTTTAGGTTGTTTTTTGATCATTCAGCTCCTCTTTCCTCTAAGGTATTTACTGTATCCGGGTGAACTTTTTTGGAATGAGCAAGGATATCGATTTTCATGGAGGGTTATGCTCGTAGAAAAAAGAGGAGACATTACATTTAAAGTAAAGGATAGTGTTAGTAAAACTTTTTTTTATGTAAAAAACGAAGATTTTCTGACCCCTTTTCAAGAAAAACAGATGAGCTTTCAGCCAGACTTTATTCTTGAATTTGCACACCATCTAGGCGCCTTTTACAAGGCAAAAGGGTATGAGCATATTCAGATTTTTGCAAATAGTTTCGTTGCCCTTAACGGTCGTCCTAGTCAAAGGTTTATCGATCCACATTTTAATTTACTAAAAGCAAGAGAATCGTTTTACAATAAAAATTGGATTTTACCTCTAAATGATGAAATTAAAGGTCTTTAGTTTACTTTTCGCACTTTTTACCACCACACTTTTTTCTCAAAAATTAGTGAAAGGAATAGTGGTTTATACTGATGATAGCGAATCTCAGTTAAAGATTAAAATTTATGAAAAAAAGATTGGATTTATAACTGAAACAAAAGTCAATGAGATTTTTGAATTTGAACTGTATCAATCAAATGCGGAATTGATATTTGTTTCTGACGGGTTTCCTTCTGTCAATAAATTAATTGATTTGAAAGCGCAGGACAATCCTTTTATTCGTATTGAGCTTAAGGCAGAAGAACTGTCAGAAGTTATTCTTAGTGCAAAAAGGAAAGAAGTTTTTTTGCTGAAAAGAATGGATGACTTTGAACAAACAGAGATTTATGCCGGAAAAAAAAATGAAGTAATTCTTGTGGAGCAGTCCATGGGAAATTTGGCATCTAATAATTCAAGGCAAATTTTCAATCAAATACCAGGACTCAATATTTATCAGAATGATGATGCAGGTTTACAGCTCAATGTTGGTGGTCGGGGTCTTGATCCAAATCGAACCTCAAATTTTAATACGCGTCAGAATGGATATGACATTAGTGCTGATGTATTAGGTTATCCAGAGAGTTATTACACTCCTCCTGCAGAGGGACTAGAAGAAATTCAAGTTATACGTGGTGCAGCTTCTTTACAATACGGAACTCAATTTGGAGGATTGATCAATTTTAAACTAAAAAAGCCAGACCCCCTCAAACCCTTTACATTTACTTCAAGAAATACAGTAGGGTCAAACAATTTATTTACCAATTTTTCAATGGCTTCTGGCACACTTAATAAATTTAAATACATCGGTTTTGTCAATCTAAAACAAGGAGATGGGTTTAGATCGAATTCTGAATTTAATTCGTCAAACATTTTCTTTCAAGTAGGTTATGATTTCTCTGATCAAACTTCAATCACTGCTGAGATTACATATCTCGATTACCTATCACAGCAAGGAGGGGGACTTTCTGA
Source organism: Flavobacteriaceae bacterium (assembly GCA_965656215.1). Taxonomy (GTDB): domain Bacteria; phylum Bacteroidota; class Bacteroidia; order Flavobacteriales; family Flavobacteriaceae; genus MS024-2A. The sequence continues at coordinate 24,248 of CBFHJD010000001.1, forward strand.
TTCTATGTTTAAAGAAAATCCTTACCAAAGTAACAGATCGCGTAATTGGTTTGCATTGTCTTGGTTGTTATACAACCTCAAATTTCAGCATTCGTTTAGCTCTGATTCAAATTTAAGTTTGAATTTATTTGGATTGGATGCTCAAAGAAATGCAATCGGTTTTAGGTCAAATCGCGTAAATCAGATTGATCCAAATCAAGAAAGAGACCTTATTAAAGGTGATTTTAATAATATTGGTGTTGAATTAAGATGGCTTAAGCGGTATGAAATCGGCGGTATAAATTCTGTATTCTTAATTGGAGGTAAATATTACAATTCAGATAATTCCTCACAACAAGGCCCAGGATCTAGTGGCAGCAATGCTGATTTTCGTTTCCTGCTGAATGAATTTCCTGATTACAATCAACAGTCAGCGTACAATTACCCCAACCAAAACTTAGCGCTATTTGCAGAGCATATCTTTTATGTACTTCCTGAGTTGTCTATTACTCCGGGTATTCGATTCGAGTTTATTGAAACAGGAGCTTTTGGTGAATACAAAAAAATTAATACTGATGCCGCTGGAAATGTAATTTTAAATAAAACGATAGTTACCTCAGAAAAGCGAAGAAGAGACTTTGCCCTTTTTGGACTTGGAATAGGGTACAAACCTTATAAAGAGCTAGAATTTTATGGTAATGTATCAGAAAACTATCGCTCTGTTACTTTTACAGATATTAGCATTATTAATCCTGCGTATATAATCAATCCAGAAATTTCTGATGAAAAGGGCTTTACAACTGATTTCGGTATCAGAGGCAGGTTTAAAAAATCTTTTTCATTTGATGCCAATCTGTTTCGAATCTTTTATAATGATAGAATTGGATTTATTCAAAAAAGATTCAATGATGGCAGTGTTAAAGCGGAAAGAGGCAATGTTGGTGATGCTGTGCTTTACGGTTTAGAATCTTTATTGGATTTCAATATCAAAGAAATCACCAAGCTTAAAAACACTAATTTTCTTTTGAATTATTTCATCAATTTTTCTCTGATTAATTCTGAATATACAGCCTCAAGTACTCCAGGCGTAGAGGGTAAAGAAGTGGAATTTGTACCTAAGATTAATTTAAAAACAGGATTTAAAATAGGTTATGAAAACTATTCTTTTAACGTTCAGTATAGTTATTTGTCAGCTCAATTTTCTGATTCCTCAAATGCACTTGAAGGTAATCTAAGTGGTGTGATTGGGTTGATTCCAGCGTATGATGTTTTAGACCTGTCTTCATCCTATTCTAGAGGAAGATTTAGATTTGAGTTTGGAATCAATAACGCATTAAACGAATCCTACTTTACTCGAAGAGCAACTGGCTATCCGGGTCCGGGCATTATTCCTTCCTCAAATCGAAATCTGTATTTAACAATTCAATTCAAAATTTAGATCTTGAGTGTAAAAAATTACGCAAAAAAAAGCTCCTCATGAAAATGAGGAGCTTTTGCTGTTAGTAATTAAATGGTTACTACCAACTGGTAATTAATTCATTGTTTTCATCTAAATACATCACCCGTTGCCAAATAACTCTTTTCCAGAAACCTGGAGTTTTTAATTTGCCTAAGCTCTCCATTTCTTCTGGCCAATCGATAGACTGCATATCAAAAGGAGCAAATGCATCACTGAATTTTTCATAAAAATCTACAGTATAGCTATTAAAAGCATAATCATATCCTTGAGGGGAAAGAACATTTACAGTAATCCAACCTTTTTGTTTGGTTTTACCTTGTTTCATTAATTTCGAGAAAAATGGCTTCATGATTCTAGATTCTTCCGAGAGGTATAATGCTGGATTGGTTGCTTTTACAAAGTTTTGAACTACATAATTCCAACTGTCATCTTTCGCCCAAACTCCGTCAACATTTTGAACAATTAGATTGGCTACATTGTATTTTTCTTGCTTAAGATCGTCTTCAATAAGTGCCCAGGTTTCAGGATTCATAGCATTTTGAACTGCTTTTTCAGCAGCAGCATAGTTTTTCCCTAAATTATTTAAGTTCTCCATAGATCCAGGAGCCACACGGGTCATTACATTAGCTTCAGAAGCTCTTCCTCCACTTCTTTTGACGTGTATGGACCATCCTGTAATCTGCCCCTTTTCTTTTAGATGGGCAGCAACTTGACTCCAATAGATCGCTTCATTTTGCACAAATGTTTTCATTTCCTGACTAGGAATATTACGATACCCTAACCTGGCAATATTTTGTGAGGAAATAGGTTGTCCTAATGCGATTAGGGCAACGAAAAGAATTAGTTTTTTCATTTATTTAAAGTTTGATTGATTATTTAAGTAAGCCTGCTTTTTTCATTTCCCTCATTTCAATTGTAGGATCGTAAATCCAACTTGTAAGGGCTACTTTACCATCTACCCACTTAAATGAAGCAAATACAGGGATAACTGTTTCTTCGCCATTGCGCTTCACTGTTCCGGTCCAATTGGTATAAAAATGACTCCAAACCTGATTGTTATTGTTTTCGTCATAAACAGTGGTTTCTGAAAAGCTCCAAGCTAAAGAGATATCATTGTAAAGAACAGCATGGTGTGCCATATAGGCTTGTTTAACCTGAGTCTTGCTAAAGTTTTGGCCGTTAATCATAAAGACTGTATCATCAGTATAGACTTCATCAAAAGTCGTATAATCGTTGGACTCGTATTCTGAGGTCATTTTGGCAATGGCTTTTGAATACTTGTCACCCGTGGTTGTAACTCCAGTAATATCTTGTCCTACAATTATAGTGGACAAAAGAAAAGTGAAAAATAAAATAGATTGTTTCATTTAAATTGATTTATGGTTTGTAATAATTTAAAGTTACTAAAAGCATTTAAATTAAACCATGTGTATTTTATGAAATAACAATTTAAAAAAAAGAAGTAAACGTTAAATTAACAATGGGTTAGTGCGCAAAATTTATTCATCAAAAGTTGGTTTTTAAAAAAAAATTCGAAATAGTATTAAACTTTTTTTTATCCTGCATGTCTTATAAGTTTACATATATCCTAAAGTTTCATTTAAAATCTCTTTTATGCGTTTTCAATTTTTTCGTTTCTCATCACTCTTTTTGATTATTTCTTTTTTAATCCTATCCTGCGGTCCAAATTATTCAACTCAGGAGAAAGACGATTTAATTCACGTCCAACATAAAAACGGACCCACTTTAGTTTATTCAAAAACGTCCAAAATAAATCTGCTTAATCAAGGGAGAAATGCCTTTAAAGATTTAAATAGAAACAACACACTGGATCCTTATGAAAATTGGCAACTTCCTTCCGAAGAACGAGCAGCTGATCTTGCCAAACGACTTTCCGTAAAAGAAATTTCAGGGTTGATGTTGTATAGCTCACACCAGTCTCTACCGTCATCATCTAGAGGTTATTTTTCTTCGAGTTATGGAGGTAAACCTTTTAATGACAGTATTCATAAGGCAAGTGATTTGTCAGATCAGCAAAAGCAATTTTTAGAGAATGATTTTTTAAGACACGTTTTACTCACACGAGTTCAAAGTCCGCAAGTGGCGGCACAATGGAACAACAACGCTCAGGCTCTTGTAGAATCCATTGGACATGGTATTCCCGTCAATAGCAGTTCAGATCCAAGGCACGAATCCGTAGCAGAAACAGAATACAATGCTGGTGCAGGTGGAGCCATTTCAATGTGGCCAACTACTTTGGGTATGGCAGCCACTTTTAACCCAGAATTGATGCAAGAATTTGGATCAATTGCTTCAAAAGAATATAGAGCCTTGGGAATAAGTACTGCATTATCACCCCAAATAGATCTTGCAACCGAACCTCGTTGGAGTCGATTTACAGGCACCATGGGTGAAGATCCGGATTTAGCAACGGATTTGGCACGTGCTTATGTAGAAGGGTTTCAATCTTCTCAAAATGGAGACTGGGGTAAGCATAGTGTAAATACCATGGTAAAACATTGGCCTGGAGGAGGTCCTGAGGAAGGAGGTAGAGACGGTCATTTTGGATATGGAGCCTATGCTGTATATCCTGGCAATAATTTAGAACAACATCTAAAGCCTTTTGTAGATGGCGCCTTTAAATTGAATAATGCGACAAAACGTGCATCAGCTGTAATGCCTTATTACACCATCTCTGACGGTTTGGGTGAACCCGTAGCAAACGGATATAATTTTTACGTTCTCACTACTTTACTGAGAGAAAAATACAATTATACTGGAGTGATTTGTACCGATTGGGGAATTACCAAGGACGTATCTGCAGTTGATCGCTTTGAAGGAAAACCTTGGGGAGTTGAAAAACTAACGGAAGCCCAAAGACACTACAAAGCACTTATGGCAGGGATTGATCAATTTGGCGGAAACAATGACATTAAACCCATACTCGAAGCGTATCAAATTGGAATTGAGGAACACGGTGAGGCTTTTATGCGTAAACGTTTTGAAGCTTCTGCAGTACGCCTTTTGATGAATATTTTCAACCCAGGTTTATTTGAAAACCCTTACCTCAATTTGGATGAAGTAGAACAAGTGGTCGGTAATCCTGAATTTATGAGTGCAGGCTTTGAGGCACAAATTCAGTCAGTAGTGCTTCTGAAAAATAAAAACCAAACATTACCCATTTCAGAAAAGAAAAAGGTATACGTTCCAGAAAGATATGTGGCCCCTAGTATGAATTGGTGGGGAAATGTTTCTCCGGAAAAAGTAGAAATACCGTTTAACCTAAAGGTTGTTGCTCAATATTTTGAAATTGTAGACACTCCTCAAGCAGCAGATTTTGCACTTGTAGGGATTGAGAGCCCAAATGGGGGTGTAGGTTACGACCGAGCAGATTTAGAAAAGGGAGGGAATGGCTATGTTCCAATTAGCCTTCAATACGCTGATTACACGGCTGCAAATGCTAGAGCAGTAAGTATCGCCGGAGGAAGCACTCTAGAGTCATTTACCAATCGAAGCTATCAGGGCAAAACTGTTCGTACATATAACGCAACGGATAAAGATTTGGTTATTCAAACCAAAAAAGAAATGGGAGATAAACCAGTAGTTGTAGTTGTTAAAGTATCAAAACCAATGGTTTTTTCTGAAATTGAATCTGCTGCATCAGCAATGTTGATTCACATGGGAGTTCAAGATCAAGTACTCATGGAGCTTCTTTCAGGTAAAGAAGAACCCAGCGGATTGCTTCCTTTTCAAATGCCCAAAGATATGTTTACGGTAGAAGCACAATCGGAAGACTTAGAAAGAGACATGATTCCTCACCAAGACTCCGAAGGAAACACCTATGATTTTGCGTTTGGACTCAACTGGAATGGAATTATTCAAGACGAACGAACAAAAAAATATTATTAAACTAGCGTATTATCCAAATTGTTTAACTTAACAGTTAATTTTTATAGGGATTAGGCAGTACTTGGTTAAAGCCGCTTTACCTATGAATTAGAGTTGGCTTGGTTGTTCATTGAAAACAAAAAAACCTTGACTATGGATTACTAAATCTAAAAAAGTTCTAGTAAGCTCTATAAACTATAGTGATTTCTTTAGTTTATTTGAATTTTGTCATAGGCTTCCTTAGAAAGTTTTTCGGTCCAGACGGTTTCACTTGCCCCGTAAATAGCGATATAAGAGACTAATTGATTCGGGGTTGAACTGTGCCAATGTTCTACATTTTGATTACACTTAACAACGGTTCCTTTTTTGAGTATAACGACATCTTTACCTCTTTCTTGATAATACCCTTCGCCCTCAACAATAATTAGGACTTGGCCTGTTGAGTGCTTATGCCAATCCAAAGTAGAATCTGCAGCAAAAGTGGCTAGAGTTAAATTGTATTCAAAATCTTGATCTGCACGAACCAAACTTTTCAGCCAAGCGCTCCCGATATAATGAGTGTTTGGAGCTTTTTTGGAAGGGTCTAAATCCATTGTTGTAAACGAGTTTAGCTGATAATCTTGTTCCTGAGAAAGTAAATTTAGTGGAGAAAGAAGTATTAGGAAAATTATTTTTTTCATGATTATTTTTTAGTCTTTGACTGAAAATTAATTTTTAGGTTTAATTGAAAAATAAAATTAATCTTGAATCTAAGATAAAGCAATCATAAGAGTTTTTAGATCAAGACCAGCCTTGTTTTAATAGATTAAAACTAATAATAGCCCTAAGTTATAATTTTGAGCAGTATAAACATGAATAAAAAATCTATATTAGATTTTTAATTCATACACATTTCTTTAAAATGAATAATAAAGATAAATACTCGGAGTTGATGATTAGTATTCGGAAAATTGTTAGGGCAATTAATCTAGAATCAAAAAGAGTTGAGAAGCAATTTGGTTTAAGTGTCCCACAACTATTGATATTAAAATTTCTTAATGATAATGATCAATTTAAAAGCACCATGAAGGAATTGAAAAATTATTTATCGCTTAATGCGAGTACAGTAACTGGAATAATTTCAAGACTTGAAACAAAGGGTTTTATAGCGAGATTGCCAAGTGTAAAAGATAGACGCGAGATTCCAATTACACTTACTTCAAAAGGATTGGAAATAGTAAAAAAAACGGACGAATCACTACATGAGTTGATGGTGAAAAAAACAAATTTAATAGGAGAGGGGGAGTATAATTCAATTTTAATTTCTTTAGAAAAGATTATTAAGCTTTTTGATATTGAAGATATTGACGCATCACCAATTATAAGTGGCCAGACTGAATTATAACTCACTATAGTTTCAGTAGAAACTATTTTTTTAATATATTTGCATCGATAAAAAAAATCTAATGCAACGTATATTTATTGTTACTTTAACACTTCTATTTTCAACTTTAACCTTTTCACAATCAAATATTTATGGATTAATTAGCGATGAAAACAATCTTCCTCTTCCGGGTGCAACTATTGTAAATCAAAATTCAGGAATAGGGGTAATTAGTGATTTCGACGGAAACTTTACTATTGAAGTTTCAGCGAATGATGTTTTAAAGGTGTCTTATGTGGGTTATAAGGACCTAACTTATAACGGTACCTTCGGGGATAGTCTCAGATTTCAGCTTCAGCCCGATGAAGAATTAGATGAAGTCATTATTACTGCTCTAGGAATACGAAGGTCTGAAAAAGCACTTGGTTATTCCGTCCAAGGGCTTTCTTCAGCGGAAATCAATAAGGTAAAAGCGACAAATGTCGTGAACTCTTTAGCAGGTAAAATAGCAGGTGTCACAATCACAGGTTCTTCTGCTGGTCCATCTGCTTCTTCCAATATAAATATTCGAGGTGCATCTTCTCTTATGGGAAACAATCAGCCTTTATTTGTGGTTAATGGACTTCCAGTCACAAACGATTTGTACACTTTTGATGATGGACTAAACGGTTCTACTTCAATTGATTTTGGAAACGCCGCACAAATTATCAATACAGATGATATCAATGCGATCAGCGTCCTTAAAGGTCCTGCTGCGTCTGCATTATACGGATCTCGGGCAGCTAATGGAGTTATTTTGATAGAAACAAAAACAGGGGATTCTCAACCCAATGGTTTTGGTGTGGAAATAAACTCAAGTGTTCAGTTTTCTGATCCACTAAAATTGCCAAACTACCAAAATGAATTTGGTTCTGGTGGAGGTGGAAAATACAGTTACTTAAATGGATCTACTTACATAGGTGCCAATCAAAATTATGACGCTTATGGAGAAAATTGGGGACCAAGAACGAATGGTCAACTGATCAAGCAATTCAACTCTGACGGTCAGGCGGTTCCTTTCACACCTGCACCTGATAACATAAAAAACTTTTATCAAACAGGAGTAAACCTTTCAACAAACATAGCTGTAAATAGCAGCTCAGAAAATGGACAAAGTAGATTTTCTTATACGAATTTAAACAACAAAGGGATTGTACCAAATACCAACCTTGAACGGAATACATTTCAAACAAGTATTGGGAAATCAATGTTAGATGATAAACTAAAATTAAACTTTAATTCGATGTTTGTTCGATCTACTTCTGACAACATTCCTAATTCAGGATATGATGAATCATCATCGATTATGTATGGATGGTTATGGCTTCCGAGACAGGTAGAAATCGATGACCTTAGAGACTATTGGGAACCAGGTTTAGAGGGAACTCAACAGCGATATGCAGAAAATTTATGGGTAAACAACCCTTGGTTTATTGTTAACGAAAACACAAATGCTTTTCAGAGTAATAGATTAATATCGAATCTGATGCTTGCTTACGAAATTAACCCCATGTTAAAGATGCGTTTTCGATATGGAGTAGATTATGTTGATGAGCAGAGACAATATCGTAGAGCACCTTCAACTAAGGCGGTGTTAAATGGTAGTTATAGAGAAGACGAAATTTCATTCCGTGAAAGTAATTCGGAGATGCTTTTTGATTTTGATCCTACTCCAGAGCAAGAAAATACGATTGATATAAACGTAAAAGTTGGAGGAAATTTAATGTCTCAACAAGCAAATTTTGGAGTAGCAAATAATCCAGAATTACAAATTTTTGGGGTAGGACCATCCATTTACACCCTCTCTAATTCACGTTCGGGGGTTTTGGTTGAATCTCAAAAAACAAATACAAAAATCAATAGTCTATTTGGTTTAGTGAGTCTGGACTATAACAATTGGGCTTACTTAGACTTGACTTATCGCAACGACTGGACAAGTACTTTGGTTAACCCTTTAGTAGGAATAGATAATTCCTCTTTCAGTTATGGCTATCCCTCGGTTTCAACGAGTATTTTACTAAGTGAAATCGTAAACATGCCTGAAAAACTAAATTTTGCGAAAGTCCGTGCCTCTTATGCTGAAGTAGGTAATGGTGCTCCAGCTTATTCTTTTGGAAATACGTTTACACCAAAGCCTGCCTATGGATCCTCTCCAGTATTTACAACTGGAAGTATTATTTCTGATCCAAATTTAAAAAATGAACGAACTACAGCACAAGAGTTTGGTGTTGATTTAAGGTTTTTCAACAATCGATTAAACGTTGATTTCACCTATTACAAGATGAATAGTTTCGATCAAATTATTTCCCTACCAGTAGCAAAAAGTAGTGGCTATGATTTTACCCTCACAAATGGAGGAGAAATAAGTAATAAAGGAATAGAGATTTCTGCAAAGTACAACTGGGTTCAAGGCGAGGACTTCAATTGGTATTCACAGCTTAATTATGGAAGAAATCGAGCCATTGTAGAAGAATTACCAGAAGTAATTACAAGTGGAAAATACTCAATTGTTGCAGACATTTTCCCAGGTGATGAAGGTGGTTCTGATCTTGAGCTTGTTGCAGAACAAGGTCAACTGCTGGGTCAACTCTATGGACTCGGCTTTCAAAGAGATTCTGAGGGTCAAATTATTCATAAAGATGGTTTGCCATTGCACACTGAAGAAAAGGTCTCTGCCGGATCTTATCAACCAGATTTTAGAGTAGGATTGTACAACAGTTTGAGTTATAAAAACGTAAACCTTTCATTTTTGATTGATGGTCAGGTTGGAGGAAAAATTTATTCCCGCTCTCATGCATTGTACGCAACTGCGGGAACCATCGTAAATAATGATGATCCTAACTTACCCCTAACAACAATGGAAGGAAGAACGATTTATGACGTAAGTTATGATGGTGCCGGAAATCCATTATATTCTCTAGAGCAAGAAGGAGGAGTTGTTGGACCTGGTTTGATGTATGGTCCGAATGGTGACTTGGTGCAAAATAATGTAAGCGTTCCTGCTGGTGGTGCCGGTTATACGGGATATTTTTACAATTATTATGGAAACGGATTCAATAGGGATAATATTGAAGCAGCAACATATGATGCAACTTATTTTAAACTCCGAGAGGTTAGTATAGGATATAATCTTCCAAATGAATTAGTAACGAAATTTGGTATTCAATCAGCTTCACTATCTCTCATTGGAAGAAATCTATTTTTGGTTTCGGAAGTTCCCACCATAGACCCAGAAACCTATTCTATTCGAAATGGCTTATTTGTTAATGGATTTGAAAGCACATCAATTCCTTCGCAACGTAGTTTTGGCCTTAACTTAAATCTCACATTTTAATTCTCAAACATGAAATTTATAAAATATTATACCTTACTCCTTTTCTTATTTATCTCTTGTAGTGACTTTGAAGAGTTGAATATTAATCCTAATGAACCCACAACGGTTTCTCCAGGTGTTTTATTTACTTCTGCAATTCGTACAAGTATTCAAACTACCTCTAATGAAGCTTTTTTATTATCTAATAATATTGCACAACTTACCGCTAAAACATTAAGAGCTGAAGTTGATTTTTATGGGTGGAACGCCTTTCCTACCGTATGGGAAGGATTGTATGAAAGCCTTACAGACCTTAGAAGTTTAACTGATATTGCGACGTCAGAAGGAAACAACAAAATGATTGGAGCCGCTCTAGTTTTTGAGGTTTGGATTTTTTCAGAATTAACCAATGCGTATGGAGACATACCCTATTCTGAGTCAATACAAGGAGGAGAAACTGTTTTCACTCCCCAGTATGATACCCAAGAATTTATATATCAAGATCTTTTAAGTAAGTTGGATGAATCAATAAGCCTATTGAATAATTCAGGTACAATTTCAGGAGATGTATTATACAACGGTGATTCAGAAATGTGGATCAAATTTGCAAATTCATTAAAATTACGCTTATTGATGTATGCATCGAATAAAACCGATGTTGCTGCTCGTTTTAATTCAGTAGTACAACAGGGCAACTTATTTGAGTCAAATGAAGACCAAGCAGTACTAGATTTTCTCAATTCTTTTCCAAACCAATTTCCAACAATTCCATTAAAACAAGGTGATTTTGATGCTGTAGCAATTGGGAAATCTGCTGTAGACGTACTGGATCAATATAAAGATCCGCGATTGTCTCGCTTTGCACGCCCAGACAACTTGGATTTCGACGCTCCTACTTTTGAAGGTGTTTCAAATGGTGTTGGAGGACAAACTGGATCTCGTTTAGGTTTAGCGTATTATGATTACCCGGGGCACATTAGTGCTTTTAATATTGGGATAAATTATGCCAACGGAATTGTAATGACGTATGCTGAAGTCGAATTTCTTTTAGCTGAAGCCATTCAAAAAGGTTGGATTTCTGGCGATATAGAAGAACACTACAAGAATGGGATAAAAGCATCACATGATTATCATCAGGTAAATTATGCTCCTTATGGCTGGTCTGGTTACGATGATTTTTATTCTAACTCAGGCGTTAAATACACCGAGGCGATTGATATTTGGGAACAAAAGTGGCTAAGTCTTTATTTTTCAGCTATGGATCCTTTTTATGAGGTGAGAAGATGGTATACAGAATCTGGAGGATGGGATGCAATCCCTTTTCTAAATCCTCCTATTGGAAACAATTTCAATAATTATGAGCTTCCAATGCGTTTTTTATATCCTGGTCAAGAGCAAAGTTTAAATTCTGAAAACTATAATGAGGCAAATTCCAGATACAATGCACCAAAATTGATCAATGGAAAAATGTGGATTGTTGATTTCTAAGAAGGCAGATGAAAAAGTATTTTGATATAGCTCCAAGGGTTTTTTACCCTTCACTGGTGATAATTCTTTCTTTTGTTTTTATATCGATTCTCGGAGGAGATTTCATAAAAAACCTTTTTACTCAATTAGCAGATTCTATAACAGAAAATACGGGATGGCTCTTTATTCTTGGGGTAAACTTATTTATAGTTTTTTCTCTTTGGATTGCTTTTGGACAATATGGAAAAATTCGTTTAGGTGGTCCAAAAGCCAAAACGGATTTTACATTATTTTCTTGGTTTTCTATGCTGTTCTCTGCTGGAATGGGTATTGGTTTATTGTATTTCAGTGTATCAGAGCCAATTGAACATTTCTCTAAACCACCTATGCCTCAAGAAACTCCTGCTGATTTAGCAATTCAGGCATTGGATTTCACCTTCCTGCATTATGGATTGCATGCTTGGGCTATTTATTGTGTTGTTGGCTTATCGCTTGCCTATTTTACATTTAATAAGCATTTACCTTTATCCTTACGGTCTGTTTTTTTTCCTTTTATGGGAAGAAAGATCAATTCAATTTATGGTGATATTATCGATGTTATAGCAGTTGTTGCAACACTTTTTGGCTTAGCGACATCCTTAGGTTTTGGCGCAAGACAGATAGCCTCCGGATTAAATTTTTTGACGGGGATAAGTTCAGGAATTTTTACACAAATCGTTATAATTGCTGTTATAACCATAATAGCAACAATTTCTGTTATAACGGGTTTAAAAAAAGGTGTACGCTTTTTAAGTCGTTTAAATATGTTCGTTGCCTTGGCCTTTTTATTGTTTGTTTTTATAATTACCGGACCAAATGCTGCATTCAGAACTTTTGTTCAAAGCACAGGTATGTATTTTCATCGTTTTTTAGAAATTGGAACTTGGTCCTCTGCTTTTCAATCTTCAGAATGGCAAAACAATTGGAGTATTTTTTATTGGGCATGGTGGATTGCATGGTCGCCTTTTGTAGGGATGTTTATCGCAAGAATCTCAAAAGGAAGAACCATTAAAGAATTTGTGCTTGGGGTATTATTAGTTCCAACCTTAATGACTTTTTTTTGGATTAGTGTTTTTGGAGGAGCTGCTTTAGCTCTAGAGCTGATAACACCAGGAAGTATATCTACTTCGGTTCTAAAAGACAGTTCTACCTCTCTTTTTGTGTTTTTAGAAAAATTTCCATTAAGCAGTATCACTAGTGTTATTGGGATTTTCATGGTTTCTGTATTCTTTGTAACGTCATCTGATAGCGGATCTCTTGTTATTGACAGTATCACTTCAGGCGGAAAACTTAATGCCCCCGTAGGACAGCGAATATTGTGGGCGCAAATTGAAGGTTTTGTAGCCATTGCTTTACTCTTGGGCGGAGGTTTGAAGGCCATGCAAACAGCTTCTGTGAGTACAGGAATTTTATTCCTATTCGTTTTATTTTTTATGTGTTTTTCATTGGTGAAATCTTTAAAAAGAGACGTATTGAAAAAGCAAAAAATTAAAGCGCTAAAAAAAGGCTCTCTTTAATTTCAATACCCCGAATTGTAATTCCCTAACTCCATTGTAAAGCACTACTTTGGTTAGGTTATAATTGTAGTAAATAGAGGGAGTTAGAACAGTCTCCCTTGGTGTAAAATGTTTTAAAAGCTCAACTTCAGAAGATTTTTTTTTTGGAGTTGCTTTGTACTTTCCAAAGTACCTTAAATATAAAAATCCCTAAAACACTGTATTTAAGTCTAATAGGGATTGAAATAGTGGAGTCGGCGGGATTCGAACCCGCGTCCAAACAAGCGATTCAAAAGCCTTCTACAAGTTTAGTTTTCGATTAATTTTCGAATGAGTGCTGACCGAAAACAGTCTACAAACATCTTAGCATCTTTATTGAAAAACACAAACGATGCCTATGTGTTTCGATGTTGACATTTATGGTGCCTCAATATAGATCGCCGTCAACAAGGGCTATCCAGAGACATCCAGCTTTCCGACCTAGTCGGAACTTGGCATTAACGTACTATGATTCGGTTAATTATGCAGCTAGAGCGTAGTTATTTTCGCCATTTAAAAATGTGAAAAATGAGATTTACGAGCTGTAATTCAGCGCTCGACTTGCTTACCTTTTCATGCGTCCTGCTGTCAAAACCAGTCGACCCCATGAGTTTCAATGAACTTTTAGATGGCAAATTTACAAATATTAAACCAAAGCCTTTTATAAACGCTATAAAGTTAAAATCGTTTTCTTTAGCAGAAATTATTTATCCATTTCTCTTAGGGCTCTCCATAATATTAGTAATATATTTGCAGCGCTTAAAAAATGCTATGAATTCCATCAAAAATATTGCCATCATTGCACACGTTGACCATGGTAAAACAACATTAGTTGACAAGATACTTCATCATTGTAATCTATTTAGGTCAAATGAAAGTACAGGGGATTTGATTCTCGACAACAATGATTTGGAAAGAGAACGAGGAATCACCATACTCTCTAAGAACGTTTCTGTTGAATACAAAGGAATTAAAATCAATATCATTGACACTCCCGGTCACGCTGATTTTGGAGGAGAGGTAGAACGTGTACTCAATATGGCAGATGGTGTACTACTTCTTGTAGATGCTTTTGAAGGTCCCATGCCTCAAACGCGTTTTGTATTGAAGAAGGCATTAGATCTCAAATTAAAGCCTATTGTAGTTGTCAATAAGGTGGATAAAGAAAATTGTACTCCAGAAGAAGTTCACGAAGCTGTTTTTGACCTGATGTTTGATTTAGGAGCAGAAGAATGGCAATTGGACTTCCCAACGGTTTATGGTTCGGCTAAAAATAATTGGATGTCTGAAGATTGGAAAGCAGAAACAGACTCTATTGAGCCGCTTCTAGACATGGTATTAAAGCATGTTCCTAGCCCTGAAATTAAAGAAGGAAACACTCAAATGTTAATTACTTCTTTGGACTTTTCATCTTTTACAGGAAGAATTGCAATAGGAAGACTTCAGAGAGGACATTTGGACACAGCAATGAAAGTAAAACTCATCAAAAGAGATGGGTCTGAAGTTCCATCAAAAATCAAGGAACTTCACCTTTTTGATGGATTAGGAAGAAAAAAGGTTGAACGTGTTGATGCTGGAGATTTATGTGCAATTATAGGTCTAGATGGATTTGAAATAGGAGATACTGTAGCCGATTTTGAAGCTCCAGAGGCCTTACCTCCCATTGCTATAGACGAACCTACAATGAGTATGTTGTTTACAATCAATGACTCTCCATTTTTTGGAAAAGAAGGTAAATTTGTAACCTCAAGGCATATCAGAGAACGTTTGGAGCGCGAGTTAGAAAAAAATCTTGCCATGCGTTTAGAAAATACTGATAGCGCAGATAAATTCATCGTATATGGTAGGGGAGTTCTACACCTTTCTGTCTTGATAGAAACAATGCGCAGAGAGGGATATGAATTGCAAATAGGACAGCCCCAGGTGATCATTAAAGAAATCGATGGTCAAAAAATGGAGCCTATCGAAGAATTGACTATTGATTTGCCAGAAGATGTTTCTGGTAGAGCCATTGAAATGGTAACTCAACGCAAAGGAGAAATGCTTAGCATGAACCCAAAAGGAAGCCGTATGATTTGTGAATTTAAAATCCCATCACGAGGAATTATTGGCTTGAGAAATCAACTGCTTACAGCTACAGCGGGTGAAGCCATAATGAATCACCGTTTTATAGAATACAGCTCTTACAGAGGAGAAATTGCAGGTCGAATTAACGGCTCTCTTATTTCTATGGAAAAAGGATCAGCGATTCCGTATTCTTTAGATAAACTCCAAGAACGAGGTAAGTTTTTTGTTGCCTCAAATGAAGAGATTTATACCGGACAAGTTATTGGTGAAAACTCAAGGCAAGACGATCTTGTTGTCAATGTTACGAAGACTAAAAAGCTATCCAATGTACGGGCATCAGGAACGGACGACAAGGTTAAGCTGGCGCCTCCAATAAAATTTTCTTTGGAAGAAGCTCTTGAATACATTCAAAAAGATGAGTACGTTGAAGTGACGCCAACATCGCTCCGACTGAGAAAAGTATTTTTAGACGAAAACGAACGAAAACGTCAAAAGGCCTAAGCCTCTTTTTTGGCGATGACTTCTTGGAGTTTGCCACCGCTACATTGAAAAATTTTCCCCGGAAACTTAACGATCATGTTATAATCGTGGGTCGCCATGATAATGCTAATTCCTCCTTTGTGTAATTCCTTAAAAAGCTGCATAATTTCTTGGCTTGTCTCTG
The DNA here is from genome assembly GCA_965656215.1 of Flavobacteriaceae bacterium. Classification (GTDB taxonomy): domain Bacteria; phylum Bacteroidota; class Bacteroidia; order Flavobacteriales; family Flavobacteriaceae; genus MS024-2A. The sequence goes on from CBFHJD010000001.1 coordinate 40,061, forward strand.
GATCCAGATTTCCTGTAGGCTCATCTGCTATAATCAATTCAGGGTGATTGAGTAAAGCACGAGCAATCGCAACGCGTTGTTGCTCACCGCCTGAAAGTTCAAATGGAAATTTCTGGAAGTCTGAACCAACATTTACCATGCTCAATACTTCGCTAACACGTGAGTTTATTTTCTGCTTGTCACTCCATCCGGTAGCTTTTAAAACAAAAGCTAAATTGTTGAATACTGTTCGATCAGGAAGGAGTTTAAAATCTTGAAAAACCACACCTAGTTTTCTTCTTAATGAAGGGATGTCTCGATCTTTTAAATGCTCTAAATTATACCCCACTATGCTACCATTTCCTTTACTTAAAAGCAAATCGCCGTACAGCACCTTTAATAGGCTACTTTTTCCAGCACCCGTTTTACCGATTAGGAAAACAAAATCTCCAGTATGTACGTTGAAATTTATATCGGCTAAAACGACTTTATTTTCATTTTGAATTGTCGCATTTTGCAAGGAAACTACCGTATTTTGCATGTGCAAATGTATTTTAGTTAAAGGTATGTTTTTTGTGTAATACGGAAATATTTTGTTGATAAATTTATACGTTATGACTAAGTTTTTCGTTTAAAAGGCATGAAGAAACGAGTACCTTTATGTGGATGATTTTTTATTTAAAAAATTGGATTTTTGGTTTTTATGTGGTGCTGCTTTTTCCTGTAGTAGCGTGGAGTCAGCTATATCATTCTGACAGTACTGATGATCTTGCGAGACGTTATTTTGGGTTGGGGTATTATCCTGCTTCTTGGCAGGCAAGTGTATTTGCTGATGATGCTTACAATTCCGCTGTCGTAAAACAACAAAATCAATTCAACTTACTCTCCAATGCTTTGCGGCTCAATTATTCTGCAGCAGAAAAAATGTTGATGCAATTCAAAACAGAGTTCCCCAATGCTAAAGAATCTGCAACTATAGATTTTGATGTAGCAAATTATTATTTCAACAATCAGAAATACCGCTATGCCCTGAAATGGTTCTTAAGGGTTTCTGAAAATCAAATCCCCAAATTAGAGTTACCGCTTTATAATTTCAACAAAGGGTACACCCTTTTTTCTGCGAAGCGCTATAAGCAAGCTAGACCCTATTTGGAAAAGGTGAAGAATGATAAAGAGTACGAATCAGACGCCCATTATTATTTAGGACATATTGCTTATCAGTTAGACGATTTTGATACTGCTGTTTCTGAGTTTAGCGATATTTCGAATCCTGCTCAAAAAGAGAACTTAACGTATTTTCAAGCGGATATGAATTTTAGGCTTGGTCGCTTTGATCAATCAATTGAGCTGGCAAAAAAAGTAATCAGTGACAATTCTCCTGAATTAGTTTCTGAAGCGTCAAAAATTATTGGAGAGAGTCACTTTAACCAAGAGGAATACGCAGCTTCAATTCCATATTTAGAGGCCTACGAAGGAAAAAAAGGGAAATGGAATAATACGGATTATTACCAACTTGGATTTGCATATTACCAGACTGAGTCCTACGATAAAGCCTTAACTCAATTCAATAAAATAGCAAGTGGTAAAAATGCCCTAGCTCAAAATGCATACTATTATCTTGCGGATTGTTACTTGAGATTAAACCAGAAAGCCGCAGCTCAAAATGCATTTAAAAGTGCAATGGAAATGGACTTTGATTTAGAAGTTAAGGAAGATGCATTTTTCAATTATGCTAAATTGAGTTATGAAATAGGAAATCCCTATGTAACACCTCCGCAAATCTTGGTAAATTTTTTAGAGGCCTATCCAAAACACGAACAAGCGGAATTGATCGGTGAGCTCTTGGTAAGCTCTTATACCAAAGAGGGAAATTTTTTGGCAGCAATTGAAATTTTGGATCGGAAAAGTGGTTACAAAAACAAAGAAACTCTTGAGAAAGTTCTTTTACTTCAAGCAATAGTTGAATTCAATAACGGAAAATACAATCAATCCAGTCTCTTATTAAAAAGGGTTTTAAAAATCAATGAGGATGATTTTGTAGAAGCCTATGCACTTTATTGGCTTGGACGTGCTGAGTATGAACGGAACCAATTTGATAGCGCCTTAGAATATTTCAAGACTTTTAAAAAGCACACTCAATTTGAATTAGTTGATTCTCATAAGCGAATTGGCTATGACATTGGCTATGTGTATTTTAAATTAGGTGAATATTTTTTTGCTCTAAAATCCTTTACTGAATTTGACTCTAAAAATGGATCATTTGATGCTGCTTACCAGAGAGACACCTATCTTAGAATGGGCGACTGTTCTTTTGCGATGAAGGAATACTGGCCGGCAATGGAATCTTACAACAAAGCAATCGCAATAAATGAAAGTAAGGGCGCATATCCAAGCTTTCAAAAAGCGATCAGTTATGGATTTGTAGATCGAAACCTAAAAAAAATTGAAACATTACTAATGATTGAGAGTCAATATCCTAAAGACCCGCTGTTGGATGATGCGCTTTTTGAATTAGCTTCTGCTTACAGCAGAGAAGGGAACTTTAATCAAGCAATAGTAATCTACGATCGTTTGCTGAATGAGTTTAACACGAGTCCATACAAAGCACAAGCAGCTTTAAATAAAGGTTTGATTCTTTATAACACCGAAAGGTTTGACGAGGCGCGAGAGGTCTTAGAGGAAGTAGCAGTGTCGTACAAGCGTTATGCTGTAGCGCAACAGGCAGTAAGAACATTAAGAGAAATAGCCGTAGATCAAGGAAGTGTAGGTGTTTTTAGTCAATGGGTTCGTTCTCAAGGGTTAACCACATTTACTGACGTTGAACTCGAAAAAACAGCTTTTATAGCTGCTGAAAAAAGATTTTTAGAAGGGAATACAAACGCAGCTGAACGCTTACTTTCTGAATATTTAGAAAATTATCCACAAGGGACTTACTTTCTTAGTGCTACCTATTACCTAGGAGAGCTTTATTTTGAAAAGGAAGATTTTGAAAATGCTCAAATAGCATATAAAGAATTAGCACAAGGTCAAATAACCAATTTCAGTGAAAAGGCATTGGTACGCTTAATTAGTATGTATAAAAGTGAATCTCAATTAAATCAGGCAGTACCGTATTTGGAAAAGCTAGACTCCATTGCCTCATTTCAAGAAAACAAACGTTTTGCTTTGCTCAACCTGATGCAAGGATATTATTTAGGATCGGACTTTCTAAAGACATTGACTTTTACAGAACGCGTGCTGAATCTTCCAAACTTAGAGTCTAGCCTCAAATGGGATGCATTGACATTGAAGGCCAAATCATCACTCGCAATTAAAGACTCCATAACAGCGGCGGCTACCTTTAAACAATTAGAATCTGCCCCTCAGTCAAATATTGTTGCAGAGGCTCTATATTTTAGAGCTTATCTGTTGAATCAAGAAAAACAATACGAGCAATCAAATGAACTTATTGGTAAAATAGCTCAACTTGGAAGTGCAAGTGGGATATGGAATGTAAAAGCTTTATTGCTTTTGGCGAATAATTATTTCGAGTTAGACGACAGTTTTCAGGCCATTTTTGTGTTAGAATCCGTAATTGAAAATTTCGAGACGTATCCTGAGCAAATTGAAATCGCAAAAGAGCTGCTAAAAAATTATAGTTCAAACGAAAAAGAAACCCCAAATGAAATCGAATAAGGTCTTTTACGCTTTGTTGACATTGAGCATGGGTTGGTTTATGAAAGCTCAAGAAAAAGAGGAGCTTAAAACTCAAGAAGTTTTGGTTGTAAAGTCATATACACCAAGTCTATCTGATGCATTCAAAATCAGCGAAAATCCACAAGTTCCGGATAGTTTGAAGGATAAGGTAAAAGTTTTGAAATTCGAAATTGAACCAATTCCGGTAATCTCTACCTTTGAGCCAAATAAGGCGACACCATTGAAGCTCCAAAGACAAGTTTCTTCAACTCCCTTCAATACATTCTTTAGTGGTGGGGTAGGCTCTATGAGTCAACTGTACGCAAATATTTCAAGTGTTATAGAGCTTGATCGTTCTCAACGTTTTGGATTAAACATATACCGTGATGGATTTGGAAGCGATGTTGGAAATTCATTACTCAAAAGTTCGCAGGGATTTGGTCAATACGGAGCACATCATAACCTTAGAAGTTCTAATTATAATGTCAATACTCAATTGCAATTTACCACTCAAAAAAATAATTATTTTGGCTTGTATGATCGCAATTGGGATGATTTTTTGATTGCATCTATTAACCCAGAAGTCCAAAGAAACTATTTTAAATTCAGAACCTACTGGGATTGGTTTGATTCAGTATTGAGAAGTTTGGCTTTTCAAGCAAATATTACCTCAGATAATTTTGCCACAACAGAACAACAATTGGCTTTAGAATCAAATTTCACCCTTCCATTTGCGGATGGAATTATACAGGCTTCAGCTCAATTAAAAGGCTTGAATACTTCTTTTACTAACTCTTTCTTTGAAGATCAAATCCAAGATTTTTCACAAGGTACGGGAAAGGTTGGTGCTCAATGGCTTTATGCGAAAAACAATTTAAAGCTTAAAATTGGTGCAGGGGTGACCTATTTTGAAGGTGATGAAAGTTTAAAAACCAAATTGAATTACTATCCAGATTTAGAAATTTTTTATACTAAAAAAGGCAATTCTGTTTCCCCTTATCTCAAAGCAAACGGAGGAGTTCATTTAAATAGCTATCAAGAATCGGTGTTTTATAATCCGTACATAGCTCCAATTACTGATTTAAGACCTCGTTTTAATAAATATAATGCCAGTCTTGGTATTCGCTCAAGTCTTTCTTCGATTGTCAACTTTGATTTTGGCCTGCTTTTTGACCAAATTGAAAATTTCCAATACTACCAACGTTTACCATTAAGTATTTCAGGAAATTCAGAGCCTTACAGGTTATCAAATGCTTTTGAAAACAAATTTACGAATGTTGATCTCTATGGGATTAGAGCTCAAATTAGAATTGATTTGGCTAAAAATAACTTTGTTCAATTTGAAACCTCCTATCGCCATTACAATGTATTAGAAGGTCAAACATTGTTCAATATTCCTTCTTTACAGATGAATTGGAAAAGCCAGTTTCGTTTTAGAGACATTGTAACATTATCATTTAATGGAGAAGTTTGGGGAGATAGAGCCGCTAATGAGCATATCATTTTATTGGATCAGGCCTCTGAAAGCCTTTACCCTGAAGAATTTACGCTCCCCTTGTTTTTTAGATCAACCGCACATTTAACGTTCAAGTTGAATAATCAGTTTGATGCATTTGTAAAGGGAAGGTTTTCCAATAGTGATGTCCATGGACAGTGGGGTTTTTATCAAGAACCCGCACTGATGATCTTAGGAGGGATAACGTATAAGTTTGATTTTCAATATTAAAGAAAAATAAAATTGGTTACAAAACAAATTTGAATGAAACCGTACATTTTCATTACATTTGCCAAGTTTATTATAAATTATCCAAATCATTGGTTCCGTATGAAAATTAATAGATTTCTAGTCACATCATTACTCTTGATAGCAATCTTGTTGACCTCTTGTCAAGGAAAAGTAGATCTAATCGTTCACAATGGTATTATCAATACCGTTGGGGAGTTAAATTCAACCAATACAGCATTTGTTGTAGATGGCGGAAAATTTATTGACGTGGGAGGTGAAGAGCTTTTGCAAAAATATGAGGCTAAAAGAGTTCTTGATCTCAAGAGCCTTCCTGTTTATCCTGGCTTTATTGATTCTCATTGTCATTTTTTAGGATTGGGACTCAGTTTACAACAAGTAGATCTAGTTGGAACAAGTGATTTTGATGAAGTTTTAGATCGTGTAAAACGCTTTAGCACAAAAAAGGAACTTAAAGCGATTGTAGGACGTGGCTGGGATCAAAACGATTGGAAGCTCAAGAACTTGCCTAATAAAAAAGATTTAGACTCCTTATATCCCGATATTCCTGTTGCATTGAGGAGAATTGATGGTCATGCCTTGCTAGTAAATCAAAAAGCATTAGATCTTGCCGGAATTACAACTGAAACAGAAGTTTCAGGAGGTGAAATTATAAAAGAAAACGGGGAGTTAACAGGCGTTCTTATAGATTCTCCAATGAAATTAATCAATCAAGCACTTCCTCAGCCTTCCCAAGAAAATAAAATCAAAGCTCTTTTGGATGCAGAGCAAATTGCATTCTCCAACGGACTTACTTCAGTTTCTATTGCAGGCTTAGATAAAGAAGACATCTTTTTAATTGATAGTCTTCAGAAAGAAAATGTACTCAATATTCGGATTTATGCCATGATTTCAAACACCCCTGAAAACATGGAGTACTACCTTAAAGCAGGGACGTACAAAACGGATAAGCTGAATGTGCGTTCTTTTAAAGTGTATGCTGATGGAGCACTAGGCTCTAGAGGAGCAGCTTTAAAGGAACCCTATAATGACTTGAACAGCCATTACGGTTCGTTTATTACACCCAAAGATTCACTTGAAGCACTTGCTTATAAGCTAGCCACTACTCCTTTTCAGATGAATACTCATGCGATAGGTGATGCTGCTAATAAAGTGGTTTTAGAGGCTTATAAAAAAGCACTTGTTTTTTCTGATGATCCAAGATGGCGGGTAGAACATGCTCAAATTATAGATACTTCAGATATTTCATTATTTAATCGTAAAATAATACCCTCAGTTCAGCCAACCCACGCAACAAGTGATATGTATTGGGCCGAAGATAGATTGGGAAAAGAGCGTCTAATTGGAGCCTACGCATATAAGTCTTTACTGAAGCAGTCTGGAAGTATAGCGTTAGGAACTGACTTTCCGGTAGAGGACGTAAACCCCTTTAAAACGTTTTATGCTGCAACGGTAAGGAAAGACAATCAACAGTTTCCTGAAGAGGGCTACCTCTTAGAAAATAAATTATCTCCTAACGAAGCTTTGAAAGGAATGACTATATGGGGTGCCTATGGGAATTTCGAGGAAAAAGAGAAAGGATCTATTGAAGTTGGAAAAGTAGCTGATTTTATTATTCTTGACCGAGATATTATTCGAGTAAACGAAAAAAGAATTCTTAAAACTCGTGTTGTTGCAACATTTTTAGATGGAGAAATCGTTTATAGCAATCGAATACAGTAAACCTAACTTTAATATTTTAGTTAATTAGGCTAAATCATTATTAAAAATTAATAAATAAATCAAATAACTCTTTTTTGATTTATAATTTCAATCATTAAGACTTTAGTTCTATATTTCATTACCTAAAGATGTAGTTTTACAAAAAAAATTATGTGTGGTATTGTTTGTGCTTTTGAATTAAAGAAATCTTCGGAGGAAATTAGACCTCAACTTTTAGAAATGTCTAAAAACCTCAGGCACCGTGGGCCAGACTGGAGCGGAATCTACAGTTCTGAAAATTCTATATTAGTTCACGAGCGATTAGCAATTGTTGATCCAACTTCTGGAAAACAACCGCTGATTAGTCCTTCCGGTAATTTAGTTTTGGCTGCAAACGGAGAGATTTATAATCATCGTGAGTTGAGAGCTCCATTTGAGTCCTCTTACGACTTTAAAACTGAATCTGATTGTGAGGTTATTTTGGCTTTATATGAAAGCGAAGGTCCTGCCTTTTTGGATAAATTGAATGGCATATTTGCTTTTGCAATTTTTGATGAAGCGAAAAACGAATTTTTTATTGCTCGAGATCATATGGGCATAATTCCCCTCTACATGGGTTGGGATGGGGACGGTACATTTTATGTAGCCTCTGAATTAAAAGCACTGGAAGGCGTGTGTTCAAAAATTGAATTATTTCCACCAGGACACTATCTTCAAAGCAATGATGCTGAGCCAAAAGCTTGGTATAATCCTGACTGGAAAGATTTTGATACTGTAAAGAATAATCCAACTTCAATTGAAGATCTTCACGATGCACTTTCTGATGCAGTTCACAGACAATTGATGAGTGATGTGCCCTATGGTGTTTTACTTTCGGGGGGATTAGATTCCTCCATTACCTCAGCATTAGCAAAGAAATTTGCTGCGCATCGAGTAGAATCGAATGATAAAAAAGCCGCTTGGTGGCCGCAATTGCACTCTTTTTCTGTAGGTCTTGATGGTTCCCCAGACCTTGCAGCAGCTCAGGAGGTTGCAAAGCACATTGGAACAGTTCATCATGAAATCAAATTCACTATTCAAGAAGGGTTAGATGCTATTCGAGAAGTAATTTACCATTTGGAAACGTATGACATTACCACAATTAGAGCTTCAACTCCCATGTATTTGATGGCCCGAGCAATTAAAGCTTTAGGGATAAAAATGGTGCTTTCTGGGGAAGGAGCTGATGAGCTTTTTGGCGGTTATCTGTATTTTCACAAAGCTCCAAATGAAAAAGAGTTCCATGAAGAAACAGTTCGGAAATTAGAAAAATTGCATCAATATGATTGTCTGCGAGCCAATAAGTCACTAGCTGCATGGGGAATTGAAGGCAGGGTACCTTTCTTGGATAAAGAGTTTATAGAGGTGGCTATGCGATTGAATCCAAAAGACAAGATGATTACTGAAGAACGTATGGAAAAATGGGTGTTGCGTAAGGCTTTTGAATCCTATCTTCCAGACAGTATTGCATGGAGGCAAAAAGAACAGTTTTCTGATGGAGTAGGATACAGTTGGATTGACACTTTAAAAGAGATGGTTTCAGGGGAAGTCACTGATGAGCAAATGGCCAATGCACATTTTCGTTTTCCTGTGCAAACACCACAAAATAAAGAAGAATTTTATTATCGAACTATTTTTGAATCGCACTTCCCTAGTGAAGCTGCGGCTTTAAGTGTTCCTTCAGTTCCTTCAGTAGCTTGTAGTACTCCTGTAGCTCTGGCATGGGACGCTGCATTTCAAAATCAAAATGACCCAAGTGGTCGTGCTGTGGCACGAGTACACGAGCAAGGATATGATGATTAGAAAATTTTGGAATAGTTTAGTGCGACTTTGAACGATTATTTTTCACACTTTTTGTTGATAACTTAGCAATATCCATAAGGCTTAACGATCATTTTGACCCCCCTTATAATTATATTTGTTAGTCTGCGTTGAGTAGGCTTTAACTTTAACAATTATGAGCGAAGAAAACCAGAGTAAAAATTATTCCGCTGACAGTATTCAGGCCCTCGAGGGCATGGAACACGTCCGTATGCGACCCTCAATGTATATTGGTGATGTCGGTACCCGTGGATTACACCACTTAGTTTATGAAGTAGTAGACAATTCCATTGATGAGGCTTTAGCAGGGCATTGTGATGAAATTTCAGTTATTATCAATGAGGATAATTCAATAACCACTCATGACAACGGTCGGGGTATTCCTGTTGATTTGCATAAAAAAGAAGGGGTTTCTGCTTTACAGGTTGTAATGACAAAGATTGGAGCTGGGGGTAAATTTGATAAAGATTCCTATAAAGTTTCTGGAGGACTTCACGGTGTTGGGGTTTCCTGTGTAAACGCCTTATCTGAAAGTCTCACTGCAACAGTATATCGTGACGGTAAAATTTGGGAGCAACAATACGAAAGAGGTAAAGCTCTTGAACCCGTAAAAGAAATTGGGTCAACAGACAAAAAAGGAACTGTGGTAACGTTTAAGCCGGATCCACAAATTTTTACTCAAACACTAGAATACAGTTATGATACTCTCTCTCTTCGTATGCGCGAATTAGCATATTTGAACAAAGGGATAAAAATTTCTATAGAGGACAGACGTAATAAAGACGACAATGGAGAGTTTGTGTCCGAAACCTTTATCTCAAAAGAAGGTTTAAAGGAGTTTATTCGTTTTTTAGATGAGACAAGAGAAGCGATTATTGGAGATGTGATTTCAATGGAAGGGGAGAAAAATGGCATCCCAGTTGAAGTAGCGATGATTTACAATACCTCGTTTTCTGAAAACTTACATTCGTATGTAAACAATATTAATACACATGAGGGGGGAACACACCTTTCAGGTTTTCGTAGAGGATTGACAACTACCTTGAAAAAATACGCCGATAGCTCAGGCTTGTTAGATAAATTAAAATATGAAATAGCTGGTGATGATTTTCGTGAAGGCCTCACTGCGATCATTTCTGTTAAAGTTGCTGAGCCACAGTTTGAAGGTCAGACCAAAACTAAACTGGGAAACAGAGAAGTAACATCAGCAGTATCTCAGTCGGTTTCTGAAATGTTGGAAAATTATTTAGAAGAAAACCCCAACGATGCAAAAACGATTGTCCAAAAGGTAATTTTAGCTGCACAAGCCAGACACGCTGCTCGAAAAGCAAGAGAAATGGTTCAGCGAAAAACAGTCATGAGTGGAGGAGGACTTCCAGGAAAGTTATCCGACTGCTCTGAACAAGATCCTGCCGTTTGTGAAGTTTTTCTTGTAGAAGGAGATTCTGCAGGGGGAACAGCGAAACAAGGTCGTGATCGTAATTTTCAGGCCATACTGCCCCTGCGTGGTAAGATTTTGAACGTAGAGAAGGCGATGCAACACAAGGTGTTTGAAAACGAAGAAATCCGAAATATTTATACCGCCTTAGGGGTAACGATAGGAACTGAAGAGGACAGCAAAGCTTTGAATCTTGAAAAATTACGCTATCACAAAGTTGTCATTATGTGTGATGCCGATGTAGATGGAAGTCATATTTCAACTTTGATATTGACCTTCTTTTTCCGTTATATGAAAGAGTTAATAGAGGCTGGATACATCTACATTGCCACGCCACCTCTTTATTTGGTTAAAAAAGGACAAAAGAAAAGCTACGCTTGGGATGACAACCAACGCGACCGTTTGATGCAAGAGTTTGGTTCTGGATCTTCGGTGCAGCGTTACAAAGGACTCGGAGAAATGAATGCCTCACAACTCTGGGATACCACAATGAATCCTGAAGAGCGAACTTTGCGTAGAGTTACTATTGACAATGGAGGAGAGGCTGATCGGATTTTCTCAATGTTGATGGGTGATGAAGTACCACCACGAAGAGAATTTATTGAAAAAAATGCCATTTATGCGAATATAGACGTGTAAACCTTATATAAATAATTAAAAATTAAATATAGATTAATGAAAGTAACAATTGTTGGGGCTGGAAATGTTGGGGCCTCTTGCGCAGAATACATAGCTCAAAAAAGAATCGCTAGTAAAGTAGTATTATTAGATATTAAAGAAGGTGTCGCTGAAGGTAAAGCTTTAGACTTAACACAAACCGCAACTACGCTTGGTTTTAACACAAGCATTACTGGGGTAACCAATGACTATTCAGCGACTGCTGGGAGCGATGTAGTGGTTATAACTTCAGGAGTTCCTAGAAAACCTGGGATGACGCGAGAAGAATTGATAGGAATTAATGCTGGAATTGTACAAGCTGTTTCATCTAGTATTTTAGAATACTCTCCAGAAACAATAATTGTCGTTGTTTCCAATCCTATGGACACCATGACCTATCTTGCTTTACAGTCAACAGGTCTCCCAAAAAATAGAATTATCGGTATGGGTGGTGCTTTAGATAGTTCTCGTTTTAAGACGTATTTATCCAAAGCATTGAACAAGCCTGCAAATGATATTCAAGGAATGGTTATCGGAGGTCACGGTGACACAACCATGATACCGCTTACACGAATAGCAAGTTATAATGGAGCCCCAGTTTCTCAATATTTAGACGAGCAAACTCTAGAAAAAGTAGCTGCGGATACCATGGTTGGTGGAGCAACCTTAACAAAACTACTAGGAACTTCTGCATGGTATGCGCCGGGTGCTTCTGTAGCCTATTTAGTTGATAGTATTCTCAATGATCAAAAACGCATGATTCCATGTTCTGTTATGCTTGAAGGAGAGTACGGTTTAGAAGACATCTGTATTGGGGTTCCTTGTATTATTGGATCCAATGGCGTGGAGTCTATAGTCGATGTAAAATTAAACGAAAAAGAAGAGAAGCAAATGAGCGACAGTGCAGATAAAGTAAGGACGATGAACGCTGCCCTTAAGGACGTTCTTTAGTATATATTTTTTAGCATAGGGCAATATTCTTTTTAAGAGTTGCCAAATCCTAGCTTTAATCCTATATTTGCTCGCCTTAATTGAGCTTAAATTTTATTGAAATGCAAAACAATTCATTAGTAAGAGTTTTTGGAATCTTATTCGCACTTGTAAGTATATACCAACTCTCTTTTACATTCATTAGTAGTAGTATAGAATCTGAAGCAGAAAACTTCGCAATACAGACTACTGCTGAGGACACACCCGATTATCTTGAAGTTCGAGACAGAAAAATCACTGCTTATCTAGATTCAATTGGAAATAACAGTATTTATGGTTTTACATCATATAATGATGCCAAATCAAAAGAACTAAATAAAGGACTCGATTTAAAAGGAGGAATTAATGTAATTCTTCAAATCTCAATTAGAGATATATTAAAGGGTTTAGCGGAAAATACTCGAAATGTTGTTTTCAACAAAGCTTTAGATGAAGCGAACATACTTCAAAAATCTTCAGATGAACCTTATGTTGAGTCGTTTTTCAGAGCTTTTGATGCAGTCAAAAGTGGTGAAAAACTATCTTCTCCAGAAATCTTTGGAAACCGAACTTTAAGTGATGAAATCAATTTTGAGATGTCTGATTCTGAAACACAGGTTGTGGTTCGACGTAAAATTGACGAGTCTATTGTTTCTGCCTTTGAAGTACTCAGAAAACGTATTGATAAGTTTGGTGTTACGCAGCCCAATATCCAGCGACTGGGGACATCCGGAAGAATTTTAGTAGAGCTTCCAGGAGCCAAAGACGTTGATCGTGTTAAAAACTTATTGCAAAGTACAGCCCAATTAGAATTTTGGGAAACCTTTAAAAACGATGCACTTATTGGCTTTTTAATCCAGGCAAATGAACTGGTAAGTAGCCAACAAAAGAATATAACTACCGATGAATTAGAAGACAAAGATGCCGCTTCTGAAATTGATGATTTACTGGCTGATGTTGCTTCGACTGATTCTATTGCCACTCCTACTGAAAATTTGATTTTGGATAAAATAGTAGGTCAAGGGTTTCAAGGAGGTCCAGTTTTAGCACAATTTGCAGCACGAGATGGTGAAGAAATTATAAGTTACCTAAACCAACCAGATGTTCGAAAGTTATTACCAGCAGAATATCGTTACGTCCGTTTTTCATTAGGGAAACCAGATACCGACAGCGATATTGTTGAATTATTTGCATTGCGCTCTAATAGAGACGATAGAGCACCTTTAAGTGGTGGTGTGGTCGTTGATGCCGTTCAGACGTTTGATCAATTGGGTAATCCAGCTGTATCTATGCAGATGGACTCAAGAGGTGCGCGTATCTGGGAAAACATGACAGGTAAAGCGTTTAAGGAGGCTAGTAATATTGCTATCGTTTTAGATAATATTGTTTATTCTGCACCAGGGGTATCTAGTGGAGCCATCTCTGGAGGACGTTCTGAAATTACTGGCGATTTCTCTCTAAACGAAGCAATTGATTTAGCCAACGTATTACGTGCGGGGAAACTTCCTGCTTCGGCAGAAATTATTCAATCTGAAATTGTAGGACCCTCTTTAGGAAAGGAAGCAATTCAGTCAGGAATTTATTCATTTGTTATCGCATTGATCTTCGTACTTGTTTGGATGGTGTTTTATTACGGTAGTTCAGGATTGTTTGCTGATATAGCCCTAATATTGAACATCCTTTTAATCTTTGGTATTTTAGCTGGATTAGGGGCTGTACTTACGTTACCTGGTATTGCAGGTATTGTTTTAACCATTGGTATTTCTGTAGATGCAAACGTACTCATATTCGAGCGTGTTCGTGAAGAATTGAGAAAAGGAAAAGGAATTCGTAAAGCAATTGGCGATGGATTTAATAATGCCCTTTCTTCAATTTTAGACGCAAACATAACTACAGGTTTAACGGCCTTAATTCTCTTTATTTTTGGAACTGGACCCATCAAAGGTTTTGCAACAACATTGTTAATTGGAATTGGAACTTCTTTATTTACCGCAATTTTTATCACGAGAATTTTAGTGGATTCAAGAAACGAAAAAGGCAAAGGAGTTTCGTTCTCTACAAAAGCAACCAAAGGCTTATTGTCTGATATTAGTATTTCATTCTTACAACGTCGTAAAATTGCCTATATCGTGTCCTCCATTTTAATTTTAGTCAGTTTAGCTTCTTTGAGTTTTCAAGGGCTGAATCAAGGAGTAGATTTTCTAGGAGGCCGATCTTATACCGTTCGTTTTGAAAACGCAGTCAATCCTACTGAAATTAGCAGTGTGTTAAATGCTGAATTTGGAAGTGTAGAAGTCAAAACATTTGGTGAAGAAAACCAGCTTAAAATAACAACTAAATATAAAGTTGATGTTGAAGGTGTTGAAGTTGATGAAGAAATTCACGATAAGCTTTATACTTCCTTGCAACCATATTTGCCAGATGGAATAAGCTATGAAAGTTTTGTCAAAGGGAGCTCTGAAAAAACAATTGGAATTATGTCCTCCATTAAAGTTGGACCTACCATTGCAGATGATATAAAAAACAATTCATTCTTGGCTGTTATTGGGTCGCTGATTGTAGTATTCTTATATATTTTACTCCGTTTCCAAAAATGGCAGTTTTCACTTGGTGCAGTAACCGCTGTTTTTCATGATGTACTTATCGTTTTAGGAATCTTTTCAATAACCTACACTTTTATGCCATTTAGTATGGAAATCAACCAGGCTTTTATCGCAGCAATTCTAACAGTTATTGGATATTCGCTTAATGATACCGTAGTTGTATTTGACCGGATACGGGAGTATATCAATGAGCACACCAAATGGGAATTTGACACTACTGTCAACGCTGCTTTAAACAGTACGTTAAGTAGAACTTTAAACACTTCGTTAACCACTCTAATCGTACTCCTATCTATTTTTATCTTTGGAGGAGAGTCCATAAGAGGATTTATGTTTGCTCTTATCGTTGGAGTTATTGTAGGAACCTATTCTTCAGTTTTTATTGCATCACCTGTGATGTACGATACATTGAAAAAGAAACTTACACTGGAAGAAAAGAAATAGTTCTTTATTATTATCAATTAAAAAAGCCAAGTTATACGACTTGGCTTTTTTAGTTAGTATCCGTTTTCAATGGCGTTTTTGATATGCGCTAAATGGTGTTCTCCATGCCATGCATAGATGAGTAACGCAGCATCCAAGGGGTAATTTTTGTTGCGCTCTGGGTGAAAATAAGATTTTTTATAATCGTTTTGATTCAAATTTTTTAAGAAAAGCACCCACCTATAGTGCAGCGCGGAGAGTAAGTTTAAACTATAATCAATTTCAGTATTCGACGCATCGGGTAACTCTGCCCATTTTGGTTCTTCATAATCTTTAATCGACGGGGTGTCTTCCAGTATTGTGTGTTTAAAGCGTAAATACGAATGCATGTGACTGTCAGCCAAATGGTGAATTACTTGTGCAATAGTCCAGCCCTCTGGTCGGTAACGATGAAGCAAGATAGAAGGGGGAAGTGAAGCTGCAGTTTCGATGAGTTGCAAAGGCAGATTTTGAATTTTAATAATTGCTTCATTTAATACTTCAGGATTGCGTTCAGCTTCCCAATCAAATTTTCCAATAGGAAAACGAAGAAGCTCTAAGGTTTGTTTGTTCATAGTCGATTAAAATTAATTTTCATTCCATTTATAATATGGAGTTTTTGGGTAAGACCGGCGTTAATTTCAAGCACATATTTTGCTGGAAATTTAGAAGAAATTGATTGGATTTCATTAGGTTTTGCGTTTGAATGAATATGGGTAATATTCAGTTCAGCATCAATAAAAATTAAATCAAGAGGAATCAGTGTGTTTTTCATATAAAAACTTCTCATTTCGCTTTTTTCAAAAACAAAAAACATTCCATTTTTAGAACGTAATACATCTCTGTACATCAATCCTGTTTGCCTTTCGTAGGGTGAATCAGCTATTTCGATATCAAATTGAGCGAAGCTAAGTCCCTCATCAGAAGTAACGGATAGATTACCTTCTTTGTTAAAGAGGATTTTTTTTTCGTTTATACGATCAGTTTTTTTTTGCTCACATTGGGCTAATCCAATTAGAGTAAGTACTAGGGCAAATATCCGTAACCGGAGATTCATTCTTCAATAGGTTTATTTTTCCTAAGAATAAAAACCAAGCCCATTAGTATAAGGGGGATACTCAACCATTGTCCTGTCGTAAAAAAAGGCATTACCTCTTCAAAGCCTCCTTGGCTTTCTTTGACAAATTCAACTACAAATCGAATGCTAAACATGCCGGTAAACAAAATCCCTAATAAATATCCAGGCTTGTCTTTTTTAGTATGCTTAAAGGCTGCTCTCAGGATGAAAAACAATGCCAAATAACAAATGGCTTCATAAAGTTGAGCAGGATGTCTAGGAAGGGTTTCTCTATTATTTAAAAAGACTACTCCAAAGTTATTTCCTGTGTACTTACCAACAATCTCAGAATTAAAAAAATTTCCAAATCGAACAAAAGTAGCTCCTAGAGCAACTGGAATACTAATGCGGTCTAAAAGCCAGAGGAGTGATTTTTTCTTAAATTTCCTTTTATAAAGATAAATTCCTATGAGCACCCCAATAACAGCTCCATGACTTGCTAAACCACGAAATCCTGTGAAAGAGTATCCATCTGCAGTTTCTCTTATGGGCAAGAGGATTTCAAGGAGGTGGTCTTGATAGTAGTCCCAACTGTAAAAAAAGACATCACCTAAACGAGCACCAAGCAAAATTGAAATAACCATATAAATAAACAATGATTCTAGATGCTCTAGTGGGATTTTCTCTTTTTCAAAAATCTTTTTCATAATATAATACCCAAGTCCAAAAGCGATCACAAACATCAGGCTGTAGTAATGTATTCCAAAACTCCCAATTTTAAATAGGGTTTCGCTGGGGGCCCAGTCTATCTTTGCAAGAAACATAAAGTATTGTTTAAGTCTTAGTAAAAGTAATTAAAAACAAATCAAATCGAAATAAATCTTTAAGGAATAGGATCATAACCGGAGCCACCCCACGGATGACATTTTGAGATTCTTTTAATGGCCATCCATCCTCCTTTTAAGAGACCGTATTTAAGTAACGCTTCTTTGCTGTATTGAGAACAGGTTGGTTGAAAACGACAGCTTGGAGGGAGTAGAGGGGAGATTAAGATTTGATATCCTTTAATTAATAGCAGTAGGGGGTAAATCAATATTTTTTTCAAAGGAGAACGATTAGTTAATTTTAAAAGTGGTTCCTTCGGTAGTGTCGTTAATTTGTATTTGCATTTTCTTAAGACTGTCTCGAATCAAATCAGAAGTTTTAAAATCTTTTTCGGCTCTTGCTTTGTCTCTGAGCTCCATTAGTAATTCAAGAGTGCCATTGAGTTGACTAGCTTCGCTTTTATTTTCATTTTTATCTGGAGTCAAAAGACCTAATACCTCATAAAAAAATCCCTTCATACTTTGAGAGAGTAAATTGAGGTTTTCACTACTGATTTGTTGCAATCCAGAAGAAATTGCATTGATGTATTTCACAGCATCAAATAAGTGGGCGATAAGTACAGGGCTATTGAAATCATCGTTCATTGCCGCATAGCACTTTTTATTCCACTGCTCAACATCAAAGCCTGTTGATGTATCACTCACGGTTAGTTGATCGAGCTTCTGGAGCCCTTCAACCAATCGATTAAATCCTTTTTCTGAGGCTTCAAGTGCATCTTCGCTTAAATCTACAATACTTCTATAATGAGCCTGAAGCATAAAAAATCGAGCTACCATAGGAGAGAAGTCTTTTTTGAATATGTCATTTTCTCCAGTAAACATTTCTTGGGGAAGTATGTTGTTTCCTGTTGATTTTGCCATTTTCTTTCCATTGAGAGTCAGCATATTGGCATGCAGCCAATAGTTCACAGGATTTTTTTTGTAAACAGCCTCTGATTGAGCGATTTCACATTCGTGATGCGGAAATTTTAAATCCATTCCACCTCCGTGAATATCAAACTGTTTCCCAAGGTATTTAGTGCTCATTGCCGTACATTCTAAATGCCATCCAGGAAATCCTTCACTCCAAGGAGATGGCCATCGCATAATGTGTTTGGGCTCTGCTTTCTTCCACAGCGCAAAATCTTGTGGATTACGCTTGTCAGACTGGCCCTCTAATGCTCTTGAATTATGAATTAAATCTTCAATATTTCTACCACTCAATTTACCGTAAGGGAAATCTTTATTGAAGTGCAGTACGTCAAAATAGACAGAACCATTGACTTCGTAGGCATAACCTTCATCAATGATTTTTTTGATTAATTCTATTTGTTCAACGATATGTCCTGTCGCAGTGGGTTCAATGCTAGGAGGAAGTGCATTAAATTGTGCCATCATGGATCTAAAATCCACTGTATAACGCTGAACAACTTCCATTGGTTCAATGGATTCCAGTCGTGCTTTTTTTGCAATTCTATCTTCGCCTTCATCCGCATCATTTTCTAAATGGCCAGCGTCTGTAATATTTCTTACATAGCGAACTTTAAACCCTAGATGCTGAAGATATCTAAAAATCAGATCAAATGAAATAAAGGTTCTGCAATTACCTAAATGAACATTACTGTAAACGGTTGGACCACAAACATACATTCCAACATGGTCTTTTAGTATCGGCTTAAAAGGCTCTTTTTTTCCATTTAAAGAATTGTAAACCACTAACGCATGCTCCATCAGAACTTTGTATCAAGTTGGATGTAATCTAAAAATTCTCTTTTCTTATCCTCCGATTTAAATACACCACCAAATTCACTGGTAACTGTGCTACTTGCCACATCATTGATCCCTCTAGAATTTACGCACAGGTGCTTGGCGTCGATCACACAGGCCACATCTTTGGTGCCTAATGTTTCTTGAAGTTCGTGAACTATTTGCAGGGTAAGACGTTCTTGTACTTGAGGTCGGGTAGCATAATACTCTACGATACGATTCATTTTAGATAACCCTACTACTGTTCCGTTAGAAACGTAAGCCACGTGTGCTTTTCCAACTATTGGAAGAAGATGGTGTTCACAAGTAGAGTAGAGGGTAATGTTTTTCTCTACCAACATTTCACCGTATTTATAAGAATTTTTGAAGGTAGATGCTACAGGCTTTTTATCAGGATGAAGTCCTCCAAAAATCTCATTCACATACATTTTAGCAACGCGAAGGGGAGTTCCTTTTAGGCTGTCATCTGTTAAATCCATACCTAAAGTTTCCAAAATTGCCTTGAAATGATTTTGAATTACACTAATTTTTTCTTCATTAGGCATTTCAAAAGCATCGGCTTTTAAGGGAGTTATTGCTGAGGATGAAAAATGGTCATCTCCATTCTGATCTAAGCTGTCAGTGATTATTTTTTCTAGTTTCATATCTTCTAAAGATGCCTACAAATATACTGAATTTATACAAGGAAAAAAGCAGTGTACAGCAATCAAAGTTTGATGTTATAACTAAGGCTTACTTGAGTAATAGCATTGGATAGGGTATAAGGATCTGTTAGCCCCTCTGAAAAGATTTGAAATTCTTTGTTTTCATTTAGTTGAACAAAAGATAAGCTTAATGAGTTTGAGCCAAAGTCTAACCCTACACCAAATGTAATTGCTTGGTCAGAGGAATTAATGCTTTTTTGTGCATTATTTCTGCTAAGAAATCCAGCTCTTAAGCTAATGTCTTTGAATCGGTATTCTCCACCAATTTTTAATGTTTGTATAGATTCGAAAGTAGAGGGAAGAAAATTAGATAAATCATCTAAATATCCACTTCCTCCTTGTCTTGATAGTACAGTATTTGCTGCATTTTGAGTGCTGTAGTCTAATGAGATTAGTCCCGAACCTCCAAAAATATATGCAGCACTTAGTGTTGTTTTTGAGGGAAGTTTAATTTGGTAAGGGTCGTATGTATTTAATATATTCGGATCGACGGTCTCTTTAATGACACTACCTTGATCAAGGTATACTGATGACAAGCTCTGTTTGGTTTCATCTATAATTTCGATATATTGAGGGGAGTCGTAAGTAAGTCCTAACCTCAATTTTTTAAGTTTTAGTATGGCGCCAATTTGAGCAGAAATACCCTCTCCAAAACTGCTGATACCATTCATGAATTCTATATTATATACTGGAGAGTCAGGGTTTTGATTTGATTCGAAAAAGTTTTGGTCTGAATGGTATTCTAACTTGTGAAAATTCAAGTTTGCACCTAAATGCAATACTCCTTTGTACAACGCACTAAAGTTAAGTGCTGTTTTACGATGCAGTCCTTTGCTAAGTATTTCAAGTTCATGATCAACTTTAGTGTAATCTATATTTGAATAATATCGTGTTTCTCCATCAATAAAATTAAAAGGGTTTATAAGGTATGCTTGGTAGCCTAAAAAAGCCTGTTGAGCAGCAAAACCATTCTCTTCCCCCAAAACACGATAAACTTCTGGTATGCTTTCTTCTTCATACAAAGGAAGATTTTCAAAAGCAAGTCCATCAGCAAAGTGAAGGAAGTAATTGTCAATACCGTTCGTATTGGAACCATTAACTCGAGAGTTTTGATCAAATTTTGAGACCCTATGACTGTTAAATCCTGCACTAACCCTTGTCCATACGCTTTCCGTATCGGCATTATTAAAAACAAACACAGCTCCAATTTGATCAAATTTTAAATTACTGTTTTCTTTATTTAATGATTTCCCAAAGTAGCTACCCTCTACGCTCTTGTTGTTGTAGGTAAAAGTTCCGCCTAATTCGGAATGTAAAAATACTGACGAACCAGCAGGGTTTATACTTATTGCACTTAAATCTCCTCCAAGTGCTCCAAAAGCACCAGCCATACTATTGTATCTAGCAGAGCCGTTTAATTCGCTGCCTAAAAAATACGTAATATCATTAACTGTCTGTGAAACAGCACTTTGTATTAAGGATAAAAATATAAATAGGATAAAGAAATTACGCATTTGAATGATTATAGGTGATTATTAATTTCTACGACCTCCTGAGGAACTTCTTCCCCCTGAACTTGATGATCTTGAACTTCCGCTTGAATTGTAAGACCGAGTTGGCGCTGTACTTCTGTAGCTTGGTGTTGAATAGCTTCTTGCACGAGTAGTATTAGGGTTATAACTTTTGCTAACGGATTTGTTATCTGAATTAGAACGTCTGTAATTACTGTTGCTACGTATTGTAGTTGAGGTACCTCTGTTTGGCGTTGAAGCACGGTTAATATTATTCCTGGGAGAAGTGGTTTTGGGTGATTGACGCTCGCCTAAGCTTCTATATCGCGATTGGGTAAACCTTCCTCTAGAGTTTCCTTGAACGCTCTTGGAGGGGTTTGTATTCGTTCTATTTGTGCTACTTAAGCCACTACCACCTGATGTTGAACCAAAAGTTGGTCTTGCCGTTTTAGATTTTCCGATATCTTTTGCACCCAAGGTGGTATTCCCTCGATTACTTAAAAGATAAGTTGTTCCTAACGAATTCAACCCCCTCCCTGTATTGATTCTATTCATGGGTTGAACCGCTTTATTTTCTTTATTGTTCTTTGCATTTCGATCTTGTGTTGCATTAGAACGTCTTGAACTTTCATAGTTCTTTTCTCCTCTACCTGATTTAACCCGGGCTATTGTGGAATTGTAATCTTTACCATAACCGTTAGATCCATTATATCCGTATTGTCCAGCTCCATAACCGCCCCATTGATTCCAACGATTCCAACGATTCCAACGATTCCACCCATACCCATAACGGTTTCCAGAGAAATAGTTGAAGGGACTGAAAAAAGGATCATACCCCCAGTGTCCAGCATATCCTCCAAAATACGGATTTACATAAGGATTCACAAAAGGTGCTCCATACAAACCATACCCGAATCTGAAAGGATCATTGAAGTAATAATTATTCCAAAAGGGTGATGCTCTAAAAGCGAAACCTGAAAGACCCCAAAAATAATTCGGGCTTCTATCAACGATGATAATTTCTCTTTGAGTTGTTTTTTCGCCCCAAGGTATTTGAGAAGATTCAACATAGGTGTTCTCGTCAACAAAAGTTTCCTCAGAGGTATAATTCTCTGTATCGGTAAAGTACATTTCATTTTCGGCTGTTGTACCTTGAGCAGCATCTTTGAAATAGTTTGAATAATAGTTGCTACTATTTTTTTGTTCAGCGACAGGTTGTTCTGTTCTTGTTTGGACCTCAGTAGTGTAGATGCCATCAGAAGAGAAATATGATGCACCTTGAAAACTACCACAGCTTAGCAAGAATAGAGAAGCTGTAAAAGCGATAAATAAACTTGTAAATTTCGGATAGTTTGTTCGTGCATTCATGATGAATCGTTTTAGAGATGTGGTCCAAAAAGTTTAGCTTTGCACCACAAGAATTTTGTATAACCAAATATAGGCAAAATCTATGCCAAAAATTTTATGGGTAGTAAATTAACCTCGAGAAAAGCAGATTATTCAAAGTGGTATAATGAAATTGTCGTCAACGCTGATTTAGCAGAGAATTCTGCGGTACGAGGTTGCATGATCATAAAACCTTATGGCTACGCAATCTGGGAAAAAATGCAAGCCGAATTGGATAAGATGTTTAAAGATACAGGGCATGAAAACGCTTATTTCCCTTTGTTTGTTCCTAAAAGTCTTTTTGAAGCTGAAGAGAAAAACGCAGAGGGTTTCGCTAAGGAATGTGCAGTGGTTACTCACTATCGCTTAAAGAATGATGAAGATAATCCCGGAAAGCTAAAAGTTGATCCTAACGCAAAATTAGAAGAGGAGTTAATAGTTCGTCCTACGAGTGAGGCAGTGATTTGGAACACCTACAAATCCTGGATTCAATCGTACAGAGATTTACCCATTTTAATTAATCAATGGGCTAATGTGGTCCGCTGGGAAATGCGGACACGTCTTTTTCTAAGAACGGCAGAATTTTTATGGCAAGAAGGACATACGGCTCATGCAACGAAGACAGAAGCTTTAGAAGAAACCAAGTTGATGAACCAAGTTTATGCAGACTTTGTGGAGAATTATATGGCCATTCCAGTCATTCAAGGAACCAAAACTGCCAGTGAGCGTTTTGCAGGAGCTGAAGAAACTTATTGTATCGAAGCGCTGATGCAGGATGGGAAGGCATTGCAAGCTGGGACATCACATTTTTTGGGTCAAAATTTCGCCAAAGCTTTTGACGTCAAATTTGCAACCTCTGAAGGAGATTTGCAATATGTTTGGGCAACTTCTTGGGGGGTCTCTACGCGCTTAATTGGAGCCTTGATCATGACTCATAGTGATGATAATGGTTTAGTTTTACCTCCAAATTTGGCTCCCATACAAGTTGTACTTGTTCCAATATACAGAGGTGAGGAGCAGCAAAAAGAAATTGCTGAAGTAGCAACTCAAATGAAAAAGGCCCTTGAAATGAATGGTATCCGTGTAAAGTTTGATAATAGAGATAAATTCAAGCCTGGTTTTAAGTTTAATGAGTATGAACTCAAAGGAGTGCCTTTACGAATTGCTATTGGTCCTAAAGACTTGGAAAATGGAACTGTTGAAGTTGCTCGAAGAGACACCTTATCCAAGACGATTGTCTCTCAAGATGAAGTGACTGAGTTTGTTTCTAATCAATTGGAACAAATGCAAGGCGATTTATATCAAAAGGCTTTGAATTTTAGAAAAACTCACACTACTGAAGTTGAAAATTTTGATGAATTCAAAGAGGTCATTAAGGGTAGAGGAGGTTTTGTGTCTGCCCATTGGGACGGTACTGACGAAACTGAAGAAGCAATTAAAAAAATGACTAAAGCAACCATTAGATGTATTCCATTACAATCAAAACAGGAGTCTGGAAAATGTGTGTTTTCGGGTAAACCATCTAAACAACGTGTTCTTTTCGCAAAAGCTTATTAATTGTTTTGAAAGAAGTATTGTTTAATAACATTTTTACGTGTACATTTGCGCACGAAAAATATGGCCCGTTCGTCTATCGGTTAGGACGCCAGGTTTTCATCCTGGAAAGAGGGGTTCGACTCCCCTACGGGCTACAATTTAAATTTTAAATATGGCAAATCATAAATCTGCTTTAAAACGCATTCGATCAAATAACAAAAAAAGACTACTCAATCGCTTTCAGCACAAGACTGCTCGTAATGCGATTAAAAAGTTAAGAGAGCTCTCTGACAAGAAAGAAGCAAACAAAATGCTTCCTTCTGTGATCTCGTTAATTGATAAACTAGCAAAGAAAAATATCATTCACGCTAATAAAGCTTCGAACTTAAAATCTAAGCTAACAAGTCACGTTACTTCTTTATAAGTATTCGTTACTTATCTTTAAAAAAAAGGCACCTTTAAGGATGCCTTTTTTTGTACTTATTTTCCTAATTTTATTGAAGTGTACATCCCAAATTTGAACTCCTAAATATGAATATCCGGTAATCAGCCCCTCTTTATTAAATTCAATTCAAAACCTCCTATTTAGATTGAATTAGACGCTGAGATCTCCCTGGTCTATGCTAAGCTTAATTTACCCGTTAATATCCTTGTAATAAAACTAAATGTTAGAAATAAGAATCACTTGTGAAAATTGTAAAATGAGCTTACCTAACCAAAGTTCAGAAGCAATAATTTACTCATACGAATGTACTTTCTGTAAAGATTGCGTAGCTGCTGTTCTATTCAACGTTTGTCCCAATTGTGGTGGTGGTTTTGAAAAAAGACCTACCCGACCTAAAAATGCAGCTCATAAAGCATCCAGCAAGAAAAGACAAGGTATTCAAACCAGTAATTGAAAATAGCTATTTGCAAAATAACATTGAAGTAAATCCTAGAGATCGATAGTCTCAATACGGCAACGTTTAAAAAGCATTAAATCAAACTGAACTTTGATGCATAAAAAAAGGCTCCAATTTGGAGCCTTTTTTTATAATATTAATGACTTTAAGAATTCATAGAAATTAAAAACTCTTCATTACTTTGTGTTCTTTGGAATCGATCGTTGATGAACTCCATTGCTTCTACAGGATTCATATCCGCTAGATATTTACGCATGATCCACATTCTTTTGATAGTATTTTCATCCAACAGAAGGTCATCTCTTCGGGTACTAGACGAAACAAGATCAATTGCAGGGAAAATTCGACGGTTTGCAATACGACGATCCAATTGAAGTTCCATGTTTCCAGTTCCCTTAAATTCTTCAAAAATTACTTCATCCATTTTTGAGCCGGTTTCAGTTAATGCGGTTGCAATGATGGATAATGATCCTCCGTTTTCAATATTTCGAGCCGCTCCAAAAAATCGTTTTGGCTTGTGTAATGCATTGGCATCCACACCACCACTTAAGATTTTACCTGAGGCGGGTTGAACGGTATTGTATGCTCTTGCGAGACGTGTAATCGAGTCTAAAAGAATGACAACATCATGTCCGCACTCAACGAGACGCTTGGCCTTTTCCAAAACAATATTTGCAACTTTTACGTGGCGATCTGCAGGTTCGTCAAAAGTAGAAGCTACTACTTCACCATCTACATTACGTTGCATGTCGGTAACCTCCTCGGGACGTTCATCAATCAATAGAATCAACTGATAAACCTCTGGATGATTTGCTGCAATTGCATTGGCAATATCTTTTAGGAGCATTGTTTTACCTGTTTTAGGTTGGGAAACAATCATTCCCCGCTGCCCTTTACCAATAGGAGAAAACAAGTCCATAATCCGAGTAGAAATGGTGCTCTGTTGATCTGCTAGATTAAATTTTTCTTGTGGAAAAAGTGGTGTCAAGTGTTCAAATGAGACACGATCTCGAACCACTTGAGGGTCTAGACCATTAATTTTATCCACTTTGATAAGTGGGAAATATTTTTCACCTTCTTTTGGAGGGCGAACAGAACCCAGTACAGTGTCTCCAGTTTTTAAACCAAATAAACGAATTTGTGATTGAGAAACATAGACATCATCAGGAGAGGAGAGGTAGTTGTAGTCAGAAGATCTGAGAAATCCATACCCTTCGGACATCATTTCTAAAACTCCTTCTGTTTCTACGATTCCGTCAAACTCAAAATCTGGTTGGCGGTATCGGCTTCTATTGTCCTTATTGTGGTTATGGTCTGGGCGGTTTTTATTTTGGTGTTCGTTTTTTTTAGGAGGAACATTTTTATTCGGGTTGTTTTTGTTTTGATGTTGCCCTTGCCCTTGCCCTTGTCCTTGTCCTTGACCTTGAGCTTGTTTTTTATGTGTAGGGTTATTGTTTTTTTGGTGTTGATGCTCTTTTTGAGGTTTTGGTTTCGATTTTTGTACAGGAAGTATTTTAATCGGAGCCTTTTTCTCTGGAGTTATATCTTTCTTTTCATTTACAGGCTGACTTTTAGTCTCCTCGTCTGGTCTAGAAGCGATAAAATCAACAATTTGGTAAATGAGATCTAATTTTTTTAATCCTGCAATTCGTTTAATCCCAATTTTTTTGGCGATTTCTTGTAATTCAGGTAATTTCTTTGTTTTAAGAGTAGCTATTTCGTACATGAAGGTTATGATTGTTGCTCTTATATATAGTATTAGTTGTAGAGCAGTAGTATATTTGTAGAGCAGCAATATTACAAATTTTATTTTAAAATTAGTGCTTTTAAAAAAAACTTAATTTTGTTAAAAACGAATCATGATTCAACGTATTCAGTCTATTTATTTAATTTTCTCCATCCTTTTGGGTGGGTTGAGTTTTTATTTTTCATTAGAAATGCCACATACTATGAAAATCCTAGTTCGTATTGATTCGAATTATGTGTTTTTAATTTCCCCAATAGTGTCATTGATAACTTTTTTACTTTTTAAAAAAAGACCTATTCAAGCCGTACTGTGCCTCTTCAATATTATTCTTTTAGTTCTTCAACTACTGCTCTTTGTCCCAGGGTTTAGAACAATAGACGGTTTTGGGTTTGAAGAAACGATTATTTTATTTTCCTTACTGGAGATTATTCTGCTGTGGCTAGCTAGACGCGCCATTCAAAAAGATGAAGCCTTGGTGCGATCAGTTGACCGCATTCGTTAAGGCTCCTCTTAGACCCAATTCAATAGCTTCTAAATTTTTAATTTGCCCAAATTCGAGTTCGAACCTTAAGAGTGTTCTAACTTTATGAAAGCCTGATATTCCAGCTGCACCTGGATTCATATGCAAATGACCAAATTTTTTATCATGCATCACTTTGAGTATATGGGAATGACCACAAATAAAAAGCTTCGGTCTTTTGGTTTCAATTAGCTGTTTTACCTTGGCGTTGTAACGTCCCGGATAACCTGCAATGTGTATCATGAGTACACTTACGCCTTCACAGTTGAAACTTAAAATTTCTGGGGCTTGTTGTCGTAATTTGTGGCTGTCAATATTGCCATAAACTGCACGGACAGGATTTATAGATTTAAGTTCATCGAGTACGCTGGTTTTTCCGATATCACCTGCATGCCAAATCTCATCTGCTTGTTCAGCATAGGTTTTGATTTTTGGATCCATATGGCTGTGAGTGTCGGAAAGTAAGAGAATTTTTTTCAAAAAGCTTATATTTGATTACCCAAATGTATAGAATCCCAATGACACCATTAGCAAATAATTCACCGACATACAGCATAATCAGTTCTAAAAAGAATAAAAGTACGCTGCACCTTTTTAAAGAATATCTCGTGTTCAAGTTAGAAGATGATCACACTCCTAGAAAAATATTTTTTAGCGAAATTGATGAGGTGATAATAAAAAAGCAAGGGTGGATTTTTGGGATTTTTTTTCTCTTTTCATTATTTTTTTTGGGAGGGTCAACATATCTGTTCATTCTGGAATCATTAGGCGTTTGGACGCTCGTTACAGCAGTTTTACTTTTATTAAGTTCAATCGTCAATTATATCGAAGGAAATAATAACTTGATTCAAGTTAAAAAGGGAAATTTAAAAATAGATGTATTTAGATCTTCCAAGCCTGAGGAAATAAGTTGGGCGTATAGTCTAATAGAGAATACTCTCTGTGAACAAAAAGGATTAGACTTTTAAATATTTGAAGTGGAATTGTAACAAAGAATAATTCCCAGTATCTTTGCGAGGAATGAATTCCAGGCGTTATTTTTTAGAGTTTTCATATGCCGGCTCAGCTTATCACGGATGGCAACGTCAACCCAATGCAATAAGTGTTCAAGAGGTGATGGAAGATGCTTTTCATACCCTACTAAAGCAGATGACACCACTAACTGCCGCGGGCAGAACGGACACGGGTGTTCATGCGAAACAAATGTTCGCTCACTTTAATAGTACTATTTCTAAAAACGAAACTGAACAATTAATTTTTCGATTGAATCAGTTTTTGCCAAAGGATATTGCCGTTCATAGTATACGTGAGGTTCATGCTGAAGCTCACGCGCGTTTTGACGCACTCAATCGAACTTATGAATATCATTTAAGCGATGTAAAGTCTCCTTTTAAATTGGGATTGAGTTATAGTTTATACCAGCCCTTGGATATTGAAGCTATGAACACAGCAGCTTCACTACTCTTAGGGTATAAAGATTTTGAATGTTTCTCAAAGTCGAATACGGATGTGAAGACTTTCCTGTGTGATATTACAGAAGCAGTTTGGAAGAAAAACAACGATGGACTTGTTTTTACAATTTCAGCCAATCGCTTTTTGAGAAATATGGTACGGGCCATAGTAGGCACGCTCATTGAGATCGGTTTAGGAAAAAAAAATAGTACACAATTACACCAAATAATTCAAAGTAAAAACCGTTCTTTGGCTGGATATTCAGTCCCTGCAGAAGGACTTTTTTTAACACAAATTGACTATCCAAATTCAATATATCTAGAACATGGCCAAAGTAAGCGGTAAAATATTTGATTTAAAATTATTTTCTAAGCTGATGGCATTTGTAAAACCATTCAAAGGAACTTATTACTTTGTTTTGGTAGCTGCAATTTTACTTTCAATATTTTCAACATTAACTCCTTATTTACTAAAAGTAACTGTTGACGACTATATTAGACTTAAGAATTACGAGGGCATGGTGCTCTTTGTTGGGTTCATGCTTGGAGCCCTAATTTTGGAGGTAGTTTTCCAATTTTTATTTGTCTTTTATGCCAATTGGTTAGGTCAAAAAGTAATCAAAAATCTGAGGGTTGATCTTTTTGAAAAAATCATCTTTTTTAAGATGAGTTATTTTGATAAAACTGCAGTTGGAAGGTTAGTTACTAGAGCGGTGAGCGATATCGAGACTATTGCAAGTATTTTTTCTCAAGGGCTTTTTATGATTATAGCTGACTTGTTAAAAATGGTTTTGGTTATTGGAGTAATGTTTTATGTGGACTGGAGACTAACCTTAATTGTCTTCTCTATATTACCAGTGATTTTATATGCTACACGACTGTTTCAAAAGTCAATGAAAAAAGCGTTTGAAGAAGTAAGACTGCAAGTTGCTAATTTAAATTCTTTTGTACAGGAGCGACTCAGTGGAATGAAAATTGTCCAAATTTTTCATCGAGAAAAAATCGAATATGATCAATTTGTTGAGATCAACGAAAAACACAAGAAAGCTTGGCTTAAAACGGTTTGGTTTAACTCTATTTTTTTTCCAGTGGCAGAAATTTCTTCCTCTGTAACGATTGGTTTATTGGTATGGTATGGAGGATTTAATGTCATTTCAGGAGGGAGTGTTTCTCTAGGAACAATCTTCTTGTTTATTCAAATGTCCCAGATGTTATTCAGGCCTCTGCGACAAATTGCAGATAAATTCAATACGCTTCAAATGGGTATGGTAGCCGCTGATCGAATTTTTAAAATCTTAGAAACTGAGAGCAGTATAAAAAATGAGGGAACCAAAAGTCCAAATGCTTTAAAAGGAGCTATCGCTTTTGACCAATTGCATTTTTCATATGTTCCAGGAGAAGAAGTTCTTCATGGAATATCATTAAATATTAGCGCAGGAGAAACCATCGCTATTGTAGGAGCAACCGGAGCTGGTAAATCTACAATCATCAATTTGCTTTCAAGATTTTATGAATTTGAATCTGGAGATATTACTATAGATTCTATTTCAATTAAAGACTTTGAACTCAACGCACTTCGAAAACATGTAGCAGTAGTTTTGCAAGATGTCTTTTTATTTGCAGACAGTTTGTTTAACAATATCACTCTCTTTGACCCTGAAATCACTAGAGAAGATGTAGCTATGGCTGCTAAAAAAATTGGAGTTCATGATTTTATTGAATCGCTACCTGGTGGATATGATTACAATGTCAAAGAACGAGGGGTGATGCTTTCGTCTGGTCAACGTCAATTAATAGCATTTTTAAGAGCCTATATTACTCAACCTGCAATTTTAGTTTTGGATGAAGCAACCTCTTCTGTTGACAGTTATACTGAAGAGATAATCCAAAAGGCAATTGATACTTTAACTGAAGGAAAAACCTCAATTGTAATTGCGCATCGACTTGCTACGGTAAAGAATGCCGATCGAATTATTGTTATGGATCAAGGGAAAATAGTTGAGCAAGGAACGCATAAAGAATTACTCAAAGTGGCTAACGGTTTTTATGCCAAGTTGTAC
The DNA here is from genome assembly GCA_965656215.1 of Flavobacteriaceae bacterium. Taxonomy (GTDB): domain Bacteria; phylum Bacteroidota; class Bacteroidia; order Flavobacteriales; family Flavobacteriaceae; genus MS024-2A. Next base: position 70,653 of record CBFHJD010000001.1, read on the forward strand.
GAAGTTCAATTTGCTGAAGCGGTCCCGTTATAGATTATTCACTTAGGTCTTGAGATAAGGTTTCTTTTAAAGCCGCTATTGAATCAATCGGATAAAACTCACTGTCTTTGATGTAAACTATCTTACCCGTCTGTTCTGAAATCACCACTACTAGAGCATCCGTTTTCTCTGTGATGCCTAAACCCGCTCTATGTCTAAGCCCATATTTTGCTGGAAGCCTAGTTTTTTCAGATAATGGTAGCACAACTCGTGTTGCAATTATTCGATTATTTTTGATCACAACTGCTCCGTCGTGAAGAGGACTATTTTTAAAGAAGATACTTTGTAAAACCAAGGGGTCCAACTTCATGTCAGTTTGGTTATTACTTGAAAAGGTAAATTCAAGACTGTTATTTCTTTGAATCACAATAATTGCTCCCATCTTACTTTTTGCCATTTCTTCGCAAGCATCGACAAGGACATCAAAGTTAAGGTTAGGAGTGTTTTTTTCTTGATTCAAGAAACGGAAGTAACGCAACATGTTGCGCCGTGTAGTAAAATTGGTTGAACCTAATAAAAGAAGGAACTTCCTTATTTCTTGTTGAAATACAACGATTAGAGCAAAGAATCCAACGCTGATGAATTTACCAAGTAGATTACTTAAAACATCCATATTGAGTAAATCAGTTAGTCTCCAAATCAGATAGATGATCACAATTCCAACAAAAATATTAATGGCCACAGTGCCTCTAAGTAGCTTGTAAAGATAAAAGAGAAGTAGCGCTACAAGAAGAATGTCTACTACATCTATAAAAGAAAAATCGATAAAATCAGTCAGCTTCAAAAGTGGCGTTTTTGTAAAATTAAGAAAACTATTGAAGCGCTGAGAATAAGTCAATACATTCTTTAGCTTCTTGTACATCGTGCACCCTCAAAATTGAAGCCCCTCGTTCCAATCCCCAAGCATGCAAAGCGGTAGTGCCGTTGAGTGCTGTTTCAGCACTTCCATCTAAAGTTTTATAAATCATCGATTTTCTTGAAACCCCAATCAAAACGGGACATCTTAGATCAATTAAGACATTCAATTCCTTAAGTAATTGAAAATTATGAGCTACTGTTTTGCCAAATCCAAATCCGGGATCAATGATGATGTCTTTAATGCCTACTTCCGAAGCCAGTTGAACCCGTTTAATTAATTTTGATTTAATTTCTTTGGTGATGTGGGTATAATGCGGTTTTTGCTGCATCTTATCGGGAGTTCCTTGCATATGCATCATGACATAAGGAGCTTGAAACCCGGCAACTGTTTTAAACATTTCAGGATCAATTTCACCACCAGAAATATCATTAATCATACTGGCTCCTGCTGCTAATGATTCTCCAGCCACCTCACTGTTGTACGTATCAATTGAAAAGTGCGTATCTGGAAACGTTTTGATTAGCTTTTTTAAACTTGGCAGCAATTTTTTAATCTCTTCTTTGGCAGATATTTGTTTACTACCAGGCTTACTGCTTGCCGCACCAACGTCAATAAAAAAAGCGCCAGCATTAAGCATTTTTTCTGTTTGTTTCAAGGCAAGATCAATACTGTTGTATTTTCCGCCATCAAAAAAGGAGTCCTCGGTTAAGTTTAGTATTCCCATCACCCTAGGGGTTCCTAGGTCAACTAATTCTCCTTTAATATTTATAGTCAAAGCTGTGGTTTTCTTTTTAATAACTTTTTTTAAATGACAGTTTAGCACTAAATTTAAGCACGAAATTTAAGCAAATTTAGTTGAAATGGAAGTGACCGTAAAACAGTATCAAGCAATAACATCTCAATGCCGACTTTTATTTAAAAATAAAATGACTGATTACGGTGCTGCATGGCGTATTTTAAGACTCCCCTCTCTAACGGATCAAATCTTCATTAAGGCGCAACGTATTCGTGGTTTGCAGACTAATAAAGAACAGAAGGTGGCTGAAGGGCAGGAATCAGAGTTTATTGGAATTATCAACTACAGTATAATGGCATTGATTCAAATTGAAAAAGGCATTGTAGAACAACCGGATGTAGATGTTGATAAAGCACTTGAACTCTACGACGAACAGTTGCAGATTATTTTTGATTTGATGATGAAAAAAAATCATGACTATGGAGAAGCTTGGCGTGAAATGAGGGTGAGCTCATTGACTGATTTAATTTTGCAAAAACTGCTGAGAGTAAAACAAATAGAGGAGAATTCTGGAAAGACATTGGTAAGCGAAGGAATTGATGCTAATTACCAAGACATGGTAAACTACGCTGTTTTTGCTTTAATTCACTTGCAAGAGTCTAAAGCGTAATGATACGCTATATCCTACAAAAACTGGGCACTACTATAGTAGCCCTTTGGGGTGTAGCCAGTTTAGTTTTTTTTCTTTTTACGGTTTTGCCTGGTGATCCAGCTCAAATGATGTTAGATCAAAATGAAGACAGTGCTCAATTGGAAATCATCAAATCTAAATTTGGATTTGATTTACCCTTATCAAGACAATACATTCATTTTCTCAATGATTTACTTCCTCTATCCATTCACTCTACTGATTCGAATCAATTTGGGCATTATGATTCCAGTATTTATGGAGGTTGGGAGTTGTTCAAAACAAGGAAAAGGGTTTTGGTAATAAAAGCCCCCTATTTTAGAACATCCTATCAAAAAAGGGGAAAGCCAATTACAGAAATCATTAAAGAAACACTCCCTAATACTGCTTTATTAGCAGTTTCCTCAATGAGTATTGCGATAGTTTTAGGCGTTTTTCTTGGACTAGTAGCTACGTTAAATAAAGATACCTGGATCGATCGGTTTTTACAATTATTTAGTACACTGGGGATGAGTGTTCCCTCATTTTTTAGTGCTATTTTATTTTCTTGGTTTTTTGGATATGTACTCCATCAATTTACTGGACTGAATATGACGGGAAGTCTTTATGAATTAGATGATTTTGGAGAGGCCAATCAACTGCAATGGAAAAATTTAATACTTCCTTCATTTGTTTTGGGAATTAGGCCTTTGGCTGTAATTATACAATTGTTGCGAAGTAATTTACTCGAAGTTTTATCAGAAGATTATATTCGTACGGCCTATGCCAAAGGACTCTCTCGCTATCAAGTTTTGTTTAAGCATGCAATAAAAAACGCTCTGAACCCAGTAATAACAGCTATTTCAGGGTGGTTTGCATCACTTTTGGCTGGAGCAGTATTTGTAGAATATATTTTTGGATGGAAGGGTTTGGGTAAAGAAATTGTAGAGGCATTAAATCAGTTGGACATTCCTGTTGTAATGGGTGCTGTTTTAACCATTGCCTTCTTCTTTATTATCATTAATATTGTGGTCGATTTTATTTACGCTTATTTAGATCCAAGAATTAAAACATTTTAAACATGAGAAATCAAATTGTAGCAGGGAATTGGAAGATGAACAACAATACCGCTGAAACTCAACTTTTATTAGAAAATTTAATGCAACATGAAATTCGTGAAGACGTTTCAGTTTATGTTGCTCCTGCATTTACTCAGCTGTTTCAATCAGTCCATATGCTTGAGCTTCAGTCTATATCAGTTGCAGCACAAAACATGAACGCAGCAGCTTCAGGTGCACATACTGGAGAAGTATCTTCGGCTATGCTAAAAGGGGTTGGAGTAAATACCGTTATTTTAGGCCATTCAGAGCGACGTTCCCTTTATGGTGAGACAGACGATTTGCTAAAAGCAAAAGTAGCCACCGCTATTGAAGCCGGAATGGAAATTATGTTCTGTTTTGGGGAAGAATTAAGCGATCGAAAAGAAAACAAGCACTTTGATTTAGTTAAAACACAACTTGCCTCAGCATTGTTTGATTTACCTAATACCGCTTGGAGTCAAATCATCCTGGCTTACGAACCAGTTTGGGCCATTGGAACAGGGGAGACTGCAAGTCCAGAACAAGCACAAGAAATGCACGCTTTTATCCGTCAGCAAATTGAATCTCAATACGATGCAGCACTAGCAGATCGAGTTTCTATTTTATACGGAGGAAGCGTTAAGCCCAACAATGCCAAAGAAATTTTCTCGATGGCAGATGTTGATGGTGGACTAATAGGTGGTGCTTCGCTCAATGCTGAGGACTTTATGGCGATTGTAAACGCTTTTTAATGGCGCAAGCTTATATTGAATATCGTTTTTCTATACATCCAAAAACTCCATGGGAAGACATTTTGCTCGCAACATTACAAACGCTTCCCTTTGAAAGCTTTATGAGTACCGAGCAGGGGTTAAATGCTTATGTTCCTCTTGATAATCATCAAGAAAACTTTCTTGAATCAATAGATCTTCCAAGTGGAAAAGACGTTAAAATTAAGGTTAGAAGTTCTGAAATACTTCCTGAAAATTGGAATGCTCAGTGGGAATCCAATTTTCATCCCATTTTTGTGGGTGAAGAATGTGTTGTTCGAGCTGATTTTCATGAAAATCAAGGAAAGAAGTACGAATTAATCATCAACCCCAAAATGAGTTTTGGAACCGGACATCATCCAACCACCCATATGATGATGGAATTTGTATTAGAAACTTCTTTAAAAAGTAAAACCTTACTTGATATGGGATGTGGAACAGGTGTTCTTGGTATTTTAGCATTAAAAAAAGGAGCACTAAAAGTACATGCTATTGATCACGACCCTTGGTGTGTAGAAAATAGTATTGAAAATGCTAAAAAAAACGGTTGTAAGAATTTTCGTTCAGAACAAGCAGCTTCGCTAAGCGAGGCGTATCCTTTTTATGATGTTATTTTCGCAAATATCAATAGGAATATCTTGTTAGAACAAATTCCAAGTTACGCTCGTGCACTAAACGAAGGAGGAAGTTTGTTTTTATCTGGATTTTATGAGCGTGATGTTGAGGCATTAAAGCAAAGTTGTCAAAATGAAAACTTAACTTTGGTTAGCACAAAAGAAAGAGATACATGGTGTGCACTGAAATTCATCAAGTGATTGCTACAAAACCAGAAGAAAGCCCAGAGGGTGTTGAGCAAGTTCTTGTTCAGCCTGATCAAGAACATGAAATTATTTTGTACAATGATGACATCAATACTTTTGATCATGTGATTGCATGTTTGATAAAGATTTGTGAACATACATACATGCAAGCTGAACAGTGTGCTTATCTGGTTCATTTTACTGGAAAGTGTGCCGTCAAAACAGGATCTTTAGAAGATCTAATCCCTAGATGTACCGCACTTTTGGAAGAAGGCTTAAGTGCTGAAGTAGTCTGATTTGTCTGATTGACTTTTTAGAACCAAAAAAAACAGCGACATTTGAAAAAAAAAACAATGAAATTAATTTTAACATTATTGGTATTTATGATTGCTACAGAAACTGCTTTTTCACAGAACGAGGCTGATAACACTATTTTTCAATTTAGAGTAAAGAACTTAGAAGGACAGGATTTTGATTTTAGCACATTGAAAGGGAAAAAAGTGATGATTGTCAACACCGCTTCTAAATGCGGGCTTACCCCTCAATACAAAAAGCTCCAGGCGCTATATGAAAAATATGGTGAAGAAGAATTTGTGATTGTTGGTTTTCCAGCAAATAATTTTTTGAGACAAGAACCAGGATCAGATGAAGAAATTGCTGCTTTTTGTGAGAGTAATTACGGTGTAACTTTTCCGATGATGAGTAAAATTTCAGTAAAAGGTAAAGACATTCACCCCATTTATGAGTTTTTAACTCAAGAAAGCAAAAATGGGATAGTAAATTCTAGTGTATCATGGAATTTCCAAAAATATTTAATCAATCCTGATGGAAGACTGGCCCGTGTGGTATCCCCAAGAACACAACCAGATGATCCTAGTGTAATCTCATGGATAGAATCAAATGAATAAATCATCTGATTTTAGGACGTTGTGTGTCCATGCTGGTGAACTCAAAGACACTCAGTTCGGAGGAGCAATTTCACCACTTTATGCTTCAACTTCCTATAATTATGATGACGTCGATATCAAACAATATCCCCGTTATTTTAACACCCCTAATCAAAGAGGTTTGTGCGAGAAGATTGCTGCTCTAGAGGGGGCTGAAACAGGCTTGATTTTTGGCTCAGGAATGGCGGCAGTGAGCACGGCATTGCTCTCTCATTTAAGATCTGGAGATCATGTGGTTTTTCAAGATGACATCTACGGAGGCACGCGTAATTTCATCAAAAAAGAATTTCCTAAATACGGAATTGAATACAGCTTTACCAAAGGCCTTAACGCTGCGGATTTTAAAGCTGAAATTACTCCTCAAACAAAAGGGATTTACATTGAAACACCGAGTAATCCACTGCTTAAAATCACGGATTTGAAGGCTGTAAGTGATCTCGCAAAAAGCGAATCAATTTGGACTATGATTGATAATACTTTTGCTAGTCCGGTGAATCAAAACCCCATAGCTCATGGAATTGATATTGTTATTCACAGTGCAACTAAATATCTCGGTGGACATAGTGACATATCAGCAGGTGTAGTTCTGGCCACAGAATCCATTATTGAAAAAGTGTATGAATCTGCAAAAAATTTAGGGGGAAATTTAAGTGAATACACCGTGTGGCTTTTGGAACGAAGTATAAAAACACTATATATTAGGGTTCAAGCTCAAAACAAGAATGCACAGCTACTTTCAAATTTTCTTCTAGATCAAGACTGGGTTAGAGAAGTTTATTATCCTGGTTTGGAAAACCACAAAGACCATCAAATTGCAAAGCAGCAAATGAGTGGTTTTGGAGGAATGCTATCTTTCAATCTCGCTCCAGGTCTTGACACTAAAAAGTTTTTAAAGGGACTTGAGATGGTCAAGCCCACAATGAGTTTGGCTGGAATTGAAAGCACCGCATTAAGCCCTCGATTAACTTCTCACTCATTACTAAGTGAAGAGGAACGTCAAGCTCAGGGAATTACTGAACAAATGGTTCGTTTTTCCGCTGGTATAGAAGCCATTGAGGATATTAAAACGGATGTTCTTCAATCCATTACTAAAATTAGTTGATGAAAACAGTTGATATTTTAGCGTTTGGAGCCCACCCTGATGATGTTGAATTAGGATGTGCTGGAAGCATTGCACTTTCAAAAAGTCAGGGTAAAACCGTTGCCATTATAGATTTAACACAAGGAGAATTGGGTACTCGTGGTACCGTTGCTACTAGGCAAAGTGAAGCTCAAAAAGCAGCAGAAATTTTAGGGGTAAGTCAGCGAGAAAACATGAACTTTAGAGATGGTTTTTTTCAAAATGATGAAACCCATCAAATGGCATTGATCACTAAAGTTAGGTCCTATAAACCTAGAATTGTTTTGTGTAATGCAATTCACGACAGGCATTTAGATCACGGTAAAGCAAATGCGCTTGTAAACGATGTCTGTTTTTTAAGTGGTCTCGAAAAGATTAAAACATTTGACAGTAAGGGCAATTCACAAGAAGCCTGGAGACCTAACTTAGTTTTAGAATATATTCAGTGGATGGATATTGAACCGGATATCATAGTTGATATTTCAGCCCAATTAGAAATCAAAAAGGCTGCTGTTAATGCTTACCGTACACAATTTTTTGATCCGAATTCAGAAGAAGCTGAAACTCCAATCTCAAGTAAAAACTTCATTGAAAGTGTAGACTATAGGGCTAAGAATTTTGGTCGTTTGATAGGCGTAGATGCAGGGGAAGGCTTTACTTCAAGAAAATTATTATCAACTTCTAATTTGTTTGATTTAGTTCGTTAAAGCATTAAAAATGAAATCAATACGCTGGGGAATTGTAGGTTTAGGAAATATTGCTCATAAATTTGCAGCTGATTTAGTTCTTGTTCCCAATTGTGTACTTCAAGCAGTTGCCTCTTCTGATAAAAAGCGAGCTCTTGAATTTTCAAAAAAGTTTGAAGCAAAACACTATTATTCTAGTTACACTGACTTATTTTCCGATCCTGAGGTAGATGTTGTCTATATTGCATCATTGCATCCTTTACACAAGTCTCTTTCTATAGCAGCCATGGAACAGGGTAAGGCAGTTCTTTGTGAAAAACCAATGGGAATGCAGCAAGAAGAGGTTCGAGAAATGATTCATACTGCTAAAAAGAATAATGTTTTCCTGATGGAAGCACTTTGGACTCGATTCAATCCGGCATTTGAACAGGTGCATCAATGGATTAGTGAAAATAAAATTGGTCCTTTGCGCTATATCAATTCCACTTTTAGTTTTAACGCTTTGAGTAGGGGAGTTGATTCTAGAGTTTTTAATCCTGAAAAGGGCGGAGGTAGCCTATTGGATATTGGAATTTACCCACTGTTTTTAGCCTATCATTTTTTAGGTTTTCCAGAAACTATATCTGCAAGTGCTGTGCTGACAGATCAAAAAGTTGACGAGCAACTCGGATTCATTTTTTCTTATGCTAAGGCTCAAGCTATGTTATATTCAAGTTTTGCACACAATGAAGATATGAGAGCAACAATATGTGGTGAAAATGGTGAGATTTATATGAATTCACAGTGGCATCTTACTTCGGATATTAAATTGGTAAAAGACGGGAAAGAAATAAAAAAATCTTTCGATTTTAAAGGATTGGGATATACTTACGAAATAGAAGAAGCCAATAGTTGTATTAGAAATGACAAACTTGAGTCTGACAAATGGAGTTGGAAAAACAGTTTAGATATTTCAATACTGATGGATACCATTAGAAAGCAAGTTGGTGTAAGCTATGTCACTAACAAATAAATAAACTGCCCTACTGCTCCTAGAGATTACTAGTCTTTAGATGGAAACCGTCCCTGATTACCAATGCCATCCAAGTCATTGGTGTCATAAGAGCTAGAGTTTTGGTTTCGTTGAATGGTGTTTTGCCTCCTTATGATTTTGAAAAGAAAGTAAACATAAATCACAAAAATGAGACATCCGATAATAAACATGATTTTATTATTCATCGTTTCTTTTTAAGTCGTCATTTCTTCTTTGTCTAATTGCGATTGCAAAACCTAAGATGGTAACTGGCCATAAGCCCACGTAAAGTCCTTCTAATTGCTCTCCTGAAAACCATAAATAGATGGAATACAGAAAGCTAAGAAAGGCAAGTAGTATCGGGTAATATTTTTCTAAAAATCTCATAAGTTTAAATATAGTAAAAAATATAATTACAATTTTCTCTTAAAGAATTAAGAAAAAAGAATTCAATTTATTTAATTTTTACTTTAGAGCACGAAGAGGGTGTTTTCAATGCGGAATACTAATTAAAATCTTATTATATTTGCGCCCAAGAAATGGTGGTTGTAGCTCAGTTGGTTAGAGCGCCTGATTGTGGTTCAGGAGGTCGTCGGTTCGAGACCGATCTTCCACCCCATTAAAATAAGGGTTTCAGAAATGAGACCCTTTTTTAATTCAATAACGTCAATCCAGCCTAGATTCATCACAATTCAATCGGAAGATCAACTTTAAAACGGTATGCTTTTTTTAAAATCAATCTCTACGGTAATAAATGTTTTTTTTAATCGTTAGAAACAAAGTACCTAATTCGACATTAGTTCACACAATAAACTTTTCAAATCCTATAAGACAGTAACTATGAAAAACTTTCTATATCTTTTTTTTACTTTAATGACCTTTGTAGCCGTTCAAGCACAGGGGTTTGAATATGGATTAAAAGCAGGGTTAAACTTTAATTCTTCAGGAGATATTACCACTATATCTACTCAGTTTCCAAGTATAGATGAGGCTAAAAGTCAAGTAAATGGGTTCAATATTGGTATTTACGGACAATTAAAACTGGCTATGCTCTATGTAAGACCTGAAATCAATTTTTCAAAATTTGATACGTCTTATGAGGAATTGACAGTTGGTAAATCTAGAATTGAAGCTCCAGTTTCAGTAGGGTTTAAGCTATTGCCATTTCTTAGTGCTTTTGCCGGACCTACTTATCGATATGAATTAAATAAGGACAACAAAGATTATACTATAGAATCTTTAAAAGGAGATTCAACCTTAGGGATACATCTTGGTGCTAGAATTCACTTGGGCAAACTTGGAATTGATGCTCGAATAGAAAGAGGGATCTCAGAAAGCGAAGCTCAGTTGCTAAGCAGTAATAATATTAATGTTGGAGTCATAGACAACAGAACAACCGTACTCAGCGTAGGTGTATCTTATGCTTTTTAAAGTAGATTACTTTACAGTATAATTAATTTCTGATACTTCAGAAACACGGAAATATCCTAATGGACTATTCTCAGGATTTGTAAGGTTTACCATATTCCCATTTAAATTAGCTGGATTTGTTTGAAAGGGGCCACCCTGTTGGGTATTTTGAAGAATTAGTAAATACCAGTATTGGTAAGCTGTTTTTGAAAGACTGTATTGTCTAAATCGAATGCGATCTCCTTTTTCCAAATCGCTATTTAAAAGCACACCGTAATATTCTGATCCGTTTGAAAAGTCATCACGATATATGTTGTATTCTGGAGCCTCTAAACGATCACTCAAAAATTCAAAGTAGCTGTAATTGTTTTCATCCTCTGCATCCATACTGTAGGCCTCTATTTGGGTTGCAATATTTCCAAAGAAGGGAATGCTGTCTTGTTCAATTTTATAGATCGATGCAACTGGATTTAAAACCTCACTGCCACTGTATTGCTGCCCTTCATAACGAATTTGAAGTGTTAATTCATTGCCAATATCATAGGGAATTGTATCTATTGGGTGATAGATTCCGCTTTTATCTTTTTCAGTAAATTGAAAAATCGTGTTAGTGCGATCTGTAATTTGAACTTCTGCACCATTTGCAGGAATTCTTAAATTTTCAAAATAGGGAGTGGTTTTGGAAAGCACAATGAGTTGTTCGGTTTGTTGACTTTCTTTGATCCAATTCAACGTTCCTTCGATAACCAGGCGTTCGTTTGAATAATTTAAATCGACATCTACCACATCCTCACAAGCGGTAAAGACGGTGATTGCAATTCCAAGAAAAAAGATGTTTCTGAGCATTTTAAAACTTAAAATTATAGGTTACAGAAGGGATAATTCCAAATATTGATAAACGAACGGCTTCGTTTTGTCCTGTATCACTATTTTTCTGAAACCGTATGTTAGCTGCGTTTTGTCTGTTGTAGGCATTGAATACACTAAATACCCATTGACCTGTAAATGCTTTATCGCTTCGATCTGGAGTGTAAATCGCAGACAGATCAAGACGATGGTAATTAGGAAGCCTGCTGCTGTTTCTGGATTCGTAATGTGGAATAGAAAAATTCATAAACTGATACTGAGCTTCGGGAAACGTAATAGGCTGTCCGGTTTGGAACAAAAAATTGGCATTAAAATCCCATTTTTTATTTAGAGCATACGTTGTTGTGATGGATATGTCATGGGTTTTGTCATAGGGAGTAAAGTACCAGTCTCCGCTGTTTATACCTTTTTCCAAAGGTGTTCTACCAGGTGTTCTTTGTTCAGATCGGGATAAAGTATAAGCAATCCAACCGGTTAATTTTCCTTCGTTTTTTCGGACTAAAAGTTCCATTCCTTTTGCCTTAGCTTCGCCTGTTAATAAAACTTGCTCAATGGTATTGTTTGCGATTAGCTCCGCACCATCAATATAGTCCAATCGATTTTGAATGGATTTATGAAAAACCTCAAACTCAAGGTTGTAACGATTTGCCTTAAATGTTTTAAAATAACCAAGTGCAAATTGATCCAATAGTTGTGGGTCTATAAAACTTCCGCTTGGCGTCCAGATATCAATAGGGGTAGGGGAGTTGGTATTGGAAATCAAGTGCAGGTATTGAACCATACGATTGTAACTTATTTTAAACGACTGTGAGGGTTTATTTTGATATGCTAGAGCAATACGAGGTTCGAAATAGAGAAAGTTTTTTAACACAGTACCTCTTTTGTAATCTATTTCACCTGTTGGCTCTGCCCCTTGATAAAGTTCTAATGCTGAATTATACAGCAGGGGATTGTCATTGACATACGTTTTGAGTTTTTGTCCTAGGCGGATAAAATTACTCAATCTTCCGCCTAACTGTAAACTGGTTTTAGTACTCAATTGATAATTAATACCAGTGTACAGAGAGCTTTCTAGGGCGTATTTATTGGTCAGTTTGTTCGTTTGAACTTGAGACTCCTCTTTCGTGGGCTCAATTAAACCCGGATCAAACTTATAGTAGATGCTATTCAGTCCGTATTCCAGTTTAATTTTTTCTGATAAATAGTGTTTAAAGTCGTATTTCAAATTGAAATTAACGATACTTGAATTCCATTCAAAATCAGCAAAACTGAAGTCTAATCTATAGTCATAATCAGAAAATATAAGAGATAGGTTGGAGAATAATTGGTTAGAGAACAGGTGATTCCATCGAAAATTTGCAACAGAATTGCCATAGGCATTATTGAATAAGTTTACGATATCGAAAACGTCTCTTCCAAAATATCCAGACAGGAATAGGTTGTTTTTACGATCAATTGTATAACTGAGTTTGGTGTTCAGGTCATAAAAATATGCCTTGTTATCTTTTACGCTTTCAATTAACGGTAAAAACAGATGTGCATAGCTACTTCTTCCACCAATAAGAAATGAACCCTTTTCCTTTTTAAGGGGCCCTTCAAGTAACAAACGACTAGAAATTAACCCAATACCACCTTGAGCACTAAAATTATTGCTATTTCCATCTTTTTGATAAATGTTTAATACTGAAGAAACTCGACCTCCGTAATTAGCAGGAATGCCTCCTTTGTAAAGTTTAATGTCTTTAATGGCATCTGGGTTAAAAACAGAGAAAAATCCAAAGAGATGAGAAGAATTGAAAATAATTGCCTCGTCAAGTAAGATTAAGTTTTGATCTGCAGCACCGCCTCTTACGTTAAAACCAGATGCTCCTTCACCTCCATTAGTAACCCCAGGAAGCAGGGTAATGGATTTTATGATATCAACCTCTCCAAGAGCTGCGGGCATTTTTTTGATGGTATTAATCGCTAAAGAATTAACACTCATTTGAGGGCTTTTTAGGTTTAGTCGTTCTATGTTATCATTAACAATGACCTCATCCAATTGTTCAGCCTCTGGAAAAAGTTTTATATCAAAAGTCTGGTCTTCATTTAAGTTGATGTTTTCCAATAAATTTTTAAATCCTAAATAACTAATCAATAACTGCTGATCTCCCCGAGGAATGGCAATAGAATAGAATCCGTATTCATTGGTTGTGGTTCCCAAGTTTAACTGGGGCAATAATACATTTACCCCTATCAGTTTTTCGTTGGTTTCAACGTCTGTTACATAACCGCTTAAAATGAAATTTTCCTGCCCAACTATATAATGTGAGTAAATCAGGATCAGGATAAAAAAGAAAATTTTCTGCATTAATTCTTTATTATGAAGCTATAGTTCAAATAAACAGTTTGGAAGTGTACTCTTTTTAGAATGAAAATCCAAAACCTACATTACCAATCAACACACCTTCACTTCCCAGTCCTGGTATGGGAGGTATAGCTTCTGAGAATGATTGCGTTATTCCTTCAAAAGTAGCTGTAAAGTCTAATGCATCAGGGATTGAGCCAACTCCGTAGCCCAGTTCTAGACGGAAGAAAATGGTACCCCCTGTTTTTATACCAATTTTAAAATTTGTAGTATCTAAATTGAAATCGGTTGTTGCCGATCCTATCAAAGCATCTGAAAAACGGAGGTCAGTAAAAGTGATGTCACTGGAAAGAGAACCTTTTCCAACCCCAACAAAAAAACCATTTCCTTTTTTATTAAAATAATAATTAATTCCAAACTCAGTATAAGCAATGCTTGTTTCTACAGACTCAAAATTAAGGGGTATATTACTGTAATCAATGTAAGGAGCAAAGTGGTTATTTAAGACAGGAAGTACAATTTCTCCAGAACCAGAAGCCAAATTTGGAATGCCAAGCTTGAATCCAATTGATATGCGTTTTACTTTTATTGAATCTTTATTTTCACTGCTAGGTTCTTCAATTTGGCCAACAACTGCAAAACTTGTTAGCAGAATAAAGAGAGTTATTAGAACATTATTTTTCATTATTTAATTTGATTTTTGTTGAACGGTTTGCTAAATCCCAAGCGGTGTAAAAAATTAATTTACTTCTTTTCGTTAAAAGATCATAGTTGATTTTATCAGGAGTATCGCCTGGTTTGTGATAATCTTCGTGAGTGCCACTAAAGTAGAAAATCACAGGAATATTATTTTTTGCAAAATTGTAATGATCGCTTCTGTAGTAAAAACGATTTGGATCATCTTGATCATTAAAGGTATAATCAATTTTGAGCTGGGTGTATTTTTTATTTGCTACTTCTGAAATGTCATGCAGGTCTTGACTCAACCGATCTGCTCCAATCAAATAGATGTAGTTTGGATCTTTATCTGTTCTTTTAGGGTCTGTTCTGCCAATCATATCAACATTCAAGTTAGCCATGGTATTGTCTAACGAGTATAAGGGGTTTTCAGAATAATACTTTGAACCCAAAAGACCTTTTTCTTCTCCCGTAACGTGAAGAAAAATCAGTGATCTTTTTGGACCATTTCCTTGCATTTTTGCCATTTTAAAGGCTTCAGCAATTTCCAGTAATGCTACAGTGCCTGAACCGTCATCATCTGCTCCATTATAGATTTCTCCATTTCTTATCCCGACATGGTCCAAGTGAGCAGATATGACAATATATTCTTCAGGAAACTCGCTTCCTTCTATTATTGCAGCTACATTTTCTGTATTTATTTCTTCACCTTTTATATTCAATGTCATGGGTTGGATATAATATTCAGTTCCTTTAGCAGGTTTAATTTCCTGTGTAGAATAAAAATTTTGAAGGAAATCAATTGCACGTTTTTGTCCAATTGTTCCTGTCTCTCTTCCTTGAAAATAATCAGAAGCATAAACGTAAAGATTTTCTTTGAGTTCATTAGCGGTAATGGATTCGGCATAATCAGTTAAAGCCATCTGATTTTGAGCCAAAACAAGTGAAGGAACTGCAATTAGGGCTAAGAAAAGTGTTTTCATGTATTGTTTTTGGTTAAAGATATTAATTAAGTCACAGGATTCAAATTGCTTTGTTTTTGAATACTGTTTAAAATGCCATCCCAGAGTTTAATTCGGAGTTCAAGAGCTCGTTTGGAATAGTGGAGTGTTTCTTCCCATTTCACTTCATTATCTCCACAAAGTTGCTGAATCATTTCCAGAGCGAGTGGTCCGTGTTCATCCGCATCAACTTCTATATGACGCTCAAAATAATATACTAAATCTTCTAAATTATCTTTTGAAGAGCTTTTTAAATTTTTAATTATTTCAATAAACATATCCGGGATCAGATCTTCTCTTCCAAAGGTAAATACCGCCGCGATAATATGCGGTTGTTCGGTTTGAACAACCTCAAAAGTAAACTTCATGAAATCGATTAAATGTTGTGGCAAAGGAGTATTCTCTAAAATGGTATTGATGTGTTCTCCAGATTTGAGTTGCTCAAGTATGCGATACATTTCTTCTGGATTTGCACCAAGAGATTGCATGGCCTCTATGTACATTTCAAAGTGACTCATCGGTTCACCTTTTCTATTTATATCAGATTCCTCACCCCAAACAATCTCGTTAATGAGTCGAGAAGCTGCTGGATATCCTGAGGGTCTCCAAGGAACAGCATTGTAACTTAGGAGGTTCTGAAGTTGTTTGAGAAGGGACATAAAATCCCAAACGGCAAAAATGTGTTGCTCCATAAAAAGACGAATGTCTGAGAGGGTATGGACACTGTAGTAAACCGTATGGTTTTGAAGTTGCTCCCTTAGTGGATAAAGTTCTTTTTCAATTCTTTCTATCATGATCAAATGCATTATATTGAATGCAAATATATTGATAAAATAGAACTCTTGGATTTAAATTTACTCTTGTTATTTACTCTTTCCTCAATTGCCTTGACCTTGTTTCCGGGACCTGATTTATTCTTTGTTTTGAGCACCAGTTTGGCTAAGGGTTGGAAAAAAGGGGTTTTGGTTAGTCTTGGGCTTACCTCGGGTTTATGGGTTCATACACTTCTTGTGATTTTGGGTATTGGAAACTTGTTAGCTGAGCACCCTGAGAGTTTACGAATTTTAGAATGTATTGGCGGATTTTATCTTTTATTCTTAGCTTTTAGATTGGTAAAAGGTAATCGAGCTGAAGTTGAAGAAAGTCTAGAAACAGTTAAAGCCACAAAGCAACATTATTACTATACAGGATTAATCATGAACCTCACGAATCCCAAAGTCAGTCTATTTTTTATAAGCTTTTTCCCTGGATTTTTATTTCATGAGAGTTGGTCTTACGGTCAGCAATTCTTCCTCCTTGGAACTTTATTCTTTTTGCAAGCTTTGCTTATTTTCATTTCGGTTTCACTAGTTGCGGGTCAGTTAGGCAAAAAGTTTGCAATGCAAAAGGAGTCCCCTTTTTGGAATAAATTTCAAGCAGTTGTTCTAGCTTTAATTGCTTTGGTTTTGATTTACCCTTAACTTTAACGTATTATTTGAGGTTATGGATCCCATCAAGTTAATAGAATGCCCACGCGATGCCTTGCAGGGCTTTCACACACCTATTTCTACCGAGATGAAGGTTGCATATTATCAAATGCTACTTAAGGTTGGTTATCACACTCTTGACTGTGGTAGCTTTGTAAGCCCTAAAGCAATCCCTCAAATGGCAGATACTGCTGAAGTAATTCAACGCTTGGACTGCAGTAAAACAAAAACAAAGTTACTTACCATAGTGGCCAATCAACGAGGCGCGCAAAAAGCAGTTGAATTTGAGAAGATCAGCTATTTGGGTTATCCGTTTTCTGTTTCTGAAAATTTTCAAGTACGCAATACTGGAAAAACAATTTCTGAATCTTTAGTAATTCTAAAGCAAATAATAAAGTTAGCTGACTTGAATAATAAGGAGCTAGTCGTTTACCTTTCTATGGGCTTTGGTAATCCTTATGGCGATCCGTGGAATACTTCTGTTATTAAAAACTGGGTTGCTGATTTGGCGGATATGGGAGTCCGAATCATATCGCTTTCAGATACAGTAGGTTCTGCTAAAACAAAAGATATTGATCTCCTTTTTAGAGAATTAATAGGTGCTTATCCCAAACTTGAATTTGGCGCTCATTTTCATGCCCATCCAAACCAATGGTATAAAAAAATTAACGCTGCATACTTGGCTGGTTGTAAACGCTTTGATGGAACCATTAAAGGAAGAGGTGGGTGCCCTATGGCACACGACGAATTAGTAGGTAACATACCAATGGAAAAGCTTATTTCATTCTTTACTTCACAAAAAGAATTAGAAGAAAACTTTAGTACTCTCGCCTTTGAAAGTGCTTATAATTTTTCTCATAAAGTATTCACTTAAGTATTTGTAATGGTAATTTTCAATTCCAATTTCAAGTTAAAATCATGAAAGTAAACACTATATTTACCTAAAGGCTATTTCAGCTCTTATAAAATCACTATATTTGTATGCAATTAATTACAAATTAGTTGCATATGACTTCCAACAAATTTATTGGCCAAGGATTAACATACGATGACGTATTGTTGGTCCCTGCTTTTTCTGAAACTTTACCTAGAGATGTTTCGTTAAAAACAAAATTTAGCAGGAACATTCCTTTAAATATCCCCATTATATCTGCTGCGATGGATACCGTAACGGAAAGCAGTATGGCTATAGCAATGGCACGAGAAGGAGGAATTGGTGTGTTGCACAAAAACATGAGTATTGAAGAGCAAGCAGTAAAAGTAAGAACGGTAAAGCGCTCTGAGTCTGGTATGATAATCGATCCAGTAATACTTCCTGAAACGGCTTTAGTCGCAGATGCGAAAAAAAATATGCAGCAATATAAAATTGGAGGAATTCCCATAGTTTCTGATGACAATAAATTAATCGGAATTGTCACCAATCGTGATTTGCGATTTGAAAAAAATAATTCTCGCCCAATTCGAGAAGTTATGACTAAAGATAATTTGATTACCGTTGACGAGGGAACCTCTCTAAAGGATGCAGAACAAATTCTCCAAAAGCACAAGATTGAAAAGTTACCTGTAGTTTCAAAAGATAATTTACTTGTTGGATTAATCACCTTTAGAGACATCACTAAACACACCACCAAGCCAAACTCTAACAAAGATCAATACGGTCGGTTAAGAGTTGCAGCGGCAGTAGGTGTAACTGCTGATGTTTTAGAACGCGTAACTGCTTTGCATGCAGCTGGTGTTGATGCAATTGTAATCGATACTGCACATGGGCACAGCAAAGGAGTTGCTGCCGTACTAAAACAGGTAAAGGATAAATTCAATGAGCTTGATGTAACTGTAGGTAATATTGCTACCGCAGCTGCAGCAAAATACCTTGTCGATCTTGGAGCAGATGCGGTAAAGGTTGGTATTGGTCCTGGATCCATCTGTACCACTCGTGTTATTGCTGGCGTTGGGTATCCACAATTGTCAGCAATAGTTGAAGTAAGTAAGGCAATTTCTGGATCAGGAGTGCCAATCATAGCAGATGGAGGTATACGTTTTACAGGAGATATACCCAAGGCAATTGCGGCTGGAGCAGATTCAGTAATGCTTGGCTCATTGCTCGCAGGAACAAAAGAATCACCAGGAGAAACTGTCATTTATGAAGGAAGAAAATACAAGACTTATAGAGGTATGGGATCTGTTGAGGCCATGAATAAGGGAAGTAAGGATCGCTATTTTCAAGACATTGAAGATGATTTAAAAAAATTGGTTCCTGAAGGTATTGTTGGTCGTGTAGCCTACAAAGGAGATGTAGATGAAAGTATTCATCAATTCATAGGGGGGTTACGTGCCGGTATGGGTTATTGCGGTGCTGCAGATATTGAAACACTTAAATCAAACGCACAATTCGTTACAATTACTTCGGCGGGAATGCGGGAAAGTCATCCACATAATATAAGAGTGACAAAAGAAGCACCAAATTACAGTCCAGGAAATTAATTTACGCTAATTAGGAAGCAATTATCTTAAGTGTGTGAATTTCACCAGAAGTTGTTGTAACCCGAAGAATATACATGTTTCCCGATTCAAGAGACAGATGGGTTTTAAAATTTTGGAGCTCCTGTGTTTTAATTTCCTTAATTTTGTTTCCAATTATGGAATAAATTTCAATAGTACCTGAACCATGAAAACCTGTCAAATGAAGTTGTTGTTCATAGTAAGCAGCTTTTGGCGATTCTTGCATGTTATGAGGTGCAATATTGAGAGAGGGGGTGGGGTTCGCCTTTAAAGATATAAAAGAGATGGTAAGTAGAACAAAAAAAAATTGCTTATACAAAGCTTATCATTTTTATGCAAATTACAAATTATCAACGAGTTATTAAAACTTTTTTTAACAATTTAAATTACTAATAATCAGCACTATACAAAACTTATTAAAAATTAAACGACAAACTGTTAATTTCAACACAATATTTATGTCTTTTTTCGTTGCATTTAGAATGAAAATCTTGTCATTGGTTGTATTTTTTGTTTTTTTCTCCTGTACAGAGTGGACTCCTGAGGAGGAAGAAGTAGTAGCACGAGTTGGTGATGTGTTTCTCTATGTCTCAGACTTCCAAGGAGAATTAGGAAACTTCCAAAACGAATCTGACAGCATTTTGAAAACAAGAAACTACATTGATTTGTGGGCCAAGAACCAGCTATTAGTTCAATTAGCAACCCAAAACCTTGATGAGGAAGAGCTCAAAGAACTAGAAAAACTAGTAAATCAATATCGATTTGACTTGTACTCCAACAACTACATCCAGTCCTTAGTAAATAATGCCCTTGACACCCTTATTAAAACAAGTGAAATAGATTCTTTTTTATTGGCAAACAAAGGAGTGTTTAAACTAAATGCCCCGCTTTTTCAGGCGCGATTCATCCATTTGCCTCCAGACAATGTAGATCAAAAGGAAATTCAGCGGAGTTTTCAACGATTCAATCTTAACGATCGATCGTTTTTAGATTCCCTGTCATTTCAGTTCAGTAATTATCTGATTGCTGATAGCATATGGATCAATAAAAGAGACTTAATTTCTGAGGTGGGATTTTTGAATCATGAAAATGCAGATAAATATTTAAAAAAATCACAATTCTTTAGAGTCGAAGATTCATTGGGAGTATATTTGCTTTATATTGATAAACTCATAAAAAAAGGGGAAACAGCCCCTCGAGTAATTTTAGAATCAACAATAAAAAATATTATTCGTAATCAGCGAAAACTTAAGTTTACAAAACAATTTGAAAAAGATATTATTCAGGATGCTATTAAATCAAAAACATATGAAACCTATTAGTTTTTTATTTTTCTTTTTAATAACAAGTATTTATATCCATGCCCAAGGGCAGCTATCAGAGCGAATTAAAATTGACGGTGTCGCTTCAGTAGTAGGAGATTATGTCATTTTAGACTCTGATATTGACAAGACTTTGCTTGAAATGGAATCTCAAGGAATGAACATCAAAGGCATTTCTAAGTGTCAATTGCTAGGTAAGTTAATGGAAGACAAACTCTATGCGCACCATGCAATACAGGATAGTTTAGAAATCAGCGTAGAAGAAATTTACGCAACTGTAGACCAAATCATAGACAACTTTACGAGTCAGTTGGGGAGTATGGAGAAAGTACTAGAATTTTATAACAAACAAGATGAGGCTAGCTTTCGTCAGGACATCTTTGAAATAAACAAAATCCAAAAACTATCTTCAATGATGCAGTCACAAATCATTGAAAATGTTGAGGTCACTCCTGAAGAGGTTCGATTGTTTTTTGAATCAATACCAGACATTGACCTTCCTATCTTCGGGACTGAACTAGAAATTTCACAAATTGTATTAGAACCAGAAGTCAGCGACAGCGAAAGAGATCGAATTATAAGCCAGTTGCGCACCTTTAGAGAAGATGTTTTAGAGCGGGGTGCAAGCTTTGGGTCTAAAGCAATATTGTATTCCCAAGACCCGGGATCGAGAGCTACAGGCGGTAAATATACGCTGAATAGAAAGCGCCCTCAGATGGTCAAAGAATTTAGAGACGAAGCTTTCAGCCTTGAAGAAGGGGAAATTTCTGAGCCTTTTAAAACCGACTTTGGTTGGCATATCCTCATGGTAGATAAAATACGTGGGCAGGAAGTAGATGTTCGCCATATTTTATTAACACCGAAAATAGAACAAGACCAACTTGCAGAGGCTAAAAGTAAATTAGATACTATTAGGAAGAGGATCTTAGATAAAGAAATTTCATTCAAAGATGCTGCACTTGCTTTTTCTAGTGAAAAAGAAACTAAATTTAACGGTGGTGTACTTATCAATCCTCAAACAGGTGATACGCGTTTTGAATTAACAAACCTTGATCCTGTGTTGTTTAGTCAAATAAGAAATTTAGAAGACAATGATATTTCCGCTCCTTTAATTGAAGAAGACAGATCCGGTTTAAAAAAGTATAAAATACTAATGGTGAGTAATCGTTTTGATGAGCACAAAGCAGACTATTCAACAGACTATGCTAGAATTAAGGCACTTGCTCTTAAAGAAAAGCAGTTAAAGGAAATTCAAGATTGGATGAAAGACAAAATTGATAACACCTACATTTATTTAAATAAAAGCAATCGAAGTTGTGATTTTATAAACAACTGGAATAAGCTGTAATTATTTAAAATATTTGGAAGGAACCCAGAGCATACCAAAGCATTCCCCTTCTTTTTTATGAATGTTTTTATGGTGAATTTTATGAGCTCTACGTATGCCTTTAGCATATCTATTATTGGCTTTTCTGAACAACTTAAATCGCTGATGGATGAAGACATCATGAACCAGAAAATATGTTAGACCGTAAAGAAAGATACCTATCGCTATTGGTAAGCCCGCCCAAAAGTTTGCTTCGCCCCAAAGAATGACAAAGCCGGAACTCACTAATGCATAAAAAATAAAGAACAGATCATTTCGTTCAAACCAAGATTTATGATCCTTGATGTGATGATCTTTGTGGAGTGACCAGAGGAATCCGTGCATAATATATTTATGCGAAAACCAAGCCATGAACTCCATTATTAAAAAGGTAGAAATTAGAGTAAGAATCCAAAAAAAAGTCATTGCTGAAAAGCTTAGAGTAAGTTAAACCTGTATTTTAAATAACTGCCTGCAAAAACGCTCATTTTCTGATAGTTGGGAACTCGTATTCTTGCATTTTGTATATTTATAGAGGGGGTGTTTTTTAATTTCTTAAGAAGTTTAATATAGTATTTATATGCGGTGTAAACTCCAAATTGAGCTTCGACGGGCAATTTGAAAATACCTGTTAATGCATGTTCAAAGTCCATTTCTATTTCATGTATGATATCTGCTTTTGAGGCTTCGTCAAAATGATCAAAATTTACACTTGGAAAATAGGTTCTATTTAACTCTTGGAAATCATCTTTCAAGTCTCTTAGAAAATTAACCTTTTGAAAGGCAGATCCCAAAGCCATAGCCGAAGGCTTTAATTCGTTGTATTGTTCATCATTTCCTTTCACAAACACCTTTAAACACATAAGACCGACCACATCCGCAGAACCATAAATATACTTTTTATATTCTTCTTGTGTTTCATAAACCCTTTTATCTAAATCCCATCGCATGCTGTTCATAAAAGCACGAATTAGTTCATGATCTATGGCAAAAGTGTTGACTGTGTGCTGAAAAGAATTGAGAATCGGATTTAAACTAATTTTTTGATCTATACTAAGGTATAAGTCTTCTTCAAATCGGTTTAATAAAGCTTCCTTAGGATAACTATGAAAGCTATCAACAATTTCATCAGCAAACCGAACAAAACCATAAATATTGTATATATGATTTCGTATGGAAGGGTGCAACATTTTTGTTGCCATAGAAAACGACGTACTGTAGGTTTGGGTAACAATTTTGCTACAATTACTACTGATTTGATCAAATAAAATCTTCATCTTGATATAAAATAGTTGAACAGTTCAATAAAATTACAAAATTGAAGGAATTTGGAAAGTAAAATTTAAACAAAAACTACTTCTTCTAAATATTTAGCTATAAAGGATTCTACAGAACGGAATAATTCAATTTGATCAGGCATATTGTCAGTGTCAATCTCGATTTGTTGTGGACCAAACAGGAGTAATTTAGAGTTTCTGTTTTCTAAGAGTTCAGTGTAGAAGTTATTTAAAAAAGGCATAATCTCGTCTTTATTAGGCTCAACGGTCAGGTAAGAGACAAAGTAAAACCTAGAATTATAACTGTAAAGGGTTTCCAAGCTTGATGTTTGTAGCGATTGACCCAAGAAAATAGTTCTGTATCCGCTATTTAAGATTAAGTAATTAAGATACAAAACACCTAGTTCGTGAATTTCATTTTCGGGTAAGAAGATTACGAAAATTGGAAGGTTGCCATGCTCTGGCTTTTTACGTTGTAAGCTTTCTGTATGCAGATGAAGCTTTTGCTTGATAAGGTTAGTAACAAAATGCTCGTGAGCAGGAGAAATTGCACCGGTTTGCCAAAGAATTCCAAGTTCACGCATCAAAGGCATGAATACATTTAGGAAAACGTACTGAAAATCGTGATGCTGGAGAATTTCGTTGTAATTGGTGTCAAATAAATCATAATCGAAGTTAATCATAGCCAGTTTGAAGGCATTGATTGCAACCTGCTCTGAATTTGATTTTAATGCGATACTTCTTATAAGTTCAGGAATTTCGTCTTCGTTAAGACTAGCAATTTTTGAAATTTTAAATCCGTGATTATAAAGAAGGGTGATGTTCAGAAGGCGCTTTAGACTATCTAAACTATACCGTCTTATGTTGGTATCGGTACGCTCTGGCTCCAAAAGGTTGTACCGTTTTTCCCAAATCCGTAGTGTGTGAGCCTTGATACCGGATAGGTTTTCTAAATTTTTTATGCTGAATGTGCTTTTTATCCTTTTCATCTGTTTCATTTACATTATAAAAGCTTAAACAAATATAACAAAAATTTTCATTAAAAAGGAAAGTGCGCACGAGAAGACTCGAACTTCCACGGGAAAAATCCCACTAGCCCCTCAAGCTAGCGCGTCTACCAATTCCGCCACGTGCGCAATTAAGAGTGACTTGGCTGGGGCTCGAACCCAGGACCCTCTCCTTAAAAGGGAGATGCTCTACCAACTGAGCTACCAAGTCAATGAGTGATTCGGCTGGGGCTCGAACCCAGGACCCTCTCCTTAAAAGGGAGATGCTCTACCAACTGAGCTACCGAATCTTTTTAAGGCTGCAAATATAATTATCAAATATGTATTTATCCCCATTGATTTACTATAAATTTACGTGCTCTTAATAAAAAAATGATTTTGTTTAAAATTATCCTCTTAGGCTATATGGGCAGTGGAAAAAGTGCTGTAGGTGCTCAACTCGCGAAAGCGCTAAATTGCTCTTTTGTGGATTTAGATCGTTTTATTGAAGAAAATGAAGGACGTTCTGTCCCAAAAATCTTCGAGATCGATGGTGAATTATATTTCAGGAAAAAAGAACGAAAGTATTTGGAAGTACTTTTGAATAAAACTGAGCCTATTGTTATATCACTAGGAGGGGGGACACCTTGTTATTATGACACCATGAATTATATCTTGAATAGCAAGGATACGAAGAGTTTTTATTTAAATACAGGGATCAATAGTTTGGTGTCTCGTTTAAAAAGTGAAAGTACAACCAGACCCTTGTTAGCACACCTTAAAGATGCTGAGGCGATTAAAGAGTTCATAGGAAAACATTTATTTGAAAGAAATCCTTTTTATCAAAAGGCACAATATCAAATAACAACTGATCTAAAATCAATTGAGTCTGTAGTAAAGGAAATTCAAGAGAAACTATCTTAAAAAGACTCCTCCTTCTTCACCTTCTAAAATAACAGTTACGTGCTCATTTGTTGAAGTTGAGAGTGAAATGCCTTTAAAATCAGCCTTGATTGGGAACTTTTTATGATTTCTGTTAACCATTACAGCCGTTTTAATTTGCTTGACAGAAATCGTTAAAAAATATTGTACTGCATA
Organism: Flavobacteriaceae bacterium; assembly: GCA_965656215.1. Taxonomy (GTDB): domain Bacteria; phylum Bacteroidota; class Bacteroidia; order Flavobacteriales; family Flavobacteriaceae; genus MS024-2A. The sequence continues at coordinate 95,685 of CBFHJD010000001.1, forward strand.
AATGAGTGTACTTCCTGTGTTGAGTACATCATCTACAATAACAATGGATTGATTTTCCAGTTGAGAAACAGAAAGATCACACTCCAGCGTATTCCGAGGATTATCTTTATTCATCCTCAATTCTCCATGCGTAATTTTAAGATTACTAAAGCTCTCAAGTGCTTTTCTCAAAGCGTGAGCCAGGTCACTTCCTCTTGATGCAATTCCGACTATCACAATTTCCTTTTCCTCAAAATTATTCTCATAAATTTGATAGGCAATCCTTCTTATGCTGGATTGAATTTGGGCAGCTGTTTTTATTTTATCTCCGAGTATAGTCATGGTTTAAATTTACTTATTAATTTTTATCCTCAGTTGAGTCTTCATCTGATAAGTCATCCAATTCCCTTCGTTCTTTTTTAGTAGGGCGACCGGTACCTCTGTCACGCTTTGCATGGAATGACAATTGTTGCAATTTAGTTCGTTCGACGTCTTCAGAATCTATTCGTTCTACACAATAGAGTCCAACAAGTTTTGCTCCAACTCTGCTTTTAGGTAAAGCAATAACTTCGATTTGACGCCATATTTGATCTTTACGAACCTTTACATGATCTAAGGGCAGGACTTCTCTAGAGGGTTTTACTGTTTGGCCGTTAATCACAATATGCCCTTTTTTACATGCATTTGAGGCTATATTTCTGGACTTAAATAGCCGAATACACCATAAGTATTGATCAATTCGCATGCTTAAAACTTAGTTAAGATTCTAAGCAAAAATAAAGTAAAATTGTATCTTGCAGCCCTTAAAATAATTGATCTTGAAAAATACTTTAGTCTCGATATTCGCCGTTCTACTTTTAGTTTCTTCTTGTAAGAAAGAAGAAAGCGTAGTTGAACCCCCAAGGGATATCCAGGAACAGGCTCTAGATGATGACCAAACTCTTGAGGATTTTTTATCAACCCATTTTTACAATTATGATGATTTTCTAGATTCTGAGTTCAATAACGAACTTGTTTTTGATACCATCAGTGGCGATAACGCTGCTAAAACCCCTTTAATCAATCAGGTGAAAAAAGAAATAGTTAGAATAAAAATCTCGGAGGACACTTATGTAGATCACAGCCTTTATTATCTAATAGCCAGAGAAGGTACCGGAAGAGCTCCTGCTGTTGTTGACTCAACATACTTATCTTACGAAGGAAGTTTGTTAGATGGTTTTTCTTTTGATTCGTCTGCTGCACCTGTATGGTTCGACTTAACTCAAGTAGTTCGCGGGTTTAAAGAAGGGGCTTCAAAATTAAAATCTGGAAGCTATTCAGTAAACGATGATAATACAGTTGATTTTTTTGGGTATGGACAGGGAGCAATATTTTTCCCTTCAGGTTTGGGTTATTTTAATCAAACTGCAGGATCAATCCCTGCTTATTCCCCATTAGTGTTTAAAATTAATTTGTATTTAGTCAAGCAAACCGATCACGATGGTGACGGGGTGCTTTCTGCAGATGAGTATGATCTTAATCAAGATGGTATTCCAGATGACACAGATGAAGATGGTGTACCAGATTACTTAGATGTTGACTAATCAAAATTATCTAGCGCTGTAAATAATTAGATAAAATAAAAGAGCAATTCTCGTTTATTTTCTTTTAAGTACTTCGTGAACTTTTTGAATGATTGAGTCTTCATTTAGACCATACTTTTCCATAAGTTGAGCGGGTGTACCTGACTCTCCAAAACAATCGTCAGTTGCTACAAATTCTAATGGAGTTGGATGTTTTCTTGAAAGCATTCCAGCAATACTCTCACCCATACCGCCAAGGTAATTGTGTTCTTCGGCAGTTACGACACATCCGGTTTTTTTTACAGAGTTTAAAATCATCTCCTCATCGAGTGGTTTTATGGTGTGTATATTGATGACTTCAGCACTAATACCTAAATCATTTAACTTTTTTGCTGCCTCTAAAGCTTCCCAAACAAGATGCCCTGTAGCAACAATAGTAACATCAGAACCAGTTTGAAGCATGATTCCTTTTCCGATTTCAAAACCGAGTTCAGGAGTGGTAAAGTTAGCTACCTTGGGTCTTCCAAAACGTAAATAAACAGGTCCTTCAAAATCAGCTATAGCTAAAGTTGCTGCCTTAGTTTGATTAAAATCACAAGGATTGATGACCGTCATGCCAGGAAGCATCTTCATCATTCCAATGTCTTCTAGAATTTGATGAGTTGCACCATCTTCTCCTAAGGTAACACCAGCATGAGAAGCACAAATTTTTACATTTTTATTAGAATAGGCAATTGATTGACGAATCTGATCATAGACCCTTCCCGTTGAGAAATTAGCAAAGGTTCCAGTAAAAGGAATTTTCCCACCAATTGTTAGACCTGCTGCAATGCCCATCATATTTGCTTCTGCAATACCAATTTGAAAAAATCGATCAGGATTTTCATCAATAAATGTTTGCATCTTTAAAGAACCGATAAGGTCTGCACAAAGTGCAACCACATCTGGACGTGTTCTTCCTAATTCCGTTAAGCCGTCTCCAAAACCTGATCGGGTGTCGTTATTTCCTTGGTTGATATACTCTTTCATTTTTTTGTTTTAGTAGTCGCCTAATGTTTCTTTATTTTCTGACAGGGCTGTTGCTAGTTGCTCATCATTTGGAGCTTTTCCGTGCCATGCGTGTGTGTGCATCATAAAACTAACCCCATTACCCATTTCGGTTTTCATCAAGATTGCAACGGGTTTTTTATGACCTAATCTACTTTTGGCTTGTTTTAAGGTTTGAATAATTATTTCCAAGGAGTTTCCTTGGTTGAGTTCCAGAACATCCCATCCAAAGGCTTCAAATTTTTGTCGGACATTACCTAAACTCAGCACCTCTTCAGTACTTCCGTCAATTTGTTTTCCATTGAGGTCAACTGTTGCGATTATATTATCCACCCCGTTACCAGCAGCATACATTAATGCTTCCCAGTTTTGACCTTCTTGTAATTCTCCGTCACCCATAAGCACGTAAACTGTTTTGGGGTCACTGTTTAATTTTTTTGAAAGTGCCGCACCAATAGCTACAGAGAGTCCCTGTCCTAATGAGCCGGATGCAATACGGATTCCAGGAAGTCCTTCATGCGTGGTTGGGTGTCCTTGAAGTCTCGAATCAATCAGTCTGAAGGTATTTAGCTCATCAACAGGAAAATAACCGCGTCTTGCTAAGGTGCTATAAAACACAGGGGAGATATGTCCGTTAGACAAAAAGAACAAATCTTCGTTTTTCCCATCCATAGAAAAAGCACTATCGTGCTCCATGATTTCAAAATAAAGTGCTACAAAAAATTCTGCACATCCCAAAGAACCTCCAGGGTGACCTGAATTTACTTTGTGAACCATTCGTAAAATATCACGACGTATTTGAGTGGTAATATTTTCTAAAGAAACGTTTTCAGTCATTAATTCAAATTTTGGGTAAAAGTAACCTTTCTGTCGCTCTTTTTATAGAGAATTTTATAGAGATAATTAACAATTGAAAACGGCTTATAATATTCTTGTATAATAGTATCTTTGGGCTAATGAAATTTGAACTTCACACTACCGATCAAAGCACCCAAGCCCGTGCCGGTACCATTTCGACAACTCACGGTAAAATCGAAACTCCCATTTTTATGCCGGTAGGTACCTCAGCTTCTGTAAAAGGGGTGCATCAGCGTGAATTAAAAAATGATATTAATCCTGATATTATACTTGGGAATACCTACCATTTATACTTACGTCCAGGAATTGAAATTTTAAAAGAAGCAGGAGGTTTACATGCTTTTATGGGCTGGGATAGACCAATTTTAACTGATTCAGGAGGCTATCAAGTATATTCTCTTTCTGCGAATAGAAAAATTAAGGAAGAAGGCGTGAAGTTTAAATCTCACATCGACGGTTCGTACCATTTTTTCACTCCTGAGCGAGCAATTGAGATTCAAAGAGCAATAGGTGCTGATATCATCATGGCGTTTGATGAGTGTACTCCCTATCCTTGTGAATACAATTATGCAAAAACTTCTATGGAGCGAACCCATCGTTGGTTGAAGCGCTGTTTTCAAGCAGATGAGGCTTTAACTCCCCTTTACGATTATGAACAAACTTTATTTCCTATAATTCAGGGAAGTGTTTATAAAGATTTAAGAAAAGAATCGGCTCATTTTGTTGCCTCAATGGATGCGCCTGCAAATGCAATCGGAGGACTTTCCGTGGGAGAGCCTGCTGAAGAAATGTACGCCATGACTGACGAAGTTTGCAGTGTTTTACCAAAAGATAAACCCCGATACCTAATGGGCGTAGGAACACCAATTAATTTGTTGGAAAATATTGCGCTTGGGGTTGATATGTTTGATTGTGTTTTGCCTTCACGAAATGCCCGAAATGGAATGTTGTTTACCGCTGAAGGAACTCTAAATATCAAAAATAAAAAATGGGAAAATGATTTTTCTCCTATTGATCCAGCAGGATATTGTTTTGCAGACCTAGACTATAGCAAAGCTTATTTAAGGCATTTGTTTACGGTTAACGAAATGCTAGGAAAACAAATAGCAACCCTGCACAACTTGAGCTTTTATCTTTGGTTGGTTCGTGAAGCTAGAAAACATATCTTAGCCGGAACTTTTTCCAGTTGGAAAACAAAAATGGTGCGTCAAATGGAACCTAGATTGTAGTATGAAACTGATTGATTTTTATATCATCAAACGCTATATCGGTACTTTTTTAGTTATGATATTGTTGTTTATCCCTATTGGGATTATGGTTGATGTAGCTGAAAAAATCGATAAGTTTAAGGAGAAAGAAGTTCCTTTGTTAACCATTGCAGAGTACTATGTAGATTTCACATGGTATTTTGCCAATCTATTGTTTCCTATATTCTTATTTTTATCAGTGATTTGGTTTACTTCCAAATTGGCGAATAATACCGAGGTAATAGCCATTTTGAGTTCAGGAATTTCCTTTTTTCGCTACCTTAAGCCTTTCCTGCTTGCTGCGAGCTTTATTGCCGTTTTTGCTTTTTTTACAGGGATGTATATTGTTCCTAAATCCAATTTGGGTTTTAATGATTTTCGATACAAGTATATCGTAAAAAAGGAAGCTAGAAATACAGATCAAGTTTATATGCAGATAAATGAAGATGAATTCATCTATGTCAATAATTACGACCCTGTTCGTAAAAGGGCTACAAACTTTACTTTAGAGCATTTTGACGGGAATAGATTAGAATTCAAAATTCATGCAGAACGAATTCGATGGATAGACCGAGATTCCCTTTTTCGATTATCTAATTACAGCAAGCGATCTTTCAAAGGTGATCAAGAATTCTATGAAAAAACATCAAGAAAGGATACACTTTTTGATTTTGAAATCAACGATTTAGCACCTGTCAATTATATTGCTGAGACATTAACTTACAGTGAGTTAAATCAATTTATTGAGGATGAAAAAGAGCGTGGATCCAATTTAATAAACAACCATTTGTTGGTTCGCCACAAGCGTTGGAGCATTCCCGTTTCTGCATTTATACTTACGTTAATAGCGGTTGCGGTAGCTTCTTTTAAACGAAGAGGGGGGATGGGTGTAAATCTTGCATTTGGGATCACTCTCGGCTTTTTGTTTATCTTTTTCGATAAAATTTTTGGGGTACTGGTAAGTAAATCTACCTTTCCACCCGCATTAGCAGCATGGTTACCACTTGGTCTTTTTGGACTACTTGCTTTCTTTTTACTTCGCCATGCAAGACGTTAGAACCAAAAGTCTCCTTCAGTATCATTTTATAGTATTCATTTTTGGATTTTCATCTATTCTCGGAGCACTTTGCTCTTTGGATGCAGTTCCACTAGTCATTTATAGAATGCTCTTAGCTAGTTTGGGTCTTGCACTTTATTTTGTAATTTTTCAACGTTCCTATTTCCAGCTAGAACGTTCGCTTTGGTTAAAAGTGGTTTGTGGCGGTGTAATTATTGGACTGCATTGGGTCGCCTTTTTTTACGCTATTAAAGTTGCTGGAGTTTCACTGACATTGAGTATGATGGCAACAGGTGCATTTATTACGGCCATGTTGGAACCCCTTTTCAATAAAAGAAAGGTGCTGGTCCATGAATTGTTTTTCGGGGGTTTAATTGCACTTGGAGTAGGGCTTATTTTTCAGGCTGAATTTGAACATCTCTATGGAATAAGTATCGCTTTGATATCTGCTTTTCTTTCGTCTGTTTTTACCATTTTAAACACACAAATGGTAAAGCAAGGTCGTGCCATTACACTTTCGTTTTACGAACTGCTGGTGGGAGCTATTGTTGGGATTGTATTTGTAATTTTTTCAGGACAATATGCCGTAACAAACTTTGAATTGAAACAATGGGACATTCTTTGGGTTTTAATGATTGCATGGATTTGCACCTCTTATGCGTTTAATATTTCTATTAAAGTCATGAAGCATTTGTCTCCTTTTACAGTAATGCTCATTATTAATTTAGAGCCTGTATATGGCATTTTACTTTCACTAGCCATTTGGGGAGAAGAGGAACTAATGAGTGCTCGTTTTTACATTGGTTTTGTGATTGTATTAGGTTCTATTTTGTTGAATGGAATTTATAAAAAGCAAAAACAAATGGCATAGATGGAAGTCAATTGCAAAGAATTTTTACATTTGTTTTAATAAATTAATTTATGGAGTATTTAGAGTTTGAATTGCCTATTAAGGAACTGAATGATCAACTTAACAAATGCAAACTTATCGGTGACGAAAGTGATGTAGATGTTACTGAGACCTGTGAGCAAATTCAACAGAAACTTAAAGAAGCCAAAAAAGAGATATACGGAAATCTTACTGCTTGGCAGCGTGTCCAACTTTCTAGACATCCTTCAAGACCTTATACCTTAGATTATATAAAAGCTCTTTGTGGCGACTCTTTTCTAGAACTTCACGGTGACCGAAATGTTTTGGATGATAAGGCTATGATCGGTGGTTTAGGAAAAATTGAAGACCAATCCTTTATGTTCATCGGAACTCAAAAAGGATACAATACCAAAACACGTCAGTACCGTAATTTTGGAATGGCGAATCCAGAAGGTTATCGAAAAGCTTTGCGATTAATGAAATCAGCAGATAAGTTCGGTATTCCAATTGTCACTTTTATTGACACTCCAGGTGCTTTCCCCGGATTAGAAGCAGAAGAACGTGGCCAGGGAGAAGCAATTGCTCGAAATATTTTTGAAATGATGTCTATATCAGTGCCCATCATCGTAGTGATTATTGGTGAAGGGGCTTCTGGAGGAGCGTTGGGAATTGGTGTAGGAGATAAAATAGTCATGTTAGAAAACACATGGTACTCAGTGATTTCTCCTGAGTCCTGCTCTTCTATACTCTGGCGTAGTTGGGAGCACAAAGAAACAGCAGCTGAGGCCTTGAAATTGACCTCTAAAGACATGCTTAAATTAAAATTGATTGACAAGATCATTAAAGAACCACTTGGTGGGGCACATTATGACCGTGAAGAAATTTATAAAGCGGTACAAAAGGAGTTAATTTCTACCTTTAAAAACTTAAACAAATTGACCCCTGAAAAAAGAATTGAACAACGCCGTGATAAGTTTATTGAAATGGGGAATTATCACGGGTGATGGTTTTTTAGGTTGTTAACATTTCAGACTTAGTTATAAACAGATACCTCTTCATACTTAGCGTGTTTTCTCCCTAGCACAATTCTTGTCTATTTCCTTAAAGCGTGTAATTTAGATCCATGGAAAAAAAACAGTCAAGAGATTTATCTAAAGGACAAAACCCCGTTGTGATTAGCCTCCAACAAGGAAAAATTCCACCTCAAGCTCTCGAACTTGAGGAGGCTGTTTTGGGAGCAATGCTTATTGACAAAAAAGGAGTAGATGAAGTTATTGACTTAATCCAGCCCGAAGCCTTTTACAAAATAGCCCATCAAACTATTTTTGAAGCAATTTTCCAACTTTTCCAAGACTCTCAACCCATAGACCTCTTAACTGTTTCAGCTGAACTCAGAAAAAAAGGAAAATTAGAGAGTGTAGGAGGGGAGTTTTATTTGGTTCAATTATCTCAACGCGTAGCTTCTTCTGCGCACATTGAATTTCATGCTCGAATTATTCTTCAGAAGTTTATCCAGCGGAGTTTAATTAAAATTTCAAATGAAATAATTGAAAGCGCTTACAAAGAATCTACAGATGTATTTGATTTGTTAGATGAGGCCGAATCTAAATTATACGACGTTACCCAAGGAAATATTAAAAAGTCTTCGGAATCTGCTCAAAATTTAGTGCTTGAAGCAAAAAAGAAGATTGAAGAAATTTCAAAACGCGATGGACTTAGTGGGGTAAGTACCGGTTTTGAAAAATTAGACAAACTAACTTCAGGATGGCAGCCCAGTGATTTGATTATTATTGCAGCACGTCCCGGTATGGGTAAAACAGCCTTAACGCTTTCTATGGCTCGAAACATTGCAGTTACAAAACAGATTCCAGTAGCGTTTTTTTCATTGGAAATGTCATCCATACAGTTAATCACAAGATTGATTTCTTCTGAAACAGGATTGTCCTCTGAAAAGCTTCGTACAGGAAAATTAGCCGATCACGAATGGCAACAACTCAACGTTAAGGTAACCGATTTAGAAAAAGCACCATTATTTATTGATGATACTCCTTCGCTTTCTATTTTTGATTTGAGAGCAAAAGCTAGACGACTGTCCTCTCAGCATGGTATTAAGCTGATTGTAGTAGATTACCTCCAATTGATGACTGCAGGAACGTCCAACAAAATGGGAAATAGAGAGCAAGAAATCTCTACCATATCAAGAAACCTAAAGGCACTGGCGAAAGAATTGAATATTCCAGTCATTGCACTCTCACAACTTTCTAGAGCAGTGGAAACAAGGGGAGGAACAAAGCGTCCAATGCTCTCAGACTTACGAGAATCGGGAGCTATTGAACAAGATGCAGATATTGTATCCTTCATATACCGTCCAGAATATTATAATATTGATGAATGGGATGATGATGAGCGCACACCCTCTGAAGGTCAAGCTGAATTTATTGTCGCAAAGCACAGAAATGGTGGTCTGGAAAATATTCGACTTAAATTTATTGGACATTTAGGAAAATTCGAAGATTTAGATACTTTTGATTCGCCGTTTGAGTTCCAGTCTAAAATGAACCCTAATGAAACGGACATTCCAAATACCAGTTTACCCAATCCTGATGATGTTTTTGGAGGTATGGACGATGAAGATGACGCTCCTTTTTAGCTTAAAAAACCAATTGCATCAAAATGTCCTTTTGTCTGTCGTCGCCTAATTGGAAGACGTGAGAACCAAAAGCTTTTAACCCTTTTTTTTCATAAAACGTGATTGCATTACGGTTGAATTCCCATACCCCTAACCACATCTGTTGACAGCCTTTTTCTTTCCCGATTTTCAAGGCGTTGTTAAAGAGCTGAGTTCCCAATCCTTTTCCTTGGTAGGCTTTTAGAATATAAATACGCTCAATTTCAAAAGCCTTTCCTTCTAGGACAACTTCCTTTTGAGTTTTTTCAAAATTCAATTTTAGATAGCCAACCAATGCATCATTACAATAGGCAAAGTAAAAGGAGGTATTTGAATTTGACAACTCGTTACCAATTTGTTCTTGACCCAACTGATTATTGAGATAATCAGCCATATTTTCTTTCGTGTTTTCAGCTTCAAAGGTCTCTTTAAAGGTCTGTACTGAAATCGCATGTAAAGTTTCCAATTCAGTTTTTTGAGCCGGCCGAATATGCAATTTAAAAAGCGCCAAAATATTAAAGTTCTATTCCCATTTTTTCTAAGGTTGTTTGCAATTGAATTGGGTTTTGAAAATGAATAGTTTGAATTCCCAATTCTTCTGCTGCTTCAATATTCCGCTTGTTGTCGTCTATAAAAAGTGAATCTGTCGGATTCAGTTGATAGCGATCAAGCGTAATCTGATAAATATCTAAAAAAGGCTTACGTGTTTTTTCGGTTCCTGAAACAACAATGCCTTCAAACCAATGTAAAAATTCAAACCGCTTCAGTGCAACAGGAAACGTTTCTGCACTCCAGTTGGTTAAGGCAACTACTTTATAATCAGGATTTTCAACTAGTTTTTTTAAAAGCGCAACTGTTCCCTCAATTGGACCACCAAGCATTTCTTCCCAACGACCGTAAAACATTCGAATCCATTCCTCGTACTGAGGGAAAAGTTTAATTCGGTCAGCAGTTGCTTGAGCTATTGGGTAGCCTGCATCCTGATTTTCATTCCAGTCAAAGGTGCAAACTTCATCAAAAAACCATTGCATTTTTTTTTGGTCTCCATCGAAAACATCTAAGTAAACATATTCTGGATTCCAATCTACGAGTACTCCCCCCAGGTCAAATATGATATTTTTTATTGTGTTCATAATTCATCTTTAGTTTCTTGTCCAATTGACATTAAATAGGCTTTTAAAAAAGGATCAATTTGACCGTTCATCACACCGTCAACATCTGTCATTTCGTGTTGCGAACGAACATCTTTGACCAATTTATAGGGATGCATGACATAATTTCTAATCTGCGAACCCCATTCTATTTTCTTTTTTGAAGCTTCTATTTCGTCACGTGCTGCCATCTTTTTTTGCAATTCAATTTCATACAATTGAGAACGCAGTAGTTGCATGGCCTTATTTTTATTTTCGAGTTGAGAGCGGGTCTCAGAGTTTTCAATGATAATTCCAGTAGGATGGTGTCGAAGTCTGACAGCAGTCTCTACTTTATTGACGTTTTGCCCTCCAGCTCCACTGGCACGCATTGTTTCCCAAGTATAATCTGCAGGATTAATATCAATTTGAATACTTTCGTCAACTAACGGATACACATAAACTGATGCAAATGAGGTGTGCCGTTTTGCATTGCTGTCAAACGGAGAGATGCGTACCAAACGATGAACTCCGTTTTCACCTTTCAACCAGCCGAAAGCATAATTTCCTTCAATTTCTATGGTAACCGTTTTTATTCCAGCCACATCTCCAGCTTGATTGTTGAGTTCCTTGAGCTTAAATCCTTGCTTTTCTCCCCACATCAAATACATTCGCATGAGCATAGCGGCCCAATCACAACTTTCTGTTCCTCCAGCACCTGCGGTGATTTGGAGTACTGCACTGAGATCATCGCCCTCTTCTGAAAGCATATTTCGGAATTCGACATCCTCTAAGCGAGACAAAAGGGTTTGATAATGTGATCTGACCTCTTTGGTTTCCGCATCTCCACTTTTTTCAAACTCCATTAAGACTTCTAAATCTTCAATGCCTTGTTTTAAAAAATTATAATCAGTGACCCATTTTTTGAGTCCCCGCATTTGTTTCATGTGGAGTTCTGCCTTTTTGGGGTCATTCCAAAAATCAGGGGCTAGGGTTTTTTCCTCTTGATTTTGAATTTCAATTTCTTTAGCATCAATGTCAAAGATAGCGCCTTAAGGAACCCAATCGCTCCAAGAGGTCTTTGTATTGTTCGTTTGTAGTCATATTCAAGAGTTTTTGCTAAAATAGGGGAATAATGTTTTTTTTACTGCTGAATTAACTCAAATTTCAGTTTTGTTAAAAATTAAATTTTTCAGTTAATAATTTTAATTCAACACTAAAAAGGGTCTCAATTGTTTTTACTAGTTTTAACTTTATAAAGAAAACTGATATGAGTAGAGTATATGCTGTAGCATTAAGTTTTACGTTGTTTGTGTTTAGTGTTCAATCCCAATCTAAAAAAAGCACAAATAGCGACCCTCAAAGCATTTCAATCACAGATCAATCAATTCCATATAACGGATTTTATGATTTTTATTATCATGAAGAAACGGACAAAGTGTATTTAAAAGTTACTCAAACTGAGCAGCAGTTCTTATATGTAAATAGTTTGAGTCAGGGAATAGGAAATAATGATATTGGGTTAGACCGCGGACAATTGGGAAACGAGCGTGTTGTTTATTTTTCTAAAGCGGGAAACAAACTTTTGTTAATTCAACCCAATTTACGTTACCGATCTAGTTCTGATAATGCATTGGAGAAACGTTCCATTAAAGAAGCTTTTGCAAAATCAGTTTTATTTGGTTTTCCTATAGTGGAGACACTAAACGATGGTCATCTTATTGATTTGACCCCCTTTTTACTAGAGGATGCACACGGGGTGTCTAAACGATTGAAACGCCTCAAAGAAGGAAGTTATAAAGTAGATCAAAGTCGCTCTGCCGTGTTTTTAGATCGTACTAAGGCATTTCCTCAAAATATAGAACTGGACATGCTCTTGACTTTTTCGGGAGTAAGTACCGGAAGCAAGCTTAGGACTGTCACGCCTACACCAGACGCTGTGACTGTTCATCAACATCATTCTTTTGTGGCTTTGCCAGATAACAACTATAAAACAAGAGTTTTTGATCCGCGTTCAGGAGTTAATGCGCTGACGTATTACGACTATACTACACCGGTAAGCGTTTCCACCAAAAAGCAAGTGATTTACCGCCATCGGCTGGAAAAGAAAGATCCTTCTGCTGTGATTAGTGAAGCAGTTGAACCCATTGTTTATTATTTAGATAACGGAACCCCAGAGCCCGTTCGTTCGGCCTTACTTGAAGGGGGAGAGTGGTGGAATCAAGCTTTTGAGAGCATAGGATTTAAGGATGCTTTTCAAGTCAAAATTTTACCCGATGATGCGGATCCTTTGGACGTTCGCTACAATGTAATTCAATGGATTCACCGATCAACTCGAGGATGGAGTTACGGTGCTAGTGTTGCTGACCCTCGAACAGGAGAAATCATTAAAGGGCATGTGAGCTTAGGAAGCCTTCGAATCCGTCAAGATTTTATGATCGCTTTGGGATTAACAGAAGCTCCTTTTGCCGAAGGTAATGATAAGAGCAATCAAGCTTTAGAATTGGCTTTAGCTCGAATACGCCAACTCTCTGCACATGAAATTGGCCACACACTCGGTTTTGCTCACAATTTTGCTGCTAGTGCTAAAAACCGCTCTTCGGTTATGGATTATCCGCACCCCAATTTAAGTTTAAATGAAGATAAAATAGACTATTCAAAAGCCTACGAAGTTGGAATAGGAGACTGGGATAAGGTCAGTGTAGCTTATGCTTACAGTGATTTTGCAGTTGAAGTTGATGAGAAAGTGGCTTTGAATCAAATTATTGAAAAGAGCTATAGAGAAGGTCATCGATTTATTAGTGATCGTGATGCGCGACCCATTGGCGGAGCTCATCCCAAAGCCCATTTATGGGACAATGGCAGTATAGCCTATGAAGAATTGAATAATTTAATGGAAATTCGAGATGTTGCACTCAACAAACTTTCTTTAGACCATCTTCGCAAAGGTGAACCGTATAGCACCTTGGAAGACCGTATGGTGCCAATGTACCTTTTACATCGTTATCAAGTAGAAGCAGTAGTCAAATTGATTGGAGGTTTAGACTACGATTATGCAGTTAAAGGCCCCTTTGTCTATAAAGCTAAAGTGGTTGACGCAACCATCCAACGCAACGCATTAAAAGCCTACTCCAATGTTTTGATGCCAGAGGCCTTAAAAATTCCCGAACAACTGAGAAGTTTACTGCCACCTAGATCTTTTTCAAATCCAAGAACTAGAGAAAATTTTCTTTCTCAAAGTGGGGTCGCTTTTGATTATTTAGGAGTTGCCAACAGTTTAAGCTATGCAGTGTTGGGTATGCTACTTCATCCAGAGCGTGCCAATAGATTAGTCACTCAATACGGTTTTGATTCTAATCAGTTAGGTTTTAAGGAAACCTTGAACGCTTTAGTGGATTCTCATTTTAAAGTCAACTACCGCGATAGTCACGAACAGCAGCTGAATGATATTGTCAAAGCAAATTTGTTAAAGCAAATAATGTATTTGGGACAGCATCCAGAGTCAAATTCTATAATAAAGGGTCTGGTTCATGATGAATTGGTTCGTTTAGACCAATGGCTGGCAGGACAAACAAACCTTGGTTTTAGAGATTTTTTCCGTTTGGAAATTGGCAATTACTTTGACGACCCCGAAGATTTTGTCTCACCCGTATCCAAAAGATTACCTGACGGCTCACCAATCGGATCTTTTTCCTGTGATTACTAATCTATGCAAGTAAACTTGATTAGCGACACCGTAACCCGTCCTACCAAAGGCATGCTTGACGCTATGTTTTCTGCCGCTGTAGGAGATGACGTTTTCAAAGAAGACCCTTCAGTGAATGCCTTAGAGGAAGAGGTTGCTTCACTTTTTGGAAAAGAAGCTGCTTTATTTTTTCCTTCGGGTACTATGACCAATCAAACGGCTATTAAACTACATACTCAACCTGGAGAACAATTGATTTGTGACCATTATTCTCACGTATATCATTATGAAGGTGGAGGAGTTAGTTTTAATTCAGGTGTTTCATGTCGGTTATTGGAGGGTAATCGTGGAAGAATTTCTGCTGATTTAATAGCTGCAGCCATCAACCCTCCTGATTTTTATCACAGTCCGAAAACCACTTTAGTCAGTTTAGAAAACACTACCAACAAGGGAGGTGGAGCAGTTTATGACTTTAATGAAATCGAAAAAATTAATTTGATTTGCAAGAAAAATAATTTGGCATTGCATCTAGATGGTGCCAGACTGTGGAATGCGTTAGAAGTTACTCAACAAAACCCAAAAGAGTACGGAACTGCTTTTGATACGATCTCTTTGTGCTTTAGTAAAGGCTTGGGTTGTCCAGTAGGTTCTGTGCTTTTAGGATCAAAACTCGCCATTGAACAAGCCTTGCGAATTCGTAAAGTATTAGGAGGAGGGATGCGCCAAGCAGGTTATCTGGCATCTGCAGCAAGTTATGCTCTAAAACATCATCGTAACGATTTAAAAAACGACCACATCAAAGCCCATGAAATTGCTGCAGTCCTTGAAACCATTACGTTTGTTGACAAGGTGGCTCCGGTTGAAACAAATATTGTAATTTTCTCCTTGATACCAGGAGAAGATGAAATTGAATTCATGCAGAAAATGAAAGCAAAAGGAATTCTTTTTATTGCCCTAGGAAAAGGTAAATTACGAATGGTTACCCACCGTGATTACACAAATGAGCAGCACGATTATGTGTTGACAACTTTAACCAAATTAAACTAAAATGAACTACAATAGACTGATTCTAATGCTGATTTTTGCAGTATCAATCTCAGCATGCAAAAAAAACATACCAATGAATTTTGACACCAGCCTTCTGCCGCCTTCGGCTGAAAAACACTCATTTCAATTAAAAAAACACGACGACATTAGAATTGATCCCTATTATTGGTTGCGTGAACGCGAGAATCCTGAGGTCATTGATTATTTAGAAAGAGAGAACGATTATTATCAAAAAATGACCACGGATACGGAGTCTTTTAGAGAAGATCTTTTTGTGGAATTAAAAAATAGAATTAAAGAAGAAGATAATTCAGTTCCTTATTTCTACAATGAATATTGGTATATCACTCGTTTTGAAAAAGGAAAGCAATATCCAATTTACACTCGAAAAAAGGATTCATTAACGGCAAAGGAGGAAATTCTATTTGATTGTAATAAAATGGCTGAAGGCCATGACTATTTTAGATTAGTAGGAATGAATATAAGTCCTGACAATACCAAAGCGATATACGGAATCGATACCGAGTCAAGACGAAAATACACACTCTATGTCAAGGATTTGATTAGCGGTGAGATCTTGGAAACAAAAATTAAAAACACATCAGGAGGTTCTGCATGGGCTTTGGATAATCAGTATTTCTTTTACACTAAAAAAAATGAAGAAACCCTCCGTTCAGAATGGATTTATAGACACAATATAGCAGCTGCTTCTGAAAAAGATGAATTGATTTTCCATGAAAAAGATGAAACTTTTTCTGTAGGGGTAGGCGAGAGTAAATCTCATGAGTATATAATGATTTCATCATACAGTACACTCACTTCTGAACAGCAATT
Source organism: Flavobacteriaceae bacterium (assembly GCA_965656215.1). Classification (GTDB taxonomy): domain Bacteria; phylum Bacteroidota; class Bacteroidia; order Flavobacteriales; family Flavobacteriaceae; genus MS024-2A. The sequence goes on from CBFHJD010000001.1 coordinate 111,670, forward strand.
TTTGGATGCAGCAGACCCACTCGGAAAGTTTAAAATAATTCAGCCAAGGACAAGGGGCCTTGAATATAGCGTTTCTCAATACCAGGATCATTTTTATATTTTAAATAACCAGAATGGTGCAACAAATTATAAGATTTCAAAAGTTTTGATTTCGAATCCAGAGGCACGTCATTGGGAAGATTTGATACCCCATAGAGAAGACGTTTTACTTGAAGATTTTGAAATCTTTAATGATTATTTTGTGACCACTCAACGTGAAAACGGTTTGACTTCAATCCGGATTCAAAGTTGGGATGAGGAAGTAGATTATTTTCTTCCTATTGAAAGCGAGACCTACAGTCTTTACGGTTCTTTCAATCCCGATTTTGATACGACAAAATTTCGCTTTGGATTTACATCTTTAACTACACCAAGAGGTATTTACGAGTTTGATATGGAAACTCAGCAAAAAGTGCTGCTTAAACAACAGGAGGTTATGGACGTGAATTTCGACCCAGAAAACTACAAAGAAGAACGTATATGGGCCAATGCCCGAGATGGAGCAAAAGTTCCTATATCTTTGGTATATCATAAAAACACTACACCCTCTGAAAACACCCCCCTCTATCTTTACGCCTATGGATCTTACGGCGCAACTATAGACCCTGGGTTTTCTATGAGCCGATTGAGTCTGCTGGATCGAGGTTTTGTTTTTGCAATTGCACACATTAGAGGCGGTGAATACCTAGGAAGACCGTGGTATGAAAACGGTAAACTTTTAAAAAAGAAAAATACTTTTAACGACTTTATAGATACTTCCCAGTTTTTGATTGATTTAAAAATGACAAGTGCTGCACACTTGCATGCAGCAGGAGGTTCAGCTGGAGGTCTTTTGATGGGGGTGATCGTTAACGAGGCGCCCGAACTTTACCGAAGTGTTATTGCTGCAGTTCCTTTTGTGGATGTTATAACTACCATGCTTGACGAAACCATA
>CBFHJD010000001.1:112652-116266 GCA_965656215.1 Flavobacteriaceae bacterium
ATACCACTGACAACTGGAGAATACGATGAATGGGGAAATCCAAACGAAAAAGAATTTTACGATTATATGATTTCGTATTCACCATACGACAATGTAAAACCACAAGAATATCCTAATATGTTGGTAACAGCTGGATATCACGACTCACAGGTGCAGTATTGGGAGCCCGCTAAATGGGTTGCTAAACTTCGAGACCTTAAAACGGATTCTAATGTGTTGTTTTTAGACACCAATATGGAAGCTGGTCACAGTGGGGCATCAGGACGATTTGACGCGTTAAAAGACACTGCAAAACAGTATACTTTTATATTGCAACTAGAAGGAAAGTTAGACTAATTTTTTTTATTAAATTTGTATCACCTTATTTAGATATAAAGTATGAACCATTCATCGAATACCTATCAGAACATTCTTGAATTGATAGGCAACACCCCAATCATCAAATTACGTAATTGTGTTGCGGGTTATGAAGGTAACTTTTTCGCTAAATTTGAGGCCTTTAATCCTGGACATTCCAACAAGGATAGAATAGCTGTTCACATCATAGAAGAGGCTGAAAGACGAGGAATTTTAAAGCCTGGTAACACCGTTATTGAAACCACTTCAGGAAACACAGGGTTTAGTCTGGCTATGGTTTCCATGATTAAAGGATACAATTGTGTTTTAGCGGTGAGTTCAAAGTCCTCTGTTGATAAAATAAATATGCTAAGCGCAATGGGGGCTCAGGTACATGTCTGTCCCGCCAATGTTCCTACTGACGATCCCAGGTCATATTATCAAGTTGCAAAAAGATTGCATTCTGAAATTAATGATTCAGTGTATATCAACCAATACTTCAACAATCTTAACGTTGAAGCCCATTACCTTTCTACTGGACCTGAAATTTGGGAGCAAACCGAGGGTAAAATTACTCACCTTGTTGCCAGTAGTGGAACTGGAGGAACTATTTCTGGTTGCGCTAAGTTTTTAAAAGAACAGAATCCTAACATTAAAATTATTGGGGTAGATGCCTATGGCTCTGTACTTAAGAAATACCATGAAACTCAAGAGTTAGATCCTGATGAAATTTATCCATATCGAATTGAGGGTCTTGGAAAAAATTTAATCCCTACTGCTACTCATTTTGATTTAATTGACCATTTTGAGAAAGTAACCGACGAAGACAGTGCGCATACCGCAAGGAGTGTTACACGCTCTGAGGGAATGTTTGTGGGGTACACCTCTGGCGCAGCAATGCAAGCTGTACACCAGTTAGCAAAAGAAAAATATTTTAGTAAAGACAGTCATGTTGTTGTTGTTTTTCCTGACCACGGCTCACGTTATATGAGCAAGATTTACAGTGAAAAATGGATGGCGGAGCAGGGCTTTTTTGATGCGGATAATGAATCGCATCAAAACATAGAGTATATAAACGATCAAGCTTCAAAAAAATGAGAGATTTATTTCAAAGAATACACGAGAACAAAGGACCACTAGGAAAATGGGCCTCTCAGGCGGAAGGTTATTTTGTATTTCCAAAATTAGAAGGACCTATTTCTAACCGTATGAAATTTAAAGGGAAAGAAGTCATTACTTGGAGTGTCAATGACTACTTAGGTTTGGCCAACTTACCCGAAATACGCAAAGTTGATGCTGAGGCAGCAGCTGAATACGGATCGGCTTATCCTATGGGAGCCAGAATGATGTCCGGTCATACTGAGCTTCACGAACAACTTGAAAACGAACTTGCCTCTTTTGTTGAAAAAGAGTCAGCATATCTTTTAAACTTTGGCTATCAGGGTATTTTATCTACCGTTGATACCCTTGTAGGAAAAGATGATGTAATTGTTTACGATGTAGATGCACATGCTTGTATCGTAGATGGTGTTCGCTTGCATTTAGGAAAACGCTTTACCTACAAACACAATGACGTAGAAAGTCTTGAAAAGAACTTACAGCGAGCTACGAAAGTTGCAGAACAGACAGGTGGCGGAATATTAGTTATTTCAGAAGGAGTTTTTGGAATGCGAGGAGAACAAGGAAAACTAAAAGAAATTGCTGCCTTAAAGCAGAAGTACAATTTCCGATTTTTAGTTGATGATGCACACGGCTTCGGAACTTTAGGTGAAAATGGAAAAGGTGCAGGTAACGAACAAGGTGTTCAAGATGAAATTGATGTTTATTTTGCAACTTTTGCAAAATCAATGGCTTCTACTGGGGCTTTCGTGGCCGCTGATAAAGAAATCATTGATTATTTAAAATACAATATGCGTTCGCAAATGTTTGCGAAATCACTTCAAATGCAATTGGTTAAAGGTGCTTTAAAGCGATTGGATATGTTGCGTACTCGACCAGAATTTAAAGCAAAACTTTGGGAAAATGTAAATGCGCTTCAAAACGGTTTAAAAGAGAAAGGATTTGACATTGGAACTACACAAAGTTGTGTGACTCCTGTTTACTTAAAGGGGAGCATACCCGAGGCGATGGCTTTAGTCAAAGATTTACGCGAAAATTACGGAATCTTTTGTTCTATTGTAGTTTATCCTGTAATTCCTAAAGGGTTAATTCTATTGCGTTTAATTCCAACCGCTACACATACGCTAGAAGATGTTGAGATTACGCTGAATTCTTTCGCTGGAATCCGCGAAAAACTCGAAAACGGAACTTACAAAAGATTGTCAGAATCGGTAAAGGCGTTGTAGTTAGTACTACTTAGTCATTAAGCATTACAGGCATAACAAGTAGGGTGACATCCTCACCTTCAACAGTATGATCCATAGGAGTTAAAATTCCCGCTCTATTGGGCAGTGACATGGAGAGTTTGACTTCATTACATTCCATGTTGTTAAGCATCTCAATCAAGAATCTTGAATTGAATCCAATTTGAATATCGTCTCCCTGATAATCGCATTCTAAACGCTCTTCAGCACTGTTACTGTAATCAAAGTCTTCTGCAGAAATTTGAAGTGCAGCCCCAGCAATTTTCAAGCGAATTTGATGTGTTGTTTTGTTCGCAAAAATACTTACACGTCGAACAGAGTTTAAAAAGTTGACACGGTCAACTTGCATTTGGTTGGGATTTTCCTTCGGAATTACTGCTTCATAATTTGGATATTTTCCATCAATTAAACGACAAGTAAGTATGGAGTCACCAAACGCAAATTGCGCATTTGTTTCATTGTATTGAATGGTAATTTCATCTGTTGCACCTTGCAAAATTCCCTTGAGAAGTTGTAACGGCTTTTTGGGCATAATGAATTCAGAAACAACGTCAGATGAAGCATCAGTTCTTGTGTATTTTACAAGTTTATGAGCATCAGTAGCTACAAAAGTCAATCCTGAGTTTGAAAATTGGAAGAAAACACCGCTCATTACAGGTCTCAAGTCATCGTTACCACTCGCAAATAAAGTACTGTTGATTGCGGTGTGCAATAAACTAGACTGTACAGTTGTGGTTTTGGCATCTGTGAGTAGAGCTGCTTTTGGGAATTCTTCTCCAGGCACGTAAGCCACCGCATATTTTCCGTTATTAGCACTAATTTCAACGGTATTTTTATCTGTTTTGACAAACGTTAAAGGTTGCTCTGGAAATGTCTTAAGAGTGTCCAACAATAAACGTGCTGGTAACGCTAAAG
>CBFHJD010000002.1:0-95576 GCA_965656215.1 Flavobacteriaceae bacterium
TGGCTCCAACTGGTCGAGCTGCCAAAGTTATGGCAACGTATTCAAAAACTTCTGCTAAGACAATCCACAAGCAAATTTATTATCCGAAAGCTGAGAAAAGCGGAAAGATGAGCTTTCAATTAAAACCAAACAAATACAAAAAAACACTTTTTGTGATTGACGAGGCCTCAATGATAGGTGATGATCGACAAAATGCAAAGCTCTTTGAAAATGGATCGTTGCTCCACGATGTAGTTCAATACGTGAGTGGAGGAGAAAAGTGCAAACTCCTTTTTGTGGGTGATCAAGCCCAGTTGCCCCCAGTCCATTTAGACTTGAGCCCAGCATTGGATGAAGAAGAATTAAAACAATTTCATTTTGATGAGGTGTTTAGTATTGAATTAGAGGGTGTAGTTCGACAAAAAAAAGACTCAGGGATTTTAAAAAATGCTACTCAATTACGAGTGGATCTTGACCAAGGGGTGTACGATCAATTTAAATTTGAGGTGCAAGGGGTCACTGACATTCAATATACTAATAATGGAATGGATGTTTTTGAAGCCATTGAATCTGCTTTTTCTGAAGCAGGTGTTGATCAAACGGTTTTTATTGTCCGATCTAATAAGCGAGCAAACAGTTACAATGAAAACATTAGAAGAAGGATTCTAGGTTTGGAAGATGAGTTGTCAGTTGGCGATCAGTTGATGGTTGTGAAAAATAATTACTTTTGGCTGGAACCTGAGTCTGCTCCCGGTTTTATTGCCAATGGAGATGTTGTAAAAATCCTTTCTATTCACTCTCGAAAGGAACTTTATGGTTTTTCTTTTGCCGAAGTTAGTGTTCAATTAGTGGATTATCCAAACGAAAAACCGTTTGATGCCGTCTTATTGTTGGATACGCTTCAAGCAGAATCTGCATCACTTTCATTTGAAGAAGGTAACCGCTTGTACCAAGCAGTTTTGGAAGATTATGCTTCTGAACGATCGAAGTATAAAAAGTTTTTAAAGGTCAAAAACAATCGTTTTTTCAATGCCTTACAGGTTAAATACTCTTATGCAATAACGTGTCATAAATCGCAAGGAGGGCAGTGGAAACACGTATTTATAGAAAAACCTTACCTTCCCGAAGGACCAAACAAGGACTATTTACGTTGGCTTTATACAGCAATGACTCGTGCTACAAAGAAACTGTATCTTTTAGGTTTTCCGAATGATGATTTTGTTAATATTGATTGATTATGGGAAATGCATTTGCTCGCTTAATTTTTTTTAAGATTATGAATTGGAAGCTGATTGGTATGTTTCCGGCTCATGCCAAATACATAGTAGCAGTAGTTCCTCATACCAGTTGGTTGGATTTTTTCATGGGACTCATGGTACGTAGTATCTCAAAAGAGCAGATTAATTTTTTGGGGAAAAAAGAATTATTTTCTCCTTTAACAGCATGGTTTTTTAGAGGATTGGGAGGTGCTCCTATAGATCGGTCTGGAAAACTAGGCTCGGTGGAAGCAATTTCAGCGGTATTTAACGCACATGATAAATTTCGAATTGCTTTGGCTCCTGAAGGTACCCGAAAGAAAGTAGAAAAGCTTAAAACGGGGTACTACCATATTGCAAAAAAATTGCAAATCCCTATTGTTCCCGTTGCTTTTGATTACGGAAATAAAAAAGTAGTTGTCCACCCAACCTTTTACACAACCAAAAACGAGGCTAAAGATTTAGAAACTTTGGAAAACCTTTTTAAAGGAGTGGAGGGATTTTCAAAAGAGCAAAGCTTTTAAGAACACTATTCTTTGATTTCTAGGGTGTGATATACATTTTGAACGTCATCATCTTCTTCAATACGTTCGATGAGCTGTAATACTTCTTCTTGTGCTTCTGCATCCAATGATTTTGAGATTTGTGGAATCCGTTCAAAACCCGAGGAGAGAATTTCAATAGATCTATTTTCAAGCTCTTTTTGAATGGCTCCAAAATTTTCAAACGGTGCATAAAGTAATATCCCATCATCATCTTCAAAAACTTCTTCTACACCAAAATCAATAAACTCTAATTCCATAACCTCTACATCAACCCCAGAAGCAGGAATTCTGAAGTTACAACTGTGGTCAAACATAAATTCTACAGAGCCTGATGTGCCTAGATTTCCATTGGCTTTGTTAAAGTAAGAACGGATATTGGCTACGGTTCTGTTGTTGTTGTCGGTAGCAGTTTCAACCAAAACAGCAATACCGTGGGGGGCATAGCCTTCAAATAAAACTTGCTTAAAATCTCCGGAGTCTTTATCCGAGGCCTTTTTTATAGCACGCTCAACATTTTCTTTCGGCATATTAGCCGCCTTGGCATTTTGAATAACCGCACGAAGCCTGGAGTTGTTATCCGGATCTGGACCTCCATCTTTTACCGCCATAACAATGTCTTTCCCTATTCGGGTAAAGGTTTTGGCCATAGCAGACCAGCGTTTCATTTTCCGTGCTTTTCTAAATTCAAATGCTCTTCCCATAATTTCTAAATTGGATTGCTAAAATAAAAAAATTGAATTAGTTCTCAGTTTGCTTGAGGCTCAGATCATCGAGCACATCCAAATAAGAAGGTAAAATGTGATTTGGAAGTCTATTTTCTTTGGGTAAGGTAGCGATATAGCGAATGGTATTTGAGGTGTAAACCTGTTTATAAACTCCTGGTTTTTGATGTCTCCTTTCTACGATGTATTTGATAAAGTCAAAGTGAGAAACCAGATCGGTACTCCCTAAATGAAAAAGTCCTGTTTTTTTATGATTGATTAAAAAGTGGATTTGTTGACTCAAACGCACATCACTGTTTACATTGATAATGGAGTTTGGAAAAACCTCTATCGCTTCTTCATTTACAATGGCTTGATCAATTTCAATTGTTCTAGGCGCGTTGAGTCCAAAAATCATAGGGAGCCGTGCAATGACAAATTTGCCCGGAGGGAGTCGCATCAATTGGTTTTCAATCTTTATTTTAAAACGGCCAAAAATACTTTCTGAAAAGGTTTTGTCGTACTCATAAGAAGGAAAATGTTCAAACGAGTCAAAAACATTTGCGGAGGATAAAAATAAAATTCTACAATTATTGTTTTTCACAAAGTCAACTAAAAGATCATGTGTTTCAAATTGGGCATTGAAGTCCCCTCTCAAAGCAGAAATAATCAATTTAGGTTTCACTTCATTTAAAATAAGTTCTAACCCGCCTTGTTCATGGTTGAAATGAAAAAAATGTCGATTCGCACTGTACCCTTTTGCTGAATTATACGTTGCGTAGGTGTCAAAATAAGACGCTAATTCTTTGTAAAGACAGTTGCCAATGAAGCCACTTCCGCCAAGAATGAGAATTGATTTCAAAAACTATGATTTAATAAAAGGAAGTTTGACAACTTGAGCTGGACAATATTTTTCTCTAATCCACACTCCGATTGTTGTACCTATCTTTGCAAAAGTAGTATCTACATAGCCCAGTCCAATTCCTTTAGAAAGTGAAGGCGATTGGGTTCCAGAGCTTACTATACCAATGGGATTGTTGTTTTCATCAACCAGTTGGTGTCCGGATCTTGGTATTGCACGTGCATCCATCAAAAAGCCAACGAGTTTTTTGTCAGTACCATTTTTAATTTCAGCAGCAATTTGTGTTGCATTGATGCATTTTTTTTCTGGTTTACTGATCCATTTTAATCCCGCAGCAATAGGGGAAATCGTATCGTTAATTTCATTTCCATACAAGCAGTAGCCCATTTCAGTTCTTAGAGTATCTCTTGCGGCTAGCCCTATCGGTTCAATTCCGTAAGCTCTTCCCGCCTCAAGAACCGACTCCCATACTTGGGGTGCTTTTGCAGCAGGAAAATAAATTTCGATTCCCCCAGCACCTGTATAGCCTGTTGTAGCGATTAAGGTATTTTCGCAGCCGGCAAATTTTGCAGTAGTGTGCGCATAGTAGGGGAGTTCATCTAAGCGACTGCTGGAAAGTTTTTGCATTGCTTCCAAAGCCTTAGGTCCTTGAATTGCCAATAAGGCCGTTTCCTCGCTTCGATCGATCAATTCTGCTCCAAATAAAGCGTTGTGTTTGGTAATCCACTCCCAGTCTTTAGTAATATTGGAAGCGTTGACAACCAACAGATAATTCATTTCTTCTAAACGATAAACGATTAAATCATCTACAATTCCACCAGTTTCATTAGGGAAGTAATTGTACTGAGCTTTTCCAATGCTTATTTTAGAAATATCATTACTACAAACGTATTGAAGTAACGGTAATGCATGGGGTCCTGAAACATAAAACTCACCCATATGAGAAACATCAAAGACACCCAAATTGTTACGTACAATTAGGTGTTCTTTTTTAACACCAGTGTATTGAATGGGCATCTCATACCCACCAAATGGGGTCATTTTTGCATTCAGTGCAAGATGTGTATGGTAGAGTGTCGTTTTTTTCATAAGTTCAATAAAAAAATAAAATTATGTTGTCAGCACTGAATTGCAATTCCTTACAAAGTCTTTTTTTGGCGACGCTATTTTTTAATACTGCTTTAGTAGTTAATGGACAAAAGTCGGAACTTTCCTCCGATTTTCATAAAAATAGGCGGGTTGAATTGCGACAAAAACTTCCCTCAAATAGTATAGCTGTTTTCTTTTCATCTCCAGTTCGAAACCGCGCTAACGATGTTGATTTTATTTACCATCCCGATCCCAACTTTTTTTATTTAACAGGTTGGAATGAACCGCATGCAGTTTTAGTTGTTTCAAATGTCCCCTTGGAGGATGAAAAAGGAGTGTACTATGAAAAAATATATGTGCGTAAGAGAGATGCTCGGAATGAAATGTGGAATGGTCGTCAGTTGGGAGTAGAAGGAGCATCCAAAATGGGTTTTGACCGAGTGGCCAGTAAAGATGAATTTATCCAGGAAGCTCATGACTTCGATCGGTTTGATACAGTCTTACTTTTTGACTTTAAAAACGATGTGAGGGATAACAAGAACGACCCCAGTGATTTATTCGATTTACAGCAGCATTTTAAATCTGCAATTAATTTTCCCGATAATTTTGATCCAGATCGCTATCGTCTATATCAAAGAATTCGGACTGCTACCCAAGAAGATATTCCTGTCATCAAACGGATGATTTCGTATTATGCCACACAGGATCAAACGCTATTGGAGGATCCTTTAATTAATGATTTTTTAAACGCTCAAGAGACAAATGCACTGACGGATTTGCAAACCCGGACCGCTTATTTGATACGAGATTATAATTTTGATGTAGATCAACTTTCTTATGTGATGGCCAGTTTGAGGGAAAAAAAGCAGCCCGAAGAACTCAGACTGCTGAAAAAAGCGATTCAAATTTCTGCTCAGGGTCAAATAGAGGTCATGAAAGCAATCCATCCCAAAATGACGGAAAGAGAAGTTCAAGGTATTCATCAGTTGGTCTATAAGAAATATGGAGCGGCGCATGAAGGCTACCCCTCTATTGTTGGAGCAGGGGACAACGCCTGTGTATTGCATTATATTACCAATGACAAAACCGATCTTAAAAATCAGCTCATACTAATGGATTTGGGAGCTGAATATAACGGATATACAGCCGATGTAACCCGAACAATTCCGGTCTCAGGAAAATTCAGTCCAGAGCAGAAAGCGTTGTATCAAATTGTGTATGATGCTCAGAATGCAGGAATCAATGCAGCTCAAAAAGGGGCTAGTTTTAGAGCAATAGCCGATGCGGCAAATAAAGAGGTTGAAAAGGGATTACTGACCTTAGGAATTATTGAAAAACCAGAAGATTATAGACGTTATTTACCTCATGGGGTTTCGCATCATATTGGGTTAGATGTTCATGATCCAGGTTTATATGAGACCCTTGATTCTGAAATGGTTATTACAGTAGAGCCAGGTATTTATGTGCCCAATGGGAGTCCATGTGACCCTAAATGGTGGGATATTGGAATCCGAATTGAAGATGATATTTTGATTACCGAAGCAGGTCCAGTTAATTTGTCTGTCGCTGCTCCTAGGTCTTGGGAGGAAATTGAAAAACTAATGGCTCAAAAAAGTCCATTAGATGATTTTACACTTCCGGAACTTCAAGTCGATTAGCGTTCTAAAATGAACTCTTTTAATGATTTATAATCGTTGATTGGAATGCTTAACTTGGGTTTATTAAGAATTTTTTCTACTTGTTTTGGAGGGTCAAGTTTGAGTTCTAAAGTAGCTTCAACTGTAGGTGCAAACTTTATGGGGTGTGCTGTTTCAAAGAACATTCCTTGAGCAGTGTCGCCTTCTAAATCATCTAAATACGCTTTGAGTCCAAGATAACTTACCGCCCCGTGTGGGTCTGCTATATACTTACTTTCGGTATAAATCTCTTTCATTGCTTTTCTTGTTTGGGCGTCAGTATAAGCATATCCACTGATTACTTTTTTCAGCTTGTGGAAATCGTTATTGAATAATTTTTCAATACGAATAAAATTACTTGGGTCCCCAACATCCATGGCATTTGAGATGGTGGAAACTGATTTTTTAGGGTCGTAGTTTCCTGAATTTAAATAGCTAGGTACAGTGTCGTTGATATTTGTACTGGCGATAAAATGTTTGATTGGCAGCCCCATTTTGTAGGTAACTAGTCCAGCACATAGATTTCCAAAGTTCCCGCTAGGAACAGAAACGATGAGTTCTTTATCAGGATTAGGTCTGTTTTTATATGCAATGAAATAATAAAACATTTGGGCGAGCCAGCGTGCTATATTGATTGAATTAGCAGAGGTTAGGGCCACACTTTTTGTGAGCTCAGGATCAATAAATGCTGATTTGACCATGTTTTGACAATCGTCAAATGTTCCATCTACTTCGAGGGCCGTGATATTTTCACCCAGCGTAGTCAGTTGTTTTTCTTGTACTTCACTTACTTTTCCTTTAGGATATAAAATAACGACATCAATTCCTTCAACTTTAAAAAATCCATCTGCCACAGCCCCTCCCGTATCACCGGAAGTTGCAACAAGTATGGTGAGTTTTTTCTGTTCTTTAACTTCGTGAGCATAAGCGAGACAACGAGCCATAAACCGTGCACCAACATCTTTAAATGCTAGGGTAGGGCCTTGAAATAATTCTAAACTTGCAATAGAGTCGGTGATAGGAATTATAGGAAAATCAAAGCTTAAGGTATCTTCAACGATAGCTTTTAATCGATCTTTTGGAATGTCCTTACCAACAAAGGGGTGTATTGCAGTAAGTGCCAATTCGTGATTCGTGAGGTTGGGAATGTTTTCAATAAAATTTTGAGAAAGTGAGGGGATTGTTTTTGGGAAATATAAACCCCGGTCTGGAGCAAGTCCTTTGCGAACTGCCTCAAGAAAACCCACTGTAGAAGAGTTATAATTTAAACTATAGTAATTCATGATTGATTCAATACTTTGATTCCTACTGTATTGATTTCTGAAAGATGTAATTGATACTCTAAATCTAAGCTTTTGTATATAACTTCCATTGCCTCACCAACTTTTTTGGCCGTTTCAATCCCTCTAGATAAGGCGAAAATCGAAGGACCAGAACCAGAAATACCGCTGCCAAGTGCTCCGGCCTTTAACGCCGCTTGACGGGTTTCTTCAAATTTTGGTATCAACATGGCTCGGTAGGGTTCAATTACTTTGTCTTTCATGCTACGGGAGAGTAATTCGTAATCATTTGTATACAATGCACTTACGAATGCTCCTAAATTTCCCCATTGTTCAATAGCTTTATTTAACGGAACTGTGGCTTTTAAAATAGCTCTAGAGTGTAGCGTCTTCAACTCAATTTTTGGATGTATGATAGTTGCGACTAATTCAGAAGGGTTTGGAAGCTTAATAACATCCAATGAGGCATTACTTCGGACAAGAGTAAACCCTCCCAAAAGTACAGGTGCTAAATTATCAGCATGTGCAGCTCCACTTGCAATTGCTTCTCCTTCCATTGCAAAGCGAATTAATTCGTTTCTAGTGTACGGAGCACCCAGCAATTCGTTGATGCCAAAAACAGCCCCCGCTGCACTGGCCGCACTACTGCCAATTCCGCTTCCAGGCTTAATTTTTTTATCAATATCGATTTGAAATCCATATTCACTTGGAGTTTCTTTCAATAAAGCGAGGCCAGCAACACTAGCTACATTTTTCAAGGGGTCCGTCGGCAAGGTTTGTCCGGTTACTGTGCCTATTGTAACACCAGGAGTATTTGTTTTAGTAATCCGCATCACGTCACCTATAGGGTCTAAACAAAACCCTAGGACATCAAAGCCACAGGATACATTTGCGACACTAGCAGGAGCAAAAAGTTCAATTTGATTCATAATTATGCTTTTCCAATTCTAATAATGTCTCCAAAAATTCCTCCTGCGGTAACTTCTGCACCAGCACCTGCTCCTTTCACGATTAAGGGCTGATTTTTATATCGATTTGTGTAAAATAATATGATGTTATCACTCCCTTCTAAGTTGTAAAAATCATGAGTTGGTTCAATTTCTTGAAGACCTACACTTGCTTTTCCACCCTCTAGTTGGGCAACATATTTAAGTCTGCAATTTTTATCGTTGGCTTTAGCCAAAATTGACTGAAAATGAGTTTCGTGTTTTTTCAATGCTTCAAAAAAGGCATCATTTGTTGAAGTATCTAATACTTCCTTTGGAAGGAAAGATTGATTTTTAATATTTTCTAAATCCAGTTCAAAACCACTCTCGCGTGCAAGAATTAAAATTTTTCTTGCCACATCAACACCACTTAAATCAATTTTCGGATCAGGCTCTGTATACCCTTCTTCTTGGGCACTTTTAACGACTTCCATAAAGCTGCTTTCAGAGGTAAAATTATTAAATACAAAATTCAAACTCCCGGAGAGTATTGCCTGTATTTTGTGTATTTCATCCCCAGATGCAATTAAATTGTTTAAGGTGTCAATCACAGGAAGTCCTGCTCCAACGTTTGTTTCAAAAAGAAATGGTGTCCCAAATTTACGGGCTGTTTTTTTTAGTTCTTTATAATTTGAAAGCGTGCTAGCACATGCTATTTTATTGCAGGTAACCACCCCAATATTATTTTCTAAAAAGCGATTGTATTCGCTAGCAATTTCCTCATTAGCAGTATTGTCAACAAAGATGCTGTTTCTTAAATTTAGTTTTTTAATATGATCAAAAAACGATTCACGATCTGCTGTAACTGTACTTTTATCAAGCTTTTCTTTCCAGCTGTCTAAATCAATTGGAGTGTCAGAAAGAAGCATTTTCCTGGAGTTTGATAAGGATATGACACGAATTTTTAATCTGAGATTTTCTAGCAGATAGTCCTCTTGTTGACTAATTTGCTCTAGCAATTTACTTCCTACATTACCAACACCAGTAATGAATAAGTTTAATTCTTTAGTTTGGGTTTCAAAGAAACTTTCGTGAATTGTATTCAGTGCTTTTTGAGTGTTTCGCTCATCAATTATAATAGAGATATTTCGTTCTGAAGCTCCTTGGGCAATTGCTTTTATATTGATGTTATTTGCACCTAAACTGCTGAATAATTTTCCACTTATTCCTTGATGCTTTTTCATATCATCACCAACAACAGCAATATTGGTCATGTTCAACTCTACTTTAGCGGGCTCAACCCTTGAACGACTAATTTCAAATTCAAATTGTGAATCGATAGCTTTTTTCGCTTCCGCAGCATCTTCCATTCGAACTCCAATACAGATGGAATGCTCTGAAGAAGCTTGAGTAATCATGATGATGTTAATTTGTTTTAGAGACAGGCATTCAAATAGGCGTTTTGAAAAACCAGGAATACCGATCATCCCACTTCCTTCCAGATTAATTAATGCCACCTTTTCGATGTGACTAACTCCTTTTACTACGGTACCATTTCCTCCTTTTGAGCTTCCATTGTTATCAATTTTTGTTCCTTGAGCATCAGCATCAAAAGTGTTTTTTATTAGAATTGGAATTTCTTTTTCGATTAGTGGTTGAAGTGTAGGGGGATAAATAACTTTAGCGCCAAAATGTGACAGTTCCATGGCTTCTTGATATGAAAGCCTTGCGATGGGAAGCGCTTGTGAAACAAGGTTTGGATGTGCTGTAAACATACCACTTACGTCTGTCCAAATTTCTAGTAAAGCTACATTGAGATAATTTGCTAAAAGTGATGCGGTATAATCCGATCCTCCTCTTCCAAGTGTTGTGATTTTACCCTTTTCGTCACTGGCAATAAAACCTGGAACTAAAATTATTTTAGCTGAATTATCAGAGATGAACTCAATGCATGCATTAGCACTGCTTTTGTGATTGACAACCTCACGTTCATTAATTTCATGAGTGAACAAAAGTTCCCGTGCATCTTTTAAAACAACATCAAGATTGAAGCTTTTGAGAATGTAAAAAATAATTTTACTTGAGAGTATTTCTCCAAAACTAGAAACCTTAGCGAGACTTTTAGGGGTGAGCTCTCTTAGGGTATAAATTGATTCCAGGAGTTCCTCCAAGCTATTGAGTTGAGATTTTAAAAAGCTGATGACTTCACTTTGGTTGGTTACTGGGATAAAATGAAGAATGGGAGCCAGGTGTCGCTGTTCAACCACTTGAATGGTATCTTGAAATTCAGCCTTACCTACACTGGCGTTTTCAGCCATTTCAACAAGCATATTCGTTATTCCACCCAGGGCTGAAACAACAACGATTTGTTGTTCATCTTTAGATTTCTTAATGATCTCAATTACATGAGAAAGACTCTGTGAATCCGCAACGGAAGTACCTCCAAATTTTAAAACTTTCATATTATTATTTTGACCCAAAAAAAAAATTAACGTCAGGACGGGCGCTTTAAAAACAGCCCAAAAATAGTACTATTTGGTTTGGGTAGAAAACAATTGCTCAATAAAAAAGACGTTAGGCTGAGACAGCGTAACGTCTTCTATTCAAATGAACAGTATTTTAAGAGGAGGCTTCAGTCTTTTGATTTATTTTTAGCTCTAGGGCTTTGTCTTCCTCATTTAGGCTTATTACGATTTGATCTCCTTCTTTTAAGGAGTCGTTTACCACGTTTTCAGCTACTAAATCTTCAACGTGTTTTTGTATCGCTCTATTCAGTGGTCTTGCACCATACTTAATATCGAATCCTTTTTCGGACAGAAAATCTTTTGCATTTTCTGAAATGGATATTTGATATCCCATTTTTTCAATTCTTAGAATAAGGTCTTTAAGTTCAATATCAACGATCTTACGAATATCTTTTTGGTCAAGAGAATTGAAAATAACGATATCATCTATTCTATTTAAGAATTCTGGTGAAAATGTTTTTTTCAATTCTTTTTCAATAACCCCTTTTTCAATATCGGATGATTGTGCTTTTTGAGACGCTGTTTCAAATCCTAGGCCTCTTCCAAAGTCTTTGACCTGGCGCGCACCAATGTTTGAGGTCATGATGATGATGGTATTTTGGAAATTTACTTTCCTTCCAAGACTATCAGTTAAAAATCCGTCGTCTAGCACTTGAAGCATCATGTTGAAAATATCCGGGTGGGCTTTTTCAACTTCGTCAAGTAGGATAACGGAATAGGGACGTTGCCTTACTTTTTCACTCAGTTGTCCACCTTCTTCATATCCAACGTATCCTGGAGGTGCCCCAATAAGTCTTGAAATAGCGAATTTCTCCATGTATTCACTCATGTCAATTCGAATCAAGTTTTCTTCGGAGTCAAAAATCTCTGAAGCGAGGATTTTAGCAAGCTGTGTTTTACCAACACCCGTTTGACCTAAAAAGATAAAAGAACCAATAGGTTTGTCAGGTGCTTTGAGTCCAGCGCGGTTTCGTTGAATGGCTTTCACTACTTTTTCAATGGCATCTTTTTGCCCGATTAGTTTTTTGCCTATGACATCAGTTAGCTTGGATAGTTTGTTTTTTTCAGACTTTACGATTTTATTAACCGGAATGTTGGTCATCATAGAGACTACATCCGCAATATCATTTTCGTTTACAGTCACTCTATTGAGTTTTGAATCTTCTTGCCAACGTTCTTGTGCTTCAATGAGATCTCTTTCTACTCTTTTTTCATCGTCACGAAGCTTAGCAGCCTCTTCATACTTTTGCTTTTTCACTACTGAGTTTTTCAGATCGCGAACTTGATCAAGCTGAGCTTCTAAATCAACCACTTCCTGAGGGACACTCATGTTGTTTATGTGAACTCTTGACCCTGCTTCGTCTAAAGCATCTATTGCTTTGTCTGGAAGAAAACGGTTAGACATGTATCGATCCGTTAGATCAACACAGGCTTTTAATGCTTCGTCAGTATAGTTAACATTATGATGGCTTTCGTAGCGTTCTTTGATATTGACAAGAATTTCTAAGGTTTCCTCAGGATTGGTTTGTTCAACCAAGACTTTTTGGAATCTTCGTTCTAATGCACCATCTTTTTCAATATGTTGTCGGTATTCGTCTAATGTAGTAGCCCCAATACATTGAATTTCTCCTCGTGCTAGTGCGGGTTTGAACATGTTCGAGGCATCTAAGCTTCCTGTAGCTCCGCCAGCTCCAACAATAGTGTGAATTTCGTCTATAAAGAGGATGATGTCATCATTTTTTTCTAACTCATTCATTACCGCTTTCATGCGTTCTTCAAACTGGCCTCTGTATTTTGTTCCTGCAACTAAGCTGGCAAGGTCAAGTGAAATGACTCTTTTGTTGTAAAGTACTCGAGAAACGTGTTTTTGAATAATTCTTAAAGCCAATCCTTCCGCTATAGCAGATTTACCAACACCTGGCTCCCCAATAAGTAGGGGATTGTTTTTTTTACGTCGGCTCAAGATTTGAGACACGCGTTCAATTTCTTTTTCTCGGCCTACAACCGGATCAAGTTTTTCTTGCTCTGCTAGTGCAGTAACGTCTCTTCCGAAATTGTCGAGTACTGGAGTCTTTGTTTTTTTTGATCCTTTGGATTCTGAAGTTGGAATAAAAGGGTTTTCCTTGCTCTCACCATCGTTTTCTTTTTCATCTGAAAATGATGCAGAAGGGGGTAGATCATCGTATGCATCTGCATCGTTTGCGAGCATTAGTTTGAATTGTTCTTTCACGATGTCGTAGTCAATATTTTGTTGAGCAAGTAATTTGGTAGTTGGATCGTTTTCATTGCGCAGAATACACAGCAAAAGGTGGACCGTATTGATTAATTCACTCTGAAATAATTTAGCTTCTAAAAATGTTGTTTTCAACGCTCTTTCTGCTTGACGTGTGAGGTGTAAGTTTTTTTTGTCGTTTAACGTTTGTGAATTTTCTAAAGTAGCGGGGTTTAAAATTTCGACTTTACGTCTCAATTCCTCAAGATTTACTTCAATAGTATTCAAAATTGTGATCGCTTTACCTCCTCCATCTCTTAAAATCCCCAACATTAAGTGTTCAGTCCCAATAAAGTTGTGCCCTAATCGGAGTGCTTCTTCTTTACTAAAAGCAATAACATCTTTAACGCGCGGTGAAAAATTATCATCCATAGCTTTCTATTTTGGTGTTTTATGAGCAAAAAACAGACCATAGTTTTCTGCACATTGCTAATAGACAAAAAAATATCAATATTTCAAAAAGTGTGGACTTATTATTTATAACAAATTTCGTTCTCTTTTATGTTAATAATTTTACTAATTATCCTACCATTTGACTCCTGTTTTGCAGGTTGATTCCTTATTTTAGCGTTTAGATAAATTTAAACTATGAGCGAAGCAGATAAAATCATTCCTATTAATATAGAGGATGAAATGAAATCCGCCTACATTGATTATTCAATGTCTGTCATTGTGTCACGTGCATTGCCTGATGTGCGAGATGGATTGAAACCCGTCCACCGTCGTGTTCTTTTCGGGATGCACGAGTTGGGAATCCGTTCCAACACAGCCTATAAAAAATCAGCCCGTATTGTTGGTGAGGTGTTGGGAAAATACCATCCTCACGGAGATAGTTCCGTTTACGATACTATGGTTCGTATGGCGCAAGAATGGAGTTTACGTTATTTACTAGTGGATGGTCAGGGTAACTTTGGTTCTGTTGATGGAGATAGTCCTGCAGCCATGAGATATACTGAAGCACGAATGCAAAAGATATCTGAAGATTTAATGGCTGATATCGATAAAGAAACGGTTGACCTTCAATTAAATTTTGATGATACGTTAAAAGAGCCAACTGTTCTTCCAACACGTGTTCCTAACCTTTTGATAAATGGAGCATCTGGGATCGCTGTTGGTATGGCGACCAATATGCCACCACACAACTTAACCGAAGTAGTTGATGGTACAATTGAGTATATCGATAACAATGACATTACTATCGAGGAACTCATAAAAACCATCAAAGCACCTGATTTTCCAACTGGGGGTACAATTTACGGCTATGAGGGCGTAAAAGAGGCCTTTATGACCGGAAGGGGGCGCATTGTAATGCGTGCCAAAGCAATCATAGAAGAAGTCAAAGGAAGAGAATGTATCATCGTTACTGAAATTCCTTATCAAGTCAATAAGGCTGAAATGATTCGTAAAACAGCTGAATTGGTCAACGATAAAAAGTTAGAAGGAATCAGTAATATTAGAGATGAGTCAGATCGTAATGGTATGCGAATTGTTTACATATTAAAGCGTGATGCTATTCCAAATATTGTACTCAATAAACTTTTTAAGTACACTTCTTTACAATCCTCTTTCAGTGTCAATAATATTGCATTAGTAAATGGAAGACCCCAAATGTTGAATCTCAAAGAGATGATTCATTATTTTGTTGAACATCGTCATGATGTGGTAGTGCGCAGAACAACTTATGAGCTTCGAAAAGCAGAAGAACGCGCTCACATTCTAGAAGGACTTATTATAGCTTCAGATAATATTGATGAAGTTATTGCCATTATAAGAGCATCAGAAAATCCAGATGCTGCACGAACTAATTTGGTCAACAAATTTGAGCTATCAGAGATTCAAGCTAAGGCAATTGTAGAAATGCGATTGCGCCAGTTGACAGGTCTTGAACAAGATAAGCTCCGAACTGAATTTGAGGAATTGATGAAAACCATTGCAGATCTTAAAGATATACTTGATAAGAAAGATCGAAGAATGGAGATCATCAAGAATGAATTATTAGAAGTTAAAACTAAATACGGTGATGATCGTCGTTCAATTATAGAATATGCAGGCGGTGATTTGAGTATTGAAGACATGATCCCTGACGAAAAAGTAGTAATTACAATTTCTCACGCTGGCTATATCAAACGAACCCCGTTAATTGAATATAAAACACAAAATAGAGGAGGGGTAGGGCAAAAAGCTTCGACCACTCGAGACGAAGATTTTCTTCAAGACCTATTTGTAGGTACCAACCATCAATACATGCTCTTTTTTACACAAAAAGGGAAATGTTTTTGGATGCGTGTTTATGAAATTCCAGAAGGCTCTAAAACAGCTAAAGGGCGTGCCATACAAAACTTGATTAACATTGAGCAAGACGATAAAGTAATGGCTTTTATTTGTACGCAGGATCTTAAAGATGAAGAGTATATTAACAGTCATTATGTCATTATGGCTACCAAAAAGGGTCAGGTTAAAAAAACTTCTTTGGAACAGTATTCCAGACCAAGAGCAAACGGGATCAATGCCATTACTGTACGTGATGGAGATGAACTTCTGGAGGCCAAGTTAACCAATGGGAATAGCCATGTTGTTATCGCAATAAAATCAGGAAAGGCCATTCGATTTGAGGAAAGTAAAACAAGACCTATGGGTCGCGGTGCATCCGGAGTAAGAGGAATTACACTAGCAAATGATACTGATGAAGTGGTTGGAATGGTTGCCGTTAATGATATGGATGCCAATATACTCGTAGTTTCAGAACACGGTTATGGAAAACGATCCAGTCTTGAGGATTATCGAGTAACAAATCGAGGAGGGAAAGGAGTGAAAACTATTTCAATTACTGAAAAGACAGGTGAGCTTGTTTCCATTAAAACAGTGAGTGACCAAGATGACCTAATGATCATCAATAAATCTGGTATTGCAATCCGAATGGAAGTTGCAGCATTGCGCGTGATGGGAAGAGCCACACAAGGTGTACGTCTTATTAATTTGAAAGGAAATGATACTATTGCAGCCGTGGCAAAAGTAATGAGGGATGAAGAATCAATTGAAGAGGTGAATGACCTTGATGTGGAAGATGGCACTATTATTGAATAAACATTAAAAAATAACTTTATAAACTAACAATGAAAACACTTTTACCAATACTTTTTATTTTATCTATTACTTTCTCTTTCGGTCAAAAGAAAGAGATTAAAAAGGCAATTAAATTATATGAATCTGGTGATGTTCAAGCAGCAGAGGCCATGCTCGAGTCTAGTGCTGCCCTTTTTGAAGGAGCTGATGTTAAAATTTTGAATCAAAAAACATTTTTAGAAGGACAAATTGCTCAATCCAACAAAGATTTTGCAATGGCTTATGAGAAGTTTATGACCTATAAAGATGCTGTTGGATCCAATTCAAGTTTAGATACTCAACTCAATACCTTAACATCCGAAGTAGTAAATACTGCGATAGAAGATAATTCAGAAAAACGTTTTGAAGAAGCTGCTCAAAAACTATATATCGCATATCAAATTGACAAAACAAATAATGTAGATTATCTTTACTATGCAGCATCAAGCGCTGTAAATGGTGCAAAGTACGAATCCGCTTTAAAATATTACAACGAGCTTAAAGAGATTAAATACGAGGGAATTACAACCCAATATACAGCAGTTTCAGTTGAGAGTGGCGAGCAAGTTGAACTTTCAAAATCAGAATATGATCTTTACCAAAAAACTAAAGAATACACAGATTTTAAAGAACAAACTTCTGAATCAAAATTCCCTGAAATTGTAAAAAATATTGCATTAATTTATTCTGAATTAGGAGATAACGAAAAGGCGATGGGTGCGGTAAAAGAAGCACGTGCTGCGAATCCGAAAGATTTAAATTTAATTTTAACTGAAGCTAATTTATACATTCAGTTGGAAGAAAATGACCGTTTCGAAGCTTTGATGAAAGAAGCCATTGAGCAAGATCCAACGAATGCGACCTTATACTTTAATTTAGGAGTAGTAAATGCTCAAAGAGGAATGAAAGAAAGTGCAATGGGTTATTATAAAAAGGCTATTGAGATTGATCCCAATTATGAGGCAGGGTATCTAAACCTAGTCTCACTTATACTTGAAGGTGAAAGTTCTATTGTTGAAGAGATGAATAGTCTTGGCAATTCAAGAGCAGACAATGCTCGATACGATGTGTTAAAAACAGATCGTGAAAATCTTTACAAAGAATGTGTCCCAATATTAGAAAAGTTGATTGAGATTAATAATAATCAAGAGGCGATAAAAACCTTAATGAATATATATGGCACCTTAGGAGATAACGAAGGCTTTATGAAAATGAAGGGCTTAATTGTCGAGTAAGCTTATCTTCTTTACAATAAAAAAACCCTTTAATTCCCAAAGGGTTTTTTTATATCATTTTTTTAATGATTCTGAGCTTATGACTGTGCTGTTGAGTATCAAAATTATATATCCCAGTTTGATCAATTCGATCAATTCGAACCTTGCCATGTGCATGAAGGATATGATAATTCTCCAACAAAAGCCCCACATGGATAATTGCTCCTTCTTGATCATCAAAAAACGCGAGGTCTCCAGGTTCACTTTCATCAATAAAACTTAAAGTCTCTCCTAGCATAACTTGCTGAGACGCATCCCTTGGTATATTATAGCCGTTGATTCTATAAATCATTTGAATTAAACCTGAACAATCAATTCCCATTGGGGTTTTACCTCCCCATAAATAAGGAGAGTTGAGATATGAATAAGCTGTTTTGATGAGGCTTGATTTATCTTTAACCTTCTCAGAAAAACTACCATTAAACGTATGTTTCAATAAATTAGCTCCAGCAACATTACTTCCTAAAACAATTGAAATTAAAGCTGAATCTTCAGTTTCAACGAAATCTACCAATTGACTTGAATATTGTGCTCCTACAGCGCTAATTTTTTCAGCCTCCTTTTGATCAATATCTTTAAATTGTTTGTGGTCAATCCAACCTGAATATTCGTCTTGAAGTGTGAGAAGCTGAACCCAATCTTTTTTAATAGAAATGATTTTAAAACAATCGCCGTAAAGTAGTTGAGAGACTAATTCACTCTGGTGGCTGTTTTCTTTTCGTATTGGAACAATACTTAAATGACAGATACCGTGTTTCAAAATTTATATTTAGAGTGAAAATAGTGCATTATACATGACAAAAATAGGAATTTTAAAGCCATACTAAAGTCATCTGTCTTAAAAATACCCACCAAGAAAATTAGTTTATGTAGATTTGAGTTTAAAAGTAATTTTTTGAAAACTTTTTGGAAATTTATTGTAGCACAGCAAGGGCTTATTTATAAGTCACTATTGATACTGGCCAGTTCAATATTTTTATTGAATCTTTTTCCAAGAGGGGGGCAATTTAAATATGAGTTTCAAAAAGGTAGGGTGTGGCAGTATCCTAGTTATTATGCTCCTTTTGATTTTTCAATTCTGAAGTCTGAAGCAGAAATTCAACTGGATAAAGAGGCCGCTTTAAAAACACTAAAACCCTATCTTAGAAGTGAAGTAAACACAAAAAGAGAAGTGATTGAAAAGTATCCAGATGCTTTTATGAATTATTTTTCTGGAGAGACTGACCCTATTTTATTAGATAGTCTTTATCAATTTGGGAATATTTTGCTCAGTCAAATCTACACCTATGGCGTCCTGCCACCAAACTACATCCACCAAGGCAATTCAGAAGTTTTTTTGATTCAGGAGCAGCTCGAAATCCCGATAAGTATCAATGAGATTTTCCGCTCTGAAGATTTATTTAAATTTATATCAAAATCAGTTTCAGAGAAATCTTTTGAGGCTTTTGAAGAATCTTTTAGCGATCTCTTTTTTGATTTAATTACTCCAAATGTTTTTCCAGATAAAATTTTTGATCAAAATTCAATTAATGAGGCAATGCAAAATATTTCACTGTCAAGGGGGGTCGTCTCAACTGGTGATTTGATAATAGCAAAAGGAGACTTGATCAATGACACACATATTGAAGTGTTGAGTTCGTTGCGAAATGAATTTTCTCTGCGGCAAGGAGATCAAAGTAATGTATGGATTGTTTTTGGGTACTCTATTTTAGTTATTTTGACCTTTACGTTACTGCTTTTGTTTTTACATAAATATCGATTTTCGATTTATGAAAACAACCGAAAACTCACTTTCATATTTTTTAATATACTTATTGTAATTTTTGCGGTCACTTTAGTAATACAGTATGGTACAGTATATGTTTTTGCTGTTCCCATATGTATTCTACCATTAATAGTTAAAGCTTTCTTTGATGCACGTTTAGGGCTTTTTACTCATGTTCTTACAGTATTGTTAATCGGTTTTATTGTCCCAAATAGTTTTGAGTTTGTTTTCATTCAAATTATGGCAGGAGTGATTACCATTCAAACTGTTACACAATTATACCGAAGGGCAAATTTATTTATTTCTGTAGGTCAAATTGTTCTAGTTTATATAATTGGATATTTAGCCTTTACTACAATACAAGAAGGTAGTTTTATAAAAATAGACTTTACTCCACTAGCCTTTTTTTTACTCAATGGCTTGTTAATGCTTTTTGTTCAGCCGCTAATTTATATTTATGAAAAAGTTTTTGGTTTGGTATCCGATGTTTCTTTGTTAGAGTTGTCTGATACGAATGCAAATTTGTTAAAAACACTTTCTGAGAAAGCTCCAGGTACATTTCATCATTCTTTGCAGGTTGCAAATCTTGCAGAAGCTGCGGCCAATGAAATTGGGGCAAATGCGCTACTTGTTCGTGTAGGGGCTCTATATCACGATATAGGAAAGCTCAACAATTCTCATTTTTTCTCTGAAAATCAGTCAGGAGTAGTATCACCTCATGATGAATTATCACCAAAGCAAAGTGCTCAGCTAATTATAAATCATGTCAAAGAGGGTATTGTGATTGCACAAAAGAACAACTTGCCTGATAGAATCATTGATTTTATTCGTACTCACCATGGAACCTCTTCGGTTTATTATTTTTATAAAAAGCAATTGGAAATTGATCCACAAACAGCTATTGCGGATTTTCAATACCCAGGGCCTCGTCCTTTTTCAAAAGAAACAGCAATTCTAATGATGGCAGACGCTATTGAGGCGGCATCAAAAAGTCTTAAATCTCCAAATATCAATGAATTAGAAGATTTTATTCATACTATTATTGATGGAAAAATGAAGGCTTTACAGTTCCATGATTCCAACATTACTTTATCCGAAATAGAAACGGTAAAAAAAGTGCTTTTTAAAAAACTAATTAATGTATATCAACTGCGCGTAGAGTATCCTAAATAATCTACAAAAAGATTGCATTGTTTTTTTCTTAGTCTTACTTTTACGCTCTTTATCACAGGAGAGGTGCCAGAGTGGTAATGGAGCAGATTGCTAATCTGTCGACGGGTAACCGTCGCCAGGGTTCGAATCCCTGTCTCTCCGCTCTATAGTCCTGAAAGCTTAATGTTTTCAGGGCTTTTTTTTGGAGGGAAAGCTGAGGAGAAAGAAATCTCAATCCACAAGCGGATTCCTTTTCAAATCCACTACATTTTGAAGCGCAATCACGAAATCAAATATTAAGATCAAAACCCTAGTACTTAGCGGGTTGATAAAGGGACTTTTTTCTATGGAAACCAAGACATATAATTAAATTTCAATACATTGGCAAAAAATAAATTGCATGGACATACTTAAAATAGCTAACGATTGGGCAAAAGCGGAATTGGTTTCGACACCGTTTTTTGTATTGGCAGGTATAGTTTTTATCATCTTGGGGCTTAGTTTTTGACAAATTGGTAAAACTGATTTAGCCAAAGCCTACATAATACCTACGATGGTGGCTGGCACCTTATTTGTTATAATCGGTTTAGGTTTGTACT
The DNA here is from genome assembly GCA_965656215.1 of Flavobacteriaceae bacterium. Taxonomy (GTDB): domain Bacteria; phylum Bacteroidota; class Bacteroidia; order Flavobacteriales; family Flavobacteriaceae; genus MS024-2A. Next base: position 21,004 of record CBFHJD010000002.1, read on the forward strand.
TTACTAACAAATCCAGAATAACACAATTTAACAATTCATACCAAGAAAATCCGATGGCTTTTATTGATTCAGAATTGACAAGAACTCACAATACTTTGAAAGAATATAAAAATGTAGTTTTTACTGGCATTCCAATCATCATTGCTGTATGCGCCTTCATTTTAATTTTTGCTAAAGCGCCTCTTTTACGAGCCAGTATGATATCTATCATTGCTATGTTAGCTGTTATTTTAATCATTGATGGTTTAGCTCACGCGCGAATCAATAATTACAATCAGCAGTTGCTTAAGGCAAAGCAAGAATACAACAGCTAGTTCTCAGCGTTTTTAATAGAAGCTGTTTGATCAAAATTCTACCCTTTTAAAGTCTTTTTTATGTCAATGGGTAAAACTCTATGGTTGAATTAAAAAATATTGACTAAAAAAGTGAGATATCAATTCTTTTTCCTTCAATCAAGGACTAGTTGTATTGCCTTTTTGATCAGCTTTTTAGTTTTAATTATTCCTTGACCTCTTGAAATTTCATTTCCAAAAAATTCTACCCCTGCAAACTGAAAATCTGGAGCATTTTTGAGCACTTGAAACATTCGTTTATAATCAATAGTAGTTTCTTCTCCATCTTCAGTAAAAGCTTCCGATTTAGCGCTCACTGCTTTGATATATGGACTCAACAATTCAATCCCACGATAAGGGTCAGGATAGAATGTATCTGGATTGCGCTCCAAAGTCCAGTTGGTAAAATCACCTAAAACTCCTACATTTTTCAAATTTACTTTTTCCATAAGAGCGACCATCCATTCAGGGTCCGATGAATATCCATTATGATTTTCAATCAATAAATCCAATCCTTTATTGGCGGCGTATTCACCAAGCTCTTTAACCCCTTCAGTAGCATAAGTCAGTTTATCTTGATGGGGAATCGAAATATAGTCACTGCAAACATTCCTAACAGCTTTACAATTTAGTTTTGCCGCTACATCAACCCAATATTTATATTGTGCCAATGCTTTTTTGCGTTTTTGTGAATCGGCATCCCCAATGTCGCCAATACCTCCTGTCAACATGACTGCGCTTTGTACACCCGCCTCCTGACAATTAGAAATCATTCGATTAATATCCTCTTCTTTTAAGTTTTTGGGAAAATGAAACATTTCATGATCGATATAATCAAAGCCTAAGGATTTGGCAACAGTAGGGTAGTCAAATACATCAATTCCCTGTGGATCATTTCCTCCATAACCTGTTCGCATTAAGGACCATGGTGTGATGGAGATTTTAAGATTTTGAAAGTTTTTGGTGTATGATAAATTTTGTGAAGGGAAAGTGCTCATTGCTATAGTACCGAGAGCCGTTGTTTTTATAAATGATTTTCGATTCATTTTTATTTATTTAAATACCAATAAAAGGTACACTGAAAATTTAAAATTCATAAAGTTTTATCCAATTTAATTCTCTCTTTAAGAAATAAAAAAATGACTATATTTAAAATATTTAATCTAAAAGATCATGAAAGTTAATGGACCCCTACAGAGTTTAGAAGATTGGGAAGATGACTTAATCAAGCGTTATCCTGAGCCTCACCAAAAACAAAAAGAAGACTACAGAAATTATAATGATTCTCCTAGAGACGAGTTAGTTCGGAGTTTTTACAAAATAAACCATCAGTACCAAACCTATGATTTCGTTGTGGCCAAACAAAACGAATTCCTAAGTTTAGCGAAGAAAAAAATGTCGGTTTGGGAGGCCTTAGATTATCTCAACACTCTTGTTGATGATAGCGACCCTGATATTGAATTGGACCAATTACAACATTTACTGCAAACTGCGGAAGCTATCCGTCAAGATGGGCATCCAGATTGGTTTGTACTCACTGGACTTTTACATGATTTAGGTAAAGTGTTATGCCTTTACGGTGAACCTCAATGGGCCGTAGTTGGAGACACTTATCCTGTGGGCTGTCAGTTTTCTGATAAAATAGTCTACCCCGAGTTTTTTGCCGAAAACCCTGATTTTTCTGACGAACGGTACAATACTAAATTTGGAATATATGCTGAAAATTGTGGTTTTGAAAACGTTAAAATGAGTTGGGGACACGATGAATACTTATATCATGTAATGAAAGATTACTTGCCCAAACCGGCTTTGTATATCATTCGGTATCATTCCTTTTATGCACAGCATAGAGAGGAGGCTTATACCCATTTAATGAATGATGAAGACCACGAAAACTTTGAATGGGTAAAGAAATTTAATCCCTATGATTTGTATTCTAAGGTACCAGTTCCACCGGATGCAAAAGCTTTACGACCGTATTACGAAGATTTAATTGCAAAATACATACCCAAGGAAATCCAGTTTTAATTTAATTCATAATGATTAAAATTGGTATTGTAGGCCTAGGGAGAATTGGACAAGTTCATCTGTACAATATACAGCACTTTATTCCAGAGGCTGAAGTTGTTGCGGCTTGCAGTAGGAGTGAAGTCAGCCTCAACTATGCAAAAGAAAAGGGAGTGAAAAGACTATATACTTCCTTTGAAGTAATGCTCAATAAAGGGGGAGTTGATGCCATAGTAGTAGCCTCACCCACTGCACTTCATTTTGAGCATTTGAAGTTGGCCATAGCAGCCAGAAAGCACATTTTTTGTGAAAAGCCGATTGACCTGTCTATAGATAATGTCAGGATATTGCAAAGCTTAATAGAAACTTCTCCAGTTCACTTTATGGTAGGTTTTAATCGAAGATTTGACCCCAATATTTTAAAAATTAAAAAGGAACTGAATTCAAGGAAACTTGGTGTGACACAATCTGTAAAGCTCATTAGTAGGGATCCTGGTCCACCTCCAATGGAATTCATCAAAACTTCAGGGGGATTATTTTTAGACATGGCCATTCATGATTTCGATTTAGCACGTCATTTGATGCAAAATGAAGTAACAGAAGTTTATGCTACCGCCAGTATTTTTGGAGATCTTCCCTTAGAAATTGTTGGAGATGTAGATACTGCTGTAACCATTTTAAAATTTGAGAAAGGTGGTTTTGCAACCATAGAAAACAGCAGGAATAGCATTTACGGCTACGATCAGCGTGTTGAGGTTTTTGGTGAAAAGGGTTTACTTTCTTCACAAAACAAGTCTGACGATACGGTTTTATTTGCAGATAATCACGGGGTTCACAGTCCAAAGCCGATGGGTTTTTTTATAGAAAGATACAAGGAATCCTATGTCAATATTATGAATTCATTTGTGCAAAGTTTAGTCCAAAAAACCAATTCAGAATTGAGTTTTAGTGACGGACTCCATTCATTAGCCATAAGCCTAGCAGCAAAAAAATCAAATGAAGAAAACCGAGTAATTTTACTTTCAGAAATCCTTTAAACTATGTTTACTTTTGCCACTTTTTTAGCCTACACTTTATTTGTTGCACTCTATGCATGGTATCGTTTGCGAAAGGAAAAGTTAGCTTCTCAAGATGGATATTTTTTGGGAGGAAGAAGTTTAACAGGTGTGGTCATAGCGGGATCTATGTTACTCACTAATATTTCAACGGAACACCTTATTGGGATGAATGGATCTTCTTATAAAAATGGATTCATTGTAATTGGATGGGAAGTTACTTCTGCACTTGCTTTAATTGCAGCAGCGGTTTACTTTATTCCCAAATACCTAAAAATGGGTTTGACTACCATACCCGAATATTTAGAAAATCGCTTTGATGGAGTGTTGAGGTCATATGTTGCGTTCTTCTTAATGATTTCATTTGTTGTGACACTTTTACCCATAGTTCTTTATACTGGAGCGATCAACCTAGAGAGTATTTTTAATATCTCCGAAGTGTTAGAGATTTCAAAAGATGAGGCACTTTTAGTTACGGTAGTAGTGGTAGGTTTAATTGGATCTTTATACGCAATTCTTGGAGGTCTCAAAGCGGTAGCAGTTTCTGATACCATAAATGGCTATGGTTTGCTTCTTGGTGGTTTGGCGATTCCTTTTTTGGCCTTGCTCAGTATCGGGGAGGGGAATCCTGTGGAAGGGTTAACAAAAGTTTTTAATCACGCCCCAACGAAGTTCAGTGTCATCGGTGCTAAAGATTCAGTACTTCCTTTTGAAGTACTGTTTACAGGCTTAATTGTCAACCAAGTTTATTTTTGGTGTATGAATCAAACCATCATCCAAAGGGCCTTAGGTGCTAAAAATTTAAAAGAAGCACAAAAGGGATTGTTATTTACAGGGCTTCTTAAAATTTTCATTCCTTTAGTCATTATACTCCCTGGTGTTATTGGCTTTTATTATTTTGGAGATTCCTTATATGAAAATCAAGACATGGTATATCCTGAAATCATCAAGAAAGTTTTACCCGCTAGTTTTGTTGGGATTTTCGCCGCTGTAGTCATGGGAGCAGTTTTAAGTACATTTAATAGTGTATTGAACAGTTCAGCAACTATTTTCAGTTTGGATTTATACAAAAGACATTTTAATCCCAACGCTTCCGATCGTAAATTGGTTTATATAGGAAAACTAACTTCTTCCGTCTTGGCAATTTTTGCCATAGCTGTTGCACCTTTTGTGGCTAAAGCTCCTGATGGATTATATCAACTTTTACAACAACTGAATGGGATTTTCTTTATTCCGATTGCTTCCATTATGTTGGTTGGATTTTTTACCAAAAACATTTCTGCCTTAGCGGCAAAGGTGGCTTTGTTTGTTGGTTGTACCTTTTATATATTAACCAGTTTTGTTTTCGATACAGGTATTCATTTTGTTCACATCTGGGGAATTGAATTTATTTTGAACTTAATGGTGATGTATTTGATTTCTTATTATTTTCCCAATAAAAATAAGTTTAAAATCAGTGATTTAAAATTGGTTAAAATGGAACATTGGAAATATACCAAACCCTTTTCAATTTTTTTAGGAGTAATTACCCTGATAATTTACATTACCCTGGGATCCATTGAAGCCTAAAAATCAAATTTATTCAAATGATGTGCGGGTTCTCAATAGCTGAAAATCCGATTAACTTTCCTATTTTTACGTATGCCATTACTCGTTATAACACTCGGAATCCTTCTTTTATTTCTTCTCATTTTAGTAGTTCGTTTAAACGCATTTATCGCATTTATCATTGTAGGGCTTGCCATTGGAATGGGTCAGGGAATGGAGCTAAACTCTATTGTTCAGTCCATCGAAAAAGGAATTGGAAACACCTTGGGTTTTTTAGTTATGATACTTGGTCTTGGAGCCATGTTAGGGAAGCTAGTCGCTGAAAGTGGTGCAGCACAAAAAATAACCAATGGTTTAATTCAGCTATTTGGTGTAAAGAATACACGATTTGCTGTAATGCTTACTGGGTTTATTGTCGGAGTAACTATGTTTTATTCTGTAGGTTTTGTGATTTTAGTGCCCTTAGTCTTTACTGTAGCAGCAGCAACAGGACTTTCCTTAATTTCTATAGCGCTTCCCATGTTGGCGGCTTTATCTGTTACGCATGGCTTTCTTCCTCCTCATCCAGCCCCTACTGCCCTTTCCGTAATGTTTGAAGCGGATATGGGAAAAACATTAATTTACGGAGTGATTGTAGCCATCCCGGCCATACTAATTTCTGGACCTATATTGACCCGATTGATTCCTAAGGTAGATGCAAAACCACTCAAAGAATTCATGACTACCAAGGTCTTTTCTGAGGACGAACTTCCTAGTTTTTCCAACAGTATTTTGACTGCGCTACTCCCGGTTATCTTGATTGCTTTTTCAACTTTAATCCTCAATTTTTTTAATCTTAAGGGTATTTGGTTTTCACTGATCAAGTTTTTAGGAAATCCAGTTATCGCCCTACTTTTAACGGTTTTAGTGGGGACTTATACTTTGGGAATAGCACGAGGATTAAAAATGGAAGAGGTGATGAAAATTTTCGGTGCAGCTGTTTCGGGAATTACCATGGTACTTTTAATCATTGCAGGTGCAGGTTCTTTAAAGCAAATTTTAATAGACAGTGGAGTGAGTGAATACATTGGAAATTTACTGCAAATCACTTCTATGTCTCCCTTGGTCATTGGATGGTTAATAGCAACTTTGATTCGTTTTTCGGTGGGTTCAGCAACGGTTGCTGGATTGACTACTGCGGGTATTGTTTTGCCTTTAGTCCAGTCCACAGGAGTGAGTCCAGAGCTTATGGTACTGGCCATTGGTTCTGGAAGTTTGATGCTCTCTCATGTCAACGATAGTGGGTTTTGGCTTTTCAAAGAATACTTTAACTTAAATATCAAAGAGACCTTATCGACCTGGACTGTTATGGAAACTTCCATAGGAATTAGTGGGTTATTAGGAGTGTTAATTTTAAATCAATTTATATAGGAAATGAGTACATCATTGCTAGAAAGAATAGAAGCTTTGGGTTTGGTTCTACCACCAGCCCCTAAACCGTTGGGTGTCTATCGACCCCTACTTGTTGTCGGAGATTATCTATATGTTTCCGGTCAAGGTCCCATTTTAAAAGAGGGGGGATTGATTACAGGAAAAGTAGGAGGTACACTAGATCGAGATGAAGGGAAGAATGCAGCTCGTCAAGTGGCATTAACAATGCTTTCAACACTAACTACTCACATGAAAGAGGGACTTCGTATTAAACGAGTTATTAAGGTCCTCGGGATGGTCAATGCTACTCCTGAGTTTGAAGAACATCCCTATGTTATCAATGGTTTTAGTGAATTAATGGCTGAGGTTTTTGGTGAGGAGCATGGAATCGGAGTGAGAAGTGCCGTAGGAATGTCCCTCCCACAAAACATAGCTGTAGAGATCGAAGCTCATTTTTTATTGGAAAAATAAGTTTTTAGCATGTTAGAAGCGTTTAAAGTTCAGAATGAAGACCAACTATTAACCCCAGGATTGTTGGTTTTTCCTGACCGGGTCCAGCATAATATTGATGCGATGGTTCAAGTTGCTGGAGGAACCAAGCGTTTGATACCCCACGTGAAAACGCATAAAATGTCAGCAGTTATTAAACTTCAAATGCAGGCTGGTATTCGTCAATTTAAATGCGCAACACTAGCTGAAATGAAACTTTTAATTGACTGTGAAGCGGAACGAATTCTGCTAGCACATCAACCCTCTATTGAGAAGATTCATCAGTTTATCCATTGGCAAAAAGAACATTCAGAAATTGAATTTGCTACCCTAGTAGATAATTTAGATTCCCTCCAGTTATTTTCTGATTTAGCCCAAAAAAATGACATAAAAATTAAGTTGTGGATTGATGTCAATAATGGAATGAACCGGACGGGTATTCTCCCAGAAAAAGCATTTTCACTTTATGAAATTTTAAAAAAGAATTCGCGATTGGAATTTCAGGGGTTACATGTTTACGACGGGCATATACGTCCTTTGAATTTAGATGAGCGTATCTCAAAGTGTAATTCAGATTTTGAACCCGTAGCCAATTTAGTCAAGCAAATTGAAAAGACTGGGGGAGTAGTGCCTGAGATCATTACGGGAGGATCTCCTAGTTTTTATCCACATGCTTTACGGGAAAAAACCTTACTCAGTCCTGGTACAACATTGCTTTGGGATTTGGGATATAAGAAAATTTGGAAGGAGTCCCCGTTTGTTCATGCTGCTCTTTTGATTACTCGTTTAATCAGTAAACCAAATACCAACCTTTATTGCTTTGATTTAGGACATAAGGCAGTTGCGTCTGAAATGCCCTTGCCTCGTGTTGAAATCCTGGGCTTAGAAAAGGCAATACATAAGGGTCAAAGTGAAGAGCACCTCATCGTAGAGTTCAATGAAAAAAATAATTTTAAAGTGGGCGATCTATTTTATGCCTTGCCCTATCATATTTGTCCAACCGTAGCAAAATACAATAGAGCTTATACTGTTATAAATGGTGAGCAAGCGGGGTATTGGAATATAGAAGCTCGAGATTATCAAATAGAACTCAAAGGATGAAGTTTATCTTCGATGCCCATTTAGATTTATCGATGAACGCCCTTGAGTGGAATCGGGACTTTCGACAAGAAATAGCGCAGATTCGTGCTTTGGAAGTAGGGATGACGGATTTACCCGACCGAGAAAATGGAGTGGTTTCTTTCCCTGAGATGCGTAATGGAAATATTGGCTTGTGTATGGCAACGCTCATTGCACGTTACGTTAAGCCTAAAAATAAGCTTCCAGGCTGGAATTCACCAGAGCAAGCTTGGGCGCAAACTCAAGGTCAGTTGGCTTGGTACAGAGCTATGGAATCAGAGGGCCAATTGTTTCAGGTCAAAAATAAGGAGCAGCTTAATGATCACTTAAATCATTGGGAAAAAGATTCAAAAAAAGCCCCGATAGGATATGTTTTAACTCTTGAAGGGGCAGATTCTTTAGTTTCAATGGATCATTTGCATGAAATGTATCAAGAAGGACTGCGTGCCATAGGACCTGCACATTACGGACCGGGGACTTATGCTTTTGGAACTGATTCAATTGGAGGGATTGGAATAAAAGGAAAAGCTTTGCTGAAAGAAATTTCTAAGCTAAAGCTTATACTAGACGCTACCCATTTATGCGATCAAAGTTTTTGGGAAACCATGGATGTTTATGATGGACCAATTTGGGCAAGCCATAGCAATGTTAGGAAATGGGTTCCCAACGAGCGACAGTTTCACGACGATCAGATAAAGGAATTGCTCAATAGAAACGCAGTTATTGGAATGGCCTTCGATGCTTGGATGATGCTTCCCAACTGGAAACGAGGCATCTCTGATCCCAAAAAAAGTGAATTGAATCTAGAGACTATTGTCAATCATATAGATCATATCTGTCAATTGGCAGGGAATACAAATCACGTCATGATTGGGTCTGATCTAGATGGGGGCTTTGGAAAAGAGCAATGTCCTTACGATATAGAAACCATAGCAGACCTTCAAAAACTAGATGGAATACTTTCTGGGAGAGGGTATGGTAAAAACGATATAGAGAATATTTTGAGTAAAAATGGACTTCGGTTTTTAAAGAAAAACTTACCTGATTAGGGTCACCTTCCTAATAGATCAAATTGGTGACTGTATTTAATTGTGATGCTTTGATTGTTTAGCGTATCAAAATAATCCGTGTCTTTGATGATATTTACGACGACAAATAGTCCCGTATTTGCATTGCGAAGCCAACCAAAACGTGCGTTGACAGAAGTGATGTTGGATACGTTGTTGTATTGAACTAAACTCTGTAAAAACATTCTAGGAGTAAAAGAATAGGCCAAACGGGCACCTGTAATTACAACATTAGCCTCGCCGTTGGGTAAATTTAACCGATTGTAATTCAATACTCCCTCAGTATTGAACTTGTCTCCTACTCTAAAGGTCGCTTTATTTGTACTTGAGATTCGGTTTCCACCGAAGTAACCGCCGATGACTGTACGTGTTTGAAAATAGAGCCTTCTATTGGCATTGGTCATCAAAACAAGTTGTAATTCTTGATGATTGTACTCAGCTGCATCAACAATGACATTGGAAATAGGAAAAGGAGCAAGAACGGTTTCCTTGGTAAAATTGATTCCTGTATGAATCTCAAATCCGCTTTCCCAAACCCAGTGATTATCTACGTGTAAAAATCCAGTTTCCTGTGTATTCTGAAAATTCCAATACCCTCTGTAAGATATGTGGGGCCTGACTTCTAGTAGTTTTCCAGTATTTTTTGGTCGCCATTGTTTAAAGATTAAAAACTCTGGTTTTTTAAACGCCGACCGCAGTAAAAATCCAACTTCGGGATTAAATCCTTCTCCAACTTCTGTATAACCTGCTCTTAAATTCCAGCCGTTCCAATTGTACACTGCTAAAAAATTAAAGGCATGGTCGTTTGTTGTAATTCCTGGAGTATTACTTTTAGAAACGTAGCCTGAAAGTTGCGCTTTTTTACCAATTCCTAATTTCCCATCCATGGCAAATACGCGATTGTAGTCCAAGTCATTTCCAATTCCTGAGCGGTTAACAAAAATCCCACCAATAGATGATCGTTTTGCTGCAAAATCATGGTTGACACGCGCTACTGAATAGTTGTTCTTAATGATATTGAGTTCTCCTGATTCACTGGGCACTTCGTCTGTAAACATACTGAGTAGCCCAATGTTGGTTTGTCCAATTTTTCCTGAAACTCTGGAACCGCCTATGATGGGGACTAAACTCCCATTTGTTCCAATTCCAATACGCCTACTGAAAAACAGATCGACCTCTCCAGGACTGCCCACACTAAACTGCCCAGCATTTTCTAGAAAAAAGGGTCGTTTTTCTGGAAAAAACAGATTAAAACGATCTAAATTGACCTGTTGTTCATCTACTTCAACTTGGGCAAAATCAGTATTATAGGTCATGTCCAAGGTTAAGCCCGGGGTTAAACTGTATTTAATATCACCCCCAATTGCTGTTTTACTGCTGCTATTTTTTGGAGGGTGATTGTTTTGAACCGCTTGTACTAAACCGTAAGGTATTACTTTTAAATTTTTTGGGGATTTCAAATTTAAGCCGTGCATTTTGCCTGCAAGAGAAAGCCTTTTAATATCAAAGCCTAAAGGCAGGTTTGCCCAATAGGCTGTTTCACTTCGTTTGCTAATATTTCGTTGAAAGTTGATCCCCCAAGTTTTATTTTCTCCGCCATTGAAACGAATAGATCTAAGTGGAATAGCAAATTCAGCACTCCATCCGTAATCGCCTTTTTCTGTCTTCACTTCCCAAGAAGCGTCCCAGTTAATGTTTGTACCTCCTACAACTCCTCCTTGCTGACGATTGGCACTAAAATTCCCTTCACCTTCATTGTCAATTTGAGCATCGTATTCCATGCCGTCTGCATTGGTTCCAAAAAGAAATCCATTCTGCTGATCATTGTAGGTATCAATAATAAATAGAAAACTATCGTCGTCATTTAAATCTGCGTCTCTACGAGAATCTGAAACTACGATTTGGTCTGGAGCAGAGTCGTAACAGACCACAGCTACATATAAGTTCTTTGAAGTATAGGCTACTCGAATCACTGTTTTTTCAGAGGCAGTAGCACCGTAATTTGGCTTGATTTGTTGCAACTCTTGAATGGGTAAAACCTCTTTCCAAAGAGCTTCTCCCAATATGTTACCATCAACAAGAGGTTCTTCTTTTAAAACGGTTGCGTTAAAATTTAAATTTTTATTGGGGTTACTGTTTTGAGGAAAAACGGTAAAAAAACTCAATAATGTGGTAAGTAAAACAGCACTTTTCAATTTGTTTGTTTTTTTTAGAAAGACAAATTAATAATAAATTAGATAGTTTGTTATCATTTGAGTTAGTGTTTTCTATATTTGATATTCTAGGGACCATACAATCCGAACTATGAAAATTACTACTTTCGCTATATTATTAAACCTTTTACTCGTTTTTCAACTTAAAGCCCAGCGTTCATTTGAGGCTACAGCCAGAACTATTGGTTTGGAAAGTATTTCAGAGTTTCGAAATTTTTTGGCACTAGCAAACGATGCTGCTCTTCCCGAAGATATTGTACACAACATTTCATGGGCTCAAACACAATTGCAAAATTTAGGTTTTGAGGTTGAAACACTTGAAACGACTGCACTTCCTCTATTACTGGCAAAGCAAAACTATAAAAAGGGAAGGTCTACTTTGGCCTTTTATATGCATTTGGATGGTCAAGGTATAGATCGCACAAAATGGAATCAGCAGAATCCTTATGTTGCGGTATTAAAAGAAAAAAGTGCCAAAGGTTTTAAAGAGATTTCATGGGACAGGCTAGAAGAAAAAGAGGTTGATAATTATCGAATATTTGCCCGTTCAAGCTCAGATGACAAAGGACCTTTTGTAATGCTACTAACTGCACTTAAGCATCTTAATAAAATTGGAAAAAGTCCAGAGTTTAATATTAAAATGATCTTGGATTTTGAGGAGGAAAAAAGTTCTCCAGGCTTACCTGAGGCGGTAGAAAAATATAAAGACCAGTTGGTAGCGGATATGCTTTTAATTTTAGACGGCCCCGTTCACTCTTCTGGAAAACCAACCTTGGTTTTTGGTAATCGCGGAATAGCGACCTTGACCTTAACTAGCTTTGGTCCTTTAATGCCCCAACATAGTGGTCATTACGGAAACTATATTCCTAATCCAGCGTTGGATTTATCTCGTGCACTTGCTTCCATGAAAGACGAACAAGGAAGAGTAGTCATTCCTGGTTTTTACAAGGGAATAACCATAGGTGCTGCAACAAAGAAAATTTTAGAGGGAGTTCCTTCTGAAGAAAAATCAATTAAAGAGCGTACCCAAACCAAAAGGAATGATCGTGTAGGGACCACCTATCAAGAATCGATACAGTATCCCTCTTTGAATATAAGAGGAATGCAAAGCGGATGGGTAGGAAAACAAGCCCGAACTATTGTTCCTGCAACGGCAACTGCTGAGTTGGACATTCGATTAGTATTGGAAAGTGATCCTTACCAATTAATCGACGGAGTTAAATCTCATTTAGAGGGACAAGCATTCACAGTACTGGATCATATTCCATCTAAAGAGGAGCGTATGGATTATGACAAAATCATACAGATGAATTACAAAGTAGCATATCCTGCGTTTAGAACCAATACAGAGTCAAAAGAAGGGAAATGGCTAAACTCTCTTCTGACCGAATACTACAATGAAAAACCAGTAGTCATAAGAACAAGTGGTGGTTCAGTCCCCATTTCTCCCTTTGTGAACCAATTGGGTGTACCTGCAATAGGAGTTCCAACAGTTAATTTAGACAACAACCAACACAGTCCCAATGAAAATTTACGCATAGGGAATTATCTTATGGGTATTGAAACTTTCTTGGCTATTCTCTCCACTCGATTTTAGATTTTATTTTCCGTTAAACCAGATCATTACAAAAACAACTACCAGAACCACGAAGAGGGATACGGCAATATCTTTCCAATCGAAGGTAGCTCTAGAAATTTTCTTTTCTTCTGCTGTAACGGTCCCTAAAGTAAGATTTATTACTTTTTCTGCTACGGGAGGAGTAGTAGCAAGGCTTACCCCAACAATAACCAGTATGCAAAACAGAAAAAACCATGCTCCAAATGAAAGGTAATTCATAGTTCCAAGGCTGTGTAAAAAACTTCCAGGATGGAGTGACTCACTATTGATTTCCAAAAAGATTCTTCCAAACCCAATAATAAATCCGAGAATTAAAGTCACATAAGCTCCTTGTGCATTGATTCGTTTGTGCGCGATTCCCATAATGAAAACTGCTGCTATGGGGGGAGCAATATAGGTTTGTACAGATTGCAGATATTCATAGAGTACCCCTGATATATTCGCCATAATAGGAATCCAAAAAATACCAATAATCACAACGACTACTGTTGCAATTTGACCTGTTCGAACCAATTTTTTTTCAGGTGCTTCTGGGCGTAATTTTTTATAAATATCTACTGTAAATAAAGTGGATACGGAATTAAAAACAGAAGCCAAAGAACTCATCAGTGCTGCTAACAGTCCTGCGGCAACTAAACCTCTTAGTCCAGCAGGTAATAAATTACTCATCAATACAGGGAAAGCTTCGTCAGCATTTTCCCAATGAAGTTCTCCTCGCATTTTAAGTGTTAGTGCGATAACTCCTGGGATCAAAAATAAAAACACGGGTAGTAATTTCATCAAAGCCCCAAAAATAGTTCCACGCCTACCTTCTTTTATGTTTTTGGCTGTGAGTGTTCTTTGAACTATGTACTGGTCTGTACACCAATACCATATTCCCACTATGGTACTTGAAATGAATAAAGAAGGCCAGGGAAAATCAGGGTCTGAGGCGGGTCTCCACATGTTTAAATATTCTGGAGTGACCGTTGCTTTCATGCTTTCCCAGCCTCCAACACGATCCAGTCCAATATAAGTTAAAACAGCTGCTCCTACAATTAAAACCATGGCTTGCAAGGTTTCTGTATAAACAACAGCTCTCATTCCACCCAAAACAGTATAAATTCCAGTTAAAATAACAGTTGCAATTGCCCCAGTCCAAAAATCTATTCCCAGTAAGGCGGATACTACCACACCACCCGCATATATTGTTACGGATATTTTAGTCAATACGTAGGCTACAATTGAAAAAATAGAAAGAATCCATCGCAAGCGTGAATCAAAACGCTTTTCTAAAAATTCAGGCATGGTAAAAACCCCTGCTCTTTGATAAAAAGGCAAAAACACCCAACCTAAAATGAGAACAATCCAGGCGTGAATTTCATAGATCAACATGGGTAATTTATCACTAGCTCCTGCACCCGCAAGACCAACAACATGCTCTGATCCAATATTAGAAGCAAAAATGGAGGCACCTACTACAAACCAGCCAACGTTTCTGCCTGCTAGGAAATAATCCTCTGTATCTTCTTTTTTGTTTCGAATAACCCAAATAGCTATACCCGCCAATATGGCAAAATAAATTACAATAGAAATCCAATCCAATAATTCTAATGTTTGCATAATGTTGTTTTAAGAAAATTTATTTACAAGTTAGTTTGAAAATTTAAATATAGTTTTAGAAGAATACTCTTCTCCTGGGTTCAAAACAACCGAGGGAAACGAGGGCTCATTTGGTGAATTTGGATAATGTTGTGTTTCTAAACATAAACCTGATCGATGACCATAAAACGAACTTGAATTTTTCTTTGGAAGTGTACCGTCTAAAAAATTCCCTGAATAAAACTGAATTCCAGGTTCATCAGTAAGGACTTCCATTTGAATACCTGAAACAGCATGCTTTACTAAAGCTGCAGTTCGAAGTCCGGTGCCTTGATCATTTAGTACCCAACAATGATCATAACCTAGCCCCCGTAGCAGCTGAATTTCTTTATTTTCAATATCCTTTCCGATGGTCTTGAATGTTTTGAAGTCGAAAGCAGTTCCCCCTACTGTTTCAATTTCACCTGTTGGGATTAGGGTTTCGTCTACAGGTAGATAAGCATCTGCATTGATCAGTAACTCGTGATTGAGAATATCCTCTTCTTCCCCCAAATTGAAATATGAGTGTTGTGTAAGATTGAGTACTGTAGAGTGGTCTGTTGTTGCTTTATATGTAACTGCTAAACTATTATCTTGTGTGAGTGTATAGGTTACTTCTACGGTAAGATTCCCTGGATAACCTTCTTCTCCGTCCGTGCTAAGATAGTAGAGCTTCAATCGAGCTCCTTCCTCAAGGAGTTCCGTTTCAGCAGTCCAAAGAACTTTATCAAAGCCTTTATTTCCTCCATGTAGATGGTTTTTACCATCGTTTTGGACTAAAGTATATTCTTTATTGTTAAGACTGAATTTACCCTCTGCAATCCGATTTCCATAGCGTCCAATTAAAGCACCAAAGTAAGGGTTGCTTTTTTCATATTGAAGGAGGGTATCGTATCCCAACACAACATCTTTAGGTCTTCCCAAAGCATTAGGAACCTCTAAGCTAGTAATGATACCACCATAAGTTATGATTTGGACCTTCATTCCAGATAGATTGGATAGGGTGTAACGCTCAACAGGTTTTCCGTCTTTAGTTTCTCCAAAATGATCTTTATGAATTATAAAGTCTTGTTTTGGGGTTGTGTTACAACTGGATATTGCCATTACAAAAAGAAGTGAAACAACTATTTTTTTTATCGTTAAATACATTTGATCAATTGGTTTTTATTGTTGATTTAAAGCTGCCATTGTTACTTTAAAATTTCTTAGTTCTGTATTCTGGTCAATTACCAGTAGTTCAATATTCGTCATTTCTGCCAGATCTTCAATAGTTTCTGTATTTAAAGCTTGAGAGAAGACCGTATGATGAGCACCCCCTGCGAGCATCCAAGCTTTTGTTGCGATCTCCAAATTGGGCTTACAGTCCCATAAAACCCTAGCAACAGGAAGTTGTGGTAGGAATTCTGTAATGGGTAAGGCATCCACCTCATTAAGGATAAAACGAAAACGGTTTCCTAAATCTACTAATGTAAGGTTTATTGCCTCTCCTGCTGGTGCGTTAAAAACCAAACGTACAGGATCTTGTTTCCCTCCAATACTTAATGGATGGATTTCACAGCTAGGTTGTTTTTCAGCAATTGAGGGGCAGATTTCTAACATATGAGATCCAAGGACTAATGATCTTTTTTCATTGAAATGATAGGTGTAGTCTTCCATAAAAGAGGTGCCACCTTTTAAACCAATCGACATGACTTTTAATACACGAGTAAGAGCGGCTGTTTTCCAATCGCCTTCCCCTCCAAAACCATATCCATCTTCCATCAGACGCTGTGCAGCAATGCCTGGTAATTGTTTTAGTTCTCCTAAATTTTCAAATGTATCTGTAAAAGCCTTAAAATTTCCCCGTTCTAAAATGCGCCTTAAGGCTAATTCAATTTCAGCAGCATCATAAAGGGATTGTCGCATGTCACCCCCTTCTTTAAGTTGGTTTTCTAGCGTATAGGATTCCTCGTATTCTTTCATTAAGCTTGTAACTTCTTTAGATGAAAGAGTTTTAATTTCTCTAACAATATCGGATGCGTCTAAGGAGTTTACAGAAAAACCGAATTGAATTTGAGCTTCAACCTTGTCTCCTTCTGTAACAGCAACCTCACGCATATTATCACCGAATCGACATACTTTCAGGTTTTGCATTTCATAATAACCCAATGCAGCACGCGTCCAATATCCAATGGATTGTTGTATGGTTTCATTCTGCCAGTGTCCTACTACCGTTTTTCTTTTGATGCCAAGCCGCGTTAAAATATGACCAAATTCTCGATCGCCATGTGCTGACTGATTGAGATTCATAAAGTCCATATTGATGGTTGACCAGGGAATTTCATTATTAAACTGAGTATGTAAATGGAGTAGGGGCAGTTGTAATTTTTTAAGTCCATTGATCCACATTTTTGCAGGTGAGAAGGTGTGCATCCAAGCAATGACTCCAATACAGTCTTCATTTGAAGATGCTTCTGCGCAAACTTGAGTTATTTCCTCTTGTGTTTTTAAGATGGGTTGATACACGATTTCAAAAGGGATATGTTGGGAGTTATTAAGCCCTTCTATAACCTTTTTCGCATTGTTACTTACTTGGTTGAGGGTTTCTTGACCATATAAATGTTGTGTTCCAGTAAGGAACCATATTTTTTTATTGAGCAGTTCTTTCATGTAATTCTGTTATTGTCCGTAGTAAGCATCTTTGCCGTGTTTACGATTGTAGTGTTTTTTAATTAAAGATTCTTTTAAACGAGTAGCTTTTGGATTGATTTGTAAGGTAAGGTAAGCCATGTGTGCAATTTCTTCCAACACACGAGCATTATATACGGCCTTTGCTGCATTTTTTCCCCAGCAAAAAGGACCGTGATTTCCAATGAGTATCATCTCAACCTGTTTGGGGTCAAGCTTTCTTTCTTTAAAGCAGTCTAGAATCTGTATTCCTGTATTGTGTTCGTAATTTCCCTTGATTAGATCGTCTCGCATAGGATTTGCACAAGGGATATCTTCGGTCAAATGATCAGCGTGTGTGGTTCCAAAAACAGGAATATCTTGTTGGGCCTGTGCCCAAGAAACCGAGTAAAGCGCATGGGTGTGTGCAATGCCTCCAATACCCTCCCAGTGTTTGTATAAATACGCATGGGTTTTGGTGTCTGACGAAGGTTTCAAGGTTCCTTCTACGATCTTATTTTCAAAATCAACAACAACCATATCCTCAGCCTTTAGGTCTTCATAAGGAACACCAGAAGGTTTAATTGCGAACAGCTTTTGCTCTCGATCAACCGAACTTACATTTCCAAAAGTATAAACCACCAAGCCCAATGAATTAAGCTCTAAATTAGCTTTATAACACTCTTGCTTTAATTTTTTAAATTTTGAATTCATAATAATTTAATTAGGTGAAAGTTTATCAATGGAGATTCCTAGCTCTTCATATTTATTCATCAAGTCTTTTAAAATCTCAACCTGAGAGGGGTTTGGGATATAAGTTATCATATAATCAGAGCCTAATTTACAACTTGCTTCAGTATATGACTCAAAAACACCGGCGGCAAGTGCAGCATAAATCCCAGCCCCTAGCGCAGGTGTTTGTTCTGATTCGGCGATTTGAACGGGTTTATTCAGTGTATCCGCCAATATTTGCATGATAAAGCTTGATTTTTTAGCTACTCCACCAATACCTACAATTTGATCGATTTCAACACCTTCTTCTTCAAAACGATTTACGATCGCTTTTGAACCAAAGCAGATAGAGAGTACTAAGGATAAGAATAGATGGGGAGCCGAAGTACCTAAATTGATGTTAGAAATGACTCCTTTTAAATTTTGATTTGCATCAGGAGTTCTTCTTCCATTAATCCAATCTAATGCAACGGGAAGGGTATCTTCTAAGGGTATGGAAGCTGCTGAGGCGGTAAGTCTTTGAATTAGCTTATGGTCAAATTCATGTTGCAATTCAATTTTTTGTTGATGGGTTAAGACGTTGGATTGGAGGACAATTTCAGTAAGGGGCCACTCCAATACATTTTTAAACCACGCAAGTACATCTCCAAAAGCAGATTGACCCGCTTCAAGTCCTGTCATTCCTGGAATTACGGATCCATTAACTTGACCGCAAATTCCTTTTACAGTTGTGGAGTTGTATTTTGGATTATTTGAAACCATGATATCACAGGTAGAAGTTCCCATTACTTTGACCAGTGATTTTTCTTTAATCCGTGCACCTACAGCACCAGCATGAGCATCAAAAGTCCCTACACTAACTAGAGTTTCCATAGAAAGCCCTAAACGGCCTGCCCAATAGGCAGATAAATTCCCGGCAGCAATATCTGAAGTATAAGTATCTTCGTATAAATTCTCTCGTAGTTTCTCTAAATAGGGGTCAAGTTGTGTTAAGAACTCCGTTGAAGGTAAACCATTCCATTCTGAGTGCCACATCGCTTTGTGTCCAGCTGCACATCGAGAGCGTTTGAATTTTTTTAAATCTTTATTTTCAATGAGTAGATAGGTTAAGTAATCACAGTGTTCCATCCAGGTATAGGCGTGTTCTGTAATACTTTTATCTTCTCTAATAATGTGTAAGATTTTAGCCCAAAACCACTCTGAAGAATAAATTCCACCCTCATATTTTAAGTAATCTATTCCTCCCCAATTCCGAACGAGTTTATTAATTTCCTCAGCTTCCCTCACCGCTGTATGATCTTTCCAAAGTACCATCATGGCGTTTGGATTGTTTTTAAATTGTTCTTTAAAAGCCAAAGGCTGCCCCATGCTGTCAAGGGGAAGAGGGGAAGACCCCGTGGTATCAATTGCTATTGATTTAATTTGTTTTAAATCAACTTCTGATTTTTCTATTACAGTTTTAATGGTATTCTCCAATCCCTCGATGTGATCTTGAGGGTGTTGTCTGAATTGATTTGCGATTGGATTGCAGTATTCTAATGATTTCCATCTCTTGTAATAATGTACCGCTGTTGCTTCTTCTTTACCGTTTGTAGTGTTTAAAAGTAAGGCTCTTACAGAGTCAGTACCAAAATCTAAACCGATGACGTAGGAACTCATGATTAACTTTTTTAATTTCCCTCAAGAACAATAACGGAGAATGGGGGTAATTCTATGATGGCTTCTCCATTTTTAAATTTAATTTTTTTGAATGGTTTTGGAGTAATAGCTTGAGGATGGTCAAAATCATTGTAATCTTGAAGAGATTCTGACGTTAAAATGGTAGCATCAAAATTCTTTACCTTCAGTTTACTTAATTCAATAGCAACGATATGACTTTGAGAATCATCAATATTCACCAATGAAATAGACGGATTATTATTTTTCCCTCTTGAAGCAGAAAGGCTAATGGCAGGTAAGGTTTCTCCGTTTTTAGTAAAAAGAGGAGATTCAAATTCAAGTGGGATAAGTTGAGCGTCTTGATGAACGGCATACATTTTCAACACGTGATAGGTTGGAGTAAGAATTAATTTTTCACCTTCAGTTAATATTACAGCTTGTAATACATTAACGGTTTGCGCTAGATTAGCCATTTTTACTCTTTCGGCATGATTGTTAAATATGTTAAGAGTCATCCCTGCAATCATAGCATCTCTCATGGTATTTTGTTGGTATAGAAAACCAGGATTTGTCCCAGGTTCAACATCGTACCAACCTCCCCACTCATCTACAATGAGATCAATTTTATTTTCAGGATCATACTGTTCCATAATTGCAGTGTGCTTGGTAATGTATTCATCCATTTTATAGGCACGCTGCATAGTTTGAAAATACTGTGTATCACTAAAATCTGTGGCAGAACCCTTGTTTCCCCAGTCAATAACCGAGTAGGAGTGAAGGGCTACTGCTTCAATTAAATTTTTTGGGATATTCTTCATCAATACTTCAGTCCAATTGTAGTTTCCATCACTAGCACCTGAGGCTACACGATACAAGTCACTACTATTACTCCAGTCTGTCATGTAAGTTGCATATTGCCGATAGAGATTGGAATAGAATTCTGCAGTCATGTTTCCTCCGCATCCCCATGCTTCATTTCCTAATCCCCAAAAACGAACGTCCCAGGGTTGTTCACGTCCATTTTCTTTTCTCAAATTAGCCATTGGACTAACCCCTTCATGGTTCACGTACTGAATCCAATCCGCAAATTCTCGAACGGTTCCACTTCCAATGTTTCCTGAAATATAGGGTTCCGTTTCTAAAGCTTCACATAAATTTAAAAAATCATGGGTACCAAAACTATTATCTTCTGTAACACCACCCCACCACTGATTTACTATAGTGGGTCTTTCTGATTTAGCACCGATTCCGTCTTTCCAATGGTAGGTGTCCGCAAAGCATCCACCAGGCCATCTTAAATTTGGTATTTTCATTTCTTTTAAAGCAGCAATGATGTCTTTTCTTACCCCATCAAGATTTGGAATTTCACTATCTTCACCAACATAAAAACCACCGTAAATACAACGTCCCAAATGCTCTGCAAAGTGTCCGTAAATATGCTTGCTGATTTGAGGAGCATCTTCAGAGGGATTGACGGAAACAGATGTTTTTACCTGAGCAACTCCAAAGACTGAAAAGAATACTAATAAAAGTGATGCAAGTGATTTAATCTTATTTTTCATAGGATGAATTTTAAAAATTTAACTTTGTTTTTGTAAAACAGTTACGTTGTTTTTCATTTTAATTATAAGTGTTAAAATAACACATAATTTAATAATTTGCCAAAATAGAATTTAAAAAATTTCTTTTTAGAAAGATTTTATGAATAAATTAATTAATAAGAAAAAGAAAGTGCAATTACATCGTTACAGCAAAGAAGATAAAGTTTTAGTAGCAGTTGACTGTATAATTTTTGGCTTTGATAAAGAGGGCTTGAAAATTTTACTGATAAAGCGTGATTTTGAGCCTAAAAAAGGGGAGTGGTCACTAATGGGCGGATTTTTAAAGCGGCAAGAGACATTAAATGATGCGGCCAATAGGGTGTTAAAAAAACTCACAGGTCTGGAAGAAGTCTATATGGAACAACTTTTATCCTACAGTGAAATTGATAGAGATCCAGAAGAGCGGACCTTATCAGTCGCCTTTTTTGCATTAATCAATATTGCTAATTACGACTTGAAGTTAAATAAAGAAAATGCTGCCCAATGGTTCAGTTTAGCTGAGGCACCTACTCCAATCTTTGATCATCAGCAAATGATCAATGAGGCTCTTGTCACATTAAAAAGAAAAGCATTGAGTAAACCCATTGGATTTGAATTACTTCCCAACAAGTTTACTATGAGGCAACTTCAAAATTTATATGAATCCATATTAAGTCAAAAATTAGATAAAAGAAATTTTATTAGTAAAATCAACGCTCTTAAAATCCTAACTCGCTTAGAAGAAAAGGATAAGTCAACTTCAAAAAAAGGAGCGTATTTATATCAATTTGATGAAGAAAAGTATCATTTGAAAAAGGAAGATGGGTTTAGTTTTAGAATATAAAACTTTAGTTTTTTTTTTTCATTGATAACTTATAGGATTTTTTCAAGCATCCGATCAATAAAGTAACATTACACTTTTGTGAAAATCCACTCTTTTTTTATAAATTAAAATTATATTTGCATTCATTTTAAAATACATATTAAAAAAATGATTTTAAAATGATAGCTCAACTGTTTCACATTAAGCAGTGCTCAGCTGGATAGCGCATTCCGATTTCCAATCGGAACGGTCAAGTTCAGAGGAGAAGCGCCAAGAAGTAAAAAGGTCGCGTAGCTCAGCTGGATAGAGCATCTGCCTTCTAAGCAGACGGTCGCAGGTTCGAATCCTGCCGCGATCACTACTACCCCCAATGATGTTTACTGTTTATATCCTATATTCAAAATCTTTAGATCGATACTATATTGGCCATACAGGGGACATGAGGGATAGGTTTCACCGACACAATTCAGGAAGAAGTAAATCAACAAGATCAGACTTAAGGTATGAGTTGGTTTTAATTTAAAGTAAGGGCATGCAGTTCCATACAGACTTTTAATTTAAGCTATTACTTTATTTCTGTACTAAAATTAAACTTCAACACTACAAAACTCTATTTTGAATCGAGTTTTATGAGTTTCCTTGTTTTTTGAGTTCTTTAAGTATGGCTTCCAATAATTCAGATTGACGATTTAGATTGTAAAGGATATCTCGATCAGTTACTTTTTGTTCAATAGTTCGGGTTTTGTTAAAATATTTCATGATTTGAGGTTTAGTATTTAAAGTTACCAAATACTATAATTATACAAAACAATTTGATCTAATTTAAGCTACAAATTTATATCTTCGGATGTAACTTTAACCAATACCCATGCTATGAAAATTGGAGTTCCAAAAGAAATTAAATCTCAAGAGGCCAGAGTTGGGTTAACCCCAGCCGGAGCGCTTACTTTAATTCAATCAGGACATCACGTTTGCATTCAAAAAGGAGCAGGTTTACTCAGTGGTATTTCTGATGTGGAATACGTTCAAGTTGGCTGTGAATTAGTGAATAATATTGAGTCAATTTATCTGCACGCTGAGATGATTATAAAAGTAAAAGAGCCGGTTGAGAAAGAATATGATTTAATTCAAGATGGGCAATTACTGTTTACGTATTTTCATTTCGCTTCTAGTGAACAATTGACTAATGCCATGCTCAAAAGTGGAGCTATTTGTTTGGCATACGAAACCGTTGAGGAAAGTGGTAAGCTCCCATTATTGATACCGATGTCTGAAGTAGCTGGCCGGATGGCAACCCAGGAAGGCGCAAAGTATCTAGAAAAGCCTTTTGGGGGCTTTGGAATTTTACTCGGTGGAGTTACCGGCGTTCAACCTGCAAATGTAATGGTCATAGGAGGGGGAGTGTCCGGAACCGAAGCAGCACGAATGGCAGCAGGCCTCGGTGCCAATGTTACCATTTTAGACACGAATTTGCAACGACTTCGAGAACTTGAAAGTATTATGCCGGCTAACGTAACTCCCGTCTATTCAAACTCCTATACTATAGAAGAAGAGCTCAAGCGTTCACATTTAATCATCGGTACTGTTTTGATACCGGGCTCAAAAGCCCCTAAGTTGATTCGAAAAGAAATGCTGTCTCAGATGATGCCAGGAACCGTTTTAGTCGATGTTGCAATTGATCAAGGAGGTTGTTTTGAAACTAGTGAACCTACCACGCATGATGCACCCATCAAGATTAAAGAGGGGATCATTCATTATGCAGTAACTAATATGCCTGGAGCGGTTCCAAATACGTCTACCACAGCTTTAACCAATGCTACATTAAGTTATGCTTTACAGCTTGCAAACAAAGGTTGGAAAACTGCCTGTGTTGAAAATAAAGCCTTGATGAAAGGACTAAATATTGTACAGGGTAAAGTTGTTTATAAAGAAGTTGCGGAAGCCTTTGATTTAGATTATATTGTTGCTTCTTCTTTGATGCACTAATATGAATTTTACACCGTCCAGACTCAACATTTTTACTTTTTTAAAGTTGCCTTCGGTTTGGTGGTGTGGTGTGCGAATTACTAAAATTGAGACCAATTATTGTGAAGCTAAAGTTGTACATCGCTGGGTCAATCAAAACCCGTTTCAATCAATGTTTTGGGCAGTCCAAGGGATGGCCGCAGAACTGACAACTGGAGTTTTAATTATGCAAGCCGTCAAACAGCACGGACTTAAAGTCTCCATGTTAGTATTGAATAACCGCGCAAATTTTACTAAAAAAGCACGCGGTAAGATACTTTTTAACTGCGATGCAAAGCAAAAAATCAATACAGCTTTTAAGCAGTTGCTTGAAGGTCAAAAAACACAAACCTTTTGGTTGACGTCAAAAGGTGTTGATCAGCAAGGTAATACAGTATCCACCTTTGAATTTGAATGGACATTGCTCCTAAAAGAATAAACTTATGAATCTAACCTTTGAAGACCGTTTGAGTATCCCCGCCATAGCAGCGCCTATGTTTTTAATCTCTGGACCACAGCTAGTAATTGAATGTTGTAAAAATGGTGTAGTGGGAACTTTTCCTGCATTAAATCAAAGAACTACAGAAGGTTTTGAAGCATGGGTAGTCGAAATTAAAACCGCCTTAGCTCAATTTGAAGAAGAGACTGGAAAAAAGGCAGCACCTTATGGTGTAAACTTAATTGTCCACCCTACAAATCCAAGAGTAATGCCTGATCTTGAGGTTTGTGTCAAACATCAAGTTCCCTTAATCATTACTTCCTTAGGTGCAGTACCTGATTTAGTCAATGCAGTTCATAGTTATGGCGGTTTGGTTTATCACGATGTTATAAAGAAGCGTCATGCAGAAAAAGCCTCAGAAGCTGGTGTAGACGGTCTTATTCTTGTTGCAGCAGGAGCAGGGGGGCACGCCGGTGCATTGAGTCCTTTAGCTTTAATCAATGAAATTAAAGGTTTCTTTAAAAAAACCATTTTACTTTCAGGGTGTATAAGTACGGGTCGTGATATTGCTTCCGCACTACAAATGGGTGCTGATCTAGCTTATATGGGAACACGGTTCATCAATGTTAAAGAAAGTATGGCCGATCCTAAATATCAAGAAATGATCATTAACAGTAAGGCAGAAGATATTGTTTACACTGCTGCTGTTTCTGGGGTCAACGCCAACTTCTTACGTCCTAGTTTAGAGGCAATGGGGATTACTGAAGAACTTTGGAGTCAAACTAAAAAAATTGACTTTGGTAGTGAATTAGATGCAGCAAAGGCAGAGGCACAGGCTTGGAAAACCATTTGGTCAGCCGGTCAGGGGGTTACTTCAATCGATGACGTAAAACCTACTAAAGCACTCATTGAACAATTAAAGACTGAATTTAAAAGCGCTTTAGAAGAACAACAGGAGAATTACAAAAAATACTGTCAGTAGGTTTGTTTGCTTTTTAGATTCCCTAAAGAATAATTTTTTTTATTAAAAATTTAGCGTGTAAGGCGATAAATTAACAGTGCTGCTCTCTGAATTAAAGCATTCATGGTTTTTAGATTGACAGTTTCTTGGGGTGTATGAGCTCCATTTCCCATTGTTCCTAATCCGTCAAGACCGTCAACATAGTCTGCGACAAAAGAAATATCAGCGGCACCTCTTCGGCTAGGGTCGTATCCACTTACAGGTCCAAATCCAAGATCTTGACTGACCTCACTTAAAGTTTCTAAAACGGCTTGGTTTCCTTTGGTAGGTCCCATGGCGGGATAACTGTCTGTAAAACTTATGCTTGCTGAAGTTTGAGGAAGATTTTGACTAACAATCTCACGCATTTTAGCACGAGCATTTTCCTTTTGTTCTTCGGATATAAATCGAAGTCCACCATTTACCACAGCAGTTTGCGCTACAACATTGGTTTTTCCAAAAGTTGATCCACTACTTGTTTGTTTGTCATAATCAACAAAAGTTCCACCGAGGAGTGTTCCTGGATTAAAGGTGAGGTATTCTTCGCCTCGAACTTCTTCATAAAAAGTATTGAGGATTCGACTCATTTCAAAGATTGCTCCTGCACCTACGCGCTCGTTAAAAACACCTGATGAGTGAGCCCGCTTACCTTTGACTTCAACGCTCCATCCTGATGCACCACGTCTTGCAATCGTAGCATTATCAAATCCAGTAGCGGTTTCAAATCCCAAAGCAATATCTGCTTTTTTTCCAGCCTCAATTAACGCTTCACGAGAAATTGTGAGAGGTTTTCCAGTACTTTCTTCATCTCCTGTAAAAGCGACTGTAATATTTGCTTTATTTAACAAATTGAGATCTGCAAGTGCTTTAAGTGCATAAAGTACAATTACATCACCTCCCTTCATGTCATTTGCTCCTGGACCGTAAGCCATACTGTCGTTGATTCGTTCAAAGGTTTGAAAAGGACTGTTTTCCTCAAAGACAGTATCTAGATGTCCAATGAGTAATAGTTTTTTGCCTTTATCACCATTTATTGAAGCAAACAAATGTCCAGCACGATTCATCTCAGCAGGCATATTAATCCATTGGGTTTGAAAACCAATTTCTTGAAATGCTGAGCGGAATACATTTCCTACTTCTTTAACTCCTTTTTGATTTAGAGTCCCACTGTTAATATTAACCACTTGTTCTAAAAATGAGAGACTTTCTTCATCTAGACTTTTAACTCGATCTATGATTTTACGTTCAGTTCTATTGAGTTTTTGTGCCTGAAGATTGAATGCTATGAAAGCTATAAAAAGGGTTGTTAAAAGAGATTTGAACATAAGTTTCGCTGTTAAAAGTTTTTAGTTAGAGATTTTACAATTTTATTTTCAGAAAGGAATTCCTGTGCGATTACTTTAATCGTTGTGTATAATGGAATAGCAATGATCATTCCTACTGGCCCAAGTAAAGTTCCTGATGCAAGAATGACAATAAAGATTTCTAAAGGATGTGATTTTACACTGTTTGAAAAAATAAAAGGTTGACTGAAAAAATTATCAATCAGTTGACCCACTATAAAACCAATCATTACGTAAGTGGTTTTAGGTAGAATAACAGTACTAAAGTCTGCACCAATAAAGCTACTCATGGTTAAAAGTAACATTAAAACTCCACCAATGATGGGACCCAGATAAGGTATTAGATTCAATAAAGCGCATAAGAAAGCAATGATAAAAGCATTTTCAACTTTAAACACTGCTAACACAATACTGTAAACAATCATTAAAATACCAATCTGAAGAAGTAGTCCTAAGAAATACCGGGACAATAAATTTTTTGTTTTTTCGATTGATTTTTCAACCCTGCTGCTTACATTATCATTGACCAGTGCTAATATGATTCGCTCTTGTAAGTGACTGTCTTTTAGGAAAAAAAAGAGTATAAAAACTACAGAGAACAGTCCGATCGTAAATCCACCCAATAATTCTATGGTTTGGTTGAGTAATTCAGGCAGTAAACCAAAATTGACATTTTGAAAGAGATTGTCTACTGAAAATTGCTGTTGCCAAAAACTATTATCCAAGTTAAAATAGGTTCCAATTTCATTGATTAGCGTTTCAATATTTCCTTTGAGTAGGTCAACTTCCAGCAAGGATAAATTCTCTCCTTGTTGAACCAATAGGGGAACAAAAAGCGAAAAAATGCTAACCAATATCCACATAAGAAAAATTATAGTAATGGTTGATGCCAACACGTTTCTCAACTTTAGACGTTGGGTTAGAAACTTATTTATTGGCCTACCAATCAGGCTTACAATACCTGCGATAAGCATATAGATTAGCAGCGTTTTAATCTGAAGTAGTAGCCAGACGGCAATACAAATACCAGTGATTTGAAGTACTGCACGGACAATTCCACCGGAGATTTCTTTTGCATTCATGGGCTAAATATAGGAAAGTTTAGAGCTTCAATTCTTTTGTTGTTGAAGAAATACGGTGTGACAAGCCAGGAGTCCCGCTGTTTCTGTTCGAAAGCGTTGATTTCCAATACTTACGGAGATGAATCCCGATTTTTCAGCCTCTTCGATCTCTAGTGGACTAAAATCTCCTTCTGGTCCAATTAAAAGGGTAACCTCTTCTTCATCAAGATCATAGCTTGCTAGATTTTTTTTGGGATTGCTTCCACAATGTGCGATATAACCGGTCTTAGTAGCTTCAGCGACAAAATTAGAAAAAGCACAAAGTTTGTTGATTTTAGGAAGATAAAACTGTTGAGATTGTTTTAAGGCTGCAATAGCAATCTTTTCAAAACGAAGGGCTTTGTCGATTTTTCGTTCAGAGTGATCACAAACCAGTGGTGTAATAGAAGCGATACCCAATTCAGTTAATTTTTCGATTAACCATTCCATTCGATTATTGTTTTTTGTGGGGGCGATCGCAAGATGAATTAGCTTGCTTGGAGGGTTGTGTTGAGTTGCTTTTATTTTTTTTGCAATCGTTACGCTTTGGGAAACGTGAATTAACTCTCCCTGCCATTCTAATCCATTACCGTTGGTAATGCTAATTTGATCTCCAGATTTTTTCCTCAATACTTTAGCTAAATGCTTGCTTTCTTCTTTTGAAAAAGAAAACTCTTTGAGTTCATTTTTAAGGGTAGTGTCAAAAAACAAGCTCATATCTAGTAGTTTAATCGTGAAAGGGATGGGTCGGTTAAAGATCCGAATACTTTGTTTTGAAGCTTGTAATAAGCTGCAATTCCAATCATAGCCGCATTGTCAGTAGTATATTTTAACGGGGGTAAAAAGACTTCCCAATTGTGACTTTTCTGTCTTTTGTTTAACTGATTTCTCAATTCAGAATTAGCGGCTACGCCACCTCCAATAACAATTTGCTTGAGATTATGGATTTTAGAAACCTGTTCAATTTTATTGAGAATAATTTGCACCAGTGTAAACTGTAAACTAGCACATAAATCGTTAAGATTTTCGTTTATGAAATTGCTGTTGTTTTGAGTTTGTTTATGAATAAAATTGGTAAAAGCTGTTTTTACACCACTGTAGCTGACATCAAATCCTTTCATGTTGGGTATAGGAAACGGAAATTTATTTGGATCACCCAACTTTGCGAGCTTGTCAATTTGTGGTCCAGAAGGATAATCTAGGCCCATTCGCTTTCCGCATTTGTCAAAGGCTTCTCCAATGGCGTCATCTAGTGTAGTTCCTAGAACGTTCATTTCAAAATGATTTTTGACCAAAACCAATTGAGTATGTCCTCCTGAAACTGTTACTCCTAAAAAAGGAAATTGTGGTGTCTTAATTCCTTCTTCTTCTATAAAATGAACCAAAAGATGTCCTTGCATGTGATTTATTGGCAGCAAAGGAACACCTATGGACAAAGCAAAAGACTTGGCAAAGGCACTCCCTACAAGTAGGGAGCCAAGAAGACCTGGTCCTTGGGTGTATGCAATTGCAGTTAGGTCATTTTTATCGATATTTGCTTGAGCAATTGCCTGTTGGACTACAGGAATGATTTTGGATTGATGAGCACGAGAAGCGAGCTCGGGTACAACTCCACCATAAGCTTTGTGAATAGTCTGATTGGCAATGCAGTTAGAAAGTACTTTGCGGTCTTTGAGTACCGCAGCAGCAGTATCATCGCAAGAAGATTCAATGGCCAAAATAAGTTCTGAATTAGACAACATAGTGTTTTTAAAACCGTTACAAAAATAAACGATTCGTATTAAAAAGAGGAATAAAATAATCGCAATCCTTTTCGGGAGTTTCCTTCTCATTTTTGGGTTGGGGTTGGTTTTGATTTCAACTTCATGGGTACAGTCTGGTATTTTGAAAAAATTTGTACAAGATTTTCAGGAAACTACAAGTCAAGAAATTACTTTTGAACGAATACGTTTGCAATGGAATGGGAATTTTGAATTAACAGGCCTTTTTATTAGAGATCATCACTCCGACACACTGGCCTATATTCAAAAAATTCAAACTTCTTTTCAGGATTTTAAAAAGTTGCAGAAAAGTGATTTTGATTTTAAACGAATTGAAGCCTCTGGAGTCTATTTGAATATAAAAAAATACCCGGAAGAAGAAGTACATTCTCTTAAAATTTTGATTCAAAAATTACAGCAGGAAAGTCAGAGTCGAAACAAATCCATACTTAACGTGGGTGAGATTGATTTCACCCAAACAAAATTTAATTATACAGATTTAAACACTAACCGTAAGCCTATTCAGATTGATTCTCTTGATGTTTTTGCTCAAAACCTCAATTTTACTTCTGACAGCCTTACCCTCCAGTTGAAAAGCCTAAAAGGAAGTTTAAACGCTCCTTTTCAAGAGGAATTTGAAACCGCAGCTTCCGTAATTTATTATCCAGGAAATCTTCAGTTGAGTGATTGGGAATTAATTTCCAGGAAGAACAAACTCAATGGTTCATTACAACTATCTGGAGCCAATAAAAGCTTCCGAAATTTTAATGATCAGGGAACGTTTGAATTGGTGATAGAAAAGAGTTCACTAGACCCAAAAAGAATTGATCCTGAAAAGTTGTATTTGAATGATTTTGATTCATTAGGTCTCCAAGTAAACGCCAGCGGGAGCATAAATAATTTTAGTGTTAGAGATATTAAATTAACCAGTAATGAATTTAAACTTGAAGGAGCTCTAAAAGTTCAAAACCCTTTTGACGCTGATAAATTGAGTTGGGAACTTTCAGTTTCAAGTGCAGGACTGAATACCCAGCGGCTATTTGAGAGCGCAAACCAACTCAAGGGGTTTGGGAATTATTTTAGTAGTGATTTAATTCAGTTTAATGGTAATTTTATTTCTCAAAACTCCATGATCAATTTTGGGATAAATTCTCACAATACTTGGGGAAACTTTTCTGTTGAGGGAAGCTTAGACAATGGGTTGTTTTCCAAGAACTCTGAAAAAAAAGTCTTTGATTTAAGTGCAAACGTTGAATCTATTGACCTTTTTCTTTCTGACTTGTCAAAGAAAAAAGTAAAGACAGGAGGGTTGGTTCAACTAAAAGGAGAACTTAATGCAAAAGAGAATCCAGAGCTGAGTTGGGATATTCAAAATATGTATATCGATACAGGTAAATTAAATCTTTCGAACATAAAATTAGAGGGTAATTTTAAGGACCGTCAATTGAGAAATACATTAAGTATTATGAACGAATTTTTAATCCTTAAAAGTGATTTGAGGTTTGATTTTTCTGATTCATTACCCCAATACACCTTGGCAGCAAATGTTTCAAAATGGGACATGAATGGTTTAGGAATTAAGCTTGGAAAAGGAAAGCGAGAGTTTAGTGGAGTGATTTTGGGTGGTTTTAAAGGAAAAAACATTGACGATATTGAAGGAGAATTCAAAGTATCAGCCGCTCAAATAACGAATGAAAATAAAGTAGTTAATCTCAATCCAATTACGATTTCTAAAAAGCTGATTGAGGGCAATACAGAATTAACAATTATCAATACAGATTGCATTTCAGGAGTTGCAGAAGGAAGGTTTAAAACCTCACAGTTGACTCAATTATTTCAACAAACCCTTCATCAAGCATATCCTTTTTTACCCCAAAAACAACCTGAAAAGGGGCAGGAATTACGATTTAATCTCAAGATTTATAAAAAGCTTCTAGATGCGTTATATCCGGAATTTTCTATTTCAGAGAACATAAGTCTTAAAGGAAAAATTGCTTCTGATCTAAAAAATTCTAATGTCACTTTAGATGCGCCATTGTTGAGATGGAATACGCTTCAGTTGGAAAAGCTTCATTTTCAAATTGACACTAAAAATCCAATCTATAACACCTTTTTGAGTGTGGATCGTATTACCCAAGACTACATAAAAGGCAGGTCGTTTAATATGATTAGCACCCAACTTAAAGACACCCTTTTTTTCCGATCAGAATTTACAAATGAAGCAAAAGAGCAGACTCCGTTTGAGATTAATTTTTACCATACTATGTCCGGTGATGGAACTTCCTTTTTTGGGTTCAGACAGTCAAAATTTCCTTTGGGAAAACAAACTTGGATATTAAATCCCGACGATGTTTCAAATCAAAAAATAAGCTATAATGCCAAGACTAAAGAAACAATTTTAACCGATCTTTTGGCCGTCACAGAAGATCAACTAATTGAACTTTCAGGAGCCTATTTGAGCAACGATAAATTTCAACTTGATTTAGATGTTAGTAATGTGCTTTTAGAGGATTTACTCCCAAATAGTCCTGTATTTACTCAAACCGGAAGTGCAGATGTAAAAGTTGCTATTGTACGTTCTTCTGAAGAAAATCAATTGGATATTTCAGCAACTATAGCAGATTGGAACATCAATGGGCAACAACTAGGGCAATTTGAATTTAATGCCAATGGAAATACGTTGATGAATGCCTATGTTATTGATTTTAATTTAGCACAAAATGGGAATAAAGAAGTATCAGTTCAAGGGGTTTGGCAGGGTTTAAAAGATCCTAAGGTCAATTTAAATTTAGAATTCGATAAGCTGGATTTTGATTTTTTATCCCCATTAGGAAAAGATGCCATTCAAAACATAGGCGGATCAATTACCGGTAGCGTTAACCTATGGGGCCCTATAGATCAACTAAAGCACAATGGGCTTTTAAATCTAGAAGATGCACAAATTCGTATTCCCTATCTCAATTTAGATTATCAAGCAGCCAGTACACAGGTGCAACTCTCAAATCAAGATTTTATATTCAAGGATTTAAACCTCTTTGAAGAAGCCGAAGGCACTTCAGCGCTTTTAGAGGGTGCTTTCTCCCATGTAAACTTTAGAGATTGGAGTTTAGATATGTATATTGAATCTGACCGAATGCTTCTTCTAAACACTCCACAGGAGCCGGAATCTTTATTTTTTGGTCAAGGATTTTTAGATGGAAATTTAAGTTTAACAGGTCCGACGAAGAACTTGAAAATTTCTCTTCAAGGCGCTACGGAACAGGGAACATCAATTAAAATTCCTTGGGCTGAAAGTTATGGTCTTTCCGACAACAGTTTTGTCAACTTTATAGATAAAAACACACAACGATCGTCAAACTCTGAAACTGAAAATAAAGCGCTTAAAGAAATTAGAGGTTTAGAAATGGATTTTGAATTAGACGTCACCAATGACGCTTCAATTGAAATTGTTATTGATCAAGAAACAGGAAGCTCATTGAGCGGAAGTGGTGCAGGGAATCTCTTTATGGAAATCAACACCAATGGAAAGTTTAATATGTGGGGTGATTTCATCACTTTTGACGGAATTTACAATTTCAAGAATTTAGGAGTAATTGATAAAAAATTTAATGTAAAGCCCGGAGGAACAATTGTTTGGGAAGGTAATCCGTTAGAAGCTCAAATGGATTTAGAAGCAGTGTATAGTGTGCCAGGAGGCGCCAATCCAGCACTGCTTTTGGATAACCCAAACTTTAATAAAAGTATTCCAACAGAAGTGTTGATTCGATTGCAAGGAAATTTATTAAAACCAGAAGATCCAGTTTTTGAGATTGATTTTCCCAATACAAGTGGAACGGTTGCCTCAGAAATCAATTATCGTTTAGCAGATCCACAACGAAGTCAGTTGCAAGCCATTTCTCTTCTTTCTCAAGGGATCTTCATTAATGAGGTAAGTGTCTCCATGCAAGGAATCACAAATAATCTTTACCAAAAAGCATCCGATATTGTAAGTAATCTGATTGGTGAGGATAATGATAAACTCAAAGTAGGTATTGATTATCTCCAAGGGGATAAAAGTGCGCTGTTGGATATTGCAACGGAAGATCGATTAGGATTTACTTTATCAACTAAAATTAGTGATCGCATCTTACTTAATGGTAAAATAGGAGTTCCAGTAGGCGGGGTTGAGCAAACGTTAATAGTGGGTAACATTCAAATTGATTTTATTCTGAACGATGAAGGTTCTTTAAGAGCAAAAGTGTTTAACAAAGAGAATGAATTTCGTTACATAGGAGATGAATTAGGCTATACCCAAGGTTTTGGTTTGTCATACGATGTGGATTTTAATACCTTCAAAGATCTAATTAGAAAAGTAGTTACAAGTCAGACGCCTAGTGAGGATCCTTCTGCTGATGTCAAATTAAAAGATGCCTCAAATGAAGCTGTTCGTTTCGTCAAAAAAAATTAATTATAACACTCCGATACAATTTTGTAAAATTTCTTTTTGATTTAGTCTCCTGTTGATATAATGTTTAAATTTGCAGCGAAATCATAAGAATGGATACAACTATCAAAAGAATTGGTGTATTGACTTCAGGAGGAGATGCTCCTGGTATGAATGCTGCACTCAGAGCTGTGGTTCGAACTGCTGCTTTTCATTCCGTTGAATGTATTGGAATTTACCAAGGTTATCAAGGACTTATTGATAATAAAGTGAAATTGATGAATGCACGCAGTGTAAACAATATCATCAACAAAGGAGGTACAATTTTAAAATCTGCACGCTGCCTTGAGTTTAGAACCAAAGAAGGAAGACAAACTGCCTTTGAAACAATTCAAAAACACGGTATTCAAGCCTTAGTGGTAATTGGAGGAGATGGCTCTTTTACAGGTGCTATGATTTTTCAATCAGAATTTGATATCCCTGTTATTGGAATACCGGGAACTATAGACAATGATATTTTTGGTACCACGAATACCATTGGTTTCGATACTGCCCTAAACACTGTGATAGAAGCTATTGATAAAATTAGGGATACTGCAATCTCACACAACCGTCTCTTTTTTGTAGAGGTCATGGGTAGAGACGCAGGACATATTGCGCTCAACACAGGTATTGGTGCTGGAGCTGAAGAAGTTTTGATTCCAGAGGAAGACATGGGCCTTGATCGATTATTAGAATCTTTAAAAAGAAGTGAAAAATCAGGAAAATCATCAAGTATAGTCGTAGTTGCAGAAGGTGATAAAACAGGTAAAAATGTTTTTGAAATCGCAGAATACGTTGAAAAGAATTTACCTTACTACGACGTAAGAGTATCAGTACTAGGACATATGCAACGTGGAGGAAGTCCTAGCTGTTTTGATCGAGTACTCGCTTCTAGAATGGGTCTTTATGCAGTAGAAGCTTTGCTCGAAGGAAAATCAAACATGATGGTAGGCTTGAAAAATGAAGAAATGGTTTTGAGTCCACTTGAAAAAGCAATTAAAGGAAAATCAGAAATTAACAAAGACTTAATCCGAGTTTCGGATATACTCACAATCTAATACAAATTAATAATAAACTAAACATAAGTAAAATGGCAATAAGAATTGGAATCAATGGATTTGGAAGAATAGGTAGACTGGTATTTCGCTCTGCGATGAAACAGAACGATGTCACTGTAGTTGGGATTAATGACCTCTTAGACATAGAACATCTCGCATATTTATTAAAGTATGATTCTGTACACGGTAAATATGACGGAACAGTAGAAATAAGTGGAAACGATCTAGTAGTTGACGGTCATGCCGTTAAAATTTCTGCCGAACGTGATCCCGCAGCAATTGGTTGGGGAGTAATGAACACTGACGTTGTAGCTGAATGTACAGGTATATTTACCACGCTTGAAAAAGCACAAGCTCACATTGATGGAGGGGCTAAAAAAGTTGTTATTTCTGCACCTTCTGCTGATGCCCCAATGTTCGTTATGGGAGTCAATCATTCGGAAGCTCAAGCATCTCAAACAATTGTTTCAAATGCATCTTGTACTACCAACTGTTTAGCTCCTGTAGCTAAAGTCCTCAATGATAATTTTGGAATTGCTGAAGGTTTGATGACTACAGTGCACGCTACAACAGCAACTCAGTTTACTGTTGACGGTCCATCAAAAAAAGATTTTAGAGGAGGAAGAAGTTCTTTACTCAATATTATGCCAGCTTCAACAGGGGCTGCTAAAGCGGTTACGAAAGTAATACCATCATTAGTAGGTAAATTAACTGGCATGGCTTTTAGAGTGCCTACTGCCAACGTTTCTGTAGTTGACTTAACCGTCAAACTTGAAAAAGACACCTCTTATGAGGAAATCAAAAGTGTCATGAAAAAACATGCTGAAACAGATATGAATAACATTTTAGGTTATACAGAAGAAGGAGTAGTCTCTCAAGATTTTGTTGGCGATGTTAGAACTTCGATCTTCGATGCAGGAGCGGGTATGGAATTGAATTCAAAATTTTTCAAAATAATTTCTTGGTATGACAACGAATGTGGTTATTCCAATAAGCTTATTGATTTAGCGAAGCATATCAATCAACTTTAATCTTAGTTACTAATGATTTTAGTTGTTGACAGTGGTTCTACAAAAACAGACTGGATTGCTGTAGATAATAAAGGTGAAATACTTTTCTCTACACAAACTCTTGGTTTAAATCCTCAAGTGCTTTCTAGTGCTATACTTAAGGAACGGATCATCAATAATTTTGATTTATTTCAAAATAGGGAGAAAGTAACCCATTTGTATTTTTACGGAGCAGGCTGTGGTGTAGATTCACCCCAAAAAAGAATCCGAAGAGTTTTTGACGAAATTTTCACCCAAAGTGAAATTATTATTCAAGAAGACACCTATGCAGCAGTATATGCTGCTGCAGATATAGGGAAGAAGTCCATCGTTTGTATTTTGGGTACAGGATCAAATTGTACTTATTTTGACGGAAAAGATATTGAACAACGGGTAACGTCTTTAGGTTATATCTTAATGGATGAAGCTAGCGGAAACTTTTTTGGGAAACAGCTTATTCGGAGCTATTACTTTAAAACAATGTCAGAAGAATTGGCGTTAGAATTTGAAAAGGAATACGACCTATCTCCCGATTCAATTAAAGAAAATATCTATCGTCGAGAAAATCCAAATACCTATTTGGCTACTTTTTCAAGATTTTTAATCAAACACAAACAAAACAAAGTTTTTCAAGAAATAATTGAAAAAGGTCTTGATCGGTTTATTAAGCATCAGATTTTACAATTTGAAAATGCGAAAGAGGTTCCTGTTCATTTTATAGGCTCCATCTCTTTCTTCTTGAAAGAGGAAATTGAAAAAGCGCTTGTGTCAAAAGGATTAACAATGGGCAGAATCGTTCAGCGTCCTATAGACGAGTTGGTTAAATATCACAAAAATTTAATTGAAATCGCTGAGTAAATCTATGCCACTGCGATCATTGAAATTTCAATACGCACGGATTTAGGTAAGGTTTTTACTGCGACTGTTTCTCGAGCTGGTGCCGTGTCATTGTCAAAATAACTGCCATAAACTTCATTTACCTGGCCAAAATCATCCATATTATCCAAAAATATTGAAGTTTTGACCACCTGATCAAAGCTCATTTCGGCGGCAGTCAAAATAGCCTCTAAGTGCTTCATTACCAGATGAGTTTCTTCTTTTATGGTTCCATTAAGAAGTTCCATACTTTCAGTTTTTATTGGGATTTGTCCAGAAACATAAAGGGTATCTCCTGCTTTAACAGCTTGATTGTAGGGCCCTAGTGGGGCAGGTGCGTTGGGTGTGGTGATGATCTTTTTTTTCACAGCTTTTTTTATAATTAATAAAGATTTAAATTGGATTACCTTCTGTTGGGTTCACTTTGTTTTTCGTATTTGATATCACTTAATAAACCGGATTTAATTCCGATAAAGAAATTCCATGAAGCTCTTTCACTAAAAGGCACCCAACTAAAATTAAGTCTCCAGCTATTAAGGTCTCTGTTAAATCGAAGTTGGGTATAAGTAAACCCTTTACCTTTAAAGTCATATCCTGAAGACATACCAACCTTCCATTTTGGAGTTAAATCCACATTACCCGAAAACATCAATGAATTATTGCTGAAATCTCGCTGACCTGTAGAGTTTACATAAGTCAGTGAATAGGCGAGCTTTATGTCCCAGGGTATTTTTGAACGATAACTGGGGTAGGTAGGGGTAGGCCCACTGTTTTCGTCATCTGTCATCCGCCTGTCGGTAAAATCTTCTGCGCGTCCAAATAAGTCATCTTCTCTTCCTCCACTAGATGTTGATTCGCGCTGGGTTCGTTCGTTTTGATCCTCCTCATCCTGATCCCTTCCATCACCTTTAAGTTGACTACTTGAAAATGAATAATTCATATTTACATTAGCACTAGTCATTCTAAAAAGCCCGCCTCCATTAGTAATATGGTATTTATTGATTCGCACTTTGTTTTCATTTAGCGTGTAAGGATCAAACGTAGTTCCAAAATTTACAGACATCTTATTCTTTAAAAAGCTAAAGCCAGAACTCAATCTCATTGGACTCCAGCGAAGTGAATCTGCTGCAAAATTGTGAGAGGTAGAAATATTTAGGTTGTTCAATAACACTATTTTTTTGGGGCCTGTAGCTGTAGAATCATTGTCTCTAACTTTGGCTTCAAAGTTATTTCCTAAGGAAATCCCCATACTATTGGATAATGACTTGGAAGGTGCCCCAAAAAGACTATTTTGATATCGTGTATATTCAGCTGAATTTCCTTCAGCATCGACAATGTAAGTGTCGTAATATTTTTCAAAACTCGGTCTATTTGTATAGCTTATAGAAGGTCTAATTGTATGGCGGATGGTCTGAATTTTCTTGTTTTCACCAAAATTAAAAGTTCCATAAATTGTTGTACCCAATGATGCACTTAGGTTGTATTGTCTGAACGTTCCAATTTTATTAATGGTATCCTTAACAGCTACTCCTAATTCAGGATTATAATCAGAAAAACGAACGGTGTTTTGTGTCCATACTTCTTCATAATTTGCACTGGTTGACATGCTGAGGTATTTAAAAATTTTAAAGTTTGTGCTCAATGGAATGCTGTGTTTCATCCCTGTTTTGGCATTGTCAAACATATTGGGGCCAAAAAGAGCATCTTCCGTAGTGATAATTCTGTTTTCTGCCCGACTGGTATATTGAAAATTGATATTTTGAAAGAAACCTTTTTTTGTTCCTACTTTGGGTGCAAAGGGGTAAATCCGTTCCATATTGGCTTGAAACGTAGGTAGGGTTAGATTCACAGATTTTGATTGAGAATTCTGTGACATAGCCGTAGTCAATGAAATATTTACTCGTGGATATTCTGGAAACGTTTTTGAGTATGATATGGACGAACTCAAATTGTTATTAAGAAAGTTCGGTGAATTTAGTTGATTAACGGACTGCCTATAATAGTCACTACTACCAAAATTAACAGAAGCTGAAAACGTTGAGTTGGGACTCGATTTAGCGTCTTTACTGTGGTTCCAGCGAACATTGAACACCGTCGATTTAGAATAATTAGGTAAACCACGTTCTTCATTAATTAAATTTTCATACCTAAAGCTAAACGTTCCACGGTATTTGTAGCGTACGTTGTATTGGGTGTCTCCCCGAAATCCATAACTTCCATTCGTATAATAGTCCGCAATTAAAGTAAAGTCAAAATAATCAGAAAGGGCTAGATAATACCCCCCATTTTGAACATAAAAACCTCTTAAGTTACTTTCTCCAATGGACGGAATGATGAAGCCTGATTCTTTACTTTGCGAAGATGGAAAGTAGGCAAACGGCACCCCAACAGGGGTTGGTACATCAGCAATAAACATATTAGTAATTCCCGAAATAATTTTACCACCAGGTATAATTTTCCCTTTTCTTACCTTGAAATAATAGTCAATACCTTCATCTTCTCCACCAACTAATTTTCCAGCAGTACTCACTCTTGCGTCTTTTATGAAATAGACAGAATCGTTTTGTTTTTTGGTCAGGGCAGCAAAAATATCCATTCCATTTTGCCCTGATTTAGAATTCCATATTAGTGCCTTCTGAGTATCAAAATTAAACCGGATGGAGTCTGGATTAACTTCATTACTACCTTGTTTAAAAAAAGGATATTGGACAAGGGTAGAGTCAAGTTCTATTCTTCCTGCATTGACTTCATTAGTTTTGTAATCTAGAATGATAATCCCAGCACGCAGTTCAATATCTTGGTAATACAGCTCTGCTTCGTTATAAAGGATTAGCTTATTATTTTTTCTATCGATTTGGACACAATCCTTTGCGGTATATTTTACTTCTGCAAGAAGCAGAGGTTTTTTATTAACTGGTTTTGAAATACTATCAATTAAAACTTCATTGGATAATGT
Source organism: Flavobacteriaceae bacterium (assembly GCA_965656215.1). GTDB lineage: Bacteria > Bacteroidota > Bacteroidia > Flavobacteriales > Flavobacteriaceae > MS024-2A. Next base: position 60,972 of record CBFHJD010000002.1, read on the forward strand.
ATCTGAAGCAGTGGTTTGAGCCTGTGTGATTCCAATCCCTATGAAAAAGAGAAAATTTGCTATATGATAAAACTTTGATTGCAAACTGATAAGCCCTAAATTTGTTGTGCTTGGTTCAAACGACCAAAATTAATGATAATTTTAAGGATGTATCAAGATTTTTTATCTAATTCTACGTTTCAAAAAGTGTTTAAAATGAGAAACTTTCTTCTTTTTTTATCTTGGGCCTTTTTAATCTCGACACTAACGGGCTTAACAGTAGAAATTCAAGCTCAAGAGAAACCATTTGTTGTGGTATTGGATGCAGGGCATGGAGGACATGATTCTGGAAATAGAGGGAATGGATATTTTGAAAAAAAAATAGCTCTAAATATTGCCCTTAAAATTGGTGCTCAACTTGAAAAAGACCCTGGGATTAAAGTGATTTATACACGCAAAAAAGATGTTTTTGTTGATTTGATAGTGCGCGCAGAGATTGCTAATAAAGCTGACGCTGATCTTTTTGTGTCTATTCATTGTGATGCCTTTACATCTTCCCAGGCCTTTGGGGCAGGTACCTTTGTACTTGGACTTCATGAGAATGAACGAAATTTTAAAGTTGCTCAAAAAGAAAATTCAGTAATCTTTCTTGAAGAAAATTACGAACAGAAATACGATGGTTTCAATCCCAATGATCCTCAATCAGTAATCAGTCTGATTTTAATGCAGGAAACCTATTTAGATCAAAGCATAGCAGCGGCAAGCTCCATTCAAAGCAGTTTTGTCAATAATTTACAACGCAAGGACCGGACTGTAAAACAAGCTGGTTTTGTGGTCTTAAAATACACCTACATGCCAAGTGTCCTTGTGGAAACAGGATTCTTAACCAACAGTTCTGAGGGAGCGTTTTTAAATTCTTCCAAAGGACAGAATCAAATGGCAACTGCGATTTCAAAAGCAATAAAAAACTATAAGAATCAGCGAGAAGCGGGAGTTCAAAATCAAGTTATTGCTCAGGTCAACCCAGATCCTGTTAGTCAAAGTCCTCAAAACACTTTAGACTTTGTTTTCAAAGTTCAAATTGCAGCAAGTAAAAATCGAATCTCGACCAAGCCTTATAATTTTAATGGATTGTCACCAATCAGTAGAGAGAAAAACGGTGAACTCTATCGTTATTTTTACCAAAGCACTCTCAATTATGAAACGGCCAAGGATTATTTAAAAACTGCAAAAAGGAAGGGATATTCAAATGCATTTTTAGTTGCCTTTGATGGTGATAAAAAAATAACAATTAGTGAGGCACTACAACGCTTAAAATGATGCTCTTCTGAAAATAATTCATAAATTTGGCATGCATCCTAAAACACAACATATTGAAAATATCACGTGAATTAAAGACTGGAATTCTTATCCTCAGTTGTATTGCTATTTTTATTTTTGGATTTAGTTACCTTAAAGGTTCTTCACTGCTTGACAATAGTAAAATCGTTTCAGCCTTATACAGTGACGTTGAAGGCCTAGTTAATGGGGCTAATGTTACTATAAATGGAATGAATGTAGGGAAGGTAAAAACCATTGATTTTGACGAAAATTATGAAAAAATAAAGGTAACCTTCAGCCTCCGTAATGATCTTACTTTTTCAAGCCAAAGTAAAGCACAATTGTATGAAGCCGGTCTAATTGGTGGAAAAGCGATTGCGATATTACCTGTATATGAACAAGGAAATATTGTAAAAAATGGAGATGTTTTACCTTCGGATGTTAAACCAGGTCTCACAGAGTTAGTGAACCAACAAATCGCTCCCTTACAAGATAAAATTGAGGGGCTTTTAACTTCAGCTGATTCTTTATTTGCTGGGGCGAGTAATGTCATGAATTTTGAGACCCAAAACAATTTAAAATTAGCTTTGGAAGGTCTTTCAAAGAGCGTTGTTAATGTAGCAAAGCTTACCGAGAACATGAATAAGGTAGTAGCTCAAAACGAAAAGAATTTTAAGGGAACGATGGAACATTTGGAAAATACATCCAAAAATTTAAGTCAATTAACAGATTCTTTAAATCAAATGCCATTGAATGCAACAATCAAAAATTTTGAGCAAACATCTGCTGACTTAAAATCAATAATCTCACGTTTAGAGTCTGGAGACGGTACGGCAGGAAAGCTGCTTAACGATGAGGCACTTTACAACACCCTATTGGGCTCCTCTGAGGCGTTAGAAGCCTTGCTAAATGATTTAAAAGCAAATCCCAAGAATTACGTTCACTTCTCTCTTTTTGGAAGGAAAGCAAATACCACTCGTATAAAAGAATAATAATTATGGGCTATTTGCCAAACTTTATTTTTTTGATTTTACTTGTTTTTGGAGGTGGTATTTTTACTCAAAATATTTTGCGTATAAAGCGGAATATTTTTTTGGGGAAAAAGACGGATCGCACCGATAAAAAATCACAGCGATGGAGACATATGGCCCGTATTGCATTGGGGCAATCTAAAATGAGAACCAAACCTTTGGCAGGTTTTCTTCATCTAATTGTTTATGTGGGTTTTGTATTGATCAATATTGAGCTTGTTGAAATAGTACTTGATGGCTTGCTTGGTAAACACAGACTTTTCGCTCCTCTTTTTGGTGGATTTTACAATATTCTAATCGGATCTTTTGAGGTTCTTGCGTTCTTAGTTTTAGCTGCAGTTGTTGTTTTTTGGACAAGACGAAATGTGACTAAAATAAAACGTTTTTGGAAATCTGAAATGAAAGGTTGGCCGAAAAAGGATGCTGATTATATTTTATATTTTGAGGTGGTTCTCATGCTTTTATTTTTATCGATGAATGCAACCGATTCCTTACTTCAACAGCAAGGTGTTGCAACTTACATTAAAGCGGGGAGTTTTCCTGTTTCACAATTTTTAATTCCCCTTTTTGATGGGTTAAGCGTGGAAACTTTAATCATACTCGAACGGAGTTTTTGGTGGGCTCATATAACAGGGATTTTAATCTTTCTAAATTATTTATACTATTCAAAACATTTACATATACTCCTGGCATTCCCTAATACCTTTTATGCCAATCTAGAATCTGAAGGGAAATTTGAGGTGGATGCGCATATTAAAAGTGAAGTCATGCTGATGATGAATCCTGATCAATCAGTACCAGCGGTTCAAGAGAACGCTCCAGATAAATTTGGTGCAAGTGATATTTTTGACTTAAAATGGACTCAACTGATGAATGCATACAGTTGTACAGAATGTGGAAGATGTACAGAAGTTTGCCCAGCGAATCAAACAGGAAAAAAATTGTCTCCTAGAAAGATCATGATGGATACTCGTGATCGACTAGAGGAAGTAGGAAAAAATATCAATGTTAATAAAGGAGTCTTTCAAGACGATCAAAAACAGTTGTTAAATAACTATATTAGTCCGGAGGAGCTTTGGGCATGTACCACATGCAATGCTTGTGTAGATGCTTGTCCAATCGCAATCGACCCTCTTTCTATTATTATGGATATGAGACAATATTTGGTTATGGAGCAATCTGCGGCACCACAAGAACTCAATGCGATGATGGGCAATATAGAAAATAATGGCGCCCCATGGCCTTTTAGTAATCAAGATCGTTTGCAATGGGCAAGCGAATAATTTTTTAATTTAAATTTATGGAACGAGAAGAAGCGGAAAGTTATTTACACAAAAAAGTTGAATCAGGGGAAATAGTGAGTCCTGTACTACCTGATGGGATAAAAAACTACCTTATAGACATTGATGGAACCATTTGTGACGATATTCCGAACGAGGAACCAGAACGAATGGCCACAGCTAAATTGTATCCCGATGCTTTGGTTACGCTTAATAAATGGTTTGATGAGGGACATCTTATCTGTTTTTTCACTTCCAGAGTTGAAGCTCACCGTACTGTAACTGAAAATTGGCTAAGAAGTAACGGCTTTAAATACCACAGTTTATTGATGGGTAAACCCAGAGGAGGAAATTATCACTGGATAGATAATCACTTGGTAAAAGCGACCCGTTACAATGGAAAATTTACAGATCTCATTGAGAAGGAAGTTACCATTGAAGTTTTTGATGACGGTCAATCAGAATCTTAAAAAATGAAACTTAACGTTCCAACATTGGCATCGCTAGAGGCAGAAGGTAAAAAAGCCGCTGTTGTTTTTTGGGTGGGTTGTGCAGGAAGTTTTGACGATCGAGCTAAAAAAATCACAAAGGCATTCGTTAAAATTTTGAATCACACCCAGACCTCTTTTGCAGTTCTTGGAACGGAGGAAAGTTGTTCTGGTGATCCAGCAAAAAGAGCTGGAAATGAATTTTTATTTCAAATGCAAGCTCTTCAAAACATAACGACATTGGATCGTTATGGAGTAACTAAAATTGTAACCACCTGCCCTCATTGCTTTAACACGCTGAAAAATGAATACCCTGAGTTAGGAGGACATTATAAAGTAATGCATCACACCCAATTTTTGAAAAGCCTTATCAAAGAAGGGAGTCTCAAAGTTGAGGGTGGAATGTATAAAGGAAAGCGAATTACATTTCATGATCCGTGCTATTTAGGAAGAGCAAATAAAATTTTTGAAGCTCCTCGTTCCTTGATCAAAAAGTTGGATGCCGAGTTGGTCGAAATGAAATCATGCAAAACAAAAGGACTATGTTGTGGTGCTGGAGGAGCGCAAATGTTCAAGGATGCAGAGCCTGGAAATAAAGAAGTTAATATTGAAAGAACGGAGCAAGCACTTGACACTAAGCCGAATATTATTGCTGCTGCATGTCCTTTTTGCAACACCATGATGACTGATGGAATCAAAAACAAAAAGAAAGAAGATACAGTCAAAATTATGGATATAGCAGAGCTTATTGCAAATGCAAATAATTTATAACCAATGATTGTCCCATTTGAAAAATTAACTCCAGAGTCTAGAGTTTGGATTTATCCATCTAATCGACCTTTTCGTGAAGGTGAAATTGAGCCTCTTAAAGAAGCTTTGACTGCTTTTCTTTCAGGATGGACAGCACATAATCAAGAACTAGAGGCTAGTTTTGACTTGCCTTATAACCGTTTTATAATCCTAGGTTTAAACCAAGAAAAAACACATGCCAGTGGTTGTTCCATTGATGCATCGGTTCATTTTATTCAGAAACTTGAGCAACAGTTGGACTTAGTACTTCTTGATAAAATGAACGTGACCTTTAAGCAAGGAGATTATTTATCACACAAAAGTTTAGAGGATTTCAAAAAAATGGCAAAAGAAAAAGCCATAAATAAATCGACAATTGTTTTTAACAACCTGGTTGACACAGTAGAGGCTTATCAAAATTTTTGGGAAGTTCCAGCTGAAGAGAGCTGGCATAGTCGCTTTTTTTAATCATTAAAAGCCCAGTCAAATGAAGTATATCTTAAGTTTCTTATCCTGTTTTTCTTTTCTTATTCAAGCTCAGACAATTGACCCCCTTAAGGTTGCTGTATTAGATCAGGATGCACAGCAAAAATGGGTAGATAGTGTTTACAGTAGTTTAACATTGGATGAAAAAGTAGGTCAATTATTTATGCCTATGGTATTCACTGAAAAAGACAGTCTGCATTACAAGCAAACCATGAAGCTTGTTAAAGAACAAAAAGTAGGTGGGCTTATTTTTTCTCTGGGTGGACCAGTGGAACAAAGTCATTGGCTGAATGAATTTCAGTCAGAGGCTAAAACTCCATTATTAATAGCAATGGACGCAGAGTGGGGGGTAGCAATGCGTTTGGATTCTGTTCAAGCCTTTCCTTGGCCCATGACACTTGGCGCGGTCAAAGATTCCTTATTGCTTAGAAAAATAGGCCGACGTATGGGGGAACAAGAAAAAAGACTTGGGATTCATTACAGTTTTAGTCCAGTACTTGACATCAATACCAACCCCAAAAATCCGATTATAGGAAACCGTTCCTTTGGTGCTTCAAAAGAGCGCGTGAGCAAACAAGCAATGGCGATCATGAAAGGGCATCACGATGCCGGGATCCTCACCTCAGGAAAACATTTTCCAGGACATGGAGATACCGCTCAAGATTCACATAAAACACTTCCCTCGGTAATGTTTACCTCTGAACGGATTAAGACTGTTGAGCTTGCTCCTTACAGGGAATTAATTGACGCTGGATTATCATCAATTATGGTAGCCCATTTGAATATTCCCTCATTAGCAGAGAATGGATTACCAACCTCTTTGTCTAAAGAGGTAATTCAAAAACTTTTGATTGATGAAATGGGTTTTAAAGGATTAGTTGTGACGGACGCACTCAACATGAAAGGGGTTTCTGAATATTCTAAAGTTAAAAATATAGACCTGACTGCCTTTAATGCAGGACACGACATGTTATTAATATCTAATGACATCCCCAAAGGAATAAAAGCCATTACAAATGCCTATAGACGAGGAGAAATTACCGAAACCAGATTAGCTCTTTCTGTAAAAAAAATATTAAAAGCAAAATATAAAGTAGGCTTGTCTTCGTATAAACCTGTACTCACTCAAAATCTAATTCAAGATTTGAACACCCCTCTGGATACAGCATTATACACCGAGGCTATGGGAAAAGCCTTGACATTGATAAAAAACAAAAATGCTCTTTTGCCTTTAAGAAAAGTGAATAATCTAGGTCACCTTCCCTTGGGAGATGCTTCTAGTAACTCATTTCAATCTCAATTAGCAAAATATCAAAAGGTGACCACCCTCTCAGGTGTTACTTTAGCTAATGTTTTGGAGAAGACGCAAAGTATTGACACCCTCATTGTTAGTTTTCATCGATCGAATGAAAACCCCTGGAAAGCAGCAAATCTTAATAATGAAGAGCTAAATATTATTAAAAAAATAGCGGCAAACAAAACCGTGATTTTAGATTTATTTGTTAAACCGTATGCATTAAAAGCAATTGAAAATATAAGTGGAATAGAGGCCCTTTTATTAAGCTATCAAAACAGTACTATTGCACAAAAATTAAGTGTTGACCTTTTGTTTGGGGCACAAGATAGTAATGGGGAACTTCCAGTAAAGATTTCTGATTCTTTAATTGAAGGGACTGGATTAAGACTTGAAGGAAATTTTAGACTTGGATATTCAATTCCAGCAAGTGTTGGTATAGATGCTGAAAAATTGAGTGAAGTAGATCGACTTGCACTTCAAGCCATTGATTCAATGATGACTCCAGGTATGCAGGTTTTGGCTGTTCGTAAAGGAAAAATATTTTATCAAAAAAACTTTGGATTTCACACCTATCAAAAAAAGCAAAAAGTAGTATCATCTGACCTGTATGACTTGGCGTCTCTAACAAAAATATTAGGGACACTGCCACTTATCATGCAATCAATTAGTGAGGGGGTGCTGTCGCTAGAGACTTCAATAGCCGAGTTACTTCCTGATTGGAGTGATTCCAACAAAGCCTCATTAACGCTAAGACAAATGCTCTCCCACTACGCGAGGCTGACTCCTTGGATCCCTTTTTATAAAGAGACACTGAACAGAGCGGGGTTTCCAAAAAGATCGATCTATCAATCCAAATCGTCTTCGAAGTTTTCTATGGTAGTTGCTGAAAATTTATTTTTAAAAACAGGATATGAAAAGGAGTTGTATGATCAAATTGAAGCAAGTGAATTGAGGGATACGCTCGCTTATAAATATTCAGATTTACCCTACTACATTCTTAAAAAATATTTCGAAAATTCATCCAAAAGACCCTATGATAAGTTGGTTGAAGAAAAGGTGTTCAAGCCTCTTGGTTTAAATCAAATCACATATACCCCATTAAATAAATTTGATGCAAAACAAATCGTTCCCTCAGAGATTGATCGTTATTTTCGACATCGAGAATTGGATGGCTATGTTCACGATATGGGTGCCGCTATGCAAAATGGTATCGGGGGTCACGCAGGACTTTTTGGCAATGCTGAATCCGTTGCTTCAATGATGCAAATGTATCTTCAAGGAGGAATGTTTAATGGAGTTCAGTTGCTGGATTCAGAAATTATAGACTCTTTTAATGTATGTTCCTATTGTTCTGAAGGAAATAGAAGAGGGGTTGGATTTGATAAACCTCAGTTAGAGGGAACGCATGTTTCGACCTGCGGTTGTGTTTCCAATAAAAGTTTTGGACATTCTGGTTATACAGGAACTTATGCTTGGGCTGATCCTGAAAAAGAGATGGTAATCGTAATTTTAACGAATAGAACCTATCCTGATGACGACTTTACTTTCAGCAAAAGAAATATAAGAACCCGTATGCAAGAACTTTTTTATAATGCAATAATTAATTAAAATCTATAAAATTTGAATATAGCAATTGTTTGTTATCCGACTTTTGGTGGAAGTGGAGTTGTAGCGACCGAACTCGGTATCGCGCTTTCAGCTAAAGGACACAATATTCACTTTATCACGTATCATCAGCCGGTACGCTTGGAAGCACTTCAGCATCCCAACATACATTTTCATGAAGTGAATGTTCCAGACTACCCCTTGTTTAAATACCAGCCTTATGAATTAGCCCTTTCTAGTCGTTTACTAGATGTGGTAAAAAATGCCCAAATTGACGTACTTCATGTTCATTATGCCATACCTCATGCTTATGCTGCGTATATGGCTAAAAAAATGCTTTTGGATGAAGGAATTGAAATTCCGATAGTGACAACCTTGCACGGAACGGATATTACTCTCGTAGGGAGTCATCCTTTTTACCGGCCAGCAGTTACTTTTAGCATCAATCATTCTGATCGAGTTACAGCAGTTTCAGAGAGTTTAAGACAAGATACCTTGCGTCTTTTTGACATTAAAACAAAAATTGATGTTATTCCAAACTTTATTGATACAAAGAAAATAGATCGTGTCGAACTGCCATGTAAGCGAAGTTTACTTGCAAAAAAAGAGGAAAAAATACTCACCCATATCAGCAACTTCAGACCTCTTAAAAGAATTATGGATGTCATTTCTATATTTGAGCTTTTAAATAAGGACATTCCGTGTAAGTTAATGATGGTAGGTGAGGGACCCGAAAAGATAAAAGCAGTTGAGTATGTTGAAAAAGAAGGGTTGGAAGAAAAAATTCTATTTTTAGGCAATAGTAATGAAATTGATAAAATTTTGTGCTACTCTGATTTATTTCTACTTCCCTCGGAAAAAGAGAGCTTTGGTCTTTCTGCCCTTGAGGCTATGGCACACGGTGTTCCTGTGATTTCGTCAAATGCTGGAGGACTTTCAGAAGTAAACAAAGAGGGATATTCTGGTTACCTAGCTCAGATCGGAGACATTGATACTATGGTTGCTCGAGCAAGAGAATTGCTTTTAAATGAAGACCTGCACAATCAATTTAAAAAGCAAGCAAAAAAACAAGCAAGTTTATTTTCCTTAGAAAAAATAATAGATCAATACGAAACTGTTTACGCTGATGCTATCGCATCAATAAGGTTTTAAGAGTAACGCTATGGGCTTATTGCGGATGATAAATCCTTTTTGCCGCAGCATAAATCGCATCTTTATTTAGGGTCATTTTTTTGGTTTTAAACTGAGAATACATTTTCATTTGATCTGCATAATGAGGTGATTCTTCGTGGTCTGAACTGCCATAAGATATTACTGATTCTATTTCTGGTCCACTCGCTGTAAATCGAACTAGTTCTATATAAGATTCACCACTGACAACTTTAACTTTACCGTCCTTATGAGGTTGCGCAGCCATTGCGGTAATCACATCGGGCAATCCGTAAATTGGAAGTTCCTTTGCACCTCGAACAAGTTTTTGATAGGTTCCCAGTTGTACTTGAGTAGTGTTAAAATATTTTAAAAGGTATGTTTTTGTTTCCTTAAGAGCCTTGATTAGAATTGAAGGAGGAAAAATTTTTTGCTCTGGAAGATTCCTGTAATAAGGTCTTAATTGATTGTAAAAAACAGCGAAAATTCCTGCTCCAACTGAAGTTGCATCTGCTTTTCTATCCCACGTTTGTAAGCTATTGATAAGACTGCTGACCTCAGGGTACGCTTCTGGGTTTAGACGGTCCAAATGGTTGATGTTCATCCAGCTAAATACATAGGGTTTGGGATATTCTCTGTCGTATTTAATTGTTTTAAAATTGTTATAACTGATCTTGTCATACTGATCAATCAGACTTTTTAATCTGGTGGAACGATTGTTGTCATAAGTTTCAAATCCCATATTGACAGAGAAATCAGCTTCATTAGGATTGTCTAAGGAGTCACTCGATCGAAATGGGCTGTGGTTTGCATTGTAAAAATAGCCTGACTTTGGCTGAATTACTTGTGGAAGTTCTTCAATATCATATGTTTCTGTCCACAATGTTTTTCTGGTATTACCTGGCACTACTTTTTCCCAATCATAAGCTTTCGCCCGTTTTGGAATTAAGCCGTTAGAAATATAGAATATGGTATCGTTTTTATCTGCATATCCAATGTTGTAACCTGGTAATGCTTTCATTTTTAATATTTTATAAAACTCAGTAAAATTTGATGCTTTATTCATTCGCCACCATTGTTCGAGAGCTCTAATCTCGTATAATGCGGGCGTTCGAATAGCATACATTCCAGTTTTACTTTTTAGTGCAGGACCATAGATGCTTTGGTAATATGTTTTTTTTATTTTAATTGGAATTCCTAAAAAACGAACTACCAGTGTTGCTTCTTGGGGTTTCAATTCTAAATATTCACCATCAACTTTGTATTTAAGTTTATCTTTTGGATGCATTTCTAGAGCGAAAACATCTGTTTTGTCTGGTTGATTGACCGTATGTGCCCAGCCTAAATTTTCATTTACTCCAATTAAAATATTGGGACTTCCTGCAAAAAGGGCTCCCAAAATATTGGTTCCTTCTTCACTGCATAAATGTGCCTCATACCAAGAAACTGGCCCATCTAACGGTTGATGGGTATTGATGGCTAAAAAGGTTGATCCGTCCTCAGTTTTAGTACTGTTAAAAGCAAAAGTATTAGACCCTTTAGGGGCTTCTTCAGCGCTAAAATCGTAATTGAGATTATTTTGTGTAATCCGTTGTACCCATTGATCACCTTTAGAGGAAATGAATAACTGCAACTGGGCATAACGTATCATTTTTTTTGGAGTCACAGGAAAGAGTCCTTGATGTAAGACTTCCTCCGGATGAGATGAAGCATAGCTGTTAATCCCTTTGGCATAAGCTTCAATTATTTTTTTGTAGTCTGGATGAATATCTTTTTCGTAACGTGATTCGTAAAGCCCTTCGGAGTTTATAAATTGAGCAATAAAGTCAGCACCGAGACCTTTGTTGCCCAAATAGTTAGAAAGCATATTATTTCCTGCTAAATAGCTTATTTGAATGGTCTTGAAATCGTCTTCGGAATGGGCATAAGCCAAGCCGTAAGCCACTTCAGCATCAGTAGCTGCAAAAATATGAGGGACTCCATATTCATCTCGTACAATGTCGATTTTTGTGGGATCAATTTGACTTAATACAAAGCCACAATAAACCAATCCAAATAAAAAAAAGAGGGATGTTTTCAAAGTTTTTTTCGAATATATCAATTCTTTTTTGTTTTTAAATTTTAAGATTAAAATCTTATTTAAGTATATTGTGGATTCAAAAGTTAGATATATGAAAACTTACATATTAGTTGCAATTGCGATGGTCAATTTTTTCGCACTTTCTGCACAAAAATCCATTTTTAATGGTAAAAACTTGGACGGCTGGACAATACACGGTACAGAATTATGGTATGTTGAAGACGGATTGTTGGTTTGTGAAAGCGGACCCGATAAGGCTTATGGTTATCTTTCTACTAACGCTTATTACGATGATTTTGAATTGACACTTGAATTCAAACAAGAAGCAAACGGGAATAGTGGTGTTTTTATTCGTTCCACAGTTGAGGGAACTAAAGTAAGCGGGTGGCAAGTAGAAGTTGCTCCTCCAGGGAGTGATACAGGCGGTGTTTATGAATCTTACGGAAGGGGTTGGCTTATAAAACCAGAAAAAGAAAAAGATAATGCACTAAAAATGGGTGAATGGAATTTAATGAAAATTCGAGTTGTGGGTGATACCATTACAACTTGGCTTAACGGAACACCAATGATTGAACTTGAGGACGAAAAAATTGGACAGGGCAAAGGATCAGTTGCGCTTCAAATTCACGATGGAGGTGGAATTAAAGTGCGCTGGAGAAATTTAAATTTAACTTCCCTTTAGATAATTCAGAACATTCATCTAAACATGTAGTTTTGGTTTATTACTAAAGCTTACTGATACCAATAAAAAAACCCTCTAATACTTTAGAGGGTTTTTTATTGTATAAAATAAATCATCTTGTTTTTTGGTAAAACAATAAATACTCATCAAACTAAAACTCTTTTTAAAGAGGTATTTGATCAATGGCTCTGGCGAGTTCAAAATCCTTGATTGTTAAGATGTTTCCGCTGTCGTGTGTTGTTAGTTGGACCTGTACCATGTTAAAATCAACAACCATTGTTGGGTGATGGTTCTGGGTGTTAGCAAGTGCAGCAACTGCATTTACAAATTTCATTGTGGCTTGATAGTCTTGAAATTTAAATTCAGATTTCAGGAATTGATCATTGCTTCTCCAAACTTGATTAAGGTTTTCTGTTAACTCCTTTATTATTTGTTGGTTTAAAACAGGATCCATTTTAGCGATATAAAAAACCAGTTATTATTCTGTACGCTAGATAAATTCCTGTTATCGTCCATATCCACCATCTGTTTTTAAGATACCATTCCATATAGTAATTTATTTTAATTAATCGTTACATGCGCCTTCTTCAAAGTCTAACACACCGTTATTTGTTGCTACACAATCATTGGAGTAGGTTTTTCCATCACACCCACAAACGGGCGCATAGATTAGATAACACGCAGCTTCTAGATTGATTGCAGATTCATCTATACAGTCTGCCTCAGTTTCATCATCTAATTTTTTTGAACAAGAGCTCATCAGTGCGGCAAGTAAAATCAAAAGTATCGCACTATTTGTTGAATTCATATTCTTTAAATTTTCAAAAAGTTTTTGGAGCATTAATTAAGGAATTTAATTTTTTAAATTTTGTACTGGTTTGAAAATCATTGCTATAAGTTTAATCAGCGAAAAAATTTTAACCAAATGACCTCTTAAATTAGTCATTTTATTCAAGCTTTTTTAATTTTTGCTGATAAAATTTAATGATCAGTTGTTTCTAAAACAAAAACCGCTTGAAGGCGATTAAAAAAAAAACAAATTGGTTTATGAATGCCTTACAATACATAAAACTTTTAAATTTAATAAAATTAAATTAAGTTTTAAAATGCAACTACATTTTATTTTTTAAAAAGAGATTAGTTTTTTTTCTTTTTTATAAGTCCCCATAATTTAAAAGCCTGTATGACTATGATCACTACATTAAGAAAAATGATTGAAGGTGCATTTGCCATTACCCCATAAACCAACCAACAAAACGCTCCAATTAGATTTATAGCTCTAAGGCGAATCATGTCGTTAATTAAGAAGGAGGAGATGACAAAGGTGGTAGCAATCCACCCAACAATTTCTAATAAATTCATCTTTTAAATGTAGGAAATAAAAAATGCATTTTATTGAAAAAAATAATATAAATCTGTTTAGGAACCTTTTATTTTTATAATTCTTTTTTAAAAAATGCTTGTAAAATCCCTCCATCACCAGGAGAAGTTGAAACCAATTCCCAGCCCTGTTTTCCCAGTCTATTGAACTCTTCTTCTGTAATGACTGATTTTTTAAAGAGTTTATTTCTTAAAATTTTGTATTGAAATAATTTCATGATAAGATTTAATTTAAAATTAGTGTCCTATTTTTTTGGAATAGAATTAAAACATTCATACATTATTAGCATATTAACCCCAAATATTATAGTACTTATGAAAAACCTAATTCTTTTCTGCAGTTTGATTTTAATCACTGCATGTTCAAAAAGCGAAACCGCCTTTAATTTAGAATCTTTTGATGCGGTTGTTAAACAAACCTCTTATAGTAGTAAAGGAGCACCTAAAACAGAAATCATTACTACAATTAACGGGGTAAGTCATACTTTAACCCTAGATGAGGATTTATTCTATGATTTAGACGAAGATGAGTTTGTGCATTTAATGCAGCAATACAGTGTAGAGTTTGAAGTAGAAGGCACCATGGTGCAAGTTGCGGTATTTTTTGATATCTTAACCGATAGAGATAATGACTCCGTAGTTACTTCTTTACCAGAAGGAGAAGATGGGAAGCCATTGCTAGTTGAAAATATAATGACCATTTATATTAATGGTGAAATCACCGAAGTTAACGTAGATAATGCAACGGTAAATTATCCAAATGTAAGTTTTGACGATTCCAAATATTCATTTGACATTTCTCTATAACTGCCTTTAAAAATTTTAAAAAGAGGTCGTCTAAAAAGTAATTTTTAGGCGATTTTCTTTTTTTGATTTGTTCAAGTATATTTTGTGTTCTTTTGATTTACAATGTGTAGCGCTTATTGGTCAAGTAGCTCTAGAACAGTTTTCCACTTCTGTATAAACCTTCCCATTACGCTTATAAATACAAAAGACAATTGTTTTTCCATAAGTTCCTCTGCCTCTTTTCCCCTTAACTTGCCTAGCCCCAAAGAATGATTCATCCATATCTATTTCGCCTTTTAAGGAGTTCTCCAATAGGCTTAAATTTAAAATACTCTAAACAGTCTCAAAATTCTATTTATTGAGTTACGATTTGTATTGGTCAAATGAGCTATCTGAACCGCCGTCAAATCCACACAAAACAAGCGTAAAATCGTTCTGAATTTACGCTCTGAAACGTGCGTATGTTTTATATACTTGTTTTTCAGTGATACACAACTATTTACAAAGATATTATCTTTTTAATCTAGTAATGACCCTAAATTAATGTAGATTCTTTTTTGCGTTTAAATAGAGTTTTGCATTTTAGTTAGTTTTGACATTTATACCTAATTGGTATACGAATAAGGTCTTATTTGTCGGGGTTAAACATCCAAATTTTCAATAATAGCAAGGGATTTAAAGTTCTTTATAATTCTTTAGAAAGGAGTTACTTTCCGATACAAAACTGACTAAAAATAGCGCCTAAAACATCATGGTCATTGTCAATTGCACCAGTAATGGTTCCTACATATTCAATAGCTTCTTTAAGGTCTATACTTAACAAGTCTCCAGGCAAGCCATTTAAAATTCCTTTTTTCACATTTTCAATAGAAACTAGCGCCTCGGTAAGTGCATGAAAGTGGCGGCTATTATTTACAATTAGGCCATTATTATTTCCGATGGATTGAACGGATTGATTTAATTCTTTTTTAAGTGGGATAAGAGATTCAGACTCTTTAGTTGTTATTCCTAAGCAATTGAATTTAATTTTCGAATCCAGTTCGTGGCCAATGGCAGCGCAAAATTCCTGATCGTATCCATTAGGCTCAAGGTCAATTTTATTTTGGAGTAGAAGAACAACCAGGTTTTCATGATAAAGAGAGAAAAGCTCCTTTGCCAATTCCAAGGCAGGAGTTGATTTATCATATAGATAAAGAAGAATACTCGCTTGGGTTACTTTCTCTTTTGCTTTAGCCACTCCAATTGATTCTATAGCATCATCGGTTTGTCTTAGGCCTGCCGTATCAATAAAACGGTATTGAATTCCCTCAATGATTAGCGTGTCCTCAATAGTATCTCTAGTAGTTCCAGCAATTGGAGACACAATTGCTTTTTCTTCGTTAAAAAGTGCATTGAGAAGAGAGGATTTCCCTACGTTAGGTTTTCCTGCAATAGCTACAGGAACCCCTTTTTTGATTACATTTCCATAGGCAAAAGAATCTTTTAGAACTTGAATTTCTGTCTGAAGTTTGTTTAATAAAGACTTCAATTCTGTTGTTTCAGCAAAATTGACTTCTTCTTCGCTAAAGTCCAATTCCAATTCGATCAGCGCCTTAAATTGAATCAATTGTTGTCTTAATTCCTCCATCCCTTTTGAAAAACCACCTCGCATTTGTTGCATTGCAATCCGATGGGCTTCAGCACTTTCTGATGCAATAAGATCTGCAACTGCTTCAGCCTGACTCAAATCCATTTTTTTATTGAGATAGGCTCTAAGTGTAAATTCTCCTGGCTTTGCAGGTTTAACTCCCTGATCAAGAAAACAGGAAATAATTTGTTGGAGGATGAATGGAGATCCATGACACGAAATTTCAATTACATCTTCACCCGTATAAGAATAAGGTGCTTTAAAAGGAGTTATAAGCACTTCGTCAATGAGATCAGACTCTTTTTTAAAGTATCCTAAAAGGGATCGGTTGGGTTCGATTTTATTCCACGATTTCTGTCCTTTTGGTTTAAAAAAAAGGGCTATTTTTTTAAAAGCCTGTGGCCCTGATAGTCGAATGACACCAATAGCTCCACTTCCTTGCGGGGTTGATAATGCTATGATGGTTCCGTCACTTAACATAAATTTTTTTTAAACATCTTTAATAAAGGTAGCACGCTTTTTATGGAGTCTATTTTCATAGTTTTTCCAAAGTTTTTGAATGGCTGTATTTTCTTCTAACTCAGGGTTGGTCTCTACGATATTAATATTTCGCTTATTAAAAAGCTTTTGCATTTCATTAAAGATGATGGCCGTAATTCCCTTGTTTTGATAGTCGGGGTGAACTCCAATGAGATAAAAAGAGGCGCGATTATTTTTTCGAAGTGCTTTTAATAGATAGTAAAAATTAAACAGATTAATCTTACCGTTAATTTTTTTAAGCGCATCGGTAAATGAGGGCATGGTGATGGAAAATGCAATTAATTTTCCTTCAGAGTCCACAATACATTTGATAAAATCAGGGTGAATAAAACGGATATAACGTTTTTTATAATGTTCTATTTGATAGTTTTGGATGGGCACAAAAGTCTGGAGTTTATTATACGTTTCATCCAGTAATTCAAACATTTGGTCTATATAAGGAAGAATGTCGCCTTTAGTTTTGAATTGTAGTAAAGAGAGTTTATACCGATCCATAATCAACTTTGAAAATCGCTTCACTTTCTCGGGTGAGGTTTCAAAGTCATCGATTTTAATTTCATACTCTACCCATTTAGCATTGATTTTATAACCCAAGGCTTCTAAATGATTTCTGTAGTAAGGAGCGTTATACAATGTAATCATGGTATTGCGTTCTTCAAACCCTTCAATCAACATTCCTGCCTTATCTAGATTAGAAAACCCCATAGGTCCTTCAATGGTTTTTAAATGGTGTTCTTCTCCAAATAGCCTTACCTGTTCCAAGAGTAATTTTGAAACTTCTAGATCATCGACTACATCAAACCAACCGAAGCGAACTTTGCTTTTCCCTACTTCGTTAACCTCAATCCAGTTGATCATTGCAGCAATTCTCCCCACAATTTCATTACCCTTGTAAGCTAAGAAAAAACGAGCTTTAGCGTTTTGATAAACTGGATTAACATCTGGATTTATGGTTTCAATTTCTTCGTTGATGAGCGGTGGCACCCAGTATGGATTGTCTCTGTACAAATCAAAGGGAAACCTGACAAAAGCATCAAAGTCTTTTGGGCTTTCAACAACTTTTAAAATTATATTTTGATTCATGGTTAGTTTCTTTTCGCTTTGCGCTTTCTTTTCTTTTCTCCTTTCGAATTTTTTTTAAGAGCTTTATTGAGTTGACGTTCTTGTTTTTTTGTTTCTTTTTCTTGTATTTCTTCAGCAGAAATGAAGTCTTTGTGAAAATCAAGTCTGTAGGAAACCCCAGCATTAACCAGCAGCTGGTGTGGGGTGTTTTTTAGTGATGATCCAAGAGTAGCTTCAAATTGAATATTGTCACTCCATAAATAGGCTGCGCCCAATCTGAATAAATAGTCGTTATATAGATCACTGAATCTCCCTTGATTTTCAATATAAACAGACCACAAAGGATCAAGGGTATGGGTTAGGGTAAGGATGTAGCTTTTCTGAGGATATTCTGACAAATAGCGATCATAGGTGAAATTAGTCACAAATACCCAAGTACCTAAAAAATGAGATTGTGTAGCTAAAGTTCCACGAAGATGGAAAAAAGGTTCCTCATCATAACGGATTCCTAGGTTTTGAAATAGAATGGGTCTGTAAAGTGTCCCAAAAACATTATTGTATGGAAAAGGGTTGTTTTTTTCAAAACTTACATTTCCACCTAGGGTTAAGGATATTGCCGGGATCAGATCTTTGAGTTTAAAACCGTTGTTGGCCTTCCAGCTGTAGGTGTTTACTTGCTTTTCTTTTCTAAAAGGATCGTATAGCAAGTACTTTAATCCTATGAAATTTTGCAGAAATCCACTCCGTGGATATGCCGTTGGTACATTTAACACCTTTGAGTTTAAAGTACCACGAAGGTATTGTCCTTCGTAGGTCATCTCTAAAGTTTCAAGTAAAAATCCCCAACGCAGAGACAAAAAACCAATACCTCCACTAAATGTAGAGTTGTTGTATCCGGCATGAGTAAAATTTCTAAACGCAATACCAGCTTCAGCTTGAACCACATTTTTACCCACAGAAAATGTGCCAATGGATGCTCCCGGTCTGTTGGAGTTAATTTGGTCAGTATATTGTGCTATTGCAGAAAAACTTCCTAAAACAATTAGTAAAATGGACCATCTGCGATTCATAGTACAAATATAGGTGAGATTTGTCTGAAATTTAGACCATGAATCCATTATTGAGTCATTATTTTTCGACAATAGGTATGAATTGGTTATTTTTGGAATTAAACCACAGACTTGGGCGCACTCTTAAAATTTTTATTGCTTTTTTTAGGAGGAATTTACCTCCTCCGATTGATTTCTCCTTTTTTATTCAAACTGATGTTGTCAAGTTTTGTTAAAAAAGCTTCTACTCAGAAACAGAAAAAAGAAACCCCACCCCCCAAAAAAACAAAATCTCCTTCTGATACCATTGGAGAATACATTGACTATGAAGAATTGGATTGACTCTTTCATAAGAACTAAAGCATATATTCACCCAATCGTAATTATTGGTCTTGCTTTAATCTCACTTGCCTTTTATTATCCAGTGTTATCTGGAAAAACCTTATTGCAGTCTGATATTAGACAATACGAGGGCATGGCAAAACAACTCAAAAGTCATCGAGAGCAAACAGGTGAAGAAACCTTCTGGATAGATAACGCATACGGTGGTATGCCGACTTATCAATTAGGAGCTAAATATCCCTATGATTTCCTCAGCCCCATCTACAGTTTTTTACGCATACTACCTAGACCGGTTCATATTCTCTTTTTATATTTTTTAGGAGCTTATTTGTTGCTTCTAATACTGAAAATCCCTTGGCATACTGCTTTATTTGGAGCATTCGCTTTTGGTTTTTCAACCTATTTACTTATTATTTTGCAAGTAGGGCATAATACGAAAGCTTTAGCGGTCAGTTTTTTTCCATTTGTAATTGGGGGAGTGGTGCTGTTGTTTCAGAGGAATTATTTTTGGGGATTTTTACTTTCGAGCCTTGCTTTGGGTATGCAGATACGTGCAAATCACTATCAAATGACCTATTATTTACTTCTTTTGCTGGCTGTTTTTGTTTTGGTTTGGGGTGTTCAAGCTTATAAAGACAAGCAGATTTCAGTTTACGTACGTTCCTTGGGGCTCTTAATTGTGTCGGGGATATTAGCTCTGGGATTTAATGCAACCCCACTTCTAGCTACTGCTGAATATGCTAAATTCAGTACACGAGGCGCAAGTGAACTCAAGTTGAAAGCAGATGGAAGTCCCAAAGAGCAGAGTAGTGGATTGGATTATGACTACATTACAGAATACAGTTACGGAATTTTTGAAAGTCTGAATTTAATTGCTCCACGTATTCAAGGTGGGGGATCAAGTGAAAATTTAGGAGAAGAACATGGTGTTTACGAATTTTTAATCAGCAACGGAGTTCGGCCTCCTCAAGCCAGACAGTTTACAGCAAATATTCCGACCTATTGGGGTGCACAGCCCATACTTGAAGCACCAGCATACATTGGTGTCTCAGTATTCTTTTTTGCCTTATTAGCCCTTGTTTTTGTGCGTTCTCCTTTACGAAATGCTCTGGCTGTAGGAGTTTTATTTTCCTTAGTGCTTTCATGGGGTAAGAACTTCTCTTTACTCACTAACTTTTTTATCGATTACATTCCTTTTTACAACAAATTTAGAGCGGTTTCTTCGATTCAAGTTGTTTTGGAATTTTGTTTTCCTATATTGGCTGTCTTGGGACTTCAGTGGGCTTTAACTAAACAAGCTAAGTTTGATTTTAAAAAATTTGCTAGGGTTTTAGGAGTCCCCATCCTTTTTTTAATAATTCTATTATTGTTTCAGGGGAGTTTCACATTTACTGGAGTCAATGATGCGTATTTCACAGAAATTTATGGAGGTGAATTGGTCAATGTTATCAAACAAGCTCGAATATCCATTTTTCGAGAAGACATCATTAGGGCACTACTCATCATTATCTTGTTGGCTTTTGTAGTTTGGTATTATCAACTCAAAAGTGCCCGGCGGAATCTGGTTTTAATTTTCTGTATTGGGATCATGCTTTTTGATTTACTTGGAGTTTCTTCACGCTACATCACAAAAGATGCTTTTGTAAACCCGTCACGAGCAGCAGTTCCATTTCAAATTACAGCTGCAGATCGAGCCATTCAGCAAGACAGTAGTCGTTTTCGTGTTTTCGAACCTCAATTGGGACTCACTGGAGCAAGAACTGCTTATTTTCACAACAGTTTAGGAGGGTATCATGGAGCTAAGCCCAGACGTTTTGAAGAGTTGTTTGATTATTATAACACACACCAGATTGCAGGTGTTTTAGATATTTTAAATGTGAAATACGTTTTGATAACGAATCAGGAAGAAAATACTTTGCAGCCTCTTAATAATCCAAATGCGTTAGGAGCTGCTTGGACTGTAAACGAGATCAAGGTTTCCCCCTCAGCAGATGCCTTGCTCGAAGAATTGAAAACAACTGACTTTTCCGCTGAAGCACTAGTAATTGAAAATACATTTCCAAAAAACCTTGCACTGAAATACAACAAGGATTCATTAACAACAATCGAATTGACCAACTCCAAACCTGATGAATTGATTTATGAAATACAAACGCAGTCAAAACAATTCGTGGTATTTTCAGAGATGTATTATCCCCATGGTTGGACTGCCACTGTAAATGGTAAAATCAGTCCGATTGTCAATGTTAATTATGTACTTCGAGGTCTTGAAATTCCCTCGGGAAAGTCAACTATTATTTTTCGTTTTAAGCCTCAATTAGTAAGTCAGGGCTCGCAAATACGATGGGGAAGCTTGATTCTATTTATATTGTTTTTAGGAGGAATTTATTATGCAAAAGCACGGTCTCAAATTCAAGCAGTCTGATCTATGGGTATAGTAGCTAAACAGTCGATTTACAATGTAATCAGTATAGGTATTGCATTTTTGATTGGAGCCATCAATATGGTTTTTTTGTATCCTCGTTATCCAGGAAAAGAGTTTCAAGGGCTTATTGTGGCTTTATTAGCTAATTCCAATTTAATTCAGCCCTTTATTTCTTTTGGAGTTCAGCATACTCTGATCAAATATTTTAGTGATTCAAAAACCAAAGAGGAGCGAGATCGTTTGTTGTGGTTCGTATTACTATTTCCTCTGGTTATTTTACTTTTGATTCTCCCAATGTACTATAAGTATAATGCAGATGTTCTCAATTTTATATCAGGAAGTAGCGATACGGTAGGTCGTTTTCCTTTTCTTATTTTAGCCGTTGCCATAGCAACTGCATATTTTGAGATATTCTTTAGTTGGCTCAGGGTACATTTACAATCAGTTTTTGGAAATTTCCTTAAAGAAGTCTATCCGAGACTACTCACTTTTAGCTTATTGATTGCCTACATATTTGAATGGATTGATTTAAATACTTTTATCGACTATCTCATTATAGGGTATTATTTGCGTTTATTTTTTATAGCCGCATATAGCTTTTATGTTTATGTTCCTTCCTTTGAATTTAGATTGCCGTCTAATTGGCGAGCTATGTTGCGTTACAGTGCTTTAATATTTCTTTCTGGTGCTGCAGCTAGTTTTATTTTAGATATTGATAAGTCTATGATTTTTGCCATTACTTCAGATGAAAATGTAGCATTTTATGCTGTTGCATTGTACATAGCAGCTGTGGTTGAGGCACCTGGACGCGCCATGTTTCAAATTACTAGTCCTTTAGTTGCCACTGCTTTGAATGCTAATGATATGTCTCGTTTGGAAGTGTTGCTGAAAAAGAGTAGCGCCAATTTAATGGTAGTCAGCGGATTAGCTTTTTTAGTCATCAATTTAAATCTGTTGGATTTTTATGATTTGATTGATCAAGAAGGCTATGTGTCAGCTTTTAGTGTGGTGATTATTGTGTCTTTAGGTAAGTTATTCAGTATGTCCATGGGTTGTTTAAATAACATCATCAGTAATTCAAAATACTATTCTTACGTTTTTTGGTTTTCAGTTAGCTCTGCACTTCTCGCCGTAATTTTAAATTATTATTTCATCAATGCCTATGGTATTATAGGTGCTGCTTTAGCGACATTAATTGTCATTGTGTTTATTAATATCTGTAAAATTATATTGATTTATTTAGTTTTTAAGATTCATCCGTACAACAGTAAATCCTTTAGTATCATTGGAAGTATATTTATGATTTATGGAATAGTTTACTTCATCCCAACGATGATGCATCCATTGATTTCAATTTTAATGAGAAGTTTTTTAATTGTTGTATTATTCGGAATTCCGTTTTTTGCTTTCAGATGGTCATCTGATATAGAAACTATACTCAAGCGAATTAAAATCAATTTTAAGGCAGTTTTTTGACTAAATAGCGTCCTGTATGGGATTCTTTGATGCTGGCAATCTGTTCAGGAGTTCCTTGACCCACTAAATAGCCCCCATAAGCTCCGGCTTCTGGCCCCAGATCAATAAGATGGTCTGCGCATTTGATTAGCTCCAAATTGTGTTCTACCACAACAATGGAATGTCCTCGATCAATTAATGCATTAAATGAGGCAATCAATTTTTGAATGTCGTGAAAATGTAAGCCTGTAGTAGGTTCGTCAAAAATAAACAACACTTTCTCTTTGGTGGTTCCCTGACTGATAAAGGAAGCCAACTTGATTCGCTGTGCCTCTCCTCCAGATAGGGTAGCGGAAGATTGCCCCAAAGTGACATAGCCTAATCCAACATCTTGCAGGGGTTGTAGTTTTTGAATGATCTTTTTAACTTGATGTTTTTCAAAAAATGCCATGGCAGTATCCACTGTCATTTCTAATAATTGATCAATAGAAACTTCGTTAAATTTAACTTCTTGAATCTCCTTTTTAAATCGTTTTCCTTTACAGTGCTCACATTCCAAGACCACATCAGCCATAAACTGCATCTCTATGGTAATTGTCCCTTCTCCTTTGCACTGGTCACAGCGTCCTCCATCAACATTAAAGGAAAAGTGTTTGGGCATATAACCGCGATGTTTTGACAGCTTATTAGAAGCATAAAGAGCACGTATCTCATCATAGGCTTTTATGTAGGTAACCGGATTGGATCTAGAAGACCTTCCTATAGGATTCTGATCAACAAACTCAACACTTTTAAGCGTGTCAAGATCACCATCCAAGCTGCTAAAAGAACCTGGTTTATGACTATAAATATCAAAGGAACGCAAAAGGGCAGGATAGAGTATTTTTTTGACTAAACTTGTTTTACCACTCCCCGATACTCCGCTTACTACTGTAAGACAGCCTAAGGGAATCTCAACATCGATATTTTTTAAATTATGTTCTCGCGCACCTTTTAAAGTCAGTTTCTTACTGCTTTTTCTCCTTTTTTCAGGCAGTTTGATTTCTAGATTACCATTCAGGTAATCTGAGGTAAGTCCTTTGCTTTTTAAAATTTTTTTAAACGTCCCTTGGGCGACAATTTCTCCACCAAAAGTTCCTGCTTCTGGTCCAATATCAACAATATGATCTGCAGCTTGCATGATGTCTTCATCATGCTCTACCACAATAACTGTATTTCCTAAATCCCTTAAATTCTTCAAGACTTCAATCAACTTTTCATTGTCTCTGGAATGAAGCCCTATGGAAGGTTCGTCAAGAATATACATTGAACCAACTAGACTACTTCCTAAAGATGTAGCCAATTGAATCCGCTGTGATTCGCCTCCAGATAAACTATTAGAACGCCTGTTGAGGGTTAGATACCCTAAGCCAACTTCTTGAACAAATTCGAGTCTGCTGTTGATCTCTTTGAGTAATCTACTGGCAACTTCGGTATCGTATTGGTCAAGTTTGAGTTTTCTAAAAAAGAGTGCCAACTCATCAATAGAAATTTGCAATAATTCCGGTAAACTTTTGTCAGTAATTTTAACGTAATGTGCAGCTTCTTTGAGTCGAGAACCTTTACAAAGCGAACACGAAGTTTTTCCCCTGTAACGGGAAAGTAATACTCGATTTTGAATCTTGTAATTTTTTGCTTCTATTTTCTTAAAGAAATCATTGATTCCAGTAAAATAGGAGTTCCCGTTCCAGACCAATTCTTGCTGCTCTTTGGATAACTCAAAATAGGGTTTGTGGATGGGAAAGTCAAACCGATAAGCTTGGTCAATTAATTTAGAATAGAACTTGCGCATACCCGTACCTCTCCAAGGAACTATGGCATTGTCGTAAATAGATAGACTGGTGTCAGGGATCACCAATTCAGGATCAATTCCAATCACATCTCCAAATCCTTCGCAGCTAGGGCAGGCACCCAGGGGGTTGTTAAAGCTAAATAAATGTACATTCGGCTGAATAAAATCTATTCCGTCCAGCTCAAATTTATTTGAAAACTCAAATCGTTTTTCGTCACTCAGCTGTAATAAAGAGCAATAGCCCTTCCCTTCATAAAACGCCATTTCAACAGCATCAGCTATGCGGTTGTAAAAATCTTCTTCATGGCGAATTACCAATCGATCGATAACCAAATCAAACTCTCCCTTAGGAGTTTCCTTTAAGCCGTCTAGTGAAAGGGTTTTACCCTGGCTATAAATGCGTGCAAAACCTTGTTGAATAAAAATTTTAATCTTGTCTTTTGTGCTGCGATCACCGTCTTTTTTTACGGGAGAAAGCAGTAACAATCTCGCTCCAGTTTCGAGCTGCTTAATTTGACTAACGACATCGGTTACTGTGTCTTTTTTAACCTCCCGATCGGAAATAGGGGAGTAGGTTTTTCCAATTCTAGCGTACAATAATTTAATGTAGTCGTAAATCTCGGTCTTGGTTCCTACTGTGGATCGTGGGTTAGAGGTATTGACTTTTTGCTCTACAGCGATGGCTGGTGCCAGTCCTTTGATGAAATCCACTTTGGGCTTACTCAATCGACCCATAAACTGACGAGCATAAGAAGAAAGACTTTCTACATAACGTCTTTGGCCTTCAGCATAAAGCGTATCAAATGCTAAAGAAGACTTTCCTGAGCCAGATAGACCAGTCATAACGGTCATTTTGTTGCGGGGTATGACGAGATCTACATGCTTCAAATTGTGCAGATGTGCTCCCTTAATGATGATATTCTGTTTCGGATCGGAATCCAAAATGTTTTTCATAGCGGTTTTAAAAGGGGGGCAATTTACAATTTTTAAGCTTGAAATCCTTCGAGTTTGGTAATAGATCTAAGAGAGAATTTGTCTAAAATGAAAGGTCGTTTTTATCACTAAAATGTTAAATGATAAACACTTTAAATAAAATATGTATATTTGTGAAGCAAAACAAATGCGTATAAAATAAAATTACTTATAAAATTTCGGTTTTTTTTAACGGCAACAGCCCTAGTAATTTTATTTATGAAAACAGACGCTACTACCTCAACACCAGATTCCTTATTAGTCCAACAATACCTTTCAGGTTCTGAAATTGCCTTGGAACGACTCATCAATAGACACCAAGCAAGGATTTTTAATTTCATCAATTCTAAAGTTCAAGATCGTGATACTGCGGAAGATATTTTTCAAGATACATTCATCAAAGTTATTCGCACCCTCAAAGGAGGACAGTACAATGAGGAAGGTAAATTTCTTCCTTGGACCATGCGTATTGCTCACAATTTGGTGATTGATTTTTTTAGAAAAAGCAGCCGTATGCCTAAAGTTAAAAACACTGAAGATTTTGATATTTTTCAGTTCATATCAGACAATTCACCCAACGTAGAGCACGGTATGGTTCAGGATCAAGTTGTCAAAGATTTACAGAAATTAGTACAGGAACTTCCTGAAGATCAAAAAGAAGTCTTGATTATGCGCTTGTATCGCGATATGAGCTTTAAAGAGATTGCAGAGAATACTAATGTGAGCATCAATACCGCATTAGGCAGAATGCGCTATGCCATCATCAACTTAAGAAAATTAATTGATGAAAATCAAATTGTTTTAAGCCTCTAGCAATTTTTTTACCTTTTTGCCGTTCTAAATGCAATACAACTTTTATGGCAAAAAATTACTCCTCAAAAACATCATTGGAGCCAAAAACTGATCAACCACGAAAAATCGTCGTTGACCGTATCTTGGCATTTTCAAAAGCGTACTCTAACAAGAAGAAAGAATCCAAAACTTTAGACTTACTCAAAAACTAGTCTATTTTTTATAGGCGTTTAGCACTGTCTTTCTTCCAATTGTTTTGGTAATAATGTCTTTTTCTAAATCCCAACCTCGAGCAGGACTGTATTCACGTCCGTACCATATAATTTGCAAATGTAAATCATTCCATTTCTCTTTAGGGAATAGCCGTTTGGCGTCTCGTTCTGTCTGTACTACATTTTTTCCATTTGAAAACCCCCAGCGGTACATCAAACGCTGAATATGAGTATCTACTGGAAAAGCAGGTACACCAAAGGCTTGTGCCATTACGACACTTGCTGTTTTATGTCCCACGGCTGGAAGTTCTTCTAAGGCTTCAAAATCTTGAGGAACCAATCCGTTGTGTTTTTCCAGCAAAATTTTTGACAAGCCATGAATCCCCTTTGATTTCATTGGAGATAAGCCAACAGGACGAATAATATCGCGAATTTCTTCTACAGATAACTTGATCATTTCAGTGGGATTGGAAGCTCTGGCAAAAAGTAAAGGAGTTATTTGATTGACACGAACGTCAGTGCTTTGTGCCGAAAGAAGTACTGCAATTAATAGCGTGTATGGATCCTTGTGGTCTAAAGGAATCGGAATCTCAGGATACAATTCCTCCAAGGTTTCGATGGCAAAGGATACTTTTTCTTTTTTTGTCATGGAGATTTTTTATCTTCGAAAATACAAAACGCTATGAATTATGAACACATTAAAAGTAGGAGATAAAGTTCCTCCATTTACCGTAAACGACCATTTGGGAAATTCTCAATCTTTAGAGCAGTATAAAGGCTCTAAAGTCGTTGTTTTTTTCTACCCTAAAGCCAATACCCCTGGCTGTACTGCTGAAGCCTGTGATCTTAGAGATCACTATGCAGAACTCACTAAAGCAGGCTATGTACTATTGGGTGTAAGCGCCGATACGGAAAAGGCACAAAAAAACTTTGTCGATAAATTCGATTTTCCCTTTCCGCTTTTAGCAGATACAGAAAAAGAAGTCATCAATGCCTTTGGGGTTTGGGGGCTCAAAAAATTTATGGGTAAAGAATATGATGGTATTCATCGTAAAACCTTTATTGTAGACGAATCGGGGATTGTGGAACGGGTCATTGACAAGGTCAAGACCAAAGAACACGCAGCTCAGATTTTAGAGTAGGTAAAAACTCTTTTTAAAATCAATAAAAACGCTACTTAAGAAATTAAGCAGCGTTTTGTTTTGGTCACGAATGACATGTATTTTTATCCTAAAAAAAATGAAGTACAAATAATTTAATAATAGGAAGCCATTGTACCAGCTGCAAAGATTCCAATTAGTGCAAAAAGAAAAGCTATAGCATAAAATACTAGGGCAATGATTGTAATGATGCCGGTGATTTTCCAATAGGATTTCAAGTTTTTAAAACTATCCTCCAAAGCAATGTTTTCATTAGACGCTAAGGCTGTTTTTAAATGAACAGAAAAGCGGAAGAGGTAGCGGTAAATAATAAAAATCAAAAAGGCAACGACAAGATAAAAAACAGTCATAAAACCAGAGCCTAAAGCTGCCATGGAACTGCCACCAGTAAATTCTGAGGTAAAATGGTCTAAAGAAGTCATGATCGAACCAAAAAATAGGCCAGCTAAAGCAAGAAGACCACAAAAAATAAAACCGATGATGGATAAAAAATAGGTCCATTTACGAGTTTGATTTAGATAGTCTAAAGATAAGGGGGTAAGTTGAAGTGTAGAGTTCATAAGATTGGGTTTAAAATTAAATTAATTCAAACCCTAAATCGCATATTGCGAAATTGATATCAACTACAGATTTGGGTTCGGAAAAATTAAATGTATAAAAAATAGATAGAATTGAAAAACGGTCACTAAAATTTAGGCTTGATACCCAAACATTTGGTTCTTTTTGATCATTTCCGCTATCCCCACTGGAAGGTCGTCTTCCCAGCCCTGCTCATTCGCTTTAATTTTTTGAAGAATGGTTCTGGAAAAAATGTTGAGGTGGCTGCTTTCATAATCGAAAATGTCCACGATTTTACCGTTGTATTTAAAGAACTTATAAAAGTCTTTCATACGCGGATGAAGCTTTAAGTTATTACTGTCTGTGATCGTTTCATTTTCTTGATTACGCATGGGGTAGAGGTACACTTTTAAGTTGTTGTAAAACATTTTCCCAAAAGCTTCCAATATTCCACCACTTAAATCTTGATAATACTGTTCATCAAAAATTTCAACAAAGTTGTTGACTCCCATGGCAAGACCCACTTGTTTTTTTGTGTAATGAGAGAAATAGTCTACCAAACGATAGTATTCTTTAAAATTTGAAATCATGACCGTATGTCCAAGGGAACAGAGCAGTTTGGCACGGTCCATAAAGTCCTTTTCGTCAATTTCGCCTTGTGCCCTAAGGTTGGAGAGGGTAATTTCAAAGATGACTTCGGTTTTGTTTTCGTCAACATTCGCCTCTTTAGTGAAAATTTGATAGGATTTTTCCAACATATCGATATTGACCTTGGTCACTGGACGAAAGCTTCCACGTAAAGCGAGGATATTTTTTTTATATAGAATACGAGCGGGGAGAATATTGTTTCCGCTGGAATCAAACATGACAGCTTCAGTCATGCCGTTTCGGATCAGTTGTAAACTCATCAGGCGGTTGTCAACTGATTCAAACTGAGGTCCCGAAAAATTGATGGTATCAATTTCAATGGCGTCATTGTCTATACTGTCATAGAGATAACGCAATAATTTTTTTGGATTGTGATGTTTGTAAAAAGCGCCATATACTAAATTTACTCCCATAAAGCCCAGAGCTTCTTGTTGCAATCGAGCTTCAGTTTGGTGGAAACGAACGTGAAGTACGATTTGATTATAGGGTCCTTCTGGATCGGTCTGGAAACGAATACCCATCCAACCGTGTCCTTTGAATTTTTTAGCAAAATCGATAGTTGCTACGGTATTGGCAAGGGTAAAAAACATTTTATTTGGCTGCTCTGCTTTGGGAATTCGCTTTTTAAGCAAATGCATTTCGTGAGACATCATCTTGTCCAAACGCGTTTCGGTCACATAGCGGCCGTCGGCTTCTTCTCCATAGATGGTATCACTGAAGTTTTTGTCGTAGGCACTGATGGTCTTGGCAATGGTTCCAGAGGAACCTCCAACTTTGAAAAAGTGTCGTGCAACTTCTTGTCCTGCACCAATTTCAGCAAAAGTACCGTAAATGTAAGGGTTGAGATTGATCCGAAGCGCCTTGGCTTCAATGGATGGTTTGTTATCAAAACCATGATCTCCTTTAATTGTGACGCTCATCTTTTATTTGTTATTTCAAAAATACAAAGTTCCATGGTATGTAAAAAGCAAAACGGTACCTTTGTTTCAAGATGTTAAAAATTCATTTTTTAGGTACTGGAACTTCACAAGGAATCCCCGTCATTGGGAGTACGCATCCTGTTTGTTTGAGTGATAATTCCAAAGACAAACGACTCCGTGTATCCGTCTTAATTCAATGGAAAAATACCAATCTAGTTATTGACTGTGGACCAGATTTTAGACAGCAGATGTTACGTACTGACTGTACTCAGCTGGACGGTATCTTGTTTACCCACGAACATGCAGATCATACCGCCGGTTTGGATGATATTCGTCCTTATTTCTTTAGACAAGGAAACATTCCAGTGTATGGAAGTCAACGTGTTTTAGACAACCTGAGTATGCGGTTTGGATATATTTTTTCTTCCGTAAATAAATATCCTGGAGCACCCTCTGTTGACCAGCATGAAATCACTAGTCAAGAGTCCTTTATATTTAAAGAAAAAACTATTATTCCTGTTGAAGTATATCACAATACATTAGCAGTAATGGGGTTTCGAATAGATAATTTTTGTTACCTCACGGATGTAAAGACTATTTCGGAAGAAGAACATCAAAAGCTTAAAGACTTGGATGTTTTGGTACTGAGTGCTTTGCGAACGGAATCACACCCCAACCATCTAAACCTGGAAGAGGCCTTGGAAATGATCGAAAAAATAAACCCTAAAAAGGCTTATTTAACCCATATTAGCCACCTGATGGGTTTTCATGATGAGGTGAGTGAAATATTGCCCCCTAACGTATTTTTAGCCTATGACACCTTAACGGTAACCTCTAATTGAGTTATGAAATTTAAAATCGTTTTTTACCTTTTTCTGTTTGTCTGTATTATCCTGTTTTTTCAGTTGATCAATACCAATAAAATTTTAAATCATCAAGACCGACTAATACAGAATCAAAACAGCTTACAGCTTCGTTTAAAAGATTCTTTATCTAATTTAAAAAAGACACTTTCCGTTCAGCAATATTTTACTTTTGAGGGGGATACTGAAACGTCCGAAGCCCTTAAAATTGCATTATTATCATTCAATAATGACAGAGACTTAAAGAATTTGATTCAAGACTTACCTCAGGGAGAACGCTTTTTAATCGACAATATTCAACTGGTCAATGAAGACTGGGTATTGATTGGGTTCCGAAGCACTAAAAA
Source organism: Flavobacteriaceae bacterium (assembly GCA_965656215.1). Classification (GTDB taxonomy): domain Bacteria; phylum Bacteroidota; class Bacteroidia; order Flavobacteriales; family Flavobacteriaceae; genus MS024-2A. The sequence goes on from CBFHJD010000002.1 coordinate 92,127, forward strand.
TAAAGGGCAGGCTTTTTTGACTTATAAAAAAGCATCAAAAGGATTTGAATTTAATCCTTTGAAATCCGTTGTCAATCCTCTATAGGTTAGTTTTTTCTAACCAAGCGACAAATTGATTAAAATTTTCTTGTGAGACAGTATGGCCGTCATTGTATTCGTGATAACTGATCTGGTTGTATTGCTTACTTAAAGGAACAATAGTATTTCTGGGTTGACTGATTGGAATCACTTGGTCATTTATGCCATGGCTCGAATAGGCGAGAAAGTTCGGTGCTTCACTAGTGTTGACACTTTCGTGTACCATTCCGCTTAAGGCAACTATTCTTCTTATGTTGTCTGAATGGTGGTATGCAATTGCCCAACTTAATATGGCTCCTTGGCTAAAGCCTAATAAACTGATATCTGCAGCATCAAGTTTGTGTATTTTGACCAGTTCATTGATGTTGTCAACAATCAATTGAACGGCACTCCAAGCTGCTTCAAGCTCTGAGGTAATTGCTCCGGAAGGATCCATCTGCAAGGGATACCACGCATAACTATTAGGACTCAAAGTAAGTGGTGCTTGAATAGCGATAATGGTATGATTTTTAGGAAGATAGGGAGCAAAACTAAATAAATCATCAGCGTTACTTCCATAACCGTGTATCAAAATGATAGCAGGGGTGTTTTCTTTGTCAGATGAAGTTGCATTTTGAATGCGGTATTCTAGCATGTTGGTTGAATTAGTCGTTGTGTTGAACGGAATCTCCTCTAAGGCTGCCGTAAACAGTCCCTTTAATTGTACTGCCTAAAAAGAGACAATTTTTAGAGGTAGAGTGTAAATGGGTCTTTTCAAGGATACTGCTTCCTTTAGGTGAAAAGAAGGTAAAGTCGGCTGTAGAACCAATTTCAAAACCAGAATTTTTAATTTTAAAAGCGGCTTTACCTCGGGTTAAAAAAGAGATCGTCTTATCTAGAGGAAAATAGTTGAGTAAAATACCGAATGCCGCTTCTAAGCCAATGCTACCCTCTTTGGAACGAACAAATTCCAAGTCTTTCAGTTCGGGGTTTAAAGGTTGGTGAAGACTGGTCACCATATCGATGGTACCGTCCAGGAGCCCCTCTCTAAGGGCTCGCTGATCTTTACTGTTTCGCAGGGGCGGAATAATTTTAAAGTTCGCATCAAAGTCCATCAAGTTCTCTTCTGTGGCATGCAAATGAGCAATAGGGACTCCACAACTAATATTCAATCCTTTTTTCTTGGCATTTCTGATCAATTCTACACTCGTAGCAGTTGAGATATAGGGAATATGCATTCTACCTTGAGTATATTCCAACAATTGAATATCTCGTGCCAAACTACTGGTCTCTGCTACGTGGGGAATGGCTTTTAGCCCTAGATTTGTACTGACTTCTCCTTCGTGCATTTGTCCATTGTTACTCAAGTTGGAATCTAATGGATAAGCTTGAATCAAGCCGTCAAAACTTTGCACATAATCCAATGCAATGCGCAATAGATTCGGATTTTTTAAGGTTTGATTAAAATCACCAAAGGCTATGGCTCCGGCTCTGTGCATTTCAAATAAAGGTGCTAGGTTTTCTCCTTGAGAATTTTGGGATAGTGAAGCGCTAATGTGTAGGGCGGTAGTTTGATTCCGAGCTTGTTGGAGTAGATGACTAACATCTGTAAGCGAATCTAATGAAGGGTGGGTATCGGGGTTTAGTATAATTTGTGTGAAGCCGCTTTTGGCAGCAGTTAGTAAACCATTGGCTAAAGTTTCACGCTCTTCATAACCGGGTTCTCCAAAAGAAACACAAGGGTCAAACCAACCTGATGAAAGGTGAAGGTCTTCAAGCGCTATATGTATTGCATCTTCTTCGGTAATCTGATCTTCTATTTGGGTAAGTATTCCATCGACAACCAATACGTCCTTTTTTTGATTGTGAAAAGGACTCTTTTCGTGAATTAAGGTTGCATTTTTTAGAAGTATCTTCATTTAAGTATTATCCATACAAAAGTAAAAACAATTTTGGGAATATCAGACTGCCCTGAGCTGAAATTGAAAAGAGTCTTTTGTTGACTTTTGAGCTAAACAATTTAGTCCATCATCACTGACTTGTAGAATTCGTGGATACCCTCCAGTAGTTTGTGCATCACGCATCAACACAATTAGTGTACCGTCTGGGGTACATTGAACCGTACCGGGTATGACAGGAGTTGTCCAGATTGAAGGAATTTGATGTACTAACTTTTCCTCTAAAACATACGCCATACGCGAGTTTTTGATTGAAATGCTAAAGTTATTTTGTCGAAGTTCGTTTTTTGCTTTATCAGGAAGTAGATGAAAATCTGGTCCTTGATAAACTGAAATAATGATTTCTTTTGAAACTGCTTTTGGAGGTCTTATTCGCGCGCCTTTAGAAGGTTTAAATTTCATCACATCAAAGGGAATGAGTTTGGTTTTACTCAGCGTTGGTTCAGCAGTGATGCCTTCAAATTGACTTCGACTACCTAATATTTCGGGTGTTTGAAAGCCTCCTGAAACAGCCATGTATGTTCTTTTTCCACGGTTGGCATTACCGAATTCTAGCAGGTCTTTTTCCTTAATTTCAATAGTGCTGTAGCTTGGAATGAGTAGTCCATTGAGTCGGGCATTCATATCAGCACCCGCTAAAACCATGGTTGTTGATTGGTGAAACAACAGTTTAGGTCCTTTAAAACTCATTTCAAGAACGGCACTGTGTTTTGAATTGTTTAGTAAGCGGTTTGCCCAATGCATTGCATTTTGATCCATTACACCCCCAATGGGAACACCTATTGATTGGTGACCCAAACGACCTAAGTCTTGAATACTACTGTGTAGACCAGGATGCAGAACTTCAATCATAAGGGCTTAATTTTTAGGGATCCTTTTATACGTTGTTCTTCTAATTTTAGATATTCTTTTTTGGAAATGGATTGAAATTGAACTGCATCTCCTGCTTGAGCAAAGCAGGGTTTTTTGCTATTGGGATCAAAAAAAGAATAGGGAGTTTTACCAATAATGTACCAACCTCCGGGACTATTCATGGGATAAATTCCCGTTTGTTTACCTCCAATCGCAACACTACCTCGAGGAACATGAGGATTAGGCTGTTCTTTTCTTGAGATTTTGAGAGCCTCAGGTAAACCATTCAGATATAAAAAACCGGGTAAAAAGCCAATAAAATAGACTTGGTAATGCGCTGAAAAATGCTTTTTAATCAAGGTTTTGGGGCTTAAATTCAGCTGAGTAGCCAGTGATTTTAAGTCTGGAGCATAGTCCTCATGATAGCATACGGGTATTTGCCAGAGTTTCCCTTTTTTGTGAGTAAATATAGATTTAGAAGTGTAAAGACGGTGAAGTCTGACTTGATAATCCTCGATATTATAAATTTTATTTTTATGGAAGAGCATCAGCGAACAGTAGCCCTGAGTAATTTGGATTACCT
>CBFHJD010000003.1:0-80047 GCA_965656215.1 Flavobacteriaceae bacterium
AATTAAAGAAAAATTGTTTTAAGCCAAGTATATTTGCCAAAAAAAAAACGATTACTACTTTATTGAATGCATTTGATGAGCTCGCTTCCCAAAAAACACTAGAATCAGCGTTTTTTGAGAAAACTTGTGTTCATTTACGAGGCTTAGTTGGCTCAGGAATGAGTTTTCGCTTAGCAGCAGCCTTCCAAAAAAATCAACAGTTTTTACTTTTAGTGCTAGATGATGCAGAACAGGCGGCCTATTTTTTAAATGATTTTGAACAGCTCCTCTCCCAAAATGAAGTGCTGTATTTTCCTGCCAGTTACCGTCAACCTTATGCACTAGAAACAACGGATAATGCCAATATTCTTTTGCGCGCTGAGGTATTAAAAAAACTTAGTACTTCCAAAAAACCACGGGTGGTGGTCACCTATCCCCAAGCGATCTTTGAAAAATTAATTTCTCATCGAACCTTAAAACGCATTGGTTTAACCTTAAAAAAAGACGGTATTGTCGCCTTATCGCAACTGAACGAACGCCTTTTTGAAATGGGCTTTGAACGGGTAGATTTTGTGACCGAGCCTGGTGAGTTTGCAGTACGAGGCGGTATTATTGATGTATTTTCATTTGCCTACCAGCACCCCTACCGGATTGAGTTTTTTGACGATACCATTGAACGCCTTTCTAGTTTTCATGTAGAAGATCAACGCTCAGTAGCAGCCTATGATACAATCGAAATTTTACCCGACACCTCCAATCTAGAAACAACGGATCAACGAAAAACCATACTGGAATTTTTTCCTTCCAACAGCAGCTTTCTCTTGGGCAATTTGGATAAAATTACCGATCAGCTTAAAACGTTTTACAACAAAGCCAAAAAAGCCTATGCTTCAGAGGGTGTGGAATCACAATACCCTCCAGAAACACTGTTCGTACATCATGAAGAATGGATAAAAGACTGTAAAGAAAAATCAATCCTGCTTTTGGAACGGACCGATCAAGTTGAAATTAGTCGCCAAATTTCTTTTAAACAAAGTCCTCAGCCAGCATTCAATAAAAAGTTTGAACTCCTGATTGATTACCTCAATAAAAACAATGAAAAAGGGTATAAAAACACCTTGTTTTGTAGTCATGAACAACAGGCTAAACGCTTTCACGACATCTTTCAAGAACAAGAGCAGGTTGTTCATTATACTACACAAACACTTCCTATTTATCAAGGTTTCGAAGATATTGAAGCTCAATGGTCCTGCTTTTCAGACCATCAAATTTTTGAACGTTATCACAAATTTCGCTTAAAGTCAGATTCCACCAAAAAACAGGCATTGAGCCTAAAAGACCTCACTCAAATGGAGGTTGGAGATTATGTAACCCACATCGACCATGGGATCGGTAGATTTGGAGGACTCCAAAAAATTGATGTAGAGGGCAATGCACAAGAAGCCATTAAATTGATTTACGGAGAACGTGATATTTTATATTTGAGCATCCACTCCCTCCACAAAATTAGTAAGTTTAATGGTAAAGATGGAGCAGTTCCAAAATTGTATAAGCTCGGATCTAAAGCCTGGAAGGCACTTAAGCAAAAAACAAAGAAACGAGTAAAAGAGATCGCCTTTGATTTGATCCAACTGTACGCTAAACGCAGACAAAAAATTGGGTTTGCCTATGATCCAGACAGTTATTTACAGTGGGAACTGGAAGCTTCATTCTTGTATGAGGACACTCCCGACCAAGAAAAAGCAACAGTTGCCATCAAAAAGGATATGGAATCAACCCAACCTATGGACCGTCTGGTTTGTGGAGATGTAGGCTTTGGGAAGACGGAGGTTGCAATTCGCGCAGCTTTTAAAGCTGTGGACAATAGTAAACAAGTTGTGATTTTAGTTCCTACCACCATACTTGCCTTTCAACATTTTAAAACTTTTTCTTCAAGACTCAAAGACCTACCAGTTCGTGTAGATTACCTTAACCGTTTCCGTTCTACCAAAGACAAAAATCAAATCTTGAGCGATCTTAGTGAGGGAAAGATTGATATTCTTATCGGCACTCACCAATTAGTCAATAAGAATGTACAGTTTAAAGATTTAGGCCTATTAATAGTGGATGAAGAACAAAAATTTGGGGTTGCAGTAAAAGAAAAAATTCGTTCGCTTAAAGCCAATATCGATGTGCTGACACTCACTGCAACACCGATTCCAAGAACTTTACAATTTAGTTTAATGGCTGCGCGAGATTTGTCTGTCATTGCAACTCCTCCGCCCAATCGCTATCCTATAGAAAGTGAAGTGGTTCGATTCAATGAAGTACAAATACGGGACGGAATTCTTTATGAACTCCAACGAGGGGGACAAGTTTATTTTATTCATAATCGTGTTGAAAACATCAAAGAAATTGCAGGATTAATTCAACGCTTAATCCCTGATGCAAGAGTGGGTATAGGCCACGGACAAATGGAGGGCAATAATCTGGAAAAAACCTTATTGGGCTTTATGGAAGGAGAATTTGATGTTTTGGTTGCCACAACCATCATTGAAAACGGACTGGATGTTCCCAATGCCAATACCATGTTTATTCACAATGCCCAAAATTTTGGGCTGAGTGATTTACACCAAATGAGAGGCCGTGTTGGTCGGAGTAATAAAAAAGCTTTTTGTTATTTCTTAACTCCACCCTTGAGTGCTATGAGTAGTGACGCTCAAAAAAGAATACAAACCATTGAACAATTTTCAGCCTTGGGTTCAGGAATACAAATTGCGATGAAAGATTTAGAAATTCGTGGTGCTGGAGATTTACTAGGGGGAGAGCAAAGTGGATTCATCAATGAAATTGGATTTGAAACTTATCAAAAGATTCTTCAAGAAGCTATAGACGAATTGAAAGAAAATGAGTTTAAAAGTCTGTACCAAGAAGAAGAAAACGATAGTTTTAAAACCTATGTTAAGGAAGTACAAATCGATACTGATTTAGAAGTATATCTTCCTGATGATTACATCAATATTGTAAAAGAACGCTTAGCCCTTTATCAAAAACTCAGTACACTTAAAACTCAAGAGGAGCTCAATGATTTTGAAAACCAACTCATTGATCGTTTTGGACCCATGCCAGAAGAAGCCATTGAACTTATTGAGAGTGTTCGCTTAAAATGGGTAGCTACCCAGCTTGGAATGGAGCGCCTTTTAATAAAAAAGAATAGCTGTATCTGCTATTTTGTAGCGGACCAGCAAAGTGAATTTTTCCAAACCGTTGGTTTTACCCATATTATTTCCCAAGTTCAAAACAATCAAGAACGCATGACACTTAAAGAAAAGAACACAGCACAAGGGCTAAAATTACTTTTAAGAATTGATCATGTACAACGGATGCAAACAGCTAAGGAACTTCTTGAAAAACTTGTCTTGCCTACAACAACTTCAAGTTCTTAATAACTGTAAACGCAGTATTGACCTGATCTTCGTGCATGAGTATTGTAAACTCATTGGAGGTCGAAATGACTTCGTTGATATTGACACCTTCCCATGATAAACGTTGGAAAATAAAATAATAAATCCCCGGAATGGTTACGTTTTCCGAAGGTAACTTCATCGTTATGGAAGATAGATTTTCAGTCTTAGAACAACAGGTTTCCTCCTCAAACAATTCGTCAACTAGAGGAGCAATGTCCTGACTTACAATGATATTACTCTCTGAAACTCCTCGGGAAGAAGTGTAAAAAACTTCCTTTTTTTGTTCTATTTCTTTTAACAGATTGGACTGTGCAACCAGAAGACTTTCTGAAATTAGAAAACTGTAATCCACCAAAGAAGAACGAACGGTTATGTCCCCAAGATTCTTTAAGACTTTTATAATTTGCTTGGTCTGAACAAAATCTGCTGTATCTGAAATTCGCTTCAACGCCATGACAATAGCCCCCGGTTTTACAGGTTTCTTTGTGCGCTCCTCAATATCGTCTTGAATGTTTCTGGCTAGCGAAGTCAAATTGATAATCCCATCGGAAAGGGCTGAAGAAAGGTAGGGTTTGGTCTTAATATACTCTACTACCGTTGCGGCAATTGTTTTCATGTATTTAGTATTTACTTTTAGTGGTTACCTGATCTTACTGACAATTAAAAATCTTTTTATGTAACAAAAGTAATTATTTAAAACAAAATGTTAAATTTAAAACATCACTCCCAGGCATAAAAAGCATTTTTGATGTGTTTAATATTCCATTTTTCTTCTTTTTTGACAATACCAATTACATCAAACCGCACTTCCAAATTCAAACCAGTCTGTTCTATGTAATGATCTACCACAGAGACTAATAATTTAATTTTTTTGGAAGAGATAAAGCTTTCGGGAGCACCAAAAAAGTCCGTACTCCTTGCTTTTACTTCAACGCAGATTAACTTTTGCTTTTTTTTCATCAGCAGATCCACTTCTGCATGACCGTATCGATAGTTCTTCTCCAAGAGGGTGTATTCTTTGTCAAGGAGGAAGGTAAGGGCTTTTTCTTCGGCTTTATCCCCAAACAGATTGTGTTGAGCCATGGTTTTTGATTTAGGGTGTGAATTAAAGATACAATCCAGACGGTTATAAAGGACGAGATTTACGTATTTTTGAATAAATTTATTTTCATGCCAAAACGTTATACTGTAACCGCTGCCCTTCCCTACACTAACGGTCCCATTCATATTGGCCACCTTGCTGGGGTATATATTCCTGCGGATATCTACAGTCGTTATTTACGAGGGCAAGGGAACGATGTAGCCTTTATCTGTGGTAGTGATGAACATGGAGTTGCCATAGCGTTGAAAGCTAAAAAAGAAGGCAAGACTCCGCAGCAAATTATCGATCAATACGATCAACTTATTCGAACTTCCTTTAGTGATTTTGGTATTGCGTTTGATCATTATTCTCGTACCTCTCGGAAAATTCATCATGAAACCGCACAAGAGTTTTTTAAAATTCTATACGATAAAGGAATTTTTGAAGAAAAAAATTCAGAGCAATTATTTGATCCTGAGGCACAACAGTTTTTAGCGGACCGATTTGTAACTGGAACCTGCCCAATTTGTCAAAATCTTGAAGCTTATGGCGATCAATGTGAAAGCTGTGGAAGCAGCCTGAGTGCAACAGAATTGATACAACCCAAATCTACTTTAAGCGGTGCTCAACCCGTTCTTAAAAAAACAAAACATTGGTACCTTCCGCTCAATCAATTTGAAGGTTTTATCAAAGACTGGATCTTGGAAGGACACCAAGGCGATTGGAAACCCAACGTTTACGGACAAGTAAAATCATGGGTTGACAACGGATTGCAGCCCCGTGCAGTAACTCGAGACCTTGACTGGGGAATCGCTGTACCTGTTGCCGGAGCTGAGGGTAAAGTGCTTTATGTTTGGTTTGATGCCCCCATTGGATATATTTCTTCAACCAAAGAATGGGCTGAATCAAAAGGAGTAGATTGGAAACCTTACTGGTGTGATGAAGACACACAGTTGGTCCATTTTATAGGAAAAGATAATATTGTATTTCACTGTATCATTTTCCCTGTAATGCTCAAAGCTTCTGGGCGATATATCCTTCCTGAAAATGTCCCTGCTAATGAATTTTTAAATTTAGAAGGACAGAAAATTTCAACTTCTAAAAATTGGGCGGTTTGGCTGCATGAATATCTTGAAGAATTCCCCGATCAGCAAGATGTATTACGCTACGTTTTAACAGCTAACGCTCCAGAAACTAAAGACAACGATTTTACTTGGGAAGAGTTTCAAGCTCGAAATAACAACGAATTAGTAGCAATTTTTGGAAACTTTATTAACCGAGTGATGGTTTTAAGCCACAAATATTACGGTGGATATGTACCTGAATCAGGAAAGCTATTCAAAGAAGATCTAAACGTTTTAGAAGAAATGGCCCAACTCCCAAAAAAAATTGGGTTTTCCATTGAAAACTACCGCTTTAGAGAAGCCAGTCAAATACTAATTAGCTTGGCACGTATGGGTAATAAATATCTGGCAGATGCAGAACCTTGGAAATTGATTAAAACAGACCCAGACCGGGTAAAAACGATCATGAATACAGCACTTCAGATTTCAGCGGGTTTGAGTATTCTTAGCCAACCTTTACTTCCCTTTACTTCGGTAAAACTAAAGAAGATGTTGGGTTTAGATTCCAAAATACTGAATTGGAATGCCGTTGAGACAAAAGAGACTTTAATTGAACCCCAACATCTGTTGGGAAAAACGTCCTTATTATTTCAGCAAATAGACGATTTGCAAATGAACGCCCAGCGTAATAAACTTAAAGCTTCTGCTCTGGATAAAGAGCAAGAAGAACAAAGTTTAACTCCCCTGAAGCCAACTACTTCATTTAAGAATTTTGAATCCCTAGACCTTCAAGTTGCTGAAATAATCCAGGCCAAAAAGGTAAAAAAAACAAAGAAATTAATGGAACTTACCCTTCGCTTAGGAAAAGAAGAGCGAACTGTTGTCTCAGGAATTGCCGCTGACTTTGAAGAAGCCGAACTGATTGGAAAAAAAGTAACCCTACTTGCTAATTTAAAACCGAGAACACTTAAAGGAATTGAAAGCCAAGGGATGATTCTTTTAGGAGAAAACAGTAAGGGAAATTTTGTTTTTGTAGGTCCGGAAGACAAAACGGTTGCATCAGGAACTTCAATACATTAGGAGTTTATCAATACTGTACCGATAGCATACCATCCTATTTACAAGCTTCCTTTACCGGAGAACCATCGTTTTCCTATGGATAAATATGAATTATTACCGCAGCAACTTATTCTTGAGGGTACCTCTAAGAAAGAAGATTTCTTTCAACCGCATTCCGCATCCTTAGCGCATGTTCTTCGAGTACATGATCCTGACTACGTCGAGCGTCTTACATCTTTAGAATTGACAAAAAGTGAAGTTCGAAAAATTGGATTTCCTCTCAGTAAAGAATTGGTACAAAGAGAATTTATCATCGCAGGAGGAACGGTAAGGGGATCCGAAAAAGCCTTAGAAACTGGAATTGCTATGAATATTGCCGGAGGAACCCATCACGCCTTTCGCGCTCATGGAGAGGCTTTTTGTTTGTTAAACGATCAAGCCATCGCTGCTCAATACCTTCTAGATCAGCATAAGGCCAATCAAATTTTAATCTTGGATCTGGATGTACATCAAGGCAATGGAACTGCTGAAATTTTTAAACACCATCCTTCTGTTTATACCTGTTCGGTTCATGGTGCTAAAAATTACCCCTTTAGAAAAGAGGAAAGTGATCTTGATCTTGCGATGGAAGACCAAACCCCAGATGAATTCTATTTGAAAAAAATTAATGAATTACTTCCAAATTTAATAGATCAAGTTCGTCCTGACTTTATTTTTTACCTCAGCGGCGTAGATATTTTGGGTACAGATAAATTAGGTCGTTTAAACGTAAGCCTTGAAGGATGTCGAAGGCGCGATCAACTCGTTTTTGAAATGTGTTTCGCTAAGGGAATTCCAGTACAATGTAGTATGGGAGGTGGATACTCCAAAGACATCAATATCATTGTAGAGGCACATGCAAACACCTACCGTGAAGCAGCAAAATTATACTTTTAAGAACGCCAGGTTTGGCTTTTCATTTCCAACGCAGCAATAACGATATCCTTTCGACTCACTTGGCCTACTAGTCGTTTGTTTTCCATCACTGGATATCGTCTTCTACTACTTTTAGAAAACAACGCCGCCGCGTCAAAGACGCTGGTATTGGCTTCAATAGTATCGACTTTTTTAGTCATGAAATGAGCTACTGTTTTATCTAAAATGGGAAGATTAAAATAACGACTGTCTGAAATTTCTTTCATACAATCAGCCTCTGATATGACCCCTACCAATTGCCCGGAATGGGCCACTACAGGACCTCCAGAAATTCTGTGCTTGATGAAAGCTCTCATTACCTCATGAATAGACTGCTCCGGTGAAAAAATAACCAGTTGAGTTGTCATGATATCAGACACCGTTAATTTGCTGGGAGTAACCCTTACTTTTTTGGCTCGTTCTCCTTGAAAACTTTTTATAGGCATAAGCTGTTGGTTTTAAGTCTTTTAAATATAGCTTTTTTTATTCAATTTTAAAAACACGCGAAAAATGAGCTGAAATAAGAAAAATATAGCTGTAATTTTGTGAAAAATCTAGATGTGAATCAAATAGGAATATTAGGATGTGGCTGGCTAGGAACACAACTGGCGTCTAGACTCCATTCACTGAAGTGGAATATAAAAGTTACTAAAACAACAAATGAGGGGGTTGTAGCGCTTCAAAAATTAGGGTTTGAAAGCTACCGTATTGCTTTGTCAGAAAATTCTCTAGAAGGTGATCTCACTTTTTTTGAAAACTTGGATCAACTCCTAATCTCTATACCTCCAAAAAGAGATTCAAATGATCGTTTCAGTGAAAAAATAGACTATTTGATCAACACCGAAAAAATAAAATCCAACTGTAGAGTTATTTTTTTGAGTAGTACTTCAGTTTATGGAAAAAAAGAAGGAATATTTAATGAGGTTAGCACTTTATCCCCTGAAACAGATGCTGCGCGTCACTTAGTGTTAAGTGAAAAATTGATTCAGAATTCAACTAATCCTAGTGTGATAGTCAGATTAGGTGGTCTTATAGGCAAGAATCGGAACCCCATTTTTCAACTTCATAAGAAAGTAATTCCTAATCCAGAGGGGGTAATTAATTTTATTCATGAAATTGATGCGGTTGAAGGTATTTTCAAACTTTTGTCTTGTATCGAAGTTGAAGGCGTTTTCAATCTAGTAAGTCCTCATCATCCTAAAAGGAAAGACTACTATTTACAAATGGCAAAAAAATACAATCTCTCTCCTCCTGAATTCACTAAAGTTAATCCTTTGATAGAGCGTCGAATTGAAGCTTCAAAAATACAAGAACTGACTGATTTTGATTATCTCGTTGATAATTTGTTAATATAAATTTTAGTATTTTATTCTGACAGTCATTGAAATATGTACTTTGAAATACTAATTATTCAATGTCAAAACAAAATCAATATATTGCCTTGTTAGAGAAAATTCTAACTCATTTAAAAAACTCAAAACTTGAGTATTTTAAAGCGTCAGACCATGCGATAAGTGCTGAAAAAAAACGCTTTTACAACCAACAAGGTTTACTCAGAAATCGATTTTTTCAAGATGTTTTAAGTGAATTTCAACGGTTGGGTATGACCTCTGATGACCTAGTAATCAGTCGCTTTAATTTTGATCAATTGTTAATATCTACAATTGACACCCTAAAAGCCCCTGCCATAGAAAAATGTCTTCATGCAGATCAGGCCTTGCTTGAATTGTATTCAAAATTAAAAGAATTAGAATTCGGCAACCTGGATTTTGTTAAGCACGTTGAGCTACTTGAAGAAGCCATTTCTCATAACAAAGAGTGGGTTTTAAGTTTTAATGTAAAAAGCACCGATACCTTTTAGTCCTTATTCTCCGATTCTACTATGGTTTCAAAATCTTGATTTTCATTTTGAAGAGCAGCCATTCGTAAAACAAATCCATTGTAATATTCATATAACAAACTCAAAGACGGAATTAAAGAATCAGCTTTGTAATACTGAGTAAAATAACGTGCTTTTTGGATTTGCATTTCTACTAGTTTTAAACGGCTTTTGATTTGAGGTATTTCTAATTTTCTCGGTAAGGGGTTTGATCTTAATTCTTTAACTCGGGAAGAAAGAGCAATTAAATCAACTTCTATTCCATCAAAATTTAATTCTTTTAGTCGTTCCATCGATTCATGCAGCGATTCAAAACCTTCCCACTCCTGAAGTTCATAGGCCTCTAAAAACGCTTCGGGATAAGGGGTTAATTTAAGGGTGGGCAGATTCAATGAGTCCAATGCAATTTCAGTTGTATCGGATGCTGTCAGTGCTTTGTTGCTGTTTTTATTCGTACATGACGAGATGAATACAAGCAATAGTAAAACAAGAATTTTTTGATTGTGCAACTGATCCATTTAAAGTCCTATTGAATTGATTTTAATCAAAAGTATGGTAAAGAATAAGAATTGAAGAATATACAGATGAAAAGGATAGGCTCCTTCAACCTCAATCTTCCATTTGTGAAAAGCTATATGGAGTGGAAGTGCCACCAAAGCCCATCCTACGTAATTATGAAAAGAGGCTACTCCATCAACAAACGTCCAGAAATCTAAAACTGGAGCAATGGGTTCCATTACTAAATCCAAGGTTAACATGAGACCAACCCCGATCAAACATTTAAGCCAGAAAGAATCTGTAAAAAAACGAGCGATACTCCCTGTGATAAAAACCAATATGCACCAATTGATTCCTATAAGCAAAGGAACCTCCATGAGTTTTAATCCCAATACAGAACCGTAGCTGTACTCCCCAAAAATAAAGCCGTATTTCACTCCCAATATTTCTGCTGCCATGCCCACTAAAAAACATACTACAATCAAAAAAAAAGCGCTTTTATTTCGCTTTAAATTAATCAAAAGCAAGGAAAAACTTAAAATTAAATTAATGGGAGTTGCTCCAATAAACCAAGAAGCATCACTGTATATAATTCCTATAATACCAGATACGTGAAACAACCAAATAATGAAAATGGATATATTTTGTTTTGTAAGAAACGCTCTATAGCTCATTAACTTGCTTTCGGGATCAGTTCATCAACAATTTTAGCTGAGAGCAAACACAAAGGAATTCCTCCTCCAGGGTGTACACTCCCTCCACAAAAATATAGGTTTTTTATACGATTGGAAAAATTTGGATGCCGTAAAAAGGCTGCCATTGAGTTGTTGCTCGAAGCGCCATATAGAGCACCCAGATGAGATTGAGTTTTCTTTTGAATTTTAGGTGGAGTGAGCACTTCCTCACATTCAATTAAAGGCTCGATAGGTGTTCCAAGTTCTTTTGATAATTTCGAAAGTATAAGTCCCTTTAATTTTATCACCATCGCATCCCAATCTTGTCCATGGTCTGCCGGTGTATTAATCATAACAAACCAATTTTCAGAACCCTTAGGGGCGTCTGAAGGAACATCCTTGGAGGTTATATTGATATAAATTGTGGGATCATCACAAACCGTATGATGCTCAAAAATGGCTTTAAACTCTTCTTGATAATCATCAGAAAAAAAGATATTATGCAGCTCTAATTCAGAAAAAGACTTTTGAATGCCCCAATAAAAAATTACGGCAGAACTGGATCGTTCTTGATTGAGTATCTTACTGGGAGATTTTAGGTGGGGTAATAATTTCTTATAAGTAGGGTGAATATCCATATTGGAAACTACAATATCTGCTTTAAAAAATTCTGAGTTGACCAACACCCCTTTAACTTCTTTTGAACCAACTTTAATCTCACTAACAGGTGAATTAAAATGAAAATCAACTCCAAGAATTACACCCAACTCATAGAGTGCCTGCGTAATAGAGACCATTCCTTTTGTAGGAACAAAAGTTCCATAATGTCCTTCCAAATGCTGAATTAAAGTCATTATCCCTGAGGTTTGAAAAGGGTCAGAACCGTTGTATGTGGCGTAACGATCGAAAAGTTGAATTAACTCAGGGGATGAAAAAGTTTCTTCATTGACCTGATGTAAACTTTTAGGAAGTTCTAAAACACCAAGATTCGCAAGTGCCTTTAAAGTTGCTGGTGAAAGGTAGGTTTTTAGTTTGTGTAATGACTTTTCTAAAAAAAGAGAATGAGTTAAATTGTATTTTTTATGAGCTTTATTTAAATACTTTTCTACCTTTTCTTTTGGTTCATTAAAGACCCTTTCTGTTTCTTTCAAAAATAGATCTCGATCAGCATATGCTCTAAATTTTTTTTTATCAGACCAAAAGTAGTGGCACGCAACCTCTTTTTTCTTGTACTCAAAATGGGCTTTGGGATCTAAGCCCGCCAGGTCAAAAAGTTGGGTTACAAAATGTGGCATAGTAAACAAGGATGGACCTGCATCAAAACGATAGCCTTCAAGTTCAAAGGCAGATAATTTTCCGCCTGGATAGGTATTTGCTTCAAAAACCATTACACGGTAGCCTTTAATTGCTAGTCGAATACTGGTTGCGAGACCAGCTATTCCAGCTCCAATCACAACGGCACTTTTCATTCGCTCAATTTTTTGGTGACATCTGAAATTAAATAAAATCTGGAAAACAGGTCCTCCTTATACCATTTCTTTTCTCTTGTTTTTTGAACAATTTTGGCGTGTTGAGCGCCCTCATAAGCAAACGTTTTTACCGCCTCAAAATTATCCCATATACTTACTGTTGCCTGTTGTATGAAAGGCCATTCTCCGATTCCTTTGAAATAAGAAACCCCTTCTGCTTGTTGTATCGCTCTACTTGCAGCAGGTACTGACCTCCAGAAGGAAAGCAATCTGCTCCATCTTAAAGTAGCTCTAGTTATTACTACTGCTTTATGTGGTTCGGGTTCATTTAAATCCTGTTTGGTTTCTATATTTTTAAACGGGTTTGAACCGCTCCACTTTCCATGACTTTTTACTGGCTTTAATACTAAATCACGTTGGAGGCAAGAACGTTGTTTATATTCTAAAAAAACAGGGTGTTCCTCAAGACATTTTTGATAATCAGATGCGTCATCCCAAACACCTAAAAAAGCATATGTTGAAAAATCAGGCCATAGACTAAATCCGTCACCTCCTCCTGTTCCAAGAAATTTATAAAATTGAAGTCCTTTAATATTATTCATTAAAAAGCCAACGGTTCCCATTTGCTTAAATGCCCAAAATTTATTTTTGCTAAAAGAAAAAAAAGTTAATGTAGTGACTGCTGGCATTTGAGTGAAAATAGAATTCGTTCGTCTCTAAGATAAATCAAATTTTGAGGGGAAATGCAGATTTTTGATAAAAGAAAAACGTCTCTGTTTTGGATTTTAGAATTTAACTTATGGAAGTAATCTTACAGAGACGTTTGTAACCAAATTGAATTTAAACTTGTTTAAAGATATGTAAAAAAAGTTATACAGTTTGGGATTTAGACTCTGTTTTTTCAGATTAATGGGATAAAATTAACTCGTTAATCAACCAAATTTTAATTATTTTACTGTTTGTCAGATAGTTATGTGTTTAATATAAATTATTTATATAGTAAAAAAGTTTGTATTTTGATTTTCTTAAAAAAACATAAAATGAAGAAAATTAATCGATTTGATGTATTCATCTATATACTGATCATTGGTAATATCATCGCAATGATTTTAGAGTCACATGAATTTATACAAAATCAATTTTCTCAATTCTTCTATTATTTTGAATTGATTTCTATTCTAATTTTTTCATTTGAATACATTTACAGAATTGTTGTTAATTATAAAGAAAGTGGATGGGTAGGAATTAAAAACTACGTCTTTAGTTTTTTTGGATTCATTGATTTAATCTCCATTCTCCCCTTTTACCTGAAACAATTTGTCCTGTTAGATGGACGTTTTTTCAGAATCCTTCGATTATTTAGGCTAACTAGAGTGTTTAAATTGGGAAGGGATAGCAAATCCTTGAAGTTATTCATTAAGGCTTTATCGGCTGTAAAGAATGAATTGAAATTTACTTTATTTCTATCTATTTTGACCATTCTCTTTTCTGCTTCTGCAATCTACTTTTTGGAAAATAAAGCGCAGCCAGAAGTGTTTTCAAGTATCACCGCCTCTGTTTGGTGGGCAACGGTTTCACTAGCTACTGTAGGTTACGGAGATATAGTACCTGTAACTATTTGGGGTAAAATTTTTGCTTCCATTATTTCCTTAGTAGGTATTGGGATTGTGGCTATTCCTACGGGAATAATTAGTGCCTCTTTTGTAGAAGAAATACAAAATTCTAAAAAGTAATTTTTTAAAGTTGGATTAATTTGCTTACTTGTAATCAAATAATCTCCATGAAAAAAAGCATTTACACCCTAATCGTATTTTTTTGCATCCTTAGCTCAACCATATTGGCTCAAAGCCCTGTTGCTGGAAAAAATATTTTGATCGTATATGGTGGATGGGAAGGACATAAACCCGAAGTTTTTGCTAAAAAAATTGCTTCTTGGCTTGAAGAGCATCAAGCCAATGTAATACGCTCTCAAAGCACTTCATCCTATACCGATAAGGCATTGATGGATTCATTGGATTTAGTCATCCAGCATATAACAATGAGCCAAATGAACGGAAGAGAATCAAAAGGATTAAGAAATGCTATTGCAGCTGGTGTAGGGCTTGCTGGATGTCACGGAGGCTTAGGTGATTCTTTTCGAAATGATACTGCGTATCAATATATGGTTGGGGGTCAGTTTGTAAATCACCCCGGGGGTAGTGTGAATTATAAAGTAAAAATCTCAAATACAGAAGATCCTATTACTGAAGGAATAAATGATTTTGAACTCAAAACAGAACAATATTACATGCATGTAGATCCAATCATTGACGTTCTAGCAACAACCACTTTTAGTGGAGAAAACGACCAATGGATAGCTGGAGTCAAAATGCCTGTAGTCTGGAAAAAACCTTATGGTAAAGGTCGTGTATTTTACTCTGCGCTAGGTCATTCTGAAGATATCTTCGAAATCCCTGAGGCTTGGAACTTGATCACTCGAGGAATAGAGTGGGCAGTAAAATAAATCTAATCCCTTTTTAATAATTTCTTTTTAACCCTTTATTTTCGGTTATCTTTGTAGGGTTATGAAAAAGAAAATTGCGATACTAGGTTCGGGTTTTTCCTCGCTCTCAGCTGCTTCTTATCTCGCCAAAGCGAATTATGAGGTTCATGTTTTTGAAAAAAACAGTACCCTTGGTGGAAGGGCAAGACAACTTAAAAAAGACGGATTCACCTTTGATATGGGACCCTCATGGTACTGGATGCCTGATGTTTTTGAATCATTTTATAATGACTTTGGAAAAACAACCAGTGATTTATATGAACTTGAGAGATTAGACCCGGGGTATCAGGTAGTTTTTGGTGAAAATGATTCAATCCCTATTGGAGACTCATTAGAAAAAATCTATGCCGTTTTTGAAAAGGAAGAGGCTGGAAGCAGTGCCAAATTAAAGCGTTTTATGTCTTCTGCAAAAGAAAATTATGATATCGCGATTAAAGACCTCGTTCATCGTCCTGGAATATCTCCTTTTGAGCTTGTTACACCTGTAACCATTCGAAAAATAAACTATTTCATCAGTAATATAAAAAGGGACGTTTACAAACAATTTAAAAGTCCAAAGCTGAGGCAAATACTCCAATTTCCCGTTCTCTTTCTGGGGGCTAAACCGTCAAATACCCCTTCCTTTTACAACTTTATGAATTGGGCAGATTTTGGTTTGGGTACGTGGCATCCAAAAAATGGGATGTATCGTATTGTAGAAGGAATGGTTTCTATTGCAGAGTCTTTAGGTGTAGAATTCCACACTGATGCGGCAGTAGAAAAGATTGAGGTGAATGAGTCTGGAAAAGCTCACGGAATTGTTGTTAACGGAAACTTCATCAGCGCAGATGTAGTTCTTTCAGGAGCGGATTACCATCATACCGAAACTTTACTTGACCAAAAATATAGAGCCTACAGCGAAAGCTATTGGGACAAAAAAGTTTTTGCTCCATCCTCTTTATTGTTTTATATCGGGTTGGATAAAAAAATAAATCATGTATATCATCACAACCTCTTTTTTGACGTTGATTTTGATACGCATGCAGAAGCCATTTACGACAATCCTAAATGGCCCGACAATCCACTTTTTTATGCCAATTTTCCTTCTGTTTCAGATCCTTCAATGGCTCCACAAGGAAAAGAAGCTTGTTTTTTATTAATTCCAATCGCGCCAGGTATAGACGACACCCCTGAATTACGGACTCATTATTACGACTTGGTTATGTCTCGTCTCGAAAAATTGACAGGTCAAAATTTAAAAAAGCATGTTGAGTTTATTGAATCTTTCTGTGTAAATGACTTTATAGAAGATTACAATTCTTATAAAGGAAATGCATACGGCTTGGCAAACACCTTACTTCAAACGGCATTTTTAAGACCTAAATTAAAAAGCAAAAAAGTAACCGATTTATTTTTTACTGGACAATTGACAGTTCCAGGCCCAGGGGTACCTCCAGCTTTAATTTCAGGTAAATTAGTCGCAGAATTAATTACTCAATAAAAACTTAATCTTTGGGGTTTAATACCCACCAAATTATTTCTATTTCACTATCTCGTACAGCAATTACTGAATCTAACATTGCTGTACTTTCAATTAAAGAGGTTCTGTATTGCTGTAACTGCTCTTTCACACTCCACTCCCATAAATCGATCCTCTTATATAAGTTATATTTAATGAATTTATCTTTTTGAATATACGCTCTGTTTTCTATCCAAAATTCGTTGTAATCAACGTCAACCCATGGTAAGTCGTAAACCCATTTATTTGCTATTCGATTAACAAACTGCTGAACATATCGCTCCTCATTTTTACCCGTATTTTCAATCAAATATCTCAGTTCTGTGCCGTCATAAATTTCCGTCATCTTTAACCCAACTTCTTTGGGCATTAACCGAAAAGTTCCATCCAACTTTATTGCATCAAAATTTACTCTTGGAGGATCAAACGGATCTCTTTGAGTGTACATTCCCATTGGGGAAAAATAATATTTACCACCTGGCTCTTCTTCATCCACTTGAAAATCAATAAAAATACTGTCGTTATCTTTATCCCATTTATCGTATTGCTTTTGATAGAGTTCAGTCACCCAATTAACCTGCTCTATATACGCCTCTGTGTAGGCTATCATCTTATCGATCTCTTCTCTTAAATTCATTAAATTTTCAATCCCGTCATTTCGATTGTCAGACTCGCCCCCCTGTTGCTCAATTCCAAAAGAAACCGTGACTCCAAAAACGAGGATTACAAACTCTACAATTGACTTTTTAAACCGATCAAAAAAATCTTTAATGTCAAATCGATCTCCTAGAGTGATTAAACGAAGAAACCAGTTTAATTTAGCTTTTTCAATCCCCGCAGAATTATTTGCATCGGCATATTCATCTCTGGAGATATACCCATCTTTATTCTTGTCAATTTTATCGAAATCGTCTTTATTACTCATAAATCAAATATAATAGTGAGTAGAATACTGCTAATTTAAATAAAATTGAACGAACTAATAGCCAAGATTTTGTCTTTAACCTTTATCTTCAATTTGTTTAAAAGGAACTTTTGAATTAAAAATTTCCGTAAGTAATTTAAAAAGTACGCTTTCAAATTCTTTTAAAACTGCGGAATCAATTGAAAGTGGCTCTTTAACTTTACCTTGCTTTTGATGAACTGCTAAAAATTGATTGTCAAAATTCTTGAGCGGAATTATCCCAGAACACACCGTCTTGTTTTTTGATTTATTTTTTAATGCATAAGCATACAGCATAACCTGGAAGAGGGGTCCCTTTTTTGGAACACTAATCAAGTCTTCCCAATTGTTAAAGCTTAAATCAGAAGGGGTAACAGTTCCTGTTTTATAATCCACAATCCTGGTAGTCCCATTTAAAGTGTCAATACGATCTATTGTTCCCTTCAAAAAAATCTCTTGATTTAATTCAGGGATAAAAACAGCCTCATAAAATTTTTTCTCTAATCCTCTTATTATGATCTCATTTCCTTTTTTCACAAAGGTTCTTTCTCCTTCTATAAACTTTTTTAGTATCCGTATTGTAACCTCAAAAATTAAGTAATTCTTTCCTGTAAAAAAGGATTCTTTTTGGTATTGTTTTTTAAAACTGGCGTTTACTTTTTCAGGAAGTATCGCCAACATATCTTCATAATCTTTATCTGCCAACACTTGATCTAAATAGGGTTTGTACAAGAGTTCTAAAACTTCGTGGATAATGGTTCCTTTTTCTGCTGCATTGATATCCATTTCAATTTCATCGTCTGGTTTAATTTTTAAAAGTCGCTGCTCATAAAACTGGTACGGATTACGGATATATTGTGTTAACGAAGAAGGGGAAAAGCCTTGGACACCTACTTCGTATAGTTGATTCATCACTGCTTGCGTTTTTAGTACTTTTTTAGTGTCATTACTTTGCGCCTCGAGTTTAAAATTTAGATTTTTAAAACTCAGTTTGTGATTGGGTCTTTTAAAGTATTCTAGCTGTATTAAAAATCGACTCTTTTCTCCTGAAAAAAGTCCTTCAGCAGCATCGTTATAAAACAAACTAATTCTTTTTGAACGTTGTAAAAGTCTAAAAAAGTGATAAGCATACAGATGATCTTGTTCAATAAAGGTGTTCAATCCAAACTTTTTTCGCACATCAAAAGGTATCCATGAAAAAGGGGTTTTACCGTAAGGTAGAATCCCTTCATTAACATGCGTTATTATGACGTGATCAAAATCTAAAACTCGTGTTTCTAAGACACCCATAATTTGAACCCCAGTAAATGGATCTCCTGAAAAGTCTAAGGTTTCACTATCCAGTAATTTCGTAAATACCAATTCCAGATCCTGTAGTTTTTTTAATTCAGGATTAGAGTCAGCCAGACTCAACGCCTTTTCCCACAAAGCACTCATTTGAATTGTACAGTGAATTTCAAGACTAGAAAACGCGCCTAAAACCATATGCTTTTTAATCATTTCAGTAAGTAAAAGCATTCGTTCTAAAAAGGAAGCGGTGGTTTCGAATGGTTTAAAAATAAGATCTCCTACTGCTGATTTTCCAAGCACAAGTTTGGAATTCAAATTTGATCTACGCTCAGCTTGCTGTTGTCTTATTATTTTTTTTAACGGTATTCCTGAAGCTTCCAAGAGCTTCAGAACTGTCCTTTCTTCGGCGATTGCATTCACGGTTGATAGCGTATAACTTCCTTCACTAGTCGTTTTTAATAATTCGAAGAGTTTTAAAAATACTTTTACGGGTCCAAAGTTCTTTAATGGATATCCCATGGATGCATTCCAAGGAATCCCTTCTGAAGAGATGGACGTCAAGACGGGATGCAAAAGTCCTTCATCACCCAAAACGAGAACAATAGAGTCTTCTGGGTTTTTGCGATAGGTCTCAATTGCAAGTTGGGCTGCAGCCTTGGCTTGAGACAGATTTTTACTTACGTTAATTATTTCAATTTGTTTACTGCTAGAAAAATGATTGGAAAATTGGGAAGTAAACTCTTGCTTTAAAAAAGTCCATTCTTTGACGTAAGTTCTAATGAAATGACCTGCGCTGTGGTAGGAGTCTTCATAAAAATGTTGATCCAAATCCCATAAAATGGCAGCTCTTTCTTCAGCAATTAATTCTTGTATAATTACTTCCTCTGCTTTTGTCAGTGCATTAAATCCAACGAAATAGTGGAAAGGAGGCGCCGATTGAATATAGTGTCCTAAGTTTTGAGTAGCTTCTCTATACTGAAGTCCAGAATAGCCCAACTGATCATTTTGGAGCTTGGTGTACAATTGATTATAATAGCGCGGAACCCTTTCTTGAAATTTAAAAAACTGTTTGCCTAAATCCCCCAATTTTTTTGGATCCCATTCCTCAATTTGTTCAACCGCTCCCATAAAACCGAAAATCAAATTGGCATCAACTAACTGAACATCTATTTCATTAAACTCTTGAAGAAGCGAGGGTGCCCAATTTAAAAATTGATTGAGGGTATTTTGTTCTTTTTCAGGGGTATGCTCTTGATATACGTTGTAAAAAGTGAAGAGAAGATCAATAGTTGAAACTTTCTCAATCCCCGATAACTCATTGATGAATTCCTCAATACTTAAAATTTCGGGTGCAAGAGACGGTCCTTCTAGTTGATTTTTTAATGCTTCTTTTAAGAATTTTATTGAGCGTATACTCGGGACAACGATCCTGATCTGACTCAAATCATCATTTGAATCTATTATTTTTTTCGCAACGTCATTTAAGAAAGAGTGCATGGTTTAAATATTATAAAGCGGGATGTGTTTTGTAAACTTTCATAAATCAATTCATTCTCTGGTTTATCGAAACCACCTTAACTTTCTTTTCAATGTAAACTAATTTTGAAACTACATATTGATAGCCAAGTGCTTTTAAAGCTTCCGCATAAACCTCAACTTGTTTTTCATCCTCAGGCTTAGGCGTTCCTGTTTTATAATCTAAAATCGTTGCTCTACCGTCTTGTGAAATATTAATTCGGTCAGGCCGTAAGGTTGGCCCGTTCGGAATGAGAATCTCCTGTTCACAGAGTACTCGATCTTTCCCTTCAAAATACGCTTTCAACTCTGGATGCTTTATTATTTGATTTACTGTTTCTCTTAACTCTTGCATGAGTTGTTCCGTAAGTGCTTTAGAATTAAATTCCTCTTCCAAAACCCCCGTAAACATTTCTTTATCAGTAATTTTCGCTAAAATCTCATGGATATACAAACCTTTTTCTTGTGCTATCAAGACCTCTTCGGAAGGGCTTGGGGGAATGATTAAATTTTCTTTCCATTGGTTTGAAACCCCTAGATAAACGTGGAGTTCATTCTCCTTATTTGTATCTTCTTTTTTTGAATTCACTGCTTCTGGGATTCCCAATTCAAAAGGTGAATTTTCATCCAACTTCTTCCCTTGTGATCTAGCAAACGAAGCAAATAAATCTGCATAGGTTTTTGTCCCACCTTCCTTAGCTGCCTGAGTCACAACATAAAGGTGATGTTTAGCTCTAGTCATAGCGACATAAAGCACATTTAAGGCATCCAGCTCTTTGGCCAGCAATTGCTCTTTGTAAAGAGCCTCTGCCTCACTCCCATAAAGGGGTAATTGACTAGAAAAGTTAAACCATCCCCATTGAATATTCGATACGCTAGAATTTCGGAAAGAATACCAAATCTTCTCTCTAACATTTGGATGAAGTGAGGTGTCCATAAAGGGTAAAATAACAACGGGGAATTCTAATCCCTTCGCTTGATGAATAGTCATTACACGAATTGCATTGGTCCGCTCAGGAGTGGATAAACGAAGCTTTTCTGACTGCGTCTCCCAATGAGATAAATAATCTGAAAGTGAAGCACTCTTTTTTCTAGAAAATTCAAAGACATCCTCCAAAAAAGTCAAAATGAAGGGATTGTTAGAGTCAAGAAGGGGAAAAGATGTAATTATGAAATCAACAGACTCAATTAAAGAACGTCCAAGGAGTTTTTTAGGATTGTAACTTGAGCTTGATATTTTATTGAGTTGATTAAAAAAATCAATACTTGGAAGATGTATTAAATCACTAATAATACTGTGATAATCTCCTTGTTTGTTGTCCTCAAATTTCCAGAATTCATCAAAAATAATTTTGTGCTGAGTAGCACTATTTGGTCGAATTGAGAGTTTGAGTACTGCAAGTATAGTTTGAACCTGACTTGAATTTCCGACTGCTAGAGAATCAGAGGAAAGAATATTATACCCTTCAGCAATCAAGCCCTCACCAATAGCAACTGATTGTTTTTTTACACGAACCAATACCGCAATTTGTCTTTCCTCAAACTGATGCTCTATTGCCTGCTTGATTGCTGAAATAGTTTCTGTAATATAAAGTGAAACGTTATCTTCCTTATTTCCTCCTTGTGGAATCGCTTTTAACTGGACAAAGCCTCCTTTATTTTTTAATTGCTGTTGGCTTTCATCTCCATAAATTGATTGGATTTCAGGAGTGGTTAGAACAGTTGTCAAAAAAGAAAAAAAATTGTTGTTAAACGATACAATTGCAGCGTCAGAACGGTAATTGACTTCCAAGCGTTTTACCCAAGGTTCTATTTGAAATGGCTTTGATTGTTTTTTTAAAAGTTGAATAAACTGCATAATATCGCCCCCTCTCCATCGATATATGGCCTGCTTAGGGTCTCCAACTAAAACAAGTGATCCTTGTTCACCAGACAATGATTCAGACTCAAGTGCATTCCCGATCAAAGGCACTAAATTGGCCCATTGGAGTGATGAGGTGTCTTGAAATTCATCTAAGTAATAATGGCGGTAACGTTCACCCAAACGAGCGTAAATATAGGGTGCATCTTCTGCTTGAACCAACGAACTGATTTTGTGATTGAACTCTCCAAGAAGCCTGATTTCTCTTTCATTTTGAAGTACTTCTAGTCCTTGCTCAATTTGCTGCAAGATCAATCTAGGGGTCCAATATTTGAGTGTTTTCTGAATCAGTAAGTAAAAGCCAACCTTTTTTTTAATACTTAAAAACAACGAAAGTAACTGTGGTAGTAAATGCTCTATCGTTTGCTTTTTTGAAGCAGCAGTGCTTTTTTTATATATGGGAATTGCTCCTTCTAGCATGGCTTCAAGTTGGTTCCCGTAAAGTTTTTCATAAAACCCTTGACTTAGAAGATCTAAGTGTTTATGTATAATTTGACGTGTAAAATCTTCAGGTTCTAAATCATATTCTTGAAGTAATTGAGTGAACTCAACAATTGTTTTTTTAATCAGAACTTCTGTTTCTTTTAATACATTTTTTAGTTGCTCTTGGTCTTTACTATGAGTCTCTCTGTCTTTTTCCTTAAGATCTGCTAGAGGTATCCGGTCATTTTCATTGAGTAACAAGGCTGCAAAGTCATCCAAATCTGTTTGAACATCCCAACTCATTCCTTGTCGAACTTTAGAAAGGCTCAACTCAAGAAGTAACTGAGTGATAAATTCATCTTCACCAATTTGATCAATAATGGATCGTACAACCTGATCCAAAATACTTTTAGAGTCAAGTACTACCTCAAATCCTTGAGGCAGTTCGAATTCCTTGGCAAACGTTCGAACAATTCTGTGGGTAAACTTATCAAGGGTAATGACATCAAAACTGCCGTATTCAAGCACAATATTTCTCAACATCGTTTTTGCTCTTTGGGTGAGTTCCTCAGTGCCTATTCCCAAATCCTGAGCAAGTTGATTTCGCAATTCAACTTCCTGAGTACTGGTTTTAGACAGGTCATTTAAGGCTTCTAATATTCTTGCCTTCATCTCGTTCACCGCCTTATTCGTAAATGTTAATGCCAACATTTGTCGGTAAGGACGTGCACTTTTTGCGCCAAGAAGTTCCTTTAGATAGTACAAAACCAGGGTATACGTTTTCCCTGATCCCGCAGCAGCATTAATGATATGAAAATTGGATTGACTCATAATAGTGGATCCCTTTTTAAAAGTAATGCTTTTCAAAACTTAGCCTCCTATTAAGAAAAGAAATTTTAATTTTGTATAAACTTTTAAATAAAAAATTATGGCTTTTGAATTACCCGCTCTATCATATGCATACGATGCCTTAGAGCCCCATATTGATGCACGTACTATGGAAATTCACCACAGTAAACATCACAATGGGTATACCACTAAACTGAATAGTGCTATTGCGGACACCGCTTTGGCAGATCAATCCATTGAATCTATTTTAAACAATTTAGATCCTGAAAATAAAGCAGTTCGAAACAACGGTGGTGGTTTCTATAATCATCAACTATTTTGGGAAATTATGTCTCCAAACGGTGGTGGACTCCCCTCAGGAAAATTAGCTGCAGCAATAGATGCTGAATTTGGAAGTTTTGAAAACTTCAAAACAGCTTTCGCTGATGCAGCTGCAACACAATTTGGTTCAGGATGGGCTTGGCTTTGTGTACACAAGGATGGAAGTGTTAAGGTTTGTGCTACAGCAAACCAAGACAATCCACTAATGCCAGGAATTGGTTGTGGAGGGACTCCTATTTTAGGAATAGACGTATGGGAACATGCTTACTATTTAAACTATCAGAACCGTCGTCCAGATTACATTAATGCATTTTTTAATGTGATTGATTGGAATAAGGTTGAATTGTTCTTTGAGAAAGGGATTTAAAAAGAGAATAAAAATAAAAAGGAGGAATAAATTCCTCCTTTTTGCCCCAAATCTTACCATGAACTTAACCTACTTATGTTCTGGTGATTCAAAAGTACCCTTATCTTTAATGGCGTTATGATTTCTTCGTTTAAATGTCGTTTTCTTGGATAATGAGACTTGGAGCTTTAATATAGTGGATAAATAAAAAGGAGGAATAAATTCCTCCTTTTTGCCCCAAATCTTACCATGAACTTAACCTACTTATGTTCTGGTGATTCAAAAATGAACTAACTGGCAGCATCTGCTCAATTAATTCGATAAAGTGTTGTTTTTATAGATTAATGGTTCTAATACGCTCTTTTGTCATTCTTTTCTACAAAATTCACAAAGGCTTTATTTACAACTCTACGTCCTCCTGGGGTTGGATAATTTCCGGTAAAATACCAATCTCCAAGATTTTTTGGACAGGCTTTGTGGAGCCCCTCAACCGTTTGAAAAATAACTTCTACTTCTGCATCAATGCTGTCGTTTTTGAGTAAAGTAGAAATCTTACTTGAGATTTGATCGTTTGAATAACGTTCATAAATTGCTTTAACGTGGTTTGGCGGAGTAGTCTCTTTATTATCTAAACTTTGTTTACAATTGTCATAAACTGATTGCACTACTTCATCATACACGCCATCATCTTGAAGCAACGAAAGTGCTGCGCGAAAGGCGATGAATTCTTCCAGTTTTGCCATATCAATACCATAACAATCAGGGTAACGGATTTGAGGAGCACTGGATACAACTACAATTTTCTTGGGCCCTAATCGATCCAACATCCGTAAAATACTTTTTTGCAGTGTTGTCCCCCTCACAATGCTGTCATCAATTATAACCAAGTTGTCGGATGATTTTACCACCCCATATGTTATATCATATACGTGTGCAACTAAATCATCACGATCACTATCCTCTGTTATAAAGGTGCGAAGCTTAGCATCTTTAATCGCAATTTTTTCTATTCTAGGCTTCAGTGATAATAATTTTGACAATGCCTCACTATCAGGTTTATCTGACTTAAAGAGCTCTTTGTGTAGCGTGTCTCTCACATGATCCTGAACTGCACCTATAAGTCCATAAAATGAAGTTTCTGCTGTATTCGGAATAAATGAAAAAACACTGTTTTCTAAATCACCTCCTATTGCTCGATGAACCAGTGGAAAAAGTGCCTTACCTAAATCTTTACGTTCTTGATAAATTTCTGCATCTCCACCCCTAGAAAAATAAATTCGTTCAAATGAACAAGCTCTTTTTTCTTGAGGTTCGATAATTTTTTCGATGGACGTATCACCAGCCTTTTTATTGATTAAAGCATGCCCCGGTTCCAATTCTTGTACTTGATCGTAGCTTACGTTAAAAACAGTTTGTATTACAGGACGCTCAGAGGCTACAACAACGACTTCGTCATCTTGATAGAAATAGACTGGTCTTATCCCAACTGGGTCTCTCAAAACAAAGGAATCTCCATGTCCTAACAATCCGGCCATAGCATAACCGCCATCCCAGTTTTTAGAAGCTTTACGTAGAATTTTTGAAATCTTTAATCGTTCAGCAATGAGTGGAGAAGCCTGTTTTTTTGTGTAGCCTTCTTTCCTTAATTTTTTGTAAATTTTAGAAACCGCATCATCCAGAAAATGTCCAATTTTTTCCATCACAGTGATTGTATCTGCCTTTTCTTTTGGATGCTGACCCAGATCCACTAAATTTTCAAATAACTCATTAACATTTGTCAAATTGAAATTTCCAGCTACAATCAGATTTCTGTGCATCCAATTGTTTTGGCGTAAAAACGGATGGACACTCTCAATATTATTTTTCCCAAAAGTTCCATAACGCACATGACCCAACATCAACTCACCTACATAAGGGATTTTAGCTTTTATTTGATCGGGGTCAGAAGTGAGTTTGGGATTGACTAGAATCTCTTTTTGGATTCTCGTATTGATGGTTTTAAAGATTTTCTGAATGGGTTGTTGATCAGCGGATCGGACTCTGCTAATGTAACGTTGTCCGGGAGACATATCAAATTTAATACTTGCGAAGCCTGCGCCATCTTGACCTCGATTGTGCTGTTTTTCCATCAATAAATACATTTTATTGATGCCGTAAAACGAACTCCCGTATTTTTCTTTATAGAAGGATAACGGTTTTTTTAGTTGTAAAAGGGCAATTCCACATTCGTGCTTGATTGCATCACTCATCCGATATTCATATTAATTCAATTTCAAATTCTGTTAATGATTTAAAGGCTTGTATTCTTTGTGCTAACTGAGCAAAAGTCATTTTTTCTAAAGCAGTAGTACCAAATTCTTGAACTGTAAAGGATGCCAATGCTGATCCAACAATAACAGCAGTTTTCATGTCCTCAAAACTGACTTTCTTTCGTTGAACAAGATAAGCAGCAAACCCCCCAATAAAACTATCTCCAGCACCAGTGGGATCAAATACTTCCTCTAGCGGCAATCCAGGAGCGCAAAAGATGTCATTGCCATTAAATAATAAAGCACCGTGTTCTCCTTTTTTTATTACCACATACTTTGGACCCATTGCTTGAAGGTCTTTAGCTGCTTCAACAAGAGAATATTTCTGTGTGATTTGTCTAGCTTCTTCGTCGTTTATCGAAATTACATCAACTCTACTGATGAGTTCGTCTAATTTTTCTCTGTAGCTTTCTATCCAAAAGTTCATAGTGTCCATAATCACCAGATCAGGCTTGGTGTCCATTTGATCTAAAACCTCTAGCTGGACGTTTGGATCTAAATTTCCCAGTAAAACTACACTTGCATCTTTAAAGTTATCCGGTATTCTCGGCTTGAATTTGGTCAACACGTTAAGTTGAGTATCTAGGGTGGTTCGGGAATTCAAATCATTGTGATATTTACCACTCCAAAAAAATGTCTTTTCACCCTCAAGTTGTTCAACACCTGTCAAATCGAGATTCTTTGCTTTTAAAAGATCTAAGTGTTTTTTCTCAAAATCGGATCCGATAATGGAAATGAGACCACATTCGGTTTTAAAGTGAGATGCTGCAAGGCCTATGTACGTTGCGCACCCTCCTAAAATTTTTCCAGTTTTTCCAAAAGGGGTTTCAATTGCGTCGTAAGCCATAGTGCCTAAGACTAAAAGTTTGTTATTCATGCTACAAAAGTAAAAAACTCTTTGTGCCTTTTGGTTTTTATTTTAAACATTTATTAATCAAAAATCAACAAAACAAATCTATTCAATAGTTTGCTTTTCATTGTGTTCAAAAACTGTGTCTGAAATTAGGTTTTTACCCTTTGCTGCTTGAACTGCCAGATGGTCACATCGCTCATTTTGAGGGTGTTTGTTGTGGCCTTTAACCCATTGAAAATGGACCATGTGTTTTCTATAAACAACCAAGAATCGCTTCCACAAGTCACTATTTTTCTTGTCTTTAAAGTTTTTTTTCTCCCAACCAAATAGCCATTTTTTTTCTACTGAATCCACAACATATTTTGAATCAGAATACACGACTATCTCCATCGGGGTCTTTTTAAGCTTTTCTAAACCCACGATTACTGCTAACAATTCCATTCTATTGTTGGTGGTTTTTACAAAACCCTGCGAAAATTCTTTGATGTAGGACATGCCTGCCCATTCAAGTATAAGGCCATATCCTCCAGGACCTGGATTTCCCAGTGAAGAACCATCGGTGTAGAGGTAAACGGTTTTAGACTTCATTTTACTTCTCCATTAAAAGTTGCGAAATGACCGAGGGAAAATAGGAATGTTCCAACTCATGGACTTTCTCTGTAATTTGAGCCACGGAATCATCTTCAGCTAGAGAAACCCTTTTCTGAAAGATGATAGCGCCTTCATCATAGTGTTCATTTACATAATGAATTGTAATTCCTGTTTTTTTTTCGTTATTTTCCTTGACAGCATTGTGAACATAGTGACCGTACATTCCCTTACCTCCATATTTAGGTAGGAGTGCCGGATGTATATTGATTATTTTTTTTGGAAATGCCTGTACCCAATCATTCCCAATTTTCCATAGAAAACCGGCTAAAACAATCAGGTCAGGTTTCAGCACAATTATTTTTTTTAGCAACTTTCCTTCTGTAAACTCTTTTTTATCAAACACTTGAACGGCAACTTGCATTGCTTTTGCTCTCTGAATAACACCTGCTTTAGGGTTATTGGTAAAAACTCCAGAAACAGATATCATTTCATTTTTTTTAAAAAAATGACAAATGTTTTCTACATTCGACCCGTTTCCTGATGCAAATAAAATTATTCTTTTGGTCATTAAAACTAAGTTAATTTGCAGTAAATATAACATATTACAGCCCTACAAAAAGTAAGATGTTAAAATTTGAGCTTAATATTCAATCTCAATTTGTTGTTATCTTTCAAAGTTTTATATTTTTGCTGAAGATAAATTTAACTAAACTAAATCATGTCAGATATTTCCTCAAGAGTAAAAGCCATCATAGTTGACAAACTAGGTGTTGACGAAAACGAAGTTGTTGCAGAAGCAAGTTTCACAAACGACTTAGGAGCAGACTCATTGGATACCGTTGAGTTGATCATGGAATTCGAAAAAGAATTTGATATTCAAATTCCAGATGATCAAGCAGAAAACATTGCAACGGTTGGCCAAGCAATTCAATTTATTGAACAAGCTGACTAATTAAGACTTATGGAGCCAAGACGTGTAGTAGTTACCGGATTGGGAGCCCTAACACCGATAGGTAACACACTCTCAGAATACTGGGAGGGCTTACTTGCTGGTGCAAGTGGTGCTGCTCCTATTACTTATTTCGATCCTACATTATTCAAAACACAGTTTGCTTGTGAATTGAAAAATTTTGATCCACTGGATCATATGGATCGTAAAGAGGCAAGGAAGTATGACCGCTTTGCACAGTATGCTTTAGTATCTGCTGCCGAAGCTTTGGAAGATGCTAAACTCCCATTAGAAAAAGTAGATAAAGATCGTGTTGGTGTAATTTGGGGTGCGGGTATTGGAGGCTT
This sequence comes from Flavobacteriaceae bacterium, assembly GCA_965656215.1. Classification (GTDB taxonomy): domain Bacteria; phylum Bacteroidota; class Bacteroidia; order Flavobacteriales; family Flavobacteriaceae; genus MS024-2A. Next base: position 28,801 of record CBFHJD010000003.1, read on the forward strand.
GGAAACATTCCAGAACGAAGTGCTTAATTTTGCAGCTTCAAATGAAAACCCGAGATTCAATCCTTTCTTTATTCCTAAGATGATTGCGGATATTGCACCGGGATTAATTTCTATCAAATACGGTTTTAGGGGGCCAAATTTTGCAACAGTATCCGCTTGTGCATCTGCATCTAACGCAATGATTGATGCCTTAAACTATATTCGTTTAGGCTATGCAGATGTGATGGTTACCGGAGGTTCAGAAGCAGCCGTCACCAAAGCTGGAATCGGAGGGTTTAATGCCATGCATGCCCTTTCCAAGCGGAATGACGATCCTAAAACAGCATCCAGACCTTTTGATAAAGATCGGGATGGTTTTGTCCTCGGCGAAGGTGCAGGAGCTCTTATTTTAGAATCTTATGAGCATGCCGTTGCTCGGGGAGCAACCATATATGCCGAACTCGCTGGTGGAGGACTTTCAGCTGATGCTCATCATATGACAGCCCCACATCCAGAAGGATTAGGCGCTATTAAAGTCATGGAAAACTGCCTACGGGACGCACAATTGAAACCAGAAGATGTAGATATTATCAATATGCATGGGACCTCAACACCCCTTGGAGATATTGCTGAATCTAATGCCATTATTTCGGTCTTTAAAGAGCATGCCTACAGCATGAATATAAACTCGACAAAGTCCATGACTGGCCACTTACTCGGTGCTGCTGGAGCAGTAGAAGCCATTGCTTCTATCATGGCCATGAAACACAATATTGTGCCTCCAACAATCAATCATCAGACCCCAGATGAAGGCATCGATCAAAAAATTAATTTCACTTTTCACAAACCTCAAAAAAGAACAGTCAACGTTGCGCTTTCTAATACATTTGGATTTGGTGGACACAATGCTTGCGTATTGTTCAAAAAAATCCCTTAAATTCAAGGTGTGAAGATTTTAAATTACATACTAAATTCCCGATTGGAAACATCCGGGAATTTTTTTATTGAACTCAAAAAAAAACTGAACATTAAGTCCATGAATGAAAAGCTTTATAAAGAAGCTTTTACTCATAGCTCTGTAAACCATAAAAAAGGTGATGGTCAACCTTTAAACTTTGAGCGTTTAGAGTTTCTCGGTGATGCGGTACTGAATTCAATAATTGCAGACTTTCTTTACAGATACTATCCGTCGGCTAAAGAGGGTTCCCTAACAAAACTACGTGCTAAAATTGTGAGCCGGTCAAAACTGAATCAAATTGGCAAAGAAATGGAACTCCACACTATTGCTGAAATTGCCAACCATCACAAACACTTCGGAGACGATATTCACGGAAACCTTTTGGAATCATTAATTGGGGCGCTCTTTATTGACAAAGGATATAAAAAAACAAAAGATTATGTGATTTACAACATAATTCTCCCTTATGTCAACATGCAAGGATTGGATTCATTAGTGCTCAGTCATAAAGCTTTATTGATCGAATGGAGTCAAAAAAAGAAAGAAATCATTGAGTTTAAAACTGTTCTAGACGAAGGTCTCGATCCAAAAATCAATTATTCATGCCAGATCATTTTTCAAGCTAATTGTATCGCCAAAGCCAAGGGTGCATCTAAGAAAAAAGCTGAAGAAAAAGCTGCCATAATCGCTGTTAGAGCCCTTAAGCTAAACACAAAAGTTAAATGAGAAAAGGGCATAAAGTACATCTTTTAACCTATGAAGAGGAAGACTTTCAAGATCACTTACTTGCCATTCATTCAAATTTAGAAGCCTTTCAGATTGCTTTTTTTTTAAATAAATACAGCTCTGCTATGTTTAAACGAGAAGAAGATATTACACTAAGAACCAAAGAAGCCTGCTTTTGTTTATTTAAATGGAAAAATCCTTTGAAAGAGTTAGAAACATTACTCTTTTCAAACAAGCACAAACAGGATTCAACACAAATAAACTTAAATAATGATACATTATTTGACCTCCCTTTAAGAAATGAAGTATCTTTAATTTCTGAATTTAAACAGGTCGACTTTTTTATTAAAACCAACCATTTGGAAACTATTCAATTACTTTTCAAACCTCTAAGTTTGTGGGGGGAAATAAGTATGGTTTATGAAATCCCTTCAAATAAAATTAAAGACCGATTGAACTTAATATTTGATTGATGAACACTATCAAAAAGACTAAAATTGTAGCCACTCTTGGCCCTGCAACCTCCTCAGAAGACATAATTGAAAAAATGATTCTAGCAGGAGTAAACGTATTTCGGGTCAATTTTTCTCACGCAGACTACAAAGATGTGAGTGAACGAATCCTCATGATTCGCAAAGTAGATGAAAAACTAAATACCAATACTGCCATTCTGGGTGACCTTCAAGGCCCTAAACTAAGAGTAGGAAAAATTGAAGAGGGTGCAGTTGTAAATCCAGGAGATCATGTTCATTTTTCAACAGATGCTCCTTTTATTGGTAATGCTCAAAAAGCATATATGAATTACCATAACTTTCCGAAAGATGTCTCCATAGGAGAACGTATTCTGTTAGACGATGGGAAGTTGATTTTCGAAGTAACTGCGACCAATAAGGACAATGAAGTTGAAGCTGTTGTAATCCAGGGAGGTCCATTTAAATCAAATAAAGGTGTAAATCTTCCCAATACGAATATTTCACTTCCAGCACTCACTAAAAAAGATATTGAAGACGCAAAGTTCATTTTTACGCAAGACATCGATTGGATTGCACTCTCTTTTGTACGCTTTAGTCAGGATTTAATTGACTTAAAAAAGTTAATGGCAGAACATACCGATCGAAAAATTCCGATTATTTCTAAAATTGAAAAGCCTGAGGCAATCGAGAATATAGACAAAATAATTGCTTACAGTGATGGACTAATGGTTGCTCGTGGTGATCTTGGTGTTGAAGTTCCTGCACAGGAAGTACCTCTCATTCAAAAAAGATTGGTCCTGTTGGCCAAAACTGCTAGAATTCCAATCATTATAGCAACACAAATGATGGAGACTATGATCGACAGTTTAACACCCACTAGAGCTGAAGTTAATGATGTGGCAAACTCTGTAATGGACGGTGCAGATGCAGTAATGCTCTCTGGTGAAACATCAGTTGGTAAATACCCTGTTGAGGTAATTGACACCATGTCTAACATTTTGACTGCAGTTGAAAACTCAGAACTTATTGAGGTACCTCATGCCCCGCCAACCATTAGAACGAAACGATTCATTACAAAATCAATTTGTTATCATGCAGCCCATTTAGCTAATGATATAGAAGCAAAAGCAATTTGCACTTTAACCAATAGCGGTTATACAGCTTATCAAATTTCAGCTTGGAGACCACAAGCACATGTATTGGTGTATACTTCAAATAGGAGGATTTTAAATCAATTGAATCTCCTCTGGGGAGTTAAAGCTTTTTATTACAGCAATTTGAACAGCACCGATAAGACCGTAGAAGAAATTAATCAGATTGCTTTAGATAAAGGGTATGTAGAAAAGGAAGATATGCTTGTAAATCTAACCGCAATGCCAATTGAATCAAAAGGAATGGTCAATACACTTCGAGTATCGGTCATCTAGAAAGGAAGACTTAACTGTTTGTTTTTTGGTATTTTTTCCTTTGGCTTTTGCTTGACCTTTTTGGTATTCAAATTGGATAGAGAAATTCCAACCAACCGGACAGAATTCAATAATTTTTCCTGATACAAAAGGGTTTTAGCTTCCTCAAAAATCAATTCTTTTGTTGAAAGATATAGCTTTCCTGTCTTGCTTCTAGTATGCTGGACAAAATCACTATACTTAATTTTTAAAGTCAGGGTTTTTCCTGCTACTTTGGTTCTCTGAAGTCTTTTCTCTAAATGTTCAGACAATTCCTTTAGTTTTTCTTCTAGAAAAAGTTCACTACTCAAATTGGAACTGAACGTACGCTCAATTCCTACTGATTTTGGAATTCTTTGCGGTTTGACTGGGCTGTTGTGTATTCCCCGTACCACGTCGTAATAATAGCCTCCTGCTTTCCCAAAATGGGTTGTCAAAAAGGAAGCAGAGTGAGCCTTAAGGTCTTTACCCGTATAAATCCCTAAATGATACATTTTCAGTTTTGTTTTTTTTCCAATACCGTGGAATTTTTTTACATCCAAAGATTCTAAAAAAGGAATTATTTCTTCTGGAGTGAGAGTTTTTTGTCCATTTGGCTTGTTCCAATCACTTGATATTTTGGCTAAAAATTTATTCGTAGAGATTCCAGCGGATGCGGTCAATTTAGTCTGCTGATTTATTTTTGCTCTAATTTCTTCTGCCACTAAGGTTGCTGATGCATAGTCTGAAACATCCAAATAGGCTTCATCCAAGGATAGCGGTTCCACCAGTGGTGTGTATTCTAAAAATATGGCTCGAATAGTTTCTGATATTTCCTTATAGCGTTCAAACCGTGGATTGGCAAAAATTAAATGAGGACAAAGTTCTCTAGCCCTACGTCCATTCATTGCGCTGCGTACTCCATATTTTCGAGCTTCATAACTCGCAGCTGCTACAACTCCCCTATCGCCTCCCCCCCCAACCGCAAGTGCCTTACCGCTCCACTCTGGATGATCTAATTGTTCTACCGAAGCAAAAAAAGCATCCATATCAACATGAATAATTTTACGATGGCTATTTGATGGAGTGATTGATGACATTCGTAAAACTTACTTCTTTTGGTTGCCCTCTAAAGTTGAGTATTTATAAGCCCGCTCTACTTTACAAATTTTTAATTCATAACTAGAATAAGCATGTTCTTTTCCATAACGTTGAGCTAAAAGGTGTTGGGTGTTTTTTTTCCAATGCTCGATAGCCTTTTGGCTTTCCCAATAACTTATGGTTACTCCCTTACCCGAATCCACACGATAACTTTCCTTTCCCAAAAAACCGGGAGTTTTTTGAACTTCAATGTCCATCAGCTTTGAGAATTGATGATAATTTGGGTCGTTTGAGTCAATCAACGTACTCGTAAAAATTACAGCAAAATAGGGTACTTTCACTCGTCTTTATAAATTTTTACTGTTAGGTTTCCATCACTATCTATATGTGCTCTGTACATTCCTGGAGTATTCATTTCCATGGCTACATTTCCCTGATTATCAATTCCTACGATACCTCCGTCACCACCTAAAGTTGCTACCTTTTCGTGAATTACAATTCGGGAAGCTTCTTGTATGGAAAGTCCTTTATATTCCATAAGAGCAGATATATCGTGAGCCACCACTGAACGAATAAAAAATTCGCCCCAGCCTGTTGCTGAAATTGCACAAGTAGCATTATTAGCATAAGTTCCAGCACCGATGATAGGAGCATCACCTATTCTATTCCACTTTTTATTGGTCATTCCCCCAGTTGAGGTTCCCGCTGACAAATTACCCGCTGAGTCAAGAGCCGCACAACCTACGGTTCCATACCTCTGATTTCTTAAAAAAGCCTCCTCTAAAGACGAGGTTTGAGCTTCCTTTTGTTCAGCTTCTTTGACTCTTTTGAGTGAATTAATTCTTCGTTCGGTGTAAAAATAATCTGGCAGAACAATCTCTAAACCTTGCTCCTTGGCGAACTGATCAGCTCCTTCCCCTGAAAGCATTACGTGTGGAGAATTATCCATCACTTTTATCGCAGCTGAAATAGGGTGTTTTACAGTTCTAACTCCTGAAATTGCTCCTGCATCCAGTGTAGCTCCATTCATGAATGAAGCGTCTAATTCTATAGTTTCATCTGATGTAAGAACAGCTCCCTTTCCTGCATTAAACAGTGGTGAATCTTCCATAATATGTATCGTTTTCTCAACAGCTTCTTGACTGCTCCCACCATTCTTTAAAATATCATAGCCCACTTGAACAGCTTGTGCTAAAACTTGGCGGTAGGCTGCTTCTTTTTCGGGGGTCATGTTTTTACGTAAAATAGTTCCAGCTCCACCGTGAATAACAATTCCTATAGGTTGAATCTTTGAGGTATTTTCTTTTGGAAATGAATCGCATGCTGCTAAAAGTAAAAAGCAAAAAAGGATGATCGAATATTTAAACTGCATTTGTTTTTTTATTAAAGTTAAGTTTTTTCTCTATTTAAACTAATCAGTCATTTTGAAATTAGATCATTGTTGAAAATAAAGTATTTTTACTAAAAAAACAGTATGTATTCAATTCTACAAAACGTTCACTCTTATTGGGCCTTTTTTGTCCTCATTATTTTAATAGTTGCCATTCTAAACGCCTTTGTCGGTAAGTCAAAAGGTCGAGAATTCAGCACTACAGATTTACGAATCAGTCTATTTGGACTCATTTTTTCTCACATTCAGTTGTTGATTGGATTGATCCTATACTTTGTTTCACCTTGGTTTGATCAATGGAGTTCTTTAGGGATGGGGGTTATGAAGGATGCCCAAGCACGATTGTATTTAGTAGAACACCCTATAACAAATATTATTGCAATAGTTCTAATTACTATGGGATGGTCAATGCATAAAAGACAAACAACATCTTCTAAAAAGTTTTTGAGAATTGGCTTGTTTTATGGTTTAGGATTACTATTACTGCTCAGCAGAATTCCTTGGGGTTCGTGGTTATAATTCTAATTTGAATTCAAAATTGAACTGTTCGAGCACCGAGGATACGTTTTCAAATAATGCTATCTCTTTACTAGGTAATGGAAGTTGGGCAACAGCCATGGCCAAAATATTTACTGATAGTGGAATTCACGTTCATTGGTATTTCAGAAAAGAAGAAGATGTCGAGTACATTAAAAAATATCTTCATAATCAAAACTACCTTACGGGAGTACATTTTGTTCGCGAACAAATCTCTCCGAGTTCAAATCTTGAGGATGTACTCGAAAAAAGTAAATGGATCGTTTTAACGATTCCCTCTGCCTATCTAGAAGAAACTTTAGAACAAATTAAATTTCCATTGGATGATAAAATAGTTGTTTCTGGAGTCAAGGGTATTCTTCCTAAAAGTAACCGATTAACTGGATCTTATCTGAAGGAATTTTTAGGACTTCCAGAAAATCAATTTGTGGTAATCTCAGGTCCGTCTCATGCTGAAGAAGTTGCATTAAATCAACTTTCATTTTTGACATTGGGCTGTGTTGACTTGAAAATTAGCGAGAGTTTAAGGCAAATGATGAAGACTCCTTACCTTAAAATAAAAGTTTCTGATGATGTTTTGGGAATTGAATATTCTGCTGCCTTAAAAAATATTTTTGCTTTAGCTGCGGGTATCGCAAAAGGTTTGGGTTATGGTGATAATTTCCAAAGTGTACTCATCAGTAACGCAACAAGTGAAATGAAATGTTTTTTAAAAGAAATAAATTCCTCCAAAAGAAACATTAACAAATCCGTTTACCTCGGAGATTTGCTTGTTACTGCCTATTCATCTCACAGTCGGAATAGACATTTTGGTGAACTTATTGGTCAGGGTTTTAACCTAAAAGAAGTGGGGCAAAAAATGAAAATGGTAGCTGAGGGGTATTTTGCATCTCGTACTATTTATAATTTGAAGAAAAATATTAAAGTAAAAACACCCATAATTGATGCAGTTTACGAAATTCTATATAAAAAGAAGTCTCCTAAAATAACATTTGAAAAGCTGATTGAAAAGTTAAGCTAAAGCGTTGCCTTAAATTGTTTTAAGAAACGAACGTCGTTCTCAAAAAATAAACGAATATCGCTTATTTGATACAACAGCATTGCGATTCGTTCAATACCCATTCCAAATGCATATCCAGAGTATTGTTCGGGATCAATACCGCAGTTTTCAAGAACATTCGGATCCACCATACCACAACCCATTATTTCTAGCCATCCCGTACCTTTAGTAATTCTGTAATCTGTTTCGGTCTCTAATCCCCAGTATATATCAACCTCAGCACTAGGCTCAGTAAATGGAAAATAAGAGGGTCGTAATCGAATTTTGGAATTACCAAACAAGGCTTTAGTGAAATACTGCAAAGTTTGTTTTAAATCAGCAAAAGAAACATCTTTTGCTATATATAAACCTTCAATTTGGTGGAAAATACAATGCGATCTAGCCGATATCGCTTCATTTCTAAAAACACGTCCTGGGGAGATTGTTCGAATAGGAGGTTGGTTTTTTTCCATATACCTGACCTGAACTGAGGAGGTATGGGTTCGCAATAAAATATCGGGATCTGTTTGAATAAAAAAAGTGTCCTGCATATCTCGTGCAGGGTGATGTTGAGGGAGATTTAATGCTGTAAAATTATGCCAGTCATCTTCAATCTCAGGGCCTTCAGAAATGGTAAATCCTAATTGTGAAAAAATATCAATAATTCTATTTTTTACCACAGAAAGAGGGTGTCGATTTCCCGTTTCCAAAGGAAAAGCTGTTCTACTTGGATCCTTAATTTGTATATCACCTCCCGTAGCTTTCAATTGTGATTGAAGTGATTTTATCTTTTCGTTTACAGCTGTTTTGAGTGTATTAAGTTCTTGTCCATAAGCCTTTTTTTCCTCGTTTGGCACGGCTCTGAAAGCTGCAAATAAATCATTGAGAATTCCTTTTTTTCCAGCGTAATTTAGCCTGAACTTCTCAATCGCCTCAGCGTCTTTACTCGTAAAGGATTCTACTTCCTTTAAATGTTTTTTTACTTCTTCAATCATAATACAAAAATAGGGTAGTTTTAGGAAATGACACCTTGTCGGACAAAGTAATCTACTATGGCGTTTTTTACTAAAACACTTTGCTCTCCAGGTTTTAAATTGGGTAATGCTTCAACCAATTCGAAATGAGGCCAACCTTGATCGTCATAAAAATCAAAGCGATAATATCCAAATGGCTCAAGTACTGTGCATAAACCTATATGTATAAGGTTAACATTATCTTCCTTTTTAAATTGCTCATGAGGCTTTCCGTATTCCTGAAGGCCAATCAAGTAAAGCACACCCTCTGTGTCTATATCTGCACCCTCAGAAAATTTATCTGAAAGGAAAAGAATAACATTTTTCCATCGATTTATTAGTTCCTGATCCTTTGTGTAATTTGCCATATGCAAATATATTACTTCCATTTTTCTGAAGACAAAAAACAAGTCCTTCTCTCTAAAATTTGATAAAAAAAATGGTATTTTAGAATATGAACGTACTAGATATCATTGTGCTGGTTTGCCTAGGTTATGGACTCATTCGAGGTTTAATTAAAGGATTTGTTGTAGAAATTGCAGGCGTAGTTGCGCTTTTTATTGGAGTTCTAGGGGCCTTTAAATTTGCTTCCTCTTTTGCACAGTTTATTCAACACTACATTGAGCTTAATCCTAAAATTGTCCAAGGAGTCAGTTTTTTATTGCTTTTTATAGGCATTGTTTATGGGATTTCACTTTTGGCAAAAATGATCACCAAAACCTTACAAATTGCCGCCTTGGGATTAATTAATAGATTGGCGGGTGGTCTTTTTGGTGTGATTAAATGGGCTGTTATCCTAAGTGCACTTCTTGTGATATTTAATCAAATTGAAAGTGTTGTATCGTTAATCCCTGAAGCTTATGTAGAAGAATCGGTTGCCTATCCCTTTTTTGTTGAACTAGGAACTTTTTTATTCGATTGGATTTTAGAAAACAATCCACTGTCTGAACAAGAAATCATTTAATTCTTAATCTAACTTTTTTAAAACGGCATTTTTCAACCACCCTTCAGAACCATTTGCAATGCTGATTTTTTGCCATTCCGCTAATGAGTCTAAAACCTGCACTTTAGTTCCTTCATGAAGAACAAATAAAAGGTCTCCTTGTTGATTAGGCTCTGACCAAGTATCAATTTGTTTTGAAAAAAGAATAGCATACTGGTTCTGTTTCACATCAGTATCCTTTAAAAAAGTAACTGCTAAACTTCCTGCGAAAAAAACCAAAGAAGCAACTGAAAGGAAAAAGAAACTTCTTTTTAGGCCTATGGTCTGTGCAAATAAATATCCCAAAAATAACACTACAAAAAACCAGAGAAAAGTTAACGATACCTTGGACCAACTGTCAATACTTAAAAGCTCAAAGATTTTATTTTTGATTTGAACTAATTGCGACTGAGGCAAAGGCTCAATAGCATCTATTGTCATATTTTGTGCAAATGAGCTATTGATTTTAATATCTTGATTTTCAGGTGCCAGTTGTTTTGCTTTTTCAAAAAAATAAATACTCGCAGCCACCTGATTTAATCGATAATAAGCATTTCCTAAATTATAGTACAATTCAGCACTGTGTTCCCCATTTTTTATTATTTTTTCATATAATTCAACGGCCTTGCTATAGTTGGCTTCGTTATAAGCAGTATTTCCGTTATTAAAAAGGTCTTGGGAAGACTCCTGTGCATTTAGGTTCCCTAAAACCGCTAGGAGAATTATACTAACATAAAGGAATTTCTTTTTTATAAGAATGACGTTTAATCTCTGTTTCATAACTGTCTATCTATAGTTGCCATAACGCGACTTGCCCTTTCATAATCAGCCTGAATGCTTCCATCAGAACCAGGAGCATAGCGGGCCAATTCACAATTTTCAATTACTGAAATAAAATCATTAGCAACATCGGTTTCTACTTTTTTATCTATCAATAAAGATTTAATTTTTAGCTTGCTGAGTTCAGAAGTTTCAATTTTAAGCTTCGCTTTTAAATAGTTATGCAATGCACGTTCCAGTGCTTCGTAAAATTGTACCTGGTCGCCAAATGCATTTTTAGCTGAACTCAAAAATTTTTTAGCAAGCCTCTTTGCTAAGCGTTGCTTAGTACTAGAGCTATCTTCTGGTTTTTGAATGACAAATCGGTTGATCAAATACCCTAAAATTAGGATAACAAAAGCCAAACTAAACAGGAGCCAAAATTGAAAACTCATCCAGAATGAAGTCGTCTTTATTGATCTAAAGTTGGTTTCTAATTGAATAAACCTAAAGGCACTATCAGAAATTGCTAATGGGGTTTTAGAACCTCCAATAGTATTTTTTGCAGCTGGAATCCCCGCTGTGGGTCCTTCATAAACATCCACTATTAGTTCTTGTGAGCGCAAGGTTTTATAGGTTTTCGTTTTAGGGTTGAAAAATGAAAACTGAATTTGAGGTATTGGATACTTCCCTTGGTATTGAGGAACTATAGTGTAATTTTCTTCTACTGACCCTTGGGTACCCGTTAGGGTAGTTTTAATTTTTTCACTCCGCTCTGGCTCGTAAACTTCAAGTGTATTGGGGACATTGATTTCAGGAAGCTTAAAAAGATTTAGATTTCCTTTCCCGTTAACTTTTATTTTGGCTTGAAAAGATTCTGAAGCTTTTAAAGCGTCTTTAGACAAAATTACGTCAAAATCAAATTGTCCTACGGCCCCTGAAAAACTTTCAGGTTTTCCTTCAGAAGGAAGGGGCTTAACGTTAAGTGTTCGTCTGCCAGTAGTAATTGTTTTTTGTCCTTGTGTAAGAATTCGTCTTCCAAACAAATCTCTTCGGTTACTGGGTACACTCAGACTCAAATTTAGAGTCAATGGTTCCAAATTAAGCTTCCCTGATTTTTGAGGATAGAGTACTACTTTTTGCCATACCACTTCATTAAAGGGTTCTCCTTTGTAGCTTCCTCTGGGGTTTACTTGAGCGCGGCCAATGTTAATTTTACTACTCCAAAAATCTCCGTAGCTAGGTGATTCAATTTCTTGGACATCCGTAATTGAAATAGGGTTTCTAAAATACAGCTTGTAAACAATCGTAATTCCTTCATTCAAATAGGGTGTAGCATTCGAAATCTCGGCAACTAATCTTATGTTTTCATCTGTGAGGTAATCGATATTATTTGGGTCGTTTGGCTTTTCAACCGCTTCAGTAACTTCTATTTCTATTGGGGAGGTTTTGTAAATTTCCCCGTTAATCTTGATTTCAGCTTGACCCAAACTTACCCTGCCCTTTGATTTAGGTGTTAAAAAATAGGTGTAGGTTTTTGAAAAGCTACTGACTCCATTTACCCAAGAGCGATTAACCGATTGTTGTGGACCACTCACTACTAAAAAGTTGGTGAACGCTGGAGGAACAAAATTGTCTCCGTTTTCATTCATTATAAAATCTACTCGAAGCCTTTCGTTCAAGCCCAATCTTTTTTTACTGACTTTGGCATCAAAAGTCACTTGAGCCTGTAGATGAGATGACACTCCTACAGACAAGAAAAAGAGGACTAATAATACTTTAGACTTTAGCATAGTTACCAATCTTTTTTACCTCTAACCGGAACTCCTTTTACTTTTTTAGCATTGACTTTATCCTGAACTTTTTTCTCTTGGTTGTTCATGGCTTCTAACAAGCTTTGTACTTGTTGAGGAGAAAGCTGACCCTTACTTGGAGCCTGTTTTTTCTTTTCAGGAGGTTTGTTTTGCTGATCCTGTTCTTTTTTATTTTGATCGCCTTCATTCTTAGGTTCACCATCTTCTTTATTTTCATCTCCTTGGTCGCCTTCTTTATTGGGATCTTTTTCATCTTTATTTTCCTGATCGCCTTCTTGATCATCTTGATCTTGTTCTTGCTCTTCTTCTTGCTCCTTGTCTTGCTGATCTTTTTGATCCTTTTTATCGTCTTGCTCTTGGTCCTCAGGAGGTTTTTCGTTTTCTAAAAGTTCTTTAGCGAGTGCATAGTTATACCGTGTTTCATCGTCAGAAGGATCGTTCCTCAGGGCATTTTTATAGGCCTCAACCGCTTTTTGGTATTCCTTTTTCTTCATAAAAACATTCCCCATATTGTGAAATGCTCTTTGTTTATCTTTCTTAGAAGAAGCAAATTTTTGGGTTTGAAAAAATCGCTGAGAAGCTTCGTCGTATTGTTCTGCAAGAAAATGTGTGTTCCCTAAATTGTGCAATGCTGAGGACTTTTCTGGAGCTAGCGATAGTGCTTTACGATAGGACTTTTCTGCAGCAACATAGGCGCCTTCTTCTACCTCACTATTCCCTTCGTAGATGTGATTAATTATCTTTCCCTCTTGTGCTTTAAGAAAATTTAAAGTACCTAAAACAAAAATCCAAAACAGTTTATTTTTCATTTTCATTTTCATTAAAAAGATTCAACTTCTGAACCCATTTGGTTTTGGTTTCAAACAAAAATAAGTCCATTAACAGAAAAAGTAAAGCCCCAATTAAAAAAGGTTGAAAACGATCTTTGTAACTGACAAACTTTTTGGCTTCGAACTCTTTTTTATCCATTGCCTTTAATTGTTCTGAAACAAAGTCTAATACCGCTTGAGTATCATTTCCATCTTGATATTGTCCATCAGTGGCAGTTGCAATTTCCTCCAATACAGCTGCATTTCTTTTAGTAATAACAACCTCTCCTTCAAAATCTTTTTTATAAGACTCTGTAACCCCATTTCGTTTTAGGGGTATAGGAGCGCCATTTTCTGTTCCTACTCCAAAGGTAAAAATTTTAATTCCTAGCTCGGCAGCTCGTGCAGCTGCATTTGTTGCTTCGTCCGAATGATCTTCACCATCAGAAATCAAGAAGATCACTCTGTTGGTTTGGTCGTCATCATCAAAAAAGGTGCCCGATAAATCAATCGCATTGTCTAAAGCAGTTCCCTGTGAGGACAACATATCCGTATTTAATGCCTGCAAAAACATTTTCGCCGAACCGTAATCTGTTGTTATCGGAAGCTGAGGTACCGCTTGAGCTGCGTAAGCTATAATCCCAACTCGATCACTGGCTAACTGATTAAGAATCGCTGAAACCAGTCGCTTCGACTTCTCTATTCTGTTGGGCGCAATGTCTTCTGCTAACATGCTTTTAGAGACATCAATAGCAAAAACAATATCCACCCCTTCTCGCTTAACCGTTTCCAATTGGGTTCCAATTTTTGGATTCATAAGTCCTATAACGAGTAAAGCGATTGAAAAACTTATAAGTATAAGTTTTAATGTGGGTTTAAAACGAGATTGATTTGGACTTAGCGCTTTGAGTAATGCAGGGTTTCCAAAGCTGGACTGTAATTTGAGTTTCCATCGAACAACCAAAGCATACACCAACCACAATACTGGGAGTATTCCCAAAAGATAAATAAAATGATATGCGTCTATCTGATACATTTAAATAAAGCTTTTAAACAAGGTGTTTTTTCCTAGCCATTCTATAAAAAGTAATGCCAAGGCAAGCAATACTAACAGCCTATATTTTTCTTCATAGTTGTAATATTTAAACTCTTCAATTTCGGTTTTTTCAAGCTTGTTTATTTCGGCATAAATTTCCTCTAACTTTTTATTGTCAGTAGCACGGAAATAAATTCCTCCAGTCGCTTCGGCAATCTCTTCGAGTAAGGCCTCATCGATTTCAACCTTGGTCATACCGTATTTGAACTCACCAGTGGGTAAAATTGCTACTGGTGCTCGTGCTGTACCATTACTCCCCAATCCTATGGTGTAGGTTTTAATCCCAAATTCTACCGCTAATTCAATAGCTATTTTTGGATCAATAAAACCAGAATTATTGACTCCATCTGTCAATAAAATAATCACTTTACTTTTTGCTCTACTGTCTTTTAATCGATTTACGGAGGTTGCCAGTCCCATTCCGATGGCTGTTCCATCTTCAATAAGTCCTTGATAAGCAATCTCACGAAGTGCTCCTTTTACTATCGACTTATCGCTTGTGATTGGGGTTTTGGTATAGCTCTCTCCTGCATAAACCACCAATCCAATTCGGTCAGACAAGCGGTCATCCACAAAAGCGGAGGCAACTCGTTTTAATGCACTCAATCGATCAGGCTTTAAATCCTGTGCCAACATGCTGGAGGATACGTCAATCGCCATTATGATATCAATTCCTTTATTTGTTCTTGTACGTGTTGAAATATCAACTGTTTGAGGACGAGCAATGGCAAGAATAATCAGTCCTAAAGCCAAGGTTCTAAAAACAAAAAGTATGGGTCTGAGTTTACTTAAAAAAGAGTTTTGTTTTCCAAAACCTGAAAGCGATGATATTTTTAAACTTGCTTGCGTTTTTTTCCATGTTAGTATATGCCATGCCACAACTCCTGGTAAAAGGAGAAGTAACCAGAGGTAATTTGGATTTGCAAAATAAATTCCTTCAAACATTACCTAGAGTTCTTTAATTAATTCAAGACTGTTCAGAATCCGCTGTTCAATGGATTCTCCATATCGGTCTTGTTTTTCATACATCAGTGTCAGAATGATGGTCCCTTGATCAAAAGCAAACAAATAAGCACTAAAATTACATCTTATACGTTCTTCTTGTTTCTTTTTAGGATAGTCTAAGGTGCCGTAAACTTTGGCAACTGGTGTTCCTGAAGGTAAGGTAATGGCATCATTTTTCATAAATATGTTTACAGCTCCCTCTGATTCGAAACTTTGAATGATTGCATTGACTAACTCTTGTCCTTTTTCAAGATCAGCTTGTTTTGGGTTTGCTGAAGGTGATTCAGGGGCATCGGATTTAGCCGTTGGAAAATCAAACAAGAGGTCTATGTAAAACGGACTGTCAAAGGTGCCTAAACGAAACTGTTGTATGGGTTGATCGGATGATGAAATTCGCTCGAGAATATCTGGGGTCTCAATGGCTAATGGTGGAGTACCGTATTGGCTCTTAAACCATTGCTTGCTGGTTAATACTTTTGTTGGGTATCGAAATAAAGTATCTCTTACCGGATAAAACCCATAGACTAGCATGCAAATCACAAGTATCAAAACCGCCAAAATACCACCTCCCGAAATCCCCCAAATCCACTGTTCTTTTCTTCTTTTTTTAGCCAAAAATTCTTGATATGCTGCTTTTTCTAGGAGTTCTTCTTCAGTGGGTTCAGGAAGTGCTTCTTTGGTTTCTTTGACTACAAGCTCAACCGATTTTCTGTCTTCATTAGCAGTGTACATTTCAGGCATGGATTTAGCGAATTTTACTAAATCAGCATTTTGAAGTACTATCCTCAAGCTCTTTAAAGTCACTCGATCCAAGTCCAGTAGTCCTGAATCTTTTCGCAGTTCCAATTTGGCTAACAGTTCCTCAGAGGTACTTTCGAGTGCATCAATTTTAGCTTCTTCTTCAAGATAGCGTCTGACGACATCTGTAAGTCTAGAATAATAGCGTTTAAATTCCTCTTGTTCAGAGAGCGTTTCATTCTCTAGCGCTCTTAGTTCTTCAATTGCACGTTCAAATGGTGGGAGTTCACGTGCTTTTAATTCTTTTTTTCGTTTCTGAAATAAATAGGTGTAAAGTATTCCAATGATAGTTAGCCCTACAACAAGACCCCAAAGAAGTTGTGAAATCAAGGCATCGTAATTCTTTTTTACCTCAGTAAGTGGTTTGATATCAAATAGTTTTTGACTCATTGTATCAACCACTACAGGGTCTACTCGAATTGGTATGAGGTCTGCAATTTTTGAAAAGCCGTTCACCAACACTTGCTGCTGAGGTAAGAAATAGTTCCCGGAATCAAATTGAATCAGCGCGTATCTTTTAGTGTATAAATAATGCGATTGAGCTCTTAGCGTATCAATTGGGCGCTCCTCAAGCAATTCAAAGGGAGCGAAAATTGGTTGCTCAGGAAATACTACCTGAGCGGTGCTATCCGCTTTTATTTGTAGAGTATAATTCAGTTGTTCCCCAATACGAACCGTGGTTGTATCAACTACAACCTTGAGCTCAACGGACTGTTGTGCCCAACTTGCCAAAGACATAAAAAAAGTCAAGAGACTCAAACTATATTGCTTTCCTTTAACCACGTGCTTTAAAATATCCTAATAGTTTTTTTACATAACTTTCCTCTACACTACAGCTCAACTGTCCCGCACCATTTTTGTTAAATAATTCTTCGAAATTATTAACATGAGCTGCGTACTGTGACGCATATTTTTTCCGAATTTGCTTTGAAAAGGTATTGATCCATTTCATGGCCCCAGTCTCAGCGTCTATCATAGGTACCATTCCTAAATTGGGAAGAGTTTTTTCCATAGGATCAAATACACGAATTCCTGTTAAGTCGTGTTTTTTTGCAGCAATACGGAGTGTTTTTTGATAGCCCTGATTCATAAAATCAGACAAAAGAAATACAATTGCTTTCTTTTTTAAAACACTGGATAAAAACTCCAATACAGAGGAAATATCAGTTTTTTTACTCAGTGGTTTAAACTCCAATAATTCTCTAATAATTCTCAAAACATGAGATCGTCCTTTTTTTGGAGGGATAAATAATTCTATCTGATCGGAAAATAAAACCAAGCCTACTTTATCATTATTCTGCAAAGCAGAAAAGGCAAGAGTTGCAGCAATTTCTGTTAAAATTTCGCGCTTAAACTGCGATCGTGTTCCAAAAGCTTCTGATCCACTCACATCAACCACCAACATCAAAGTCAATTCTCTTTCTTCCTCAAAAACCTTTACAAAAGGTTCATTATATCGTGCAGTAACGTTCCAATCAATCGCACGCACATCGTCTCCAAATTGATATTGACGCACTTCGCTAAAAGTCATTCCTCGGCCTTTAAAGGTTGAGTGGTACTCTCCACCAAAGACATGATCACTCAGACGGCGAGTCTTGATTTCAATTTTACGAACTTTTTTTAGAAGCGCTTTGGTATCCATGCATTGCTGTCTCTGAAGACTTTAATTTAAAAGAAAAGGAGGCTACGGAACCTCCACTTCATTAATGATCTGAGTAATGATATCTTCTGAAGTAACATTTTCGGCTTCTGCTTCATAAGTCAATCCTATTCTATGCCTAAGTATATCATAAATTACAGCTCGTACGTCCTCAGGTATTACATATCCGCGATGTCTCAAAAAAGCATGGCACTTAGCTGCAGTTGCCAAGTTAATACTCCCCCTTGGTGAGGCTCCAAAACTGATTAAGGGTTTGATGGATTCAAGGTTGTATTTTTCTGGGTAACGGGTAGCAAAAATGAGATTCAAAATATAATTTTCAATTTTCTCATCCATGTAAACTTCTTTTACCGTTTCTTGAGCCGATAAAATTTGTTTCGTAGTCACCACGGGGTTTACTTGTGCATTGTTGTTGTTCAAATTATTTCGAACAATGAGTTGTTCTTCATCAAATTTGGGATAATCAATCACTGTTTTGAGCATAAACCGATCTACCTGTGCTTCTGGCAATGGATAAGTACCTTCCTGTTCTACTGGGTTTTGCGTTGCCATGACTAAAAATGGTGCTTGTAACTTAAATGTTTTGTCCCCTATTGTTACCTGCTTTTCCTGCATGGCTTCTAAAAGCGCAGACTGGACCTTGGCAGGCGCCCTATTGATCTCATCAGCCAAAACAAAATTGGCAAAAATAGGACCTTTCTTTATTGAGAAGTCATTTTCTTTAATGTTGTAAATCATGGTTCCAACGACATCTGCAGGGAGTAAATCGGGAGTAAACTGAATCCGACTAAAACTTCCCTTCACAGCTTGACTCAAGGTGTTAATTGCCAATGTTTTAGCAAGTCCTGGAACTCCTTCCAAAAGGATGTGTCCTTTGCCTAAAAGTCCTATTAAAAGACGTTCAACCATGTGCTTTTGACCCACAATGACCTTATTCATCTCTAATGTGAGTAAATCTATAAAGGCACTTTCTTTTTCTATCTTATCGTTGATTGCCTTAATATCAATCATGTCAATACTTTTGTTTTCCATGGAAATTATAGCATTTTTTAAGATTGCAAATTTGAAAAAATTAAATCCTTTTTGTTGTTAACAATTGGTTAAAAAATCAAGCCAGCGCTAATGGAGTTGGTTTTAATTGTTCTTATTTTAGAGGTGAATTTAATGCATTTTACTTAGATGAATCCATTTTCGAGAATTATTTCCGGAACCATGACCTGGGGCGCATGGGGTGCTCAAATGTCAACCTCTCAAATGCAAGCTCAAATCGAAAAGTATTTTGCACTCGGAATTACCACTTTTGATCATGCTGATATCTACGGAGGCTACACCACAGAAGCTGAGTTTGGTGCGGGTTTTGCTCAATCTAATGTAGCTAGAGAAGAGGTGCAATTCATAACAAAATGTGGTATTCAGATGCCTTGTCAAGCAAGACCACTTCCTGTAAAACACTACGATTACTCGGCTCAACATATTCAAAAAAGTGTTGAAAATTCACTTTCTGCCTTAAACACAGACTATATCGATCTCTTACTACTTCACCGCCCGAGCCCTTTATTGGATGTAGAAATCGTAACTGAAACTATACAAAAACTTCAACGTCAGGGTAAAATCAAGGCCTTTGGGGTTTCTAATTTTACTCCCTCTCAAATCGCTCTATTAGAAAAAGAAATTAAAGTTAGTTGGAATCAAATCGAATGCTCACTTACCCACGAAATTCCAATGTTTGACGGTACACTTGACTTTATGGCCACTCAAAGTATTGGAGCCATGAGCTGGAGTCCACTTGGTTCTTATTTTAAAGAAAATAATAGTCAAACGGCACGGATAAAAAAGTGTATGAATTCACTTTGTGAAAAATACAACTGTTCAGAAGATCAACTTTTATTGTCGTGGTTGGTTTCACATCCTTCAAAAATATACCCTGTTGTTGGCACCACATCGATACAAAGAATTGAAAATGCTATAGGAGCATTAAGGATAGAAATAGAACTCACCGACTGGTTTTTACTCTTAGAGGCTAGTCAAGGAAATGAGGTCCCTTAAAGATGAAAAATGGAAAATAAAATAGTATGCATCACAGGAGCAACAAGCGGAATCGGCTGGGCTTCTGCAAAAGCGTTTGCCAATCAAAATGTGCGTTTGATCCTTTGTGGAAGGAGAAAAGAAAAACTAGACGAATTGGAGAAACAACTCAATGTTGATTGCATTCAATTAGTTTTTGATGTAAGAGATCGAAAGGCTGTTTTTGATGCTTTTGACAGTCTTCCTCATTCCTGGAAACAGATTGCTGTATTGATTAATAATGCAGGAAATGCACATGGTCTTGATCCCGTTCAAACAGCAAATATTGACGATTGGGAGGCCATGATAGATGGAAATGTAAAAGGACTGATGTATGTAACCAAAGCCGTATTGCCTCAAATGATAGCCGCTAAAAAAGGACAAATTATTAATCTAGGATCCATTGCTGGAAAAGAAGTTTACCCCAACGGCAGCGTATACTGTAGCAGTAAATTTGCAGTAGATGCATTTACAAATGGGCTCCGTATAGATCTCAATCCATTCAAAATCAGAGTAGGTGCAATTCATCCCGGTTTGGTGGAAACAGAATTCTCCAAAGTACGCTTTAAAGGAGATCTAGAACGTGCTGAAAAAGTATATAAAGGAATCGAAGCGCTTACTGCAGAGGATGTTGCAGATGCCATTTTGTATATGGCAACAGCACCTGAGAGAGTTAATATTGCTGATTTAGTTATTTTACCAACTCGGCAGGCAAATGCCTATGTTCAGAATAGGGAAGCCTAGCCTAGTTTATTGTTTCAAACATCCTTTTTTTTACGAGGGGAGATTTATTACAATTAATTTTTTGTATTTTCAAATTCTCAATTGGAATTACAATCTAATAATGAACCCCCAAATCACTAAAAAGTACCCCCAATGCCTCAACTGTTTATCCGCAAAACAATGCTGATTGAAAAAGACTGTTTGTCTATTTTTAATATAATTAACGATTTTCATCATTGGCCCAAATGGTCTCCTTGGCTGATCGCTGATCCCCAGGCAAATGTTACCATTGAGCCCAATGGTAAGTATTTCAATTGGAAAAGCCCAATACTAGGAAGTGGTGAAATGTCCTTAATTCTTGAAGAGGAGTGCCAATTAATAAATTATGATTTACAATTTTTTGAACCTCGGGAATCAAAAGCCAATGTAACGTTTTACTTCAATTCAAAAGACAAGGGTACAGAGGTGGTCTGGACTATGAAAAGCAGTCTTCCTTTTTATTTGTTTTGGATGAAGAAACAAATGGAAACTTTTGTGGGTATGGATTATGACAGAGGTCTGCTTTTACTCAAAGATTTAATTGAAAAGGGTACTCCGCAATACACCCTGAAAATTGAAGGCATTATTCCCTTTGATGTAACCCATTATTTTGGTTTTCGAAGAAAGACAAGTCTTAACAAGTTTAAGGATGATATGGCTAAGGATTTTAAAGACCTGTTTCCTTATATGACTGAGCATTATAATGATGTTGTCAGTGGCATGCCATTTTCAATGTACCATCATTTTGATGTCCTCAAAGACAAAGTAGAGTATACCATTGGATTTCCAATCAAGTATCCAATCATTACCAATCACAAAAACTACTTTGTCAAAAATTTACCGAAAATGAAAGTTCACAGTATTGAACTTATTGGTGCTTACAAATACTTAGCAAATGCATGGGCAACACAAATGATGTATCAACGAAGTAAAAAGTTTAAACCCCTAAAAAAAGTACCTCCTTTTGAAATATATCTTAACAACCCCATTGATACACCAGAAACAGAACTCAAAACCAAAGTGATGTATCCGGTTCGTTGAATTTAATTGACTTTTTCAAACACTCGGATATCGTCCAATTCAAAAGTGCCGTCACTTGCTGTTTTTCCACTTCCTGCATAGCGAAAAGCAAAATGAATTTTATTCTTATCAAAATTCAATACATGGTCACCCGAGTCTATCCAGATTTGATCATTGTCATCCTCTGAAGAAATTCGTGCTTCTAATAACGTCCAGGAAGCTTTTTTGATTTGGCTAGGATCTCCAGTAAAGTTAGTGGAATATAACACTTCCAATTTGCTATTGTCAGCAAAAGCTGTAGAGGTTCTAAAACTAAAAAAAGAATTTGACAATAAACTTACATCAAAGGAAGGGGTAATTAACCAGCAAATGGATTCTGAATCTCTGGATCGGTAAGAACCAATACTAAGCGACTGTCCCAAGCTGTTTTCGTCTTCATAAACTTCCCAATAAACCGATCCTTTTTCAATCCAGTTTAACCAACCTTCCTCTTCAAAACGACCCATAGAGTGGGTTTCAAAGCTCTCTTCAAAAAACGGATCACAACGCGAATCTTGAAATTCAATGGCTATTGGATGATTGATTTTAAAGATGTCTTTTTCGTTATAGTAATCCCGAGTATGAATCCCACTTATAGAACCCGATAAACTATCTACCACCACCGATTTAAACTTCGAAAACGAACTGCTGCCCACAATAACTGATCGGAAATTTTCACAGGACACCATCCAACGCTCACCGTCAAAAGTATCAAAGGCTTCTCCTGCAAATGTTTTTCCTTGTTCACTCTTCGCAAACTGAACCGCATCTAATTGAACAAAGAGTCCTCGGGTGTTTTCATCCAAATCTTCAATACCTAATTTACGTGGTGTTAGTTCTACTATTTGATCACTTCGTTGGACATGATTTTCAATCAGAGGCTGAGGCAAAGACCCCACCCCATCGGCCTCATAGGAGCCTAAGGACAATATTCCTCTTTCCATACCAGCACCCAAACCATTGGGCTTTATATAAATTTTCATTCCAAGGTGAAATGTGTTATGCAGAGCCGTTTGATCTAATAACAAGCGTAAACCTCTTGTAGGATTTACTTTTTTGTCTTGGATAAAAAGTTCTTTATAAAAATTCCCTGAAGTATCAGAAGAAATTACATATCCTGACAACCATAACGCTGATTCGTCAGCATCAAAATGTACAAAACCTGTTTCGCTTTGTTGAACTCGTTCCCATACCGCTTGAATACTTGTATTTACTTCTGGTATTTCTGAAGTTTTTAATTCAGGAGTAGGAAACTCAATAGCTGTGTTACACTGAATAAAGAGAATGAAAATTAGAATCGTTTTTTTCATAACTAAAATCGATAATAGGTTGAAATAAAATAGGTACTCCCTCGACCCCACCAATATTTTGGGCTAAATAAGGGCATCGCCCTGCTAGTGTCTTCTTTGAGATTAATAAAATTAGCATTACGCCCTTGTTCAAAACCTCCTGTAATAAAGCTAGCATTCAAAATATTTTGCAGACTGATAAAAAACCCTGTATAATGACTCCCAATACGCCACGACTTACCCGCTATGGCGTTGAGGGTAAAATAACTGGGGAATTGTTCTTGAGATAATAATTTTTTTGCTTCTTCCACACTGTAATTAGCAAAAGGGAGTCCGTCTTGACCCGAGAAAAAATTATCGGTCCGCAGTACAGGGTTAGGATCTAAAAAAGCTCGAGAAAAATAATTTCCAAAAATAGACATCCGCCAAAAGTTGGGATCTTCATAATGCATAGCAAGTGAAAATGCCTGCTGAGGACCCCCAGCCAAGTGATAGTTTTTTAATAAGGATTGCCCCAACGACTTGATTCCCTCTTGAAAATCTAACTCAAGGGTCTCATCTGAAGGGGCTGTACCCAAAAATACTTGCGGATTGTTGGCATATCTAAAGTCACCTAAAGCTACTACCCCTGTAAGTTTAAATTCGGGTAATACCTCGACTTCAATACTACCCTCTAAACCAAAATTATTAAACTGAATTCCTTGTGTGATTTCTTGTACAAAAAGGGCCTGGTCTCCACCAATTCCATCTGCAAAATAATACCCAACTTCCTGAATATCCTTCCGTTGAAGAGCAAAAGTATTGACTTTTAAATTGATAAACTTACCTTGCCACAAATAAGTAAATACCAATTGAGTGTTGGTTTCAAAAGTACTCTCTGGAATGGTAAATTGATTTTCCCGAGGGTTTACATAAACATTCTTATAAGCAGGTGGTTTTTGTTGCCATTGACCTTGCAATGTAAAATGATGTCTTCCAGTAAGGGCGTATCCAACTCCTCCTTTAGCTGAAAGGGTAACAAATTTCTGTGTTAATCCTTTTCCATAAGAATATTCGGGATAACTCCCATTCTGAAAAAAACCTTCGCGGATATAAGAGCGATATGCTCCTGATACAATTCCAAATACATTCCATCCTTCAGAAGTATAGTCCAAGCTACTTGCCAAACTAAGGTTAGCGGTACCTATTTCATAATGGTATTGAAATGCATCTCCCACTTCAATTTTTTGATTCGGGGCTAAGAGATTGTTTGGAAATTGAGAAGCTTCTGAGGCATACGAATTGTAATTTAAAAGATACTCAGCCCCTAATAAGTCTTTGGGTTGTGCAAAAAAAGCAGATTGTTCTTGTGCTACTCCCAACTGAGACCGAAAGTTCAAGCCATTATCTTTTCGGAGAGTATATTGTATGTTATAATGCCTTTGTTTTAATTTTTGCACGTCGGCATACAAAGCGTAAATTCCATATCCTGATCCTGTTTGATTGGATTCGTACAGTGATCTCCAATCCAATTGACCATTCTCTATTATTTCTTGTTGAAGTGTGTAGGCTCTGGCTAAATCGGGAGTATTAAGATTTCTCAAGGCATAACTCGGAAGGTATTGATAATACGTTGGATCTGGATTGCGACCGCCACCTTGTAGAATTCCTTCAACAAGTTGATGTCCGTTGTACAATAATCGACTACTACTTTGACTGCCCCAAATAAATCCAAAATTGAATTGTAAAAACTGATTTTCGTTGAGTTGCCAACGGTGATTTAACAATACAATTGGAGTTTTGGTTTCCGTCATTCTACTGTTTCTAATCCGATTGGATTGCATCCCCCAGTGGGGATTGAATTGCCTTCCTTTCAAATCAAAAACTTCTTTGGTAAGGGGTGCGTTTTTACCTCTGCTATTCGGTGTATAAAAGGCCGTAAACCATGTTAAATGTTTTTTGCTCCAATTTTTTTCCAATAAGAGTGCTCCTGAAAAAGCTTCATAAGGAGTTCCTTCCATATATCCCCGCTTTCCCCAGCGTCTTGAAAGTAGCAGCCCGTAACCCAGTTTGTTCTCTTGAGGTCGTTCCACAACTGAAAATTGTGTTCTAAACCGATACGAACTGTTTGAAAAAGCTTGTGATATTTTGGCTCCCGAACGAAATAAAGAAGGCTGTAAATTGATCTGGGTTGTAGATAAAAAACCTCCCCTTCCGTAAATTTGTGGGGAAGCTCCCATAAAAAGCTGTTGTCCTCGATTAGTAAAATCATTAAGCCCACCCCACTGACTCCATTGAGGAGTTCCTTTAAAAAATGATTGAATGGGAATCCCATTCAGTTGTACCTCTTGATAGCGAGGATCCAATCCTCTTAAACGAAAAAATGTAGGACTAAATTGAAATGCTGCGGTATTTAAAAACACATCTCGTTGGGATTGTAAAATACTCCCTATTTGCCCTCTGTCTATACCACTATCTTCTTCAAAAAGCGCATCCCAATCTAATTGGGATTGAGTTTCGTCGAGCTCCTGAAGAACATCTACTCTCCAAGTTCCTAAATCAAGTATAGAATCTGAACTAAAATCTAAGGGAATTAATTGCTGTAAGCCATCTGGTGTTTCAATAACCAAATCTCCATTTTTGAAAGAGATGGGCAATTCCAATAAAAAGTAGCCCTTTTCATCAGAAACTGTTTTTACTGAAAATTCAAGTATAGAAAGGGTACAATTGGGGAAGGGTTCATTGAATGAATTTACTAAATACCCCTTGACCAACTGCTGGGCATTAAGGACATAAGCAAACAGTATCATAAAAAGACAGCTCTGGCTTTTCATAACGAAGATTTGAGGTTATTTTAAAATTCTACTAGATGCGGACTTTTTGCAAGAGAAGCAAATTGTTCCCCATCATGAGCAGAATTGATAATCAGTTTAATTAAAGGAAATAATTTTATCTCAAAAAAGAAAGGGATTGTTTTAAATTTATTAAATTTTGGTTTTAAAGATTAAGATAAATGCCTCAGCTTATCGTATTCCTTATAGTGCTTTTTCTTCAGTGGAGCTTCTTGATTTCTCAGCCTACTCAAATAGAATCCATCGCTTTTTATAATGTGGAAAATTTATTTGATTCAGTAGATAATCCTGATACGTTTGACGACGATTATACTCCCAAGGGAAGACACCATTGGACAAAAGATTTACTCAATCAAAAAATTGATCAATTAGCATCTGTAATTGTCCAAATTGGAGTGAAAGAAACCACTAAACCTCCACTACTAATAGGGCTAGCTGAAGTAGAAAATAGAGCGGTTTTGGAACAATTGGTTGCTCATCCTAAGCTTCGCAACTACGGGTATGAAATCGTTCATTTTGAATCTCCCGATGCGCGAGGTATTGATGTTGCCTTGCTTTACAGAAAATCAAAATTCATTTTGGAAACTGCTAAAAAATACAAACTCAGCTTGGTTGATCCCAAAACTCAACACAGAAGAACAACTCGAGATCAATTGGTTATAAGTGGTTTTTGGGAAGAGGCAGAACTGGCTATTTCTGTCAACCATTGGCCTTCGAGAAGAGGAGGGCAAAAACGAAGTCAGGCTTCCCGGTTAAAAGCTGCCCAACTCCAACAACGCATATGGGACTCCATTCAGCGCACTAATCCTGGTGTCTACCTCATCAGTATGGGTGATTATAACGACAATCCAAACAATAAAAGTGTGGCGTTACTCACTCAAAAAAGCGACTATAGAACAGACTTCCAGCCTTTAGTAAATCCCATGAAAAAACTATTTAAAAATGGGATTGGCAGTTTGGCTTATCGTGATCGTTGGCATTTATTTGATCAGATACTGCTCTCTCAAAATTGGCATACGAGCAAGAATCCTGTTTTTTTAAAAGTAGCAGTTTTTAATCCCCCATTTTTAAGAAATCCAGAGGGTAAATTTATGGGTTACCCCTATCGAAATGAAGTTCTAGGAACAAAACTGCACGGGTATTCCGATCATTTTCCGGTGTATATCGTTATTGGGAAAAGGAACTAATTGTGAGATGCGATGAATTGATTCTCTATTCCTCCGCAATTTCAGGGTACAAAAAATGGTTATACGGAAAACGAGTGATATGGATTTGACGGACTTCTTGATATAATCGTTTTCTAAAATCTTCTAAATTTTCTTTGTTGAGTGCAGAAATAAAAAGTGCATTCCCATTGGCTTTATGATACCATGTTTTTTCCCATTCTTCTAGAGAGTAATGTTGTTTACCTCGCTCTTCGATTAATTCGGTTTCGTCCCAAGGTTCAGCGCTATAGGCGTCTATCTTGTTGAAAACCATTAAAGTTGGCTTATCCAAACTTTTGATTTCTTTTAAAATTTGATTGACCGACTCGATATGTTCCTCAAAATTGGGGTGGGAAATATCTACCACATGAAGTAATAGATCCGCTTCTTGAACCTCATCCAACGTACTTTTAAAAGATTCCACCAATTGCGTGGGTAACTTTCTGATAAACCCTACGGTATCACTCATTAAAAAAGGGAGGTTACCAATCACTACTTTTCTAACGGTCGTATCTAGTGTAGCAAATAATTTATTTTCAGCAAAAACCTGACTTTTGGATACCACATTCATCAACGTCGATTTACCGACGTTGGTATAACCCACCAAAGCCACTCGAACCAAAGCCCCACGGTTTCCTCTCTGGGTCGCCATCTGCTTGTCAATGGTTATGAGTTTCTTTTTTAGTAAGGTGATTTTATCTCGTACAATACGTCGATCTGTTTCAATTTCTGTTTCTCCGGGACCGCGCATACCTATACCCCCTCTTTGGCGCTCCAAGTGAGTCCAAAGTCCCTTAAGGCGAGGCAGTAAATATTCATATTGAGCCAGTTCAACTTGGGTACGAGCATAACTTGTTTGAGCACGTTGAGCAAAAATGTCTAAGATCAAACCCGTCCGGTCAAGGATTTTACACTTCAGTAATTTTTCAATATTTCCCTGTTGGGCTGGTGTGAGTTCATCATCAAAGATGACAGATGAAATATCATTGGCTTTTACGAAATCCATAACCTCTTGCATTTTTCCTGAGCCAATAAATGTCTTTGGATTTGGAGGGTCTATTTTTTGGGTAAAGCGTGTCATTACTTCTCCACCAGCGGTAAAAGCTAGAAAGGCCAGCTCGTCTAGATACTCTTTTGACTTTTCAACATTTTGATTAGAATTGATCACACCAATCAATACTGTTTTTTCTACATCAAGTGACTTTTGTTCAATCATCTTAGCCTTTCCATTTTTTCAATTCAAAGTTTTTACCATCAAAAATACCATAGGTAAAATGGGTAATCCAATCGCCGAGATTGATATAGTTTGATTTCGGATTTAATTCAATTTCCATGGGGATATGCCGATGGCCAAAAAGAAAAAAATCACGGTGTTTCTGTTTGAGTTTTCGCTGTGCATATTGTGCCAACCACTCTTTATTTTCTCCCAAAAATACAACATCTTCAGCCCCTGAGATTAATTTATTTTTTACTGAAAAATAATGCCCTAAACGCATTCCTATATCTGGATGAAGTAACCGATATAACCACTTTGCCAGTGGATTGGTAAATAATTTTTTCATACGCTTATATCCTTTGTCATTCGGTCCCAATCCATCACCGTGACCTATAAAAAATGAGGTGTTCTCAAGGGTAAAATCCTTAGGTTTATGGTACACAGGAATTCCTAATTCTGTTTGAAAATAATTGCGCATCCACAAGTCGTGATTTCCCACAAAATAATGCACTTCAATTCCGCTATCTACAAAATGTGCTAGCTTCCCCAACACACGAACAAATCCTTTGGGAACAACCTCCTTGTACTCAAACCAAAAATCGAATAAGTCTCCCAATAAAAATAAAACGGAGGCATCTTTTTCAATTTCATCCAACCAGTTCAAAAAAATCGCTTCGCGTTTTTTACTTGCCTCGGGTGTAGGAGCTCCAAAGTGCTGGTCGGAAGCAAAATAGATTTTTTTATTTTTTGGGATCTTCATCTGTTTGTCTATCCGATGGCTTGGTCTAGATCGGCAATTAAATCACGGGCATCTTCAATTCCAACACTTAGCCGAATTAAGGCATCAACAACACCGCTTTTTTCTCGTATTTCTTTGGGTATAGAAGCATGGGTCATACTTGCAGGGTGTCCCGCTAAACTTTCAACTCCGCCCAGAGATTCTGCTAGGGTAAATAACTTTAGTTTTTCCACGATTTGAATCGCGGAATCATAATTAGCTCCTTTGGTAACAAAAGACAACATTCCGCCAAAATCAGTCATTTGAGATTTGGCTACCTCGTGATTGGGATGCTCTTCAAAGCCAGGCCAATACACCTTTTCAATTTTCGGGTGTTTTTGTAAATAAGTAGCTATTTGCGCTGCATTTTCACAGTGCCGTTGCATTCTAACATGCAGCGTTTTAATTCCTCTCAGGGTCAGAAAACTATCCATAGGACCTGGTACCGCACCACTTGCATTTTGAACAAATCCAAGACGCTCAGCCAAATTTTTATCATTGGTTACTAAACTTCCCAAGATAACATCTGAATGTCCTGCTAGGTATTTTGTCGCAGAATGCATCACAATATCAGCTCCTAAAGTTAGCGGTTGCTGAAGGTAGGGTGAAGCAAAGGTATTGTCAACAGCAAGTATAATTTTACGTGATTTACACAGTGTTGCTACTGCTTTGATATCAATTATATTCATCATAGGATTGGTAGGAGTTTCTACCCAAATCATACGTGTATTATCATTGATTGTAGCCTCAATCTGTTTGGTATCACTCATATTAACAAAATGAAATTGGATTCCAAAATCCTCAAAAATTTTGGTGAATAACCGATAGGAACCCCCATACAAGTCATCGGTAGAAATAACTTCATCACCAGGCTTTAAAAGTTTTAAAACTGCATCCATAGCAGCCAATCCAGACCCAAAGGCAAAACCAAATTCTCCAGCTTCAATACTGGCAAGTGAACGTTCTAAGGCTTGTCGAGTGGGATTATGGGTTCGACTGTACTCAAACCCTTTATGTCCTCCAGGGGTAGTTTGAGCATAAGTTGAAGTTTGATAAATGGGCGGCATCACAGCTCCATAAGCTTTGTCTGGGGCTTGTCCTCCGTGAATAGTTTTACTGTTAAAATGCAATTTATCCTTCATTTTATGCTTTATTTTTCAAAGCAAAGGTATTTGATTTTGAACAAAACCTCAGTTTTTCGATAAAATGATTTTTCTTTGCAACTTAATACTTCGATTATGCGAGCCTTTTTTTATTTAAGCAGCTGTGATACTTGTAAACGCATTATTAAAACCCTCAATTTAGACCCCACAATTGAACAAATCGATATCAAAAAAAATCCGCTGAACGAAAGTCAGTTAGATGCTCTGTACAAACGCGCTGAAAGCTATGAGGATCTTTTTAGTAAACGTGCCCAGCTCTATAAAAAAAGAGGATTAAAAGATCAACACCTGAAGGATACAGACTTTCGTGACCTCCTTTTAGAACACTACACTTTTTTAAAACGTCCAGTCTTAGTTTACGACCAAACTATTTTTATTGGCAACAGTACCAAGGTGGTTGATGCCGCTAAAGCCTTTTTGGATGAACAATAGGGTTTTAGCGCTTTTGGCAGCTTTTGGTGCCACTACTATTTACGGATTAAATCACACCATTGCTAAGGTCGTAATGCCTCATTATATTGGCCCTTTTGGTTTTATCATGTTGCGTGTCGTTGGGGCCTCTATTCTCTTTTGGTCGCTGAGTATCTTTACTCCAAAGGAAAAAATTGACCGAAAAGACTATCCCCGTATCATTGGAGTTGCCTTTTTGGGTATGTGTGTTAATATGCTGATGTTTTTTAAAGGACTACAGCTTTCTACTCCGATCAACAGTGGTGTTATTGTAACCCTTACCCCTATTATTATTTTGGTTCTTTCCGCCTTTTTTCTCAAAGAAAAACTGACTTCAAAAAAGTTTTTAGGAATTATTTTAGGATTTACAGGAGCCCTATTACTGGTTTTGTATGGAAATACTGCTCAGGTGCTCAATGCTCCTAATGTAACCCTAGGAAATGCACTTTTACTTATTAACTCCACCAGTTTTGGAGCCTATCTCGTTTTTGTCAAGCCCTTGACTAAAAAATACAGCACCATTACACTAATGAAATGGATGTTTTTGGCGGGGGTGGTAATGACATTTCCCGTCACCTTTTCTGAATTTAGTCAAGTGTCCTGGAGTACCCTCCCTTTTGACGCTATTTGGCGAATGGGGTTTGTTGTATTAGGCACAACATTTATGACCTATCTTTTAAATCTTTACGCCCTTAAAAGCCTGCCGGCAACTACGATCGGGGCTTTTACCTATTTACAACCTCTGATCACCATCATTTACGCCGTGATTACAGGAAATGACATTTTAGATGGGGTTAAAATAAGTGCCTGTTTACTGGTGTTTTTTGGGGTTTATTTGGTTTCGAAAAAGGCAAAAACTGAAAAGAGGATTTAGTTAAATTTGATCCCGCCTCTACCGAAGACAAAAAACTGGAAGTTGTTCTTTTGTTAATCAAAGAATACGAAGATCAAAAATACCCTATTCCTTTTCCAGCCCCCTTTCTGCCATTCAATTAAAAATGGAAGAATACGGATTGAGAAATAAAGATTTTATAGAACAAATTCTTTCGAAAATCCAGGTTGAGTTTGAGGATTTTACTCCATCCCCGCTTCCATAAGTAAGATCAAGAGAGCTAATTGAATGGCTTTATGTCCTTCTTTATTAATCCACCATTCGTCTAGGGAGTGCGCTTTTCCTCCGTCGCCTCCTCTGCCAATGGTTACTGCGGGGATTCCTTTTGCAATTGGAATATTTGAGTTGGTTGACCCCCTAGTAAGGTACGGTTCTGTTCCAAATGCCGTTGTGGCTGCTAGTGTTCTTTGGACAAGTGGCAATTGGTCCGAGAGTTCTCCCGAAGGACGGTTGCCTATTTTATTTATTTCTACAGTTAAGTCAGGTCCACGTCTCTTGGTCTTATTTTGATGCGCTAAGGCCTTTTGAACTGCTGTTTCTAACAATGCTTCCATAGCATCCAACCGTTTTGGATCTACAGACCGAATATCGATTTGCATACTCGATTCGAAAGGAATAGAGTTGATGGAAGTCCCCCCAGAAATCACACCTACATTATAACTTGTTTTGGGTCCTTCATTGGTGTACTCATCTGCAACGTTGACAAAGTTACTAATAGCCTCACCTAGGGCATGATGTGGATTTGCGAGACCAAAGGCACCCCAGGAGTGTCCACCAGGACCTTTGAAAATAACTCGGTAGCGATAAGACCCCAAACCTTTGTTGTTTACACGGCCAATCGCTCCGCCATCAATAGCGATCCAGCTGTCTATTCTAGGACCTCCTTCCCGAAATAAATGTTTGACTCCTCGTAAATCACCTAAACCTTCTTCTCCCACAGAACCTACGAAAAGTACGTTGTCTTTGGGTTGAATCTGTTCTGTTTTTAGCGCTTCTAGGATTGTCAGCAGCATACTTAATCCCCGGGTGTCATCTCCAATACCGGGAGCATAAAGCGTATCGTTTTGAATACGCACTTTAACGTCTGTTCCTTCTGGAAAAACAGTATCTAAATGAGCGTCTAGAGCGACTGTTCGCTCTCCTTTACTTCCTCGTAATAGACCCAATACATTTCCTTCGGTATCAATCCAAACAGAGTCCATACCCAATTCATTAAAGTAGTCTGCAAAAACTTTTGCTCGCTTTGTTTCTTTAAATGGCGGTGCCTCAATTTCGGTTAATTCGATATGGCGCTGAACCGTTAATGCATCAAGCTGTTCAATTCGATTAAAAGCGGCTTTAATTTTCTTATTTTTTAAAAGTTTTTGGGTCGTTTTCAGATAGGATTTTTCAATTGGTGGCCCTTCTTGTGCATTTGAAAATGAACAGAATAAAAAAAAGAGTAGGGTAAAAGTAAACTGTAGAAATTTCATACTTATAGATTTAAATTTTTTGGTGTTCTTCCGTGTTTTCGAGTGTCCTCAGGAGTTAATATTTGGTATCCTTCCGCTTTATTGGCTGCCTTAAACTGGGTTATTAATTCCAGAGGTAAAGTGGTCAATTTTCTAGTTTTAAGATGCATCCATGCGCCCATCATTTCACAGCGCGCAACGTTTTCTCCTGCTTGATTGTAGTAATTGTGCTCAAATGCAAAGAATGTACCCTCTTCACTCATACCTGCCAATTCAAAAGAGACACGGATTTTATCATCCGGCATTACTTCCTTAAAATAAAAAAGCTGCTCATTAAAAACAATGGGGCCTATGGCCTGCATTTGAAGATCTTTATGCGTCAACCCAATATGATTTAAATAGGCCATCCGTGTTTCACTTGCATAACTAAGGTAAGTGATGTTGGCAAGATGTCGATTGGCATCTAAATCATTCCATCGAATTTCAAATTCTTTTAAAAACATGCAGCAATTTTTTTATAAAGCTATTCTTTTTCTATTTTTAACAAAATTTAATTCTATGAAAAATATTATAAGTCTGCTTGCTTTTACGTTTTTAATTAGTTGTGGTTCAAATGAAGAAAAGAAAAAAGGGTTTGAATATAATAGAACTCAAAAAGAAGTAAAAAAATCTACAGCAAACGATGGGTCTCAGGTTCCCGTTGATTTAGATAATAAAGGAATCGGTCCGATTACCGCTGTGGACTTTAGTAACCCTGTAGATCAACAGCTGGCTACCGAGGGTGAAAATGCTTTTAAACAAAAATGTACCGCCTGTCACATGCCTGCAAGAAAACTTATTGGACCCGCTATGAGTGGAATTTACGAGCGTAGAAGTCCTGAATGGGTTATGAATTTATTATTAAACCCTACGGAAATGTTAAAGCAAGACCCTATTGCTAAAGCTTTGCTCAAAGAATACAATAACGTAATGATGCTCAATCAGAACCTTAGTCAGGACGAAGCCCGAAGTATTGCTGAGTATCTGAGAACTTTATAGTTTTCTGAGACATACATTTCATGTTTTTTTTATTGTTCCCTATTTTTCCTCTTCACTGAATTTGGTTAAAAAACTCACTTTAATGACATGAAACGTTCACCTTTCATAGTATTTTTATTGGTATTGAATTGTCACTATTCGTTTTCTCAAAATTCAGATTGGAATAAAAGAGAAATCAATACCGGTTTTATTGAAGGGCTTTCTTTTGGGTTTTTAGTTCAAGGACAAACTAAATACCCCACCCCCTATTACGGCCCAGAAATTAAGGGTTTATACAATGACGGCTCCTATCATATTATGCTCGATTTATACATTAAAAAATTAATCCTTGGGTTTCAACTATCAGATGAATTTCTCTACATTGAAAACTTTGAGGATGTTTTATTAGATAATAATGGTGTAATTACTTCAAGTACTTTATGGAAACCGAGAGGATATAACGGTAGTTTTTCCGCTCTTACAAGAACCCTATGGATTTCCTTGGGTTATGTCATTTTTGACAAATTAAATTTAAAAATCAGTACCGGATTTAGAAAAGGTCCTGCAGAAAGTATTTTTTTAAAAAACAAACTTGCGGAACAAGTAGCTTTGGGGTATAATTATAATAATCCCGATGTAATTTACAATACATCATCAGACACTCAAAACACCTTTTCGGAAGTGGACTTTTCAGTCTCTCTAAATTATCCTATTAACATTTACGGGCGTTTTGGGGTTGTTCCTGAAATAGGGTACTCAATAAACTACGGAGGGCTTATGAGTGGAATAGCGCTTAAATATACAATTCCTGAAAGATCAAAAAGCGATTGAATTTTTTAGTAAACCTGATCCTCAATAGTGTTGGTTGTTTCCTGATTCAAAGCAGTTCATTTTTCAACGTTCCTCTAAAGTAAAGCCTTGAATAAATCTCACTTGCATTTTTAATTTAAAAACTAATAACCTTCAATGCTATACAAAAATTTGACTGCTAAAATCAAAAATGCCCATAAGCAACAGCTTACAGGCATTAAACTATATAAATTTAAGCTCAGCAGAAACCCGCGAGATTGGCGAGTATCTACAACTTTATAAAGACCAAGCTTTTCCTCCAGTAGCTTCTGTAAGATCAACACACCCTCTTTGTTCTCCGGGTACGGGAGCATAAGCCAATACATTTTCTCCAATAAATTCATTGGTTTTAAATGCACTAACTGTAAGGCTTCTCAATTGGTTTGCAAAAGCAGCTGCATCTTTTTCAGAATCTGAAATTTCATTTCCTGGTTTAAGATATTTAGCTAGAACAGCATCCCAATCAGAAACGTCCATTTGATCCGCTCCTTTTCCTGAAATCTCAGAGCTAGCAGTTAAAAAAGCTTTCCAGCCTTCAACAAAGCCACCTTGGCGTTCTGCATCCCAAACTGCTGCTATGTATCCGTCAGTAAATTCGGGAAGTTTCAATTCAATTGCTCCCGGTATATCAGTGGTTGGAATTATAAGGTCCATCAATTGGGAAATCTTTCCAAAATCAGATGAACTAAAAAATGCTGGTGTATATGTTGAAGCTGATTGACAGCTTTGAAACAAGCTAACTACTGTAGGTGTTACAGCAATTGCACCAAATCCTGTTCCAATATTTTTTAAGGCTTTTCTTCTATCCATTTCTAAAGTATTAAAGGTTCATTTTTTTCAATTCTTCAACAGCGTGGTTTGCTGCTCTTGCCGTAAGGGCCATATAAGTCAACGAAGGGTTAACATTTCCTGCAGAAGTCATGGCTGCACCGTCAGTAACATAAACGTTTGGTACATCATGTACTTGGTTGTTTTTGTTTAAAACTGAAGTTTTTCGATCATGACCCATTCGAGCAGTACCCATTTCATGGATACCATTTCCGAGTATATACTTGGAATCGTATTTTCTGATATTTTTAACCCCAGCCAAATCTAACATTTCAGCAGCTTGGTCAGCCATATCTTTCCGCATGTTTAATTCGTTCTCTTTGATTCCTGCATCAAAAACAACGGTAGGAAGACCCCATTCGTCTAGATTATCATAATCTAAACTTAATTTATTATCGTGATAAGGAAGTGTTTCACCAAAACCTGTAAGTCCTATAGACCAGCCTCCGGGTTCTGTAATTGCTTCTTTAAAACCGGCTCCATAACCAAGTTCAGCAACTTTGGAAGACCAGCCTCCTCTGCCACCACCTCCTTGGTAACCGTAGCCTCTAATAAAATCTTTTTGATCTGTATTTCCTCCGATATTACGAAAACGAGGGATATAAACCCCATTCGGTTTTCTACCGGTATAGTATTTATCTTCAAATCCTTCCACAGAACCTTGGGCTCCTACTTGGAAGTGGTGATCCATTAGGTTATGACCTAATTCACCCGATTCATTACCCATTCCGTTTGGAAAATGCTCCGATTTTGATTGCATTAAAATTGAAGTAGAAGCCACTGCAGAAGCACATAAAAAAATGACCTTTGCATTAAATTCAAAAACCTCTTTAGTGACTGCATCAATCACTCGAACTCCAGTAGCGCGCTTTGTTTCTGAATCATACATTAGCTCATGCACCACTGAATTTG
The DNA here is from genome assembly GCA_965656215.1 of Flavobacteriaceae bacterium. Taxonomy (GTDB): domain Bacteria; phylum Bacteroidota; class Bacteroidia; order Flavobacteriales; family Flavobacteriaceae; genus MS024-2A. The sequence continues at coordinate 65,130 of CBFHJD010000003.1, forward strand.
GTCGCAAGGTCATGTTACCGGTAGCTTCTGCCATAGGTAAAGTAGAAGAATTACTAGAAAAATAAGATCCGAACGGACATCCTCTTCTACATCTATTTCGGTATTGACAATTAATTCTTCCTGCCCCCGGCTTCGTTCCCTCAGTAATGTGCGCCACCCTACCGATGGTTACAACACGATCATCGTAGTTAGAATTAACCGCTCCTTTTAAAACGTCTTCTGCACAGTTCAATTCCATGGGCTTTAAGTAGTTCCCATCAGGAAACTGTGGCAACCCTAAGTTTTCACCACTGACGCCAATATGCTCTTCAACATAGTGATACCAAGGCTCTAAGTCTTTATATCGAATTGGCCAATCGGTTGCAATACCGTCTTTTGCATTGGCTTCAAAATCAAAGTCAGTTAATCGGTAAGATTGTCTCCCCCATGTTAGTGAACGTCCTCCAACATGATATCCTCTAATCCAGTTAAAGGGTTGCTTTTCGCTGTAAGGGTGCTTTAAGTCATTGACAAACATGTGCTTGGCCGATTCAGAATTGACATATCCTGTTCTACTTTGCTTGGGTTGTTGCTTTCTTATTTCTTGTGTGATTACGTCTCCGTGTTTATAATCCCAAGGATCATCGTTCATAGTGGTGTAATCTTCAACGTGTTTCAACATTCTTCCGCGCTCCAGGACAAGGGTTTTAAGTCCCTTTTCGCATAATTCTTTTGCTGCCCAGCCTCCGCTCACTCCAGTTCCTACGACAATCGCATCATAATTTGTTTCCATTCAATTTGTTTTATAAGTTTCTAAGTAAGAAACTCAAATATAATTATTTTTAGATTGAATTCTAATAATTTGAATATATTTAGGGCTATACAAATTGATTGTGATCTTTTAAACGCTATTAAAATTTGACTGAGTTGTCAGTTACTGATCAACTCATCACTTAAAACAACCAAAAACATGAAACCTTTTTTAATATCTCTAGTTACACTAACCTTATTATTTGCTTGTCAAACCCAAAAAAAATCCCCCCCGGCAGAAGCCCCTTTTTTAAAGCTCTCTTTAGCGCAATGGTCTTTTAATAAGAGTTTTCGCTCGGGTAATGTATCTCCTTACGAATTTGCGAAGCTTGCAAGTGGATTAGGTTTTGAAGGTTTAGAATATGTTAATCAACTCTATACCGATGTCATGGATAGTGATGATAAACCAACCGCTATTCAAGCTTTTATAGAAAAAAATAATGCCCTTGCAGCACAATATAAATTGAAAAATGTTTTGATAATGGTTGATAATGAGGGAGATCTTTCAACTTCAGATGAAAACAATCGTTTAGAAGCAATTGAAAATCACAAATTATGGATTGAAGCTGCGCATAAGATGGGATGTAGCTCCATTCGTTTAAATCTTCATGGAGAAGAGGACAAAGAATTATGGATTAAAAATTCCATAAGCAGTCTCAGAACACTTTCTGAATACGCTGAACCATTAAACGTCAATTTAATTGTAGAAAATCACGGTGGAAATTCATCCAATGCAAACCTCTTGATGAAAGTAATTAATCAAGTTGGTTATGGTAATTGTGGAACACTTCCTGATTTTGGTAATTTTTGTTTAAGCAAAAATTGGGGTTCTCTTAAAGAAAATAAATGTGACAATCCTTATGATCCGTATTTAGGCGTTAGCGAGATGATGCCGAAAGCTTTTGGGGTTAGTGCTAAGGCATATGATTTTGATGCTGAAGGAAACGAAACCATACTCGACTACCAAAAACTACTTTCCATTGTTAAAAAAGCCGGCTATAAAGGTTTTATTGGAGTTGAATATGAAGGCGAGCACTTGTCTGAAGAAGAAGGAATTATTGCTACAAAAAAATTAATCGAAAAAACAGTTTCTAAATTGTAAGAATGAAGTTAACCTATAAACTTCAACTCTCATTTTTATTTTTTCTAGAATTTTTTATTTGGGGAGGATGGTTTGTCACTATGGGAACCTTTCTTTCCCAAAGTTTCAATGCGAGTGGAAGTCAACTGGCAATGGCCTATGAGACTCAATCCATAGGGGCTATTATAGCGCCGTTTATTATAGGTTTAATTGCAGATCGATATTTTGCAGCTCAAAAGATTTTAGGCGTCTTACACCTCTTAGGTGCAGGACTCCTTTTTCTTGCTGGTGAGTCAAATAGTTTTGCTAGTTTTTACCCCTATATTTTTGTTTATATGCTTTTGTATATGCCTACATTGGCTTTGGTAAATTCTGTTGCCTTTCATCAAATGAAAAACCCCTCCAAAGAATTTGCTCCAATTCGTGTCTTGGGAAGCTTAGGCTGGATCATAGCTGGACTAACCATTGGCTATTTAGCATGGGAAAGCACTCAGGTGTTGAAGTATACGTTTTATATGACCTCAGCGGCTTCAGCATTACTTGGTATTTATAGCTTTTTCCTCCCCAATACCCCTCCCAAAATTAAACCGGATGACAAAATTAGCTTAAAAACCATCTTAGGTTTAGATGCCCTTGCTTTACTTAAGGATAGAAGTTACCTCACCTTTTTTATATCCTCGATTTTGGTTTGTATTCCATTGGCCTTTTATTATCAACACGCCAATCAGTTTTTAAATGAGGTTGGAATGCAGGCAGCTGCTTCTAAAATGGTCATGGGTCAGATTTCAGAAGTTTTCTTTCTATTACTACTTCCAGTTTTCTTAAATCGTTACGGACTCAAAAAAGTACTTGTATTCGGAGTATTAGCATGGGGATTGCGTTATCTGTTATTTGCCTTTGGTGATGCAGGAAGCAATACATGGATGCTCCTCTTTGGGATCATTTTACATGGAATTTGTTATGACTTTTTCTTTGTATCAGGTCAAATTTATACGGACTTTAAAGCAGGAGAACAATACAAAAGTGCCGCACAAGGTCTCATCACGTTGGCTACCTATGGCGTAGGCATGCTTATCGGTTTTCGCTTTGCCGGTTGGCTCACTGATCAGTACGTCAGTGAAAATGGACATTTTTGGAAGGAAATTTGGATTCAACCCGCCATTTTTTCTTTTGTTATATTAATCTTATTTTTAATTTCTTTTAAAAACGAAACCATCAAAATAAAATCAACATGAGTAAAATTAGACTAGGTGTTTTAGGAGGAGGCGGTGACTCTTTAATTGGAGTGCTTCACCGTGTTGCCTCAAGCATGTACGACCGATATGAGATCGTAGGAGGTGTTTTTAATCCCGTTTACGATGAAAATATAAAATTTGCAACACAAATTGGAGTAAATACAGATCGCGTTTACGTGGACTTTGATACACTAATTGCCGAGGAAATTAAACTACCAAAAGAAGAACGTATAGAAGTAGTTTCTGTTCTCACCCCCAACTTTTTGCACTTCCCCATGGCAAAAAAACTTCTTGAAAACGGTTTTCATGTCATCTGTGAAAAACCACTGACCACAACCCATGCCGAGGCAAAAGAACTGGAGGCACTACAAAAAAAACACAATTCAATTTTTGCAGTAACTTACACCTATACTGGCTATCCGATGGTCCGTCATATGAAACATATGATTGCCCAAGGAGAGTTGGGGGAAATCCAAAAAATTGATGTTCAATATTATCAAGGTTGGATTAACCCTGTGATTCATGACCCCGAAGTGCGTAAAACGGTTTGGCGTTTAGACCCTAAAAAAGCAGGAATAAGCTCCTGTATAGGAGATATTGGAACCCATGCCTTTCAAATGACAGAATATCTGACTGGAATGGAAGTAAAATCCATACTTGCAGACCTGAATATGCTTTATGAAGACAACAGTCTAGATATAGATGGAACGGTATTGGTTCGTTTTTCTGATACAGTTAAAGGGGTAATCAGAGCCAGTCAAATTGCAACAGGTGAAGAAAACGGGCTAACGGTAGCTGTTTACGGTAAAAAAGGTGCTTATAGATGGGAACAAGAAAATCCAAACTTCCTTTATCACCTAAAGGATGATGAACCCCGAAGAGTAATCAAGCCAGGAAATGCATACACTTCAGCAGTGGCTCAAGATGGAACTAAACTTCCTGGAGGACACCCAGAGGGAATCTTTGACGCGATGGGGAATATTTACAAAGGAGTTGCAAAAGCGCTTCGAAATGAAAAATCATTTGATGGAGAGTATCCAACCATGAACGATGGTGTTCGGGGAATGCTCTTTATAGAAAAAGTTGTAGAATCACATAAAAACGGAAACGTATGGCTCAGCCTGGAAAATCAATGAAAACAATAAAAGGACCTGCAATTTTTCTTGCACAGTTTGTAGATAGCACCGCCCCTTTCAATTCCCTCGATGGAATGTGCCAATGGGCTGCTGATTTAGGATATAAAGGAATTCAAATCCCTACCTGGGAACACTTTTTAATTGACCTAGATAAAGCTGCTGAAAGTCAAACCTATTGCGATGAGCTTAAAGGTAAAATCAATTCTTATGGATTGGAAATTACAGAGCTTTCAACTCACCTTCAAGGTCAACTGGTCGCGGTGCATTCAGCATACGATCTCATGTTCGATAACTTTGCCCCTGAAGCGGTTAGAAACAATCCTAAAGCACGAACTGCTTGGGCCGTAGAAACCATGAAAAAAGCAGCCATCGCTAGTAAGCGTTTAGGATTAAAAACCCATGCTACCTTTTCTGGTGCGCTGCTATGGCATACCTGGCATCCTTGGCCTCAACGACCCAACGGTTTAGTTGAGTTAGGCTTTAAAGAATTAGCCAACCGATGGAAACCCATACTCGATGTTTTTGATGATAACGGGGTAGACGTGTGCTACGAAATTCATCCCGGAGAAGACCTTCATGACGGGGTCACTTTTGAGCGCTTTTTAGAGGCTACTGGAAATCATAAACGGGTTAATATACTCTATGATCCAAGTCATTTTGTATTACAGCAGCTTGATTATATCGAATACATCGATCATTATCATGAGTTTATTAAGTCATTCCACGTCAAAGATTCTGAATTTAAACCGAACGGTAAAAAAGGAGCATTTGGCGGATATGGGGATTGGATTGACCGTGCTGGTAGATATCGCTCTCCTGGAGATGGGCAAATAGATTTTAAAACCATCTTTACTAAACTCACTGAATACGGTTGTGATTTATGGGCAGTAATGGAATGGGAATGTTGCATCAAAAGTCCAGAACAAGGGGCTCGAGAAGGAGCACCATTTATCAAAAACCATATCATTGAGGCTACTCAAAAAACATTCGATGATTTTGCTGGTGGTAAAACCGATGAACAATTCTTAAAAAATATTTTAAATCTTTAATATGAAAAAATTAATCCTTGTATTGATCGTGTTGGGAACCTTAAGCAGTGGGTCCTATTTGACAACAGCACAATCCAATCCCGTAGCTGAATGGGAATCTCTTTTTGATGGTGAAACCCTTAACGGGTGGCATCGATTTAATCGAAAAGGAGTACCCCCTATATGGACCGCAAAAGATGGCGTATTAACCTTTGATCCCGCACTTCGCCCTAAAGGAGATTACGTTCATGATCTTGTAACCGATAAATCGTACAAAAACTTTGAACTATCTGTCGAATGGAATATCGCTGAGGGCGGTAATAGCGGTATTTTCTATGGCGTTCAAGAAGGAGAATCGCACAACAAACCCTATTCTACTGGTCCGGAAATTCAAGTGTTAGACAATGAACGACATCCTGATGCCAAAGCCAATCCAAAATTTCATCAAGCTGGGGCGCTCTATGACTTGGTGCAACCTACTAAAGATGTATGTAAGCCCGCTGGTGAATGGAACCATGTTCTGCTTAAAATCGATCATAATAAAAACAAAGGTAGCGTAACGTTAAACGGTACTTTAATTGTTGACTTTCCGCTAAGTGGTCCCGAATGGGATGCTTTAGTATCCAATTCTAAATTTAACGACGATTGTAATTTCAAACGCTTCGGTAAATTCAAATTAGGTAAAATTGGACTGCAAGACCACGGTGATAAAGTGTCTTTCAGAAATATAAAAATTAGAAAACTATAAATACAATCATCGTATGATAAAGTCCATGACGGGTTACGGAAAAAAAGAAACCCAATGGGAGGACAAAAGGATCAGTATAGAAATACGCGCTTTAAATAGTAAAAGTGCAGATATAAACTTGCGAACCCCCTCTTATGTAAGAGAGCTCGATACTGAAATTCGCAAGCGTTTGGCGGCTAAAATGAATCGTGGGAAGATTGACTTAAACATGTACATCGAATTCAACGGCCTTAACGCACCCACTAAAATTAACACTCAAATTGTAGAATCTTATCTAAAACAATTGGAGGCTTTGGGTGAGACTCCACTCAGTGAGCGTCTTGCCATTGCAATGCGTTTACCTGATACTTTATCGTCCGATCGGGAATCTTTGGAAGCAGAAGAAAAACAGGTCGTATTTGAACTCTTAAACACCGTGATCGAAGACATTAATAGCTACCGAAAAGATGAAGGGACTGTTTTAGAAAAAGACTTTATCCATCGAATTGGATTAATTGAAGACCATTTAGAATCTGTCAAAAAGATTGATCCTGAACGCAATCAAAAAATTGAACTCAAACTTAGAGAAGCCTTGGCCGATTTAAAAATTGAAATTGATCAAAATCGCTTTGAGCAAGAATTGATTTTTTACCTAGAAAAATATGACATCACCGAAGAAAAAGTACGCCTTAAAAATCACTTAGATTACTTTTTAAAAATCATGAAAAGTGAAGAAGCTGTGGGTAAAAAACTGGGCTTTATTGCGCAAGAAATAGGAAGAGAGATTAATACTATAGGCTCTAAAGCCAATCATTCTGAACTCCAAAAAATTGTAGTTCAGATGAAAGACGAATTGGAAAAAATAAAAGAACAACTCTTAAACGTACTTTAAGGTGAAAACTGGAAAGCTCATTGTTTTTTCAGCCCCATCAGGTAGCGGTAAAACTACACTTGTCCGTCATTTGCTTTCTCAATCTTTACCCCTTGGATTTTCAATTTCTGCCACGTCTAGAAGCCCTCGAGGAACAGAACAAGACGGTGTGGATTATCATTTTCTGAGTCCGAATGAATTTAAAAAATACATTGATCAGGATGCTTTTATTGAATATGAGGAAGTGTACCAAGGCTTGTTTTACGGAACGCTTCAATCTGAACTCCAACGGTTATGGGATCAAGACCAACACATTCTCTTTGACATTGATGTCAAAGGAGGATTGAATATCAAAAAAAAATATCCTGCAAATACACTTTCCATATTTGTTCAACCGCCCGCAATTGAAGTTTTAGAAGAACGCCTGCGAAAGCGTGCTACAGATAACGAAGAAACGATACAAGAGCGTGTTCAAAAAGCACGAATCGAGATGCGCTTTGCTACCGAATTTGACCGTATCCTCATCAATGATGACCTAGAAACAGCAAAAAAAGAAGTGGTTCAAATTGTTCGTAATTTTATAGAATCCTAGGGGAATTCCTACCTTTACACCGTGAAAAAAGTTGGTCTCTATTTCGGAACGTTTAACCCCATTCATAAGGGTCACTTGGCCTTGGGAAATTACTTTCTTAAACATACTGATTTAGAAGAAATTCGGTTTATAGTAAGTCCTCAAAATCCTTTTAAAACTGACCAAGAACTTTTAGCTGAGCATCACCGATTGGAAATGGTTCGCCTGGCAATAGAAAAACTTCCTCAGTTAAACTGTTCTGATGTCGAATTTTCGCTACCCAAACCCAGTTACACCACAGACACCCTAAAGCATCTCATTGAAAAAGAACCTGGGGTTTCATTCGTTTTACTAATGGGTGAGGATAATATGGTGCATTTTGAACAATGGAAAGACTACCAAACCCTACTCATGCTTGTAGAACTCTATGTTTACCCAAGAAAGCATGGAAACAATATCTCCGAGGTATTTTTAAACCATCCCAAAATCCAATGGACTGCTGCGCCCCACATCCCAATTTCTGCTACCGAAATACGCGAAGGGATTAAACGTGGAAAAAATATGAGTGACTGGGTACCCCAAGCGTGTTGGAATTACCTGACAACAAAAAAGCTTTATCAATAAATTAATGTCTTGAGCTAAAGAAGATCCTTAGATCTGATCTACTTCTGATCTTCTACGCTATTCATTTCTTAGGACTTTTTAGGATTTAAAAAGCTGGAAAAGGACATGGTAATCTTTAAATACAAGCTAGGATAGACAAACTATTATATTAACAGGGGTTAATGGATAGTTTAAGTTCTGAGAGAACTACTGCTAACAAAAGTTAAATAGTTTAACTGCTTTTGTTCTCTACAGTGTAGAAAATTGAACCTATACCTTCATTTCAAAATTTCCTCTATCAAACGCTTAGTCAAGGCCTCTCTGGTCCATTTTACAAGGTGAGGGGTTTTGTTTTTGAATTGTTTTTTTTGTTCGAGTAAAAACTTTAAATGCAGCTTCATGGTGGTCTTATCTTGGTCTTGTACCATCCAAGCATGTGTCCCTTGGGTTAGAAACTGAGCTGCTTCAGAATTGGGATTGCCTAAAGAAAGGATGGGTACTTCTGTCGCCATATATTCCAATAATTTTCCCGAGATCATTTGGGTTTCTGCGCCTTTAAAAATAAAGTTTAGCAAAAGATCTGCGCTTTTCATTAAGGCAATAGCTTGTGCGTGTGGAAGATAACCCAAATACTGAACCTCCACTTTGGGGAGACTGGTTTTTAGTTCTGTTATAAGGACCGGGTTAATGTTTCCTGCAAGGGAAAAGTGAAGGGTAAAAGTTTGAGACAATTCGTTGAGAACATCTACCAGAGTTGAATACGTTTGATTTTGGGTCAACAAGCCAGTATAGACAATATGAAACTCCTTTTTCTTAGGAGCGGCTTGAGTTTGTTGCATCAAGTCTGCATCATAACCATTGGGAAGGGCAAGGTATTTCTGGTCTGGAGCTTTTTGTTTTAAACTTTGGTGCAGATCTCCTGCTGTGGTTGTAATTACTCCCTTGGCATTCCGGAGAATCAACTTTTCTAATGCGGTGTCTTTGGCTTGGCTACTAGAAGTTCGACGAAGCTGTTTATTGTAAAAAATATCGGCCCAGGGATCACGGAAATCCACCCACCAATTTAGCTTAAACTGGACTGCCAATCGCATGCCCGCTAAATGTGTAGAATGAGGTGGCCCAGTGGTAATAAGAAAATGGATTTTTTCTTGCTCCAAAATCTGCTGTGCGGCTTTTACTGCAAAGGGAATCCACCCTTTACGCGCATCGGGAATAAAGAAATTCCCACGAATGTAGGCTGCAATTTTTCCAAAGGTACTGGTGGTAGGAACTTCCCCCTGGGGCAAGCCTTTTAATACATTACCTGAAGTGAGACGCGAGTACCAGCGTAAGGGTTCTCGGGTTGAAGTTTTGATGACGCGGATTCCCTCAACTTCTTTAATTAAACTACTGTCTAAAACGGGATAGGATGCTTGCGTTTCGTCCACTGTGATAACAATAGGTTCCCAACCCAACTTTTGTAAATACTTTGCAAAATACATCCAGCGCTGTACTCCAGAGCCTCCAGATGGTGGCCAGTAGTACGTTACGATCAAAATTTTTTTTGCTTTAGCTTTCACGCTTCTTTTTTGCCTTCCATAAAGGTACGGAAGAACACGCTTCGCCGTAAAATAAACTTTTGGCAACAGGCTGTAATCGCTGAATCAGCTGAATATAGGCATCGTTAGGAATGGTAGGGTCAGAACATCCTTTGATTATCAGTGGCTTATCTTTAAAAGAAGTCAGGTCAAGTTCCGCTATAACCTTCGAAAATAAGTGACGCTCCAAATCCTTCAAGGATCCCATTACAACTTCTTTTGCATAGGGTTGTAAATAAGTGGTTACCAAGAGTGAAGCCCATGCAGGTATTATCGCTGTATTGGAGCAGTGTATGGCAATAAAATGATCTTGGTATTGGAACCAATCTTCTTGTTTTAGTAAATCGCGAAAAGATTTTTCCCGTAATAAAAATCCTTCTTCCAACCATTGAGAAAGGTCGATTGAAGTTCTTGTTCCTTTGGGAATCCAATCCTCTAAATCAAGGGTAACCAAAGAGCTATTTGCAACTTTATTTACAATTGCTTCTCCCATTGGTTATAGCATTCCGAGTTCTAACTTGGCTTCCTCACTCATTAGGTCCTGCGTCCAAGGTGGATCAAAAGTGATTTCTACCTCAGCAGCCTTAACGGCGTCTAATGATTTCACTTTTTCCTCAACTTCCATGGGTAGTGACTCAGCCACGGGACAGTTGGGTGTCGTTAAAGTCATTAAAATCTTTACATCTGAATTTTCGTTGACAAATACATCGTAAATCAATCCCAATTCATAGATATCAACAGGAATTTCTGGATCGTAAATTGTTTTTAAAACAGTTACGATTTTTTCACCTAAGGCAGCAGTATCTAGTGTTTCTGACATTGTGTTTTAATTCAGTTGTGTTTGGTATGCTATTGCATACATTTTTATCTGTTTGATCATTGAAACCAAACCATTGGCTCGTGTAGGTGATAAATGTTCTTTTAATCCAATTTCATCAATAAAATCAGTATTCGCTTCCAATATTGCTTTGGGGTGTTGATGTGAAAAAACACGAATCAGTATTGCTATAATTCCTTTTGTTATAATGGCATCACTATCAGCTGTAAAAACCAATTGGTCTTTCTCTAGATCGGCATGCACCCATACTTTACTTTGACAGCCTTTAATAATATTATCCTCTGTTTTGTATTCTACAGGAATTAACGGTAGGGATTTACCTAAATCAATCATGTGTTCGTAACGTTGCATCCAATCATCAAAAATTGAAAACTCTTCAATGACTTCTTGCTGTCTTTCTGCTATAGTTTTCATAATTAAAATTAAAAAATTATTGCAACATAATTATGGCCTTTTGAAGACCTTCTACTAATTGATCAATTTCTTCTTTGGTGTTATAGAAAGAAAATGAAGCTCTGACTGTTCCAGGTATTTGATAGTAATCCATAATCGGTTGTGCGCAATGGTGCCCTGTACGGACAGCAATCCCCATTTGATCTAAAATACTTCCTATATCATAGGGATGTAATCCCATAACATTAAATGAGATAACAGCGGTTTTAAGCGCTGACTCACCATAAATTTTAATTCCTGGGAGTTTTTTTAGCTTGGTAGTAGCGTAGTTCAATAAATCCGCTTCATAAGATGCAATAGCTTCAAAGCCAATGGAATTCATATAATCCAATGCGGCTCCGAATGCAATTCCTCCCGCTATGTTGGGGGTTCCTGCCTCAAATTTATGTGGGAGATCGGCATAGGTCGTTTTTTCAAAGGTAACGGTTGCTATCATTTCTCCTCCTCCTTGGTAGGGGGGTAATTTATTGAGTAACGCCTCTTTTCCGTAGAGCATTCCAACCCCTGTGGGACCACAGAGTTTATGTGCTGAAGTCACGTAATAGTCTACATCCAAAGCTTGAAGATCGGGTTTAATATGAGGACATGCTTGTGCCCCATCAATCAATACTTCTGCTGCTACAGCATGGGCTTTGTTGATGATTTCCTCTATGGCATTTATTGTTCCAAGGGCATTGGACACATGATTTACAAATACCAAACGTGTTTTAGAATTTAAAAGCGCGTCATACGCTTGCATGTCCAATGTACCCTTTGGGGTCATGGGTATTACCTTCAACTGTGCTCCTGTTCGTTCACAGAGCATTTGCCAGGGGACAATATTGGAATGGTGTTCCAGGGCTGAAATGATTAATTCGTCTCCTGCTTTAAGTAAGCCGGTGTAACTCGAAGCGATCAGATTGATGCTTTCAGTAGTTCCAGCAGTTAGAATGATTTCATGAGCATGCGCTGCATTAAAGTGTTTTTGAACTGTTTGACGAGCAGCTTCATAGGCCTCAGTTGCCTCTTGACTTAATTTATGAACGCCTCGATGAATATTTGAATTTAAGCGAGTGTAGTAATCAGTAATAACATCAATAACCTGAGTAGGCGTTTGAGAAGTTGCCGCATTGTCAAAATAGACTAAAGGCTGGCCGTTAACTTTTCGGGAAAGTATGGGAAAATCAGCACGAATCTTTGTTACATCAAACATCTACAGTTCAAATCCAAGGTTAACACCTAATTTCTTTGCAATTTGTCCATTGATTCGCTTTTTCAAGGAAGGCAACTGCACGCTTTCTAATACATTATTTGCAAAGGCATAGGTCATCAGTGCTTTGGCCTCTTTTTTGGGAATCCCTCTGGATCGCAAATAAAATAGTGCTTCCTCGTCTAGCTGACCAATTGTACATCCGTGAGAACACTTCACATCGTCTGCAAATATTTCCAACTGAGGTTTGGTATTTACTGTAGCCTTATCGTCTAGAAGAATATTATTATTCTGCTGAAATGCATTGGTTTTTTGAGCAATTTTATCCACTAAAATTTGACCATTGAAAACACCCTCAGAACGCTCGGCAAAGATTCCTTTATAATCCTGATGGCTTTCACAGTTGGGCTGAGCATGATGCACTAAAGTGGCATGATCTACGTGTTGTTTTTCATGCAAAATAGTAACCCCTTTAAGAGTTGACATGATATGCTCTCCTTTGTGAAAATAACACAGATTATTTCGAATCAGTTTCCCGCCTAGTGAAAAGGTATGCATGCTGGCATGGCTGTTTTTTTCTTGAACGATAAATGTACTGTCTATTAATGAAGCAGAAGGAAGGTCATTTTGTAATTTATAATAATCTAAAAATGCATTTTGATGAACGTAAATCTCTGTTACACAATTAGTAACCACAGGATGCTCTTTAAGGCTCTGATGGCGTTCTATGATCTGAACTTGTGCATTTTCGTCTACCACGATAAGATTTCTCGGTTGAAGCCACAAGGCTTGTTCGTTTCCAGAAGAGAAATGAATAATCTCAATTGGTTTTTCTGCAACCACACTTTTAGGAATATAAATATAGGCCCCCTCTTTAGCATAAGATGTATTTAAGGCGGTCATACTATCATCTTCAGGAGCAATTTTATTGAAATACCTATCAATTAAATCCTTGTACTTGGGTTTGGTCAACGCTGCAGACATCAAACAAACATCTAGACCGTCATGGGTAGTATTGGATAAAAATGGGCTGTAAACACCATCAATAAAAATTATCTTGTAGGTATCTGTATCGTAGAGGAAATATTTTTTTACATCATTAACCTCAATGCTACTTTCTGATTTAGGAAACAAGGCATAATCTTTTTTGAGCAAGGCCTCCAAGGAGGTGTATTTCCAAGCTTCTTCTTTTTTAGAAGGGAATCCTTTGTCTTCAAAAATTTTGAGTGCTGTAGCACGAGCCTGATGAACACTGTCATTAAGATTCAAATCCTCTTCAAAGGCAAGATGAGAAGAAAGTAGTTTTTCTTTAAATTCCATGAGATGCCAATTCTTTGATCCAGTCATATCCTTTGGCTTCTAATTCATGAGCCAATTCTTTGGTTCCAGATTTGACAATTTTACCATCAAAAAGTACATGAACAAAATCAGGTACGATATGGTCTAACAGTCTTTGGTAATGGGTGATTACTATAGTAGCATTGTCTTTGTTCTTGAGCTTATTTACCCCATTGGCAACAATTTTTAGCGCATCAATGTCTAGTCCAGAATCTGTTTCATCTAAAATAGAAAGAGAAGGTTCAAGCATGGCCATTTGAAATATTTCATTCCGTTTCTTTTCTCCTCCTGAAAATCCTTCGTTGAGAGAACGCGATAAAAATTTAGAGTCAATATCTAGAAGTTTAGCTTTTTCTCTGATTTTTTTGAGCAGTTCACTGGCAGGCATATCTTCTATACCTTTCGCTTTTCGATTGGCATTGATTGCTGTTTTAATAAAGTTTGTGACTGATACCCCTGGAATTTCCACAGGGTATTGGAAAGAAAGAAAAATTCCTTCGTGAGCGCGTTGTTCAGCATCTAATTCAGATAAATTTTTCCCCCTGAGAAGCATTTCACCTTTGGTTATCTCATAGTCTTCATTCCCAGCGATTAACGAGGACAAGGTGCTTTTCCCAGAGCCATTTGGCCCCATTATAGCGTGAACTTCACCGGCTTTAACATCTAGGTCAATTCCCTTAAGGATTGCCTTACCATTAACTTCGGCGTGTAAATTTTCAATAGTTAACATAATTGTTTTTTTTATCCAACAGATCCCTCAAGAGAGATTTCTAATAATTTTTGTGCTTCTACGGCAAATTCCATTGGTAACTTATTCAAGACTTCTTTACTGAATCCGTTTACTATTAAAGCAATTGCTTTTTCAGTATCGATTCCTCTTTGGTTACAATAAAAGATTTGATCTTCACCAATTTTACTGGTAGTTGCCTCATGCTCAATTTGGGCAGAGTTATTTTTTGCTTCAATGTAAGGAAAAGTGTGTGCCCCACATTCATTGCCCATTAGCAAGGAATCACATTGGGAGAAGTTTCGCGCATTCTTTGCTCTTGCTCCTACTTGAACAAGACCTCTATAGCTGTTTTGAGATTTTCCAGCTGAGATTCCCTTTGAAATAATGGTACTTTTTGTATTCTTCCCTAAATGGATCATTTTCGTTCCGGTATCCGCTTGCTGATAATTATTGGTAACGGCAATAGAGTAAAACTCACCTACGGAATGATCCCCTTTTAATATACAAGAGGGGTACTTCCAAGTAACGGCTGAGCCAGTTTCTACTTGGGTCCACGAAATTTTGGATCGGTTATGGCAAATTCCGCGTTTGGTCACAAAATTAAATACGCCCCCTTTACCTTCTTTGTCTCCAGGAAACCAGTTTTGAACGGTAGAGTACTTAATTTCTGCATCGTCAAGCGCAATGAGTTCTACGACAGCAGCATGCAGTTGGTTTTCATCTCTAGAGGGCGCTGTACAGCCTTCCAAATA
>CBFHJD010000004.1:0-79231 GCA_965656215.1 Flavobacteriaceae bacterium
TGAATACCTGAACAATACCGGTTAGTTTAGGAAGTTCGTTTACAATATGCTGGGTAATTAAGTGAAATCCCCTTGAATGTGATGGTAATTGAATTTTTTTTTGAAATACCATAGCTCTTTTTCAAGGCATTTAACCTAGTGATAAATTTATTTTTTGTCCCGTCTTTACCGCTTGATAAATAGCATCAATAATTTTAATGTCTTTTAATCCCTCAGATCCATCTACAGCTACTGGAGCTTTTTCATTGTTTAATAAAATTCCAGCCATGGCATCCATTTGGACGGTTTGATGAGTGACTACAGGAGCTTTTAAAGGGCCTAAATGTGAGCTCCCGTCAATGGGGCCATAGCCTGTAGAGGGCCGCATTTCTACATGTCCTTTAGATCCATTTAAATAGAAACGATCCAGGTTATTCATGGTATAAGTAGAAAGACAAGAAGCAATAGCACCACTAGGAAAACCCATCTGAAATTGAATGGTTTCGTCTATTCCGTCTTTGAATTTAACAGGGTCCGTTTTTGTTTCTTGAGCAGTTACCCAGATCGGTTCTTCGCCCACCATATAGCGCGCACCATTAATGGAATATATTCCGATGTCCATCATGGCGCCACCACCTGAGAGCGCTTTGTTCAATCGCCATTGATTTGGATTGCCAATTCGAAAACCAGATAACCCTTGAAAAAAAAGAATCTTTCCCAATGCCCCTGATTTTCGTAAAGCAATAGCCTCTAGTGTTTTAGGCTCAAAATGCATTCGGTATCCTATCAATAACGTTACACCTGCTGCCTCGCATGCAGCAACCATTTGTTGACCTTCTTCTGCATTGATGGCCATCGGTTTTTCACAAATGACATGTTTACCTGCACGCGCCACTTGGATGGTTTGCTCACAGTGCAATGCATTGGGCGTGATGATGTAGACAGCATCAATATTTGGATTAGAACGGATTTCAGCGATGTTGTCGTAATGGTAGCAATTTTGATCAGGAATGGTATAGCGGGCTTGCCAATCTTTTATTTTAGAAGGAGTACCACTCACAACACCCACTACCTTGGCTCGAGTACAAGACTCCATAGCTCTGGCTACCCGATTGGCATAACTCCCCAGTCCCATTATGGCAACCCGAAGAAGGGGGCCATTATAAGCTTGAGGTGGTTTAGCAAACAAGTCGTTTGTTACAGGAATTAGGGGCAAAGTTGCAGCAGTAAAGCTTACTTTTCGAATAAATTTTCTTCTTGAATTCATACTAACGATTTTAACCAAAAACCAATTTAACCAATTTTTTGTAGAACAACCATTTCAGATTTTTAAATTTAAACTTTCAATGTACTCACTTGGCTTACGCATTGAAGACTTTTTAAATAAGTGTTGCATCACTAATTCCAAAGAGAATAATCAATATTTTAGAAGTCAAAATATTGAGATTATTTGCTTCATGCTTCTATTTCTACTTGCCAATATTCATAGCTTTTTACTTCTCCGTTGTCTATTTTAAATTCATGTTCTATTCGGTTTGCTTTAGAAATTTTAAAATCAATTTTATTCTTAAACGATCCTCCGTTATAAGAAAATGTGTGGTATTCACCATTTTCTCCACACAAGTCAATACCTGTGGGTAATGATTCAGCAAAGTTGCCATCTATTTCTCTACTAATAAATGTCTGGTCTAATTTGTCTGCTTGTGTAACAATTATTTTTGTCTTAATTCCTGATTTCAGAAAGTCATCCATTATTTCCTCGGAAGACTTCCCCCAAAGAGGTTCAACGACCTCAATTCCCAATGGATTGAGTTAGCTTTCTCGATACGATTTTACGTCTGCCAAAAAGATGTCACCAAAAATAAAATGAGTTACTTTTTGGTTTTTAAAATGGTTGACAGCTTGGGTCATCCCTTCTTCATACGTTCTTTTATCCTTTGAAAGTGAAACAGTATAAAGCGGAATTCCAACGCTGTCAGCTTGTTTTAATATTAGTTTTAAAGGAATGGCGTGAATTGAAGAGGTTAATGTTTCCTCGTTGATTGTTGTCAATAGTGAAACAATTTCATATTCGCTTTCTTGCAGCACTTTTTGAAGTGCTAAGGCAGAATCTTTTCCGCCACTCCAATTGAATACTGCTTTTTTTCTTTCTGTCATATTTTCTTTTGTGGGCTTGATGCTAACGGTTTGTTGAGGAAACTTAGTCAGTCTTCAAGTGGTTATGAGTGCCTTTATATTGTTGTAGATTGGCTTCTCAAATTTTATTTCCAATAATTATTTGCAGCTGCAATTGTTGCAAATTCTGTGGCCACAGTTTGTCCTATTGCTATTAGCATTGCTGGATCATTAGCATAAGTGGGGCGCATTTTATCTCTTGCTTCAGCATTAGGCTGCGTAATTTTGATGATTAGTCTTGCCATTTTTACTGCCAGTTGACGACCTTCTTCTGGCGTTGAAGTTATTAAAGATTGGTTCGGTACTAGTTGAGTTTGCTCTGACATAATTTTCTTATTTAAGTTTAAAAATGAATAGGTTATTTAATATTTTCCGGACGTTTATTCCAAATTGCAATGAATTGGCCTGTTGACATTTTTCTTGCTGATTCTTTTGCTTTAATTGCATATTTTCCTTCAAATAATTCATCAATGGTCTCAAACCAAAGTTGTAACCATTTTCCGAAATGTGTTTGTTCAATCGAATAACCAAGATTTTTGTCTACGTTAATGTGTTTCTGTGTTGGATTACCTTTAAATTTTGGAATTCCGAATAAATTCGTCTCCCAAAAATCCGTTAGTTTGACAAGGTGATCACTCCAATCCTTATCAGAAATATGGCTATTAAATATTGGTCCTAATAATTCATCCTTTCTTATTTTTAAATAAAAACTGTGGACTAAGGTGTCAACATCACTCCTGTTCTCAAGTACTTTCATTTTAGTTTTATTTAGTCTCCTATGACTTCTTTAAGGCGTTCACTTTTATCGTGTTTTGAAAGTGTAAGTCGGATTATCGTATTTTCTATAGCAATTAAGTTGTGTGGTACATTAGCTTTCAATGCCGCTATATCACCACTTTTCATTGAATGAATTATTCCTTGCACCCCTAATTCAATGCTACCCTCTAAAACATGAATTAAAATTGGATAGGGGGTTTTATGCTCTTTCATAGACTGACCTTCTTGCATTAGAATTTGAATTTCTTTTGAAAATGAAGTCTCGATAATGGCTTTTGTTTTTACCCTGTTTTTGTCAAATTCTATTTCAGTATTAAATGATTCTATAACCATAATCTTGGTTTTTTGTATTTGCTAACTATTGTATATCCTTTATATGTCGTTTATCCAACCAAATAAGCTGGCTAAACGCAATGGCGTTTAGGTTACTTTTATCCAAAAAAAATATAGTATAATGACCCTATCGTAGGTTGGAAGTAGAATAGATGAGGACTTGTATCAAAACAAATGTAACAAATTTATGCAAAGGTGTCTAGTTAAAGTAAGGGTAGTATTACTTCAGATTGTAATGTAAATTCAGTTGTTCAAAACAAAATTGCACCCATGGGGAGTGACACAAACGCAGTATTTACTCGTATCGGTATAGATCGCCTTTGGTGTCTATATATTCCTTTTTTTTGGTAAAATACGTTGTTCCCGTTTTTTTATCGAAAACAATACTGTCACTTATATATTCATATCGGTCAGTTGAAATCCCTTTTGAAATTAACAGCCCGAGAATAAAACAACCGACTAAAACACTAGTCGCTATAATAATTGAATTTTTCATTAACTATTCATTTTTATAAAGATACTAATTCATCACCAAACTACTCAGAGCGTGCTGTTTGAAAATAATTTGATCTAAAACAATCTTAAGAGAATTTGAAGAGACTTATTCCATAAATAAAATTACATTTACAACCAATATTTTACTATATATATTCTATGTGTCAAACACTACGAAACTTAAGTTCATCAGCTTTCTTTATCCTGACATTAACTACTTTTTTAACGGGATTTGCGCACACTGGAGCCCATACCAGCCAAGGAAAATTTTGGCAAATACAAGAGGGCTCAAAAACAATTCATGCGAGTTATATTTTTTTGAAAGACCACACTGTTTATTTGAGTGATCATAACACAAATACGGTTTTTAATGTTCCATTAACTGATTTTTCAATGGAAGATCAATTTTTGATTTTAAAGCAAAACGAAGTATCACAAAAAATCAATACAGCACATCAACAACTTTCTCATTTACACACTGAAGAAGTCAAAAAATACAGTAAAACCAAAGCTGAAATAGCGTTGATACTATTCTTCCTTTTAGCCGTTTCAATCATTCTTTTCTTTGGAGTTACCAAAGCACGTAAACCGGCCTTGATAAGCCTGTTTTGTTTTTCATTTGTGTTGGTTTTGATCGCTTGTTCTCCTGAAGAAGATGATATTCCAGAACAAACTGTAACTACCCCACCACCAGCTACTCCTGAACCACCTGCTACTGATACAGACACAACGGACACTACCACTACCGAAACCGATACTACTGACACAGATAATACAACTGGAGAGGGTACACTTTTGAGCACAATAATCAGTCATTTTGAAGCGTATGCAGGTGTCACAATTACTAGCGACGATGGCTATTTTTACATCAATTCTTATAGTTGGCCAGAACACGGAATGGGTGTTGGAATCACCTCTTGGCAAGAACAAGTTCCAATTCCTCAAAACTATACGGGAGATAACAGTTGGGTTATCCCGCTGAACCCTGAGATGGCAGATGAACCTTTAAGTACCAATGACCACCTTCTTAAAGGGGCTCTAGCTGTTGCTGTAAACGGAGTTCCTATTTTTAATGTCTTTAACAACAGGGGTGAAAACGCCTTCCTTATTGGCGAACTTGACGATTGGGGAGGACATTTTGGTCGAGGAGATGATTATCATTATCACCTCATACCAACCCACTTAGAAGAAACCGTAGGGACTGACCAACCATTGGCCTATGCCCTTGACGGATACCCCGTTTACGGATATACGAATGAAACACTTGACCAAGCTTTTGGACGTTATGATAGTGAGGACAACTATCGCTATCACGCTAGTGATGTCGCGCCTTATTACATGCCTTATGTGATGGGAGAAATAACAATTGATCCAAACTCTACGGCTCCTGAAGACCAGATTTATCCTCAACCAGTTCAAAATCCTATTCGAGCGTCTGATGGGTTCAAAGGGGTAAATGGAGCTTCCGTAACTGGCTTTACTCAAACCGGAACCAACGCATTCTCATTTGAGTATACTGTAAGTAACACTAAGTACTATATAAATTATAATTGGGATGAAGATTGTAAATTTACATATACCTATGTAGATGAAAACGGTGGAACCACAAATTTACCTACCTATGGTGCCATTTCAGACGCATCTCAGAATGTAGAAGTATACAACAATGTTAATTTTTGTCAAGATGTAAATCTGAGTGGTTCTTCCTACGATTCTGTGGAGGATTCAACCACTTCAAGTACTGATTCAAGTGAATCCGACAGTCCTGACTCAACTATAGATACTTCTTCTGACGGCTTTTCAGCGACTTCAAACGATTCAAATTTCACTGTGTCAAGTAGCGCAATAGATACTGATGGTGCACTACTCGATGCTTATAAATGCGAATCCAAAGTCAATGGAATAGAAAAATCTATTCCGATTGCTTGGTCTAATGTCCCTGAAGGGACAGAAAGTATTGCCATTTCAATTCATGGTTTTCCAAATCCAAATGAAACCAATTCCTATCTTACACTTTGGAATATTGATCCAAGCGTAACTGAAATTACCTATGGTGGAGCAAATGACGGTGCATGGTATATGGGACCAAATAAGGACGGAGCAAGTATTTCTTATTCTTCACCTTGTAGTCCTAGTGCAGGGTCAGCTACCTATTATATGACCATTTACGCCTTAAGTGAAACTCCTTCGAGTCTTCCCGATAGTGATTCCCTTACTGTAAGTTATTCTGTACTCCTAGATTCACTTTCTGAAGTGATGATTATTGATCAAGTTGTTCTAGAATATGTATCTGTTACAGATTAATTGAAAATCCATTTAAGCGGGCACTGATTCTGAAGTATATTAGTCGTGGGTAAAGAAAATTTCAAATGCATTTTCGCCAAAAACTATGGATTATTATATTGAGTTAGGCTATTGGGGTCTTTTTGTAGCTAGTTTTCTAGCTGCAACCGTAATTCCTTTGAGCTCTGAAATTGTACTTAGTGTTTTGATCGCAAACGGGTATGATTTTGGCGCTAGCCTTGCGGTAGCAACCATTGGAAATTGGCTGGGAGGCCTTAGCAGCTATGGCCTTGGATATATTGGTAATTGGGAAACCTTGGAGCGGTATTTTGGGGTCAAAAAATCGAAAGTTGTACGCGTAAAAAAATATGTTGAGCAATGGGGTAGCCCACTTGCATTTCTTTGTTGGCTCCCACTTGTGGGTGATATTTTTGCTGTTGGCCTTGGTTTTTTCAAAATTCGATTCCCCCCTGTTGCACTGTGGATGCTGGTCGGTAAATTGCTGCGATATGCTATTTGGGGAGTGCTCACCCTTTGGGGAATTTCTTTATTTTAGACGCTTAAAACTAAAACAATGAAACGTAACCCGATAGAAGTTTTCAGTGAGTGGGCCGACCTAGATAAAGATTTTGGGATGGAACAAAACCATAAAGAATCTGTAGAAAATATGCTCACTTTTGCACTCAAAGAAAACAACTCATTTTCTTTTATTGATGCTGGTTGTGGAAACGGTTGGGTTGTCAAAAGTGTTAAAAAAAATCCACTGTGTGTTGATGCTCTTGGAGTGGATGGCTCAGCAAAAATGATTCAAAAAGCAAAAAAATTAGACGCCTCAGGTTCTTATGTGTGTGCTGATTTAATGTCATGGTGTCCGGAAAAGCTTGTTGACATTGTCCATTCAATGGAGGTATTTTACTATCTAGAAAATCCAAAAGACATGATCCAACGGATTTTTGATTCATGGCTCAATACAAAAGGAAGACTTATTATTGGTCTTGATTTTTATCTTGAAAATAAAGTTTCACATGACTGGTCAGACAGCTGCGGTATTTCGAATATGCAGCTCTTCAGTGAAAATGAATGGTTTGAATTTTTTAAGGCTGCTGGTTTTAGTTCAATTCATTCATGGCGTTTTGGCGAAAAGGAAAACTGGGCAGGAACCCTTATCGTGACTGGAGTAAAATAAGCGTCTATTTATCGTATCTTCCTGGAGCTAATCGCTTACTAAATAATGGAAATAGTGAATGGGGCAGTACCTTAAGCAGAAAAACAATAAGTTTAAATGTTTTACTAGGGACACATACTTTTTTCCCTTTTAAAGTCGCGCTAACCGCTTCTTCAGCAACCCGCTGAGCTGTTTTTTTTAGAAAGGAGGGTACCCGATCCATCTCCTCCTGAACCCCGCTTGCAGTATGAAAATTAGTCACTGTATATCCAGGGCAAACTGCGGTAGAAGTTATCCCACTTTTGTTGTAATTTAAATTTAAGCCTTCGCTAAAACGGTTGACAAAGGTCTTTATCGGACCATATAAGGTTTGAATTGCAGACGGAGGTGCAAAGGCTGCAACAGAAGAAATCATCATTACTCTTCCCTTTTTTCTGGTGAGCATATCCCGAACAAATAATTTTGTCAATGCAATCACAGCAAGGGCCAATACCCGAATGAATTTTTCTTCCTCTTCCATTGGTGTCTGGTCAAAAGAGGAGGGAATTGCATAACCAGCATTATTGACTAGCAAACTAATTTCATGTCCTTTTTGTTGACAATAATCGTAAAGGGCTTGTGGGGCTAACGGATCGTGTAAATCAGCAACTACAGTTTCAACACTTACATTGACTTGGCTCGATATTGCGTGTGCCGCATATTCTAATTTGGTTTTATTTCTCGCTGTTAAAACAAGATCAAAACCCTTATTCGCCAAACATTTTGCAATCTCTAATCCAATCCCTGAGGAAGCTCCGGTAATTAATGCTGTTTCCTTTTTCAATCTTGATTTTTTATTACAGTACAAAGTAAGAATTAATTCATTACTGGAAATCTAGACAATGACTTCAAAGTTGTTTTGAAATTTTCTTAGAATGTTGTTTTTTTACAATATATTCTACTCTGGCAAACTATTTTTATGAGAATTTTCTATTTGGTACTGCTGTGTTTAGGCGTTCAAAACTTTTTGGCTGCCCAAGGGTTGTATAAAGAATTTTATTTTGAAATGCCTTTGGATGAGGCCAAAGATATTCTTCAAGAAAACTCAAAAACACTTAAAAATATAACTTTAGGAAATGGGACTTCCTATGCCTTCAGAAAACGATCACTTGTTGATCAAGAAGACCGTCTGGTAAGTATCAATATTTGGAGTAAAAAAAACCTGAACCTAGCCCAGGCTACCAGTTACTTAAAAAAAACTCGCGCCTATTTTGAGTCTACTGGTCACAAGATGGTTTACGCTCAAGAAAATTGGTCAAATCCAATTTTAGTTAAAAAAAATCTCCCGTGTATTCGCTTTGTAGATGCTGAAAAATCGGTGGTTATTGAAATGGATCCTCGTGGACAAGGAAGTGTTTACAATGTCTTTATTACGTTTTATAATTACGATTGGTTTATTCGCAAAGCAAAGGGTGAGGAATAAATTATAGATCAATATTTACCCCCAAACCTAAAAGTTCTCTCACCTGAAGTTCCCCCAGTAAATCATCATCATACAATAGATGCAGAATAAAATTTCCTGATATTTTATTGTTGACCTTAAAACGTATATTGGTATCCCACTCAAAATCAACGTTTTTTGTTTTTTCCAAGTAGTTCACATAGGTGCTGAATTTGTTCTCCCAAATGATGTTCTTCATGATTTCTTTTTGGAAAAAACCTGAAATCGAAGCGCCAAAGAAGAACTTTGAACGTTTGTTAAAATCAACCCCAAAATACTTAGCATCGGGTGCTAATTCTTTAGTATAATTTTTTGAAACCACAATGAATCGAGCAGATATTGGAGACATGTTTAGTCTAAACGAATCGCTTTTTTTGTAGTAAAATCCCAAGCCCGCTTGAAGTATTGCAGGAGACAAAAATTGTGAAACTTTTTCTCGCAATTCATTACCATCCTCATTATAAAATCTAAATCCGGGCAATAATTGGGTCTTAAAATTTAAAAATCCTGAATAATTCCAATAGCGATTGATTTGCTTTCCAACGAGTGAGTTAATTTCAAATCGATCATCTGCCTTCTTTAAAAACTTACTCCCTGATATGTAAGTGGTCCCTATAGAAAGCAATAAGTTGGTGTCCCATACCAAACCATTTCGGTCAGAGTAATTGAAATTATAGTCCAGTCCGTAAAGTACCGTTAAAGCACTTTCTCCTCCAGAAATCCAATTTGAAAAATACGCTTGATTAAAGTTAAAACGGGTATTACCATAAAATTTCATCCGCTTTCCTCCCATTTCTGACTCAATTACAGCATCAAAAGGGAGTGCTTCTTCTTCCTCATCCTGAGCAAAAATGAATGAAGAAAAAAGGAAACTAAGTAAGACAAGAAAAAGATCGCCTTTACGGGAATAGAATTTAAAAAAATAGTTCATCATAAAGGTTATGGTAGGTACTTTCTTTGGATTAAATTTATAAAAATTAAAGCAAAAGCATTTATGAAATGTATAGATAAAATCTTTTACCTATTGTTCGGTTTGTTTCTTGGTTCATTTACACAAAGCAGTGCTCAAGAAAAGTCATGGGATAATTTTACGATTATAGACAGCATCGTAAATGATGGAATTCGAAATAAGGCATTCCCTGGGGCACAACTATTGGTTTATAAAAAAGACCGTGTCCTACTCCACAAATCCTATGGATTCCACACTTACGATTCCCTTTCAAAAGTTGAACGCACCAACCTCTATGATCTTGCCTCTGTTACAAAGGTTCTTGCCGGTACCTTGGCTTTTATGAAACTCTATGAACTGTACGGCATTGATTTGAATGCTAGCGTTGCTGATTATTTTCCTGCTCTGAAAAGGAGTAATAAAAAACAGACACGCTTCAAAGAAGTTTTAAGTCACAGTGCCGGTTGGCTTCCTTATATCGCGCATCAAAATTTGGTTCGAAAAAAAAATGGAGGTTTTAAATCAAGGACGCTACAATCAAAAAAATCTAAAAGATATCCTCTCCAAATAAGTGATTCACTCTTTGTTTTTAAAAAATATTCTAAAAAAATTATGCGGCGCATACGCAAAACAAAAATAAGTACACTGGGGGAGTACAAGTATTCAGGACTTTGGTTTTTTATGATACCTGAACTTACGGAGCAATTGAGCGGTCTTCCATTTGAGTCTTTTTTAAAAAAGCACTTTTACGACCCCTTAAAACTTGAGAGACTCACTTTTTTACCCACAAGAAATTTCTCTAAAAAAGAAATTGTTCCCACTGAATATGACACCATTTTTAGAAAGCAACTGGTTCAGGGCTGGGTTCATGATGAGGCAGCAGCACTGATGGGAGGGATCTCTGGAAACGCTGGTCTATTCTCAAATGCCGCTTCCATCGAGCCTATTTTAAAAATGCTTTTGAATAATGGAACACATGATGGAAAAGTTTACTTAAAAGCCGAAACCATAGCACGCTTTACTCAAAGAGCCTATCCAGAAAGCTCCAACAGAAGGGGTCTTGGATTCGATAAACCCAGCGTAGTAGCAAATGATGAGCATTACCCCTCAAGAATGGTTTCTCCGTCAAGTTACGGACACACTGGGTTTACGGGAACACTCATTTGGACAGACCCCGAAAAGGATAGCTTTATCATCTTTTTAAGTAACCGGGTTTATCCCTCAAGAGCACAACGGGGTCTTTATCAAATGAATATAAGAGAACAACTTTTAGATCATGCCTTTGAAAATTAAAGCACTTATAGGATGGCTACTCATCCATCAATTTGCATGTGCACAACTGCCTTCAGGATTTACTGTATTCAACAATCAAATTCCTGATCTAGAAGTAACGTTAAGGTACGCAACATCAAACAATTTTATGGGCCGTCCGGTGGCAGCGTATAAAGGAAACCGAGCCGTGGGTTCAGTAGTACTCGCTGTTCAGTTAAAAAAAATACAAGAACAATTAAAGCCTTTGGGCTTAGGACTTAAAATATACGATGCTTACCGTCCTCAAACCGCTGTAAATGATTTTGTACAATGGTCTAAAAAACCAAACGATACCCTAGGAAAGCAAGAGTACTATCCTGAACTTAATAAAAATACGCTATTTGATTTAGGCTATATCGCTTCAAAAAGTGGACACAGTAGAGGAAGCACTGTTGACCTTACACTGATTTATTTAACTGGAAAAAATAGCGGCTTAGAGCTTGATATGGGTGGACCGTGGGACTTTTTCGGAGCGCTGTCCAATTATGCCTATCCACATCTTACAACTGGGCAAAAAGCAAATCGTAAAATACTTCGAGACCTAATGATTAAAAATGGATTCTCCCCCTATAATAAAGAGTGGTGGCATTTTACATTGATCAATGAACCCTTTCCAAATACGTATTATGACTTTTCAATGGATTTTCCCTAAGGAAGTAAGGACGATGGAAATGAACTGAGATCAATATCCCAAACAATTGGAAGCAGAAAATAGACCATGATGCTAATCAGAAGTATTGAAAAAATGTTCATTACAATTCCTTTGGAAACCATATCAGGGATCCTGAGATAACCCGATCCAAATACAACTGCATTTGGGGGTGTTGCAACTGGCAACATATACGCACAAGAAGCTGCAACTGCACACCCAACCATAATTCCGAATGGATGAACACCCACTTCAAGTGCTAAAGGAGCCAAGACTGGAAGTAGCATGGCTGTAGTCGCTAGATTGGATGTGATTTCAGTCAGAAAATTTATTGCGGTGACTAAAAGCAGTAGCAATAAAAATAATGAAAGTCCTCCAAATTCGGTCATTAATTGACCCAGCCAGTTAGCTAAACCACTTTGTTCAAATGCTTTTGCTAAAGCCATTCCTCCTCCAAAAAGCAGAATAATTCCCCAAGGTAAGTTGGTCGTATCTTTCCAATTAAGTAATGGTTTTCCCTTCTTTTTTGAAGGTATTATAAAAAGTAAAAGTCCAAAAAGTATGGCAATTATTGTATCATCTATTTTTGGAAAAATCGGTTGCAACAGAAAAGAACGACTTATCCAGAAAATCGCTGCTAAGAAGAAAACCAAAGCAACTCGCCACTCTTCATAACCAATTGGACCAAGGTCAGTTTTTAATCGAAGTATTTCCTCTTTCCCTCCAGGAAATTCGGTTTGTTTAAATTTGAATGCTGTTCTTGTTAGATAGAACCAACAAAATAGCAACAAGAGTATTGAAACAGGAAAACCAAAACTGAACCATTCCAAAAATGTAATTTCATAGCCGTAAGTAGATTGGATGACCCCAGCTAAGACTAAGTTGGGGGGAGTTCCAATGAGCGTTGCTATTCCTCCAATTGAGGCGCTGTAAGCAATCCCTAACATTAATGCTTTACCGAAAATAAGATTTTCATCCTCAATGGTATTGGGGTTATCTTTCAGCTGCTTGATAATTGCAATTCCAATGGGAAGCATCATTACTGAGGTTGCCGTATTGGAAATCCACATGGATAAAAATGCTGTGGCAACCATAAATCCTAAAATAATTTTTCGGACATCTGACCCAATAAATGCAATAATATTAAGGGCAATTCTTCGATGCAAATTCCATTTTTCAATACCTATGGCAATTAAGAATCCTCCCAAGTAAAGAAAGACATATTTATGCCCAAAAGAAGCCGTAGTATCCGCTAGTTCCATACCGCCACTTAATGGAAATAAGGCTATGGGTAGCAATGCCGTTGCGGCAATTGGAATAGCTTCTGCCACCCACCACACGGCAATCCAGAGTGTAGAACCCAGAACGGAATGGCCTTGATCGGATAAACCTACAAAGGGCTTTAAAACAAGAACTAATATAAAAAGTAAGGGGCCTAAAACTAAGGCGATACGTCTTTGCATAGTTTATTTTGTTGAACTAGAAGTGTGATCTGAAATTATGTACCATTGGTCTTCAACCCGTATCCAATTGAGTGTAAAATAACCCTGAGCATCTCCTATGGTTCTTGTTAAATAAAATTTTCCTTGTAATTGAATAACAGTAGGACTCAAACTCAATACATTCAATATATCGAACTTCAATACGCCCATTTGCTCACGATCTGAATATGTTTTATGATAACGGTTTTTTGTGGCCTCCCATCCGTATATAGGTCCTGATGCTCCTGAAAAAACTAGCTGATCTGATTTTAAATATCCCAGCATGAAGGCATCTATATCCCCTCTATTCCAATCATCTTGCTGCTGGTAGAGTATTTCAACAATGGCTAAAGAATCTTTTTGAGACACGCGCTGCTGTGAAAAAAGCACTGTTGAAATCAAAAATAACCCGACAGAAATAAATATTTTCATTAAGGTAATTTAAGCGTTGGATAAGTGATGTTTAATTGCTCAAGGTAGGTATCGTACTTACTTTCATCATAATAAAATTGCTCTAATTCTGGTCTAAATTTATCCATAATTTCCTTGTTTAAATAAATTGGAGGCGGGTCCTTTTCGCCAATCATGGGCTGGTATTTAGTCTCTTTGCTTTGAACATTTTCAAAATAATCGTTGGCTTGTTCCAATAAAACTGGTTGAGTTAGAAAGTCAATCACTGTCGTTGCAACTACTTTTGCTCCTACAGTTCCTCCTTTGTGAGCAATTGGAGTGGCCATTGCGATAGCATTAGACCAGTGATGCCCCTGTAATCCAGGGATGTTTGAAGGAAATCGAAGCGTTACTGTAGGGATCGTCCAAGAAATATCTCCTATATCATCTGAACCTCCACTTACGGGATTTTTTCTAGGTTTTCCAAGTTGGGACAATTGAGTTGCCAAGCCGTTTGAATTGTTTGAGTTTACCTCTTTTTGAACCGCTTTTGCCAAGGATTGATCGGCCTCAGACCATTCTGGCAGACCAACCAACTGAATGTTTTCATACATAGTTTCAGCAATGGTTTTGTTAAAATGTCTAGGCCAAGCTGTACCAATTATTTTGGAACTTACTTTGGTATCTGTCATTAGTGCTGCCCCTTCAGCAATATTATTCGCATCATTGTACATTTTCATGATTCCCTCATAAGTAACATCTCTCAAATAAAACCAAATAGAAGCTTTAGAAGGCACCACATTGGGCTGGTCTCCTGCATCAGTAAAAATTGAATGCGATCTTTTTAACGGGTGTAAGTGTTCCCTTTTGTAGTTCCATCCTACATTCATCAATTCTGCTGCATCAAGTGCGCTTCTTCCTCTCCAGGGAGAACCGGCAGAGTGTGCAGCTTCTCCATCAAAAGAATATTCAACTGAGATTAATCCTGTTCCTCTAGCTTGACCATAGGATACAGATAAGTTACTACTGACATGCGTAAAAATACACATATCGATTTTATCGAAATAGCCATCCCTTACATACCATGCTTTTGAAGCAACTAATTCTTCTGCAATTCCAGGCCATATCACCAAAGTGCCACCCAAATTATTTTTCTTCATTTGCTCTTGAAGCACAAGTGCTGCAGTAATGATTACTGGAATCCCAGAATTATGCCCTTCACCATGTCCAGGAGCTCCTTCTACCATAGGTTGATGATAGGCTACTCCAGGAAACTGAGAAGCTTTAGGGATACAGTCAACGTCACTTCCAAGCGCTATGGTAGGTCCCTCTCCAAAACTCCATCGTGCCATCCAAGCAGTTGGAATTCCTGAAATCCCTTTTTCAATTTCAAAACCTGCAGCTTCTAAAATCCCCGTCAGATATGCTGACGATTCGTATTCTTGAAAACCCAGTTCCGCAAAACTGAAAACCTTATCAATCATCACCTGAGTATTTTTATGATGATCACTAACAGATGCTAAGGTTTCTGTCTTAATTTTTTGAATTCGTCTTTTTGAAAAATTTTGTTGTCCCACTATACTCGTAGTGTGAACAATAAAAATAAATGCCAAAACTTTAGAAAGAAATGAAAAACGATGTCCCATAGAAATTTTAAATTTATCTAAAATACAAATTAATTGAAGGGCCTCAACTTAAAAAAATGGCTGAAATAAAATACATTCTATATGTTGTGCTTTTACTGTTTTGCTTTTGTGATCAAAACAGACTAACTGCTGAATCTCTTGTGGAGAAGAGTATTCTGGCACATGGAGGTGAAAATACGATCAAATCGATTCAGTACACTAAGTCAACAAAATTATTTACTGAAAATGGTGAGTTGGAAAATCATCTTATCCAGAAAATTACACACCAATGGGACCCCTTCTTCACTTTGATGGAATGGGAACATTCAGACAGAATTCACAGTGCTATAAAAAAATCAGAGGAAATTTCTTTAACCGTAAATGGAGTGTTGATCACAGACTCCTTACAATTAACTCAAACTGGTTCGAGTCTCGATGCGGCGTTTTATGTATTCTGGCAGCCTTTTAAACTCATAGAGCCTTCTGCAAAAAAAGTTTTTTTAGGCAGGCAAAAAATATTGGACTCCATTGAAGTTTTAGCACTGAAGGTTTCGTATTCTGATGATCCTAAAGCAGATCTTTGGCATTATTATTTCGACCCCAATACCTATAAGATCAAAGCGGTAAAAGTAAAGCACAAAAAACGGAGCAGCCTAATAATTAACGAACGCTATGAAACCGCAACAGGCCTATCCTTAAACAAGACTAGAAAGAGTTATTTTTTAGATTCTCTTGGACAAATAGCTTATCTAAGAGCAGCTTATCAATACGAAATTTTATCCGTAAACTACAAAAAATGATATCGCTTAAAGGCTTCTATTGCAGCGTAATCTGAAAGTCCCATATCTTTATACTTTTTTGCCGTATCGGCATTACGGTCTTCTGCACGAATCCAAAATTCTCTGTGATCATCACCTTGGAACATGACGCCATCTTTTTGTGATTGGTGGTAAAAAATAGCTTTTCTTTTTCTCAATACTTGGTCTGGACTCATGGGTACCGCCATTTCGATTTCGTGAATTTCCCATTCATGCCATGCACCGCGATACAGCCACATCCAGCAATCTTTCATGTATGATTTTGTTTTTAAAGTTTCAAGAGCATTAAAAATTACATCAAGACATACTCTATGCGTTCCGTGTGGATCAGCCAAATCACCTGCCGCATAAATTTGGTGAGGTTTCAATTCCTCTATGAGTGCTATTGTAAGGTCAACATCTTTCTGGGATACAGGATTTTTATCAATTAATCCTGTTTCATAAAAGGGCAGATTCATAAAATGAACTTGATCGTCGGGTATTCCTATATACCGAGTGGCACCCAAAGATTCTCTTTTTCGGATGCTTCCTTTTAAATCACGAATGCCCAAGGGTGTTGGATGCTGAGGATTAATGCTTTCAAATTCCTCATTGAGTTTCTCGATGCGTTCATTTTGATCTGATTTTAGGAGGTCTTGAGTTACTTCCAAAAATCGTTTGGCATCTTGATTTGAAACGGCAATATTTCCAGAGGTTTGATAAGCTACATGAACTTCGTGACCTTGAGCTACAAGTCGATCAAAAGTACCACCCATGGAGATTACATCGTCATCTGGATGGGGACTAAAAATAATCACTCTTTTCTTTGCTGGAAGTGCTCGTTCTGGACGATGCTTATCGTCTGCATTGGGTTTACCTCCAGGCCAACCTGTGATGGAATGCTGTAGCCTGTTGAACATTTCAATGTTCAAATCATAGGCCGATCCATGGGAAGCAAGCAAATCTGACATACCGTGCTGATTGTAATCTGCATCTGTAAGTTTCAAAATGGATTTCTCCGTGGTTTCGCAAAGCCAAGTAATTGCTTTAGAACGGAGTGGCTCGTCCCATTCACAATGTGTCACCAACCAAGGTGTTTTAATTCGTGTTAAATCAGAAGCCGCTTCATGATCCAACACCAAGGTTGTATTGTGATGAAGCTGAAGATAAGTTGTAGGGATCATCGGCGATATTTCGCCCTCAATTGCCTGCTGAATGATTTCAGCTTTGTTCGTTCCCCAAGCCATGAGTAAAACTCTTTTGGCGGATAAAATTGTTTGTATCCCCATAGTAATCGCTTTTCTAGGAACATTCTCTATTCCTTGAAAAGAAGCTGCAGCATCGTAGCGTGTTAAATGGTCTAAAGTGATGGTGCGGGTCTGAGAATTTTGATGAGACCCAGGCTCATTAAAACCGATATGTCCTGTTCTACCTATTCCTAAGATTTGTAAATCAATCCCACCAACTTCTTTAATCTTTTCTTCATATTCAATACAAAATTTTCTGACCTCATTGGTTGGGACTTCTCCATTGGGAATATGAATATTTTCAGGTTTGATGTCCACAAAATCAAACAAGTGAGTATGCATAAAATAATGATAACTCTGAACGTCTTCTTTTGAAAGGGGAAAATACTCGTCCAAGTTAAAACTAATTACATTTTGAAAACTCAAGCCCTCTTCTTGGTGTAAACGAACCAACTCTCTGTAAACACTTATTGGGCTTGAACCCGTAGCAAGTCCCAACACACAGACTTCATTTGTCTTTTGCTTTTCTTCTATTAGCGAAGCAATGGTATGGGCTATTAACTTAGAGCCTTCAATAGGGCTGGTGCAAATTACATTGTGAAGTTTTTCGTACCTTGTTTCTTCAAAACTTCCAGGGGCTTTGTAATCTAGGCGCTGAGTATTTGATAATTGCATTAGAAATAAATCTTGAGTGAATCTCAAAATTAAGGTTTCTTGATTAAAATGAATTTCTTTTTTTTGTGTTTTTTGGATTAATCTAGATTCCTGTTTTAAGAAAAAATAATTGATGAAAAATAGCATTGCTTTTATACTTCTTTTTCATTTTATCGTAGAGATACTTTCTCCTATGGCAACAATTTTTAAAGCTTCTGATATTGAAGAGAACATCGTATTGATGAATTCAGAAATAGATCATGAAATGGAAGAGGAAGAACTTGAAGAAACTATCATTTTATTTTCTATCTCAGAAAAGGAATTGGTTAAAAATTCAACCTCACTATCCAGCTACTGGAAGCAAAACCCTTACCAATATAACTGTTTAAATCTGTTTTGGATTCCACCCAAAATAATGATTTAATTCACTTCTTTTTTACCCAAATTTTTATTCATTTCCCATTATGGGAATAAAAACCTACACAGATGAAAAATCTATTTTCGCATATAAAAGGCGATATTCTTGGCGGTCTTACAGCCGGAATTGTTGCACTCCCGCTAGCCTTAGCATTTGGCGTAAGTTCTGGTCTGGGTCCAAGCGCTGGACTCTACGGAGCTATTTTCTTGAGTTTTTTTGCTTCGCTATTTGGTGGTACACCTACTCAGATTTCAGGACCAACCGCGCCAATGACAGCAGTAAGTATGGTTGTAATAGCAACTATTTTAAGTGTCCACAACGGTTCTATTGAGCAAGCACTCCCCTACATTTTAGGAGTCTTTTTACTAAGCGGACTTTTCCAAATCGCCTTAGGCTTACTCGGTATTGGAAAATATATAAAATACATACCCTATCCTGTGGTATCTGGCTTTATGACCGCAATAGGAGTTATTATTTTAATCACTCAAATATCTCCAGTTTTAGGCTACGACGTTAAAAATGACACCGCTTATGTGGAGCAATTTAAACCGTTGGCAGAAGAAAAAATCTTAGAAAAAATTCTCTTTGACGAATCCAAAGAAGGATTGTTGGTGCTTGAAGATTTTGAAGAAACCATAAAAAGAGCAAGTGAAGTTAATCAAACATCGATATACGAGGAGGCTGTAAATCTTGCAAAAAATAATTCTTCAGGTGTGATTGGAACGATTAAAGCAATTCCAAGATCCCTAGGAAACATGAACTGGATTGAAGTTATTTTAGCTCTGAGTACCATTATAATCATTTATGGATTTAAAAAAATAACAATGGCTATTCCAAGTACTCTAATTGCACTTCTTGTAGTTTCGGGTATTGCAATAGGTTTTGGCATTGATTACATCGCCATTCAACAAATTCCAGATGGTTTTCCTAAAGTTCAGTGGACCTTATTTACTGAATTTAGCCTTTTTCAACTCGTCCCCTATATTCTCACTGCATTGACACTCTCTCTACTTGGGGCAATTGACTCGCTATTGACTTCTGTTGTTGCCGACAACCTAACCAAAACTAGACATCTTCCAAACAAAGAGTTGATCGGTCAAGGGATTGGGAATTCTATTGGTGCTGTTTTCGGCGGGATCCCTGGGGCTGGAGCTACAATTCGAACTGTTGTTAATATTCAGTCTGGAGGTAAAACAAAAATCTCTGGTATGATAGCTGCTTTGGTATTACTGATCATTCTTTTGATCTTAAGTCCTCTTGCTTCCCAAATTCCAGCAGCAGTTTTAGCGGGAATTTTAGTAACTGTAGGAATTGGTGTCATGGACTACAAGGGATTGAAAGCCCTTTCTAAAATACCTCGGACCGAAGTTACTGTCATGATAGTCGTGCTTTTGCTATCCGTATTTTGGAATTTGGTTTATGCAGTAGGGATTGGGCTGGTATTGGCTTCATTGTTCTTCATGAAAAAAATGGGAGACATCGCAAAAAACGATACTCGTGTTTCTACAATTTCAAGAGAAAAGGCTTGGAAAGATGAAACCAAATTGAGTGAATCATTTAAGGAAAATGTATTTATCAAACATTTGAGTGGTCCTTTATTTTTCGGATTTACCTCAGAATTTGTAAACCTTGCAAAGCAAATACCTAAAACAGCGAGAATTCTAATTATTAGAATGGATCGGGTTCCTTATATGGATCAATCTGGATTATTTGCCATGGAAGACGTACTTATGGATTTGATCAATAAAGAAATAGAGATTCTTATGGTAGGGATTCAGTCACAACCCAAATACCTCATGAAAACTATTGGAATTATTGGAAAATTGATCCCAGAAGAACGAACGTTTGATCGATTTACAAAATGTAAAGCTTTCATAATTAAAGAACAGTCAAAAATTACTGCCTAATTGAAATCTTAATGTGAAAAAAGCACCTTTTTTTAGACTGTAAGGTGGGTGCTTTTTTTAATTAAAAGCATTAATCGACTTCGATGTTTTTATTTTCAATTACGGATAATTCTTTAAGTTCCCCGTTCTGAAAAAGTATTGGAAGACTATCTAAGTGCTCAAACTTATTGGCGGGCTTATAATTGATATAATCTTGAAACAAAAATCCCTTAATTTTTCTTTTGTTTTTGACTTTTCGAAAACGAGTTCCACCTCCATCAGTATAGTAGTTGTAAGCTAAATAGTCAATTTGATAATTTTCTTTATTGATCCAATAGCGAAATTCATCCTGAAAATCAACTCCACCACCTTGTTCATCAAATGTTATTTTTAAGGTCCAGTAGTGATTTCCTTCAATTTCTACAGCGCCCGTAAGCAAGGGATTTACAGCTTGATCTTGAAGAGGTTTAGGCAGTTGAAAAAAGTACATTACTGAATTTAAAGAATTTGTATAAACTTGTTGAATACTGTCTTTAATTACAATCAAAGAGTCATTTTCAAACCGTTTTAATTTTTCATTGGAACTCATACGGTCTAAAATTCGAATACCCTCTTTTTCAGTTGTTCTTGAGTATGAAAAATAAGTTCCATCTACCACCAAATCATAGTGATAGGCTCTAAAGTCGAAATTGATATGGTAAGTGTTCGCATCAAAACCATAAGCTGTAGTCGCATTTTGAATCAGTTCTTCAGCAGTTTCAGTATCTGGGGTTTGACACGCTGATAAGAATAGAAAAAAAACAATACCGGGTTTGTATAAAGAAATCATTGATAAGTTTATTAATAATTCTAATATAAAACGAAGATACAACTAAAAGATATGCTTTATTTTTGGTACAAATAAAGAACCATCATGGAAGTATTAAAAACATTAATTATAGGAAGCGGTCCCGCTGGATATACAGCTGCTATATATGCAGCAAGAGCAGATCTTAAACCTGTTTTATATACAGGTATGGAGCCTGGAGGTCAACTGACTACTACTACAGAAGTTGATAATTTTCCCGGTTATCCTGAAGGGGTAGATGGACCAACCATGATGGTGCAATTACAACAACAAGCTGAACGATTTGGAACTGAAGTACGGATTGATATGGTTGAAAAAGTGGAACTCGCTACCTCTAAAGGTGGAATTCACAAAGCATTTACAGCCGGCGGAACAGAACTCCATGCAAAGTCCATAATTATTAGTACGGGAGCTACTGCAAAATATTTAGGTATTCCCAGTGAACAGCGTTTGCGTGGTGGGGGTGTTTCAGCCTGTGCTGTGTGCGACGGCTTCTTTTACAAGGGTCAAGAGGTCGCTATTGTTGGAGGGGGTGATACAGCAGCTGAAGAAGCAACCTATCTTGCCAATATTTGCTCAAAAGTAACCATGTTGGTGCGAAAAGATGAAATGCGAGCCTCTAAAGCGATGCAACATCGTGTGACCAACACTGCCAATATTGATTTGCGTTACAATACAGAAATTGAAGAAGTACTTGGTGACCAAGTTGTAGAGGGACTTAAAATGAAAAATAATCAAACTCAAGCAGTTGAAGAAATTCCAATCACAGGACTCTTTATTGCTATTGGACACAAGCCAAATACAGAAATTTTTAAAGGACAGTTGGATATGGATGAGGCTGGATATCTCATCACTGAAGGTAAATCCACCAAAACCAATTTACCTGGGGTTTTTGCTTCTGGTGATGTTCAAGATAAAGACTATCGTCAAGCGGTAACTGCAGCAGGAACAGGATGCATGGCAGCATTAGATGCAGAACGCTATTTGCAGTCAATTGAAGATTAAACCTGTAAGTCTTCCCATTGCTGCATGAGGGTTTCTAATTCTTTTTTCTTTTGCTGATAGGAATCAAAAAAATTAGGCGCTGCAATAGTTTGTTCGTAGTTGATCTCAAGTTCTAAATCAATAGCTTTAATTTCCTTTTCTAGTCTACTGATTTGTTTCTCTACTTTGATTATTTTTTTTTCGTTAGAACGAGCTATTTTTTGCTTTTCGTAATTTGTTCCAGATCCTTGGTTTTCAGGTTTTACTTTTTCTTTCGTTCTTTTTTCTAGCTCTTTCAAAGACGCTAGTTTTTTGTCCTCTAGATAGGCATTAATATCGCCTAAAAACGGCTTGACTTCTTGGTCTCGGAACGCAATTACTTTTTCACAAAGACCCTGAACGAAGTCTCGGTCGTGTGAAACCAATATCAAAGTCCCTTTAAACTTCAGCAACGCCTCTTTGAGTACATTTTTTGAGGCAATATCTAAATGATTCGTTGGCTCATCCATAATCAAGACGTTAAAAGGCTGTAAAAGAAGTTTACACAAAGCTAATCGGTTGCGTTCTCCTCCAGAAAGCACTTTGACTTTCTTTTCTACCGCTTCTCCTGGGAATAAAAACGCACCCAATAAGTCACGAACTTTAGAACGGTTTTCGGGTGTAGCCGAGTCTTCTGCTGATTCAAGTATTGTTTGATTACCATCCAAATAGGTTGATTGATTTTGAGCAAAATAGCCCAGCTGAACGTTATGACCTAGTTTGACTTTTCCTTCGTAATTAATTTCTGACACAATAATTTTTGCAAGGGTCGATTTTCCTTGCCCGTTTTGACCTACAAATGCAATTTTTTCACCTCGCTCTATCTCAAGATTGACATTGCTTAATACCTGTTTATTATCATATGCCTTAGCAACCTCTTGAATTTCCAATATAATCTTTCCGGGTTGATGAGAAATTCCAAATTCAAATTTAATTTTTCTGTTTTCTTCTGGATCAATTTCGATTCGATCAATCTTATCTAATTTTTTAATTAAAGATTGTGCCATACTCGCCTTGGAAGCCTTGGCACGAAAACGCTCAATTAATTTTTCTGTTTGCTGGATTTCTTTTTCTTGATTTTTTTGAGCGGCTTGTTGTTGAGCACGCAATTCTTTTCTCAACACCATGTACTGAGAATATGATTTTTTGAAATCAAAAATTCGATGTTGTACTATTTCGATCGTACGGTTGGTAACTTGATCCAAAAACATTCGATCGTGAGAAACCATCACTAGCGCCCCTTTAAACTTTTTTAAAAATTGTTCTAGCCAAATTATGGATTCAATATCCAAGTGATTTGTAGGTTCATCAAGTAGGAGGATATCGTTTTCAACGAGAAGTAATTTTGCCAATTCAATTCGCATTCTCCACCCTCCAGAAAAGGTGTCAGTAGCAGCGTTGAGATCACTCATAGTGAAGCCTAATCCCAATAATATTTTTTCTGTTTGTGCTTGATAATGATACCCCCCTATCATTTCATATCGGGTATTCAATTCGTTTAGTTCGTCTAGCATATCCAAATAGGACTGACTCTCGAAGTCTTGGGTTGTCTCCATAAACTTATGGATTTGTTCTTGACGTTCCTCGATTTTCTTAATTTCATCAAATGCGAGATAAGCTTCATCCAATACAGACCTTCCATTTTCAAAATCTAAATCTTGTGGGAGGTACCCAATTTTACAATTTTTTTCTAGGGCAAAAGATCCTGAAGTTGGTACATTTTCTTGAGCCATTAAGCGCAAAAGAGTGGACTTTCCAGCACCATTTTTACCAATTAGTCCAACACGGTCTCCTTTCCCAAGACGAAATGAAATCTCATCAAAAAGGGTTTCACCCCCAAAACTGACCGTAATTTGATGTGCGTTAAACATGCTTTATTTTCGGACTGCTAAAATAGCTTTCAAAACGATCAATCGCTACTTCATTCGGAATTTGTTTTCTTTCTTCAATAAAATGTAAAAGCCATTGGGATAATAATGGGGCCATAAGCACACCCCGTGTTCCTAAACCATTAAAAATATAAAGGTTGGAATGAGTGGGGTGAACCCCCAGAAGCGGCCTTCGGTCAACTACCGTTGGCCGAACAGCCGCTGCGTGTGTAATGATTTCATAAGGGGTATCTACTATTATATTTAATTTTTCAACAAGCCACGATCTTCCGTTTTCCGTTGGTTTATCGGTCTTATCCTCCCGTGAAAAGCTGGCCCCTACCCAAAATAAATCCTCTTGAGTTGGGGATATAAATACGGGTCCCTTTATGATTTGCTTTCTTGAGAGTTGCGGTGCTTTAATAATTAAGTATTCGCCTTTTGACCCTACTAATGGCAAGTAGTTAAACCAGGGGTTAGCTTTCAATCCATAGCCTTCACAAAAGACAATATTTTTTGCTTCAATATCATGGTATTTTAGCTTTTCTTCAGAAATCTTAAGAGCTTTATAATCAAACACTTCATCAAGGAACCAATCCGAAAATTGAGGAGATCTAAAATGATTTAATAATGCATTGATATTTAATTTACCAAGGTGCTCAACAATCCCATAACCCACTTCGTTTTTTATTGAGGTGTCAGGATGCATCTGTACTACTGGATTTAGAAAATTGGACAAGCCCTCTCTTTGGGAGGCCACAAGCCATTCATTTTGTTCAGTTGCTTTGTAAAAGTGACGATGAATGGGAAACTGATCAAAGAATTGAGTGTTAAGTCGAGATTCAATAGAACTGTAATGTTCCATGGCATAGCTTAAAAAATTAATCCCTTCCCAAGCCATGGTATAGCGTTTAAGCACAGTTGGATTGCATATACCAGCAGCATTTCTACTGGCACCTTGTGTGGGATCAGAAATAATGACAAACGCTTTTTGCTGCTGTATTAATTGCCAAGCGTAGTGGAATCCAGCCAAACCGTAACCTACAATTATTGAATCTAACATAGCTGCAAAAGTAGTCCAAAAAAAAACGCTATTGTTTCCAATAGCGTTTTTAAGTTCTTTCAGCTGTGTTAATTATTCCACATATCTTGTTCGAAATCTCTAATCTCTGATTTGATTCGCTCAGACTCTAGTAACTGACGTAAAGCATCTTCATAAATGTATTCTTTAACCTCGCGGTCTTCATATACATTTTCTTCTTTATAAATTGTTGCATTAAAACGTCTTGAATTCAACATATGGTCAAAAGTAATCGGCTGAGAAGAGTTTTTTGTATTGAAGACTGAATTGTTTGAAAGGGATTCACGTGCGTCTGGAAACCAAACCCAAAATAACGGAACAAGGGCATCTTTCATGGCCTCAGGGCCTTGACTAAGTGTCGATACATCCGGTGCTACAGGAGCAATACCCAAAAGTCGATACTTCAATTCTCCTAAACGTTTATTAAAATACCATGTTCCTTTAATAAGGTACTGTTCAATTTTGTCTGACTGGATGGTATAGGTATCGTAATCATCGTCTGTAACTTCTTCCCCAGCATTTGATTTTGATATTCCTTCAGCAGACAAGTTTCGCATTTGTAGCTTCTCGCCTAAATCATCAAATGTCAATTTCTCATTATCATTAAAATAAGAAGACGAATAAATTTCCGTAATATCTCCAGAGGCTATTTTATCATATAAAACTCTAAAAAGTGACTTTCGGTTTTCAGATAAAAAACCGTTGTCGATCGTAGGATAGTAATACGGAAAATTAATCCGTTCGTTTAGATTGATAATTTCCCAAATGGTTTTTGACCAAAGAACATCTCTATCATCAATATAACCGTATGCGATTGGGTTTCGATATTCATCTTCTTGCATTCCAATTTCTTGCGGAACTTTAGCATTAAGCAAATTAGCTTGAGACCAACCGAAATTAGAATGGAGTACTATAACTAAAAGTAAAATAAAAAAACCTTTTCTCATCAGTGGGTTAATTAGTTTATCGTAATCGAAATTGGCGATGTTTGTTTCAATTTATAACTCGGATTTGATGGAATTATTACTTTAATATCTGAAATAATTACAGTTTGTCCATTTTTTATTCTACTCAAGGCATTGATCGCTTTACTGTTGAGCTTATCCCCCTGGATAACCATACTGGGCTGTCCTGGAGCTCTGAATCTAAACGTCTGTACTTTTAGTGGTAAATCAAAATCAAAGTCTTCAAGACGTGCTTCAACGGTTCCTCTCTCCAAACTTGATTTAGGAATGGTGAAAGCTCCTGATTGTCCTCTAAAATAACCAGCTGGCTTAGGAATATCTTTAATTCTGAAAGATGAAACAGATGAGACTCTATTTCCATCAGGTAGTGTTCCCGATACATTGATTTTAACCTCTCTACCTTTTCCGGGGAATAAATTATACTTACTCCCTCTAACCCGTTTAAGTCCTGGGGCATTCGCCTGAACTTTAGAATCTTGAATTCCAGGAATGGAAATGGTAATTGGGTTTTGAACTCCTCGATATACTACATTCATTTTATCTGCAGAAATTACCGCAGAATTGGGTTTAGAGATTACCGAATAAACTTGGTTCACAGTAATTCTAGACTCTTCACCTCCATCTAAGAAAACCAGATCTCCTTCAATGTTATGATCTCCAGGAGAACCTGCACTAACTTTTAGTTTAATCCCTCCAGGTATTAAATCATAATCCTTTTCAGTAAGTGAACGACCGTCTATTTTTAATTCAACAGAGTTTGGATTTTGCGCTCCTCCTTTTCGGCCTAAGATTACACTTCCATCGAAAGTCTCGCCTTGATAGTATGCTCCTTTTTCTGTTAATAGTAAACTCGTATAATTATTGGAATTCACCTTTGATGACATTTTGAGTTCTTTACCCATCAGCGTAGTCAACACGTCATGTTCTGTTTGACGAATATCGTTTTGCATCATGGTTAGTTTTGCCAGTGAAGATATCAATGGAAAGCCTTTAAAACTTGAATCTAACCACGGTTCGTCCATTTTATCTCTGTTCTGTACATTGTTGTTCATGTCCCCTGTGAAAAAACGGGCTTCAACCATTTCAATATATTCAGGATATTGGCTACCAAAAACTTGAATGACTCGACCTCTATAGTTTTGAATCATTTCAAGGAATTTGTTTTTAGCTACATCAGACCCTTCTTTAAACCAAATTACATCGAGCGCTTCTCCTTTATCCATCTGAGAGTACTCTATCAGCTCAGGATCTTTTTCTTTTTGCTTTTCTGTAATGGTAGATTTTATTTTTTCAATTTCATTGAAAAAAGCATCAGACTCTTTTTTGATTTCTTCTGCGGTTCTTTTGTGGCCAATCCATTTACCTCCTTTTTCAGTTGCATTAACTGAAATATTTTCGAATAATAAATTATTACTTTCAGATATCCTTTCATTGGCATCTGAAATCTTAACAAACATTTGACCAAATCCGTCCAGTACTTCTTTACTTACATTTAATGCAAGCATGGTAATAAATACTAAGTACATCAGACTGATTAGCTTCTGCCTGGGTGTTTCCTTTGCTCCAGCCATCTTTGCTTATTTTTTGGTCATTGCGTTGAGCATACCACCATAGACATTGTTGAGCGCCGCCATGTTATCAGATAAACTCTCCATTTGCACTCTTAGTTGCTCAGCATTTTGATTCACTTTATCATTGAATTCTGAATTTCCTTGCGCATCTTGAATTTGTTTTTGGTAATTCGCATTGAGCTGCTCTAATTGGGTGGCTGCTTTTGCTAATTCTTGAGAATAGTTTTGCGAAGCAGAAATTGCATCAGATGCAGGAGACAATGCTTTTGCAGAACTCTCTAAGTCTTTGATACTAGAGGCCAATGAATTCATTAAGCTGACATCTAATTTAGCTTCTTGCATTAATGCATCTATTTTAGAAGAAAGACCTTCTTCACTACCTCCAGCTGAAGGCGCTTTTTTGGGTGCTCCTTTTACTTTCTTTACATAATCTGCATGCTCTTCCTTTATTTCTCCGGTATTAAGTGCAGCAACCGTAAAGATTAATGCCTCTGTTCCCAATCCAAGTCCGAGTACCAATCCCCCTGTAATGGGTCCAATTTCTAAGTGAAGAATTTTAAAAAGTGCCCCAATAATTACTACTGCACCCCCAAGTCCAAACAGCATGTGCATGGCAACCTTACTTCTTAATCTTTTGTTTAACGCTTTATCTGTCATATTGATTTATTTTATCCTACTAATTTATGATCTTTCAATTTAAATACAAGTCTATTTTATTTTAACTTTTTGTGAACCAAGGTAATCTTGAACTGTTCGAAATCCAATATAACTTCTCGATGTATCTGAATATTCATAATCTCTTGAACTCACTCTTAAAAAATAAGCAACATCTTTCCACGAACCTCCACGAACTACTTTTCTAGCTTCGTCGGGAAATGACATGTTAGGATTTAGGGATGCTACGTATTCATAAGAATTACTACTGTAAGATGAGTTTGTCCATTCTGCTACATTACCCGCCATATTGTAGAGGTTGTAGTCGTTTGGCAAATACGATTTTGCTTCTACGGTGTAAACCGCTTGATCAACAGCATAATCGCCTCGAAGTGGTTTAAAATTCGCTAAGAAACAGGCTCTGTCATTTAATAAATAGGGTGATCCCCATGGATAGGTTCCAGAGGGTATGCCACCTCTGGCTGCATATTCCCATTCACCTTCGTTGGGTAAACGAAACCTGCTTACATTTGGATCTCCTTTTTCTCTTTGGTATCCGTTTTTAAAATTAGTTCTCCAATTACAAAATGCTACTGCCTGATTCCAAGAAACACCTACTACTGGATAATCTTGATAAGCAGGATGCGAAAAATAGTCATTGTGCATTGGTTCATTGTAAGAATACACAAAGTCCTTGATCCATACGGTGG
This sequence comes from Flavobacteriaceae bacterium, assembly GCA_965656215.1. Taxonomy (GTDB): domain Bacteria; phylum Bacteroidota; class Bacteroidia; order Flavobacteriales; family Flavobacteriaceae; genus MS024-2A. The sequence continues at coordinate 28,814 of CBFHJD010000004.1, forward strand.
TGTCAGGATAAATTTGAATTTCTTCTTTTTTGATAAACGGCTTTCGATCTATAAACTGTTTTTTAGTTCTTTTAGATTCTGCTGCTGCACCTTCTGCATCAAACCAAGTGTAAGAGTAAACTAATTTAGACACGTCTAATTTAATTTCACCGTTGTACCACAATTCAGGGGGTAAGTACAATGAATCCATCACCTCAGCATAATTCTGATCAACATAATCTTCTGTATCCCAACTGAGATCAGCATCCCAATTGAGTGCTCGGCCTGCGTAAAGATCTTCATCGACGTCGTAGTAATTTGAACGCATATATTTTTGGAACTCATTAAGATCTGTGGTATCGGCATCTTGGAAAGCAAATTCTCCAATCCCATCGTTATTATCTTCACCAAGCTCTAATTCATCAGCTTTTCTTGCAAGCATTGCAAGCGCAGTAGAATCTTTTACCCAATAAACAAACTGGCGGTATTCACTGTTAGTGATCTCGGTTTCGTCCATATAAAATGAAGGAACCGTAACGGTTCGTGCGGGGGCATTCTGGAGTTGAGCAATGTCTTCATCGGATTTACCCATGATGTAGGCGCCTCCCTCAATCAAAGTCATTCCGAAAGGCTTTTCGCCAAACCACTTCTTTTGCTTCACACCGATAAGCTCCCCCCTATTCTTGCTTCCACAAGAAGAAAGCAACAAGCCAAGGGTCAACAGAACTAAATGTCTTTTCATTAATATTATAATTAGGACCAGTACAAATGTCTAATAGACTATAAAACTAGTTATTTTTTCACTATATGTAAAAACATATGACGTCTTTACTTTTTTTCGCATCAATTGATACAGCTCTTTTTTTGCCATTAATGCATTCTTCTCACCGCATTGTACCATCTTTCAGGGACATTATCGTGTATGGCAGACTCGTAATCATTTTCTGTGCAAGCTATTAACGTCGCTTTTTTTATTTTATTATTCAAATGTGAATCATTTGTTAATTCTAACCACCAACGCTGGCTTTTTTCACTTTTATAAAATACCATTGTTTGGCTGGATAAAGTAACCGAATATTTAATAAATCCACTATTAACAGCAACAGGATACTCATTAAAACGCAAGGAAAATCCTTCGAGAAAATACCAAACCATTTGAGCCAAAAGCTGATCCATCATTGGAGTGGAAGGTAATTCGTGAATTCCCATGAAACTTACGCGATCACTAATTCCGGCATAACGTGTCAATGCACATATTGTTCTGGAATCAATACCGTTAGGGTGGCCTTTTAAAGGATCCGCGGTAGCTTGCCAGGATAAGCATTTCATGTCCAAACCTACAATATCTGCATCTCTGAAAACTGGCTCAGTACTTGATACATGGTCTAAAACCTCGCCCAAACGAATCCCATCAAAATATAATTTATTCATCAAGTCTTTTTCCTCTGTGGCACAATAATAATTTTGATAGCCTAAATTAGTGTAGTTAAAAAGTAAATTTGGTTTATCCATGATAATCTTGCTCATGTACGAGCGCCCAGAGATCAACTCGTCTTCTTGAGAAAAGTCAAAAGATCGATCTACTGACACGACATTTACGAGTTGTTTAAAATCTTGAAAAACCTGATACAATGGAAAAATCATATCATGGCTCCCTCCAATGAAAATAGGGATGATATTCATTTGTTTTAAATGATATCCAATTTCTTTTATTGCAAAATAAGTGTCATTTACATTGGATCCGTTTGGCAGGTCACCGAGATCAGCGATATTTATTGTCCAGTTTCCAGGGTAAAGGCCGTAAAATTCTTTTCTAAAAGCGTTGGTGGAGTAGTGTGTATTGGTAAAGAAACTATTTCGATACTCCTGCAGTCCGATAATCGCAACCTCAAGTCCTTTAAGCTCTGGTAGTCCAGACGATTCAGTATGTAATTTAATATTATTACCCATAACTTGCTTAGGCAATAATGACATCCCTATGAGAGATTCATTTTCTATAGGAACTAGTAACTCAAGACTCATCGCTTTTTAGTGGCTTTCTTTTTAGGTTTTGCTTTTGGCTTACCAAGATATTTTTCAGCATCTTCAAGTGAAAGTTTACTCGCATCAACCTCTTTCCCTATTTCTACTTTTTGTTTGCCTCGAATGATATGATGTCTTCCCCAACGCGCTTTCTCTACTCGAACACCAGCATCGCTCCAATCGTGAATCACCTTGTCCTTTTCCTTTTGAATTTTTTCTTCGATTAAAGTCACAATATCGGTATCACTGAGATTGTCAAAATCATATTTTTTATTGACATTGATAAACATTCCGCTCCATTTTAGAAAAGGACCAAATCTTCCCACTCCTTTGGTTACAGGTAAATCCTTAAACACATATATTGGTGCATCAGCAATTTGTTTTTCTTTAATCAAATGTACGGCAGTATCAATGTCAACTTCTGTAGGCAACATTCCCTTAGGAAGGGAAATGAAAATTGAATTGTGTTTGATATAGGGTCCAAAGCGACCGTTGTTCACAACGATTTCTTCTTCCTCAAATGATCCTAGAGTTTTTGGCATTTCGAAAAGTTCCATCACTTCCTCGAAGCTAATACTTTCCAATTGTTGGTTTGGCCCTAGACTTGCATAAATGGGTTTTTCTTCTTCATCAGGATCCCCGATTTGAGCCATAGGTCCAAATTTCCCAAGACGCACTTTTACAGGTCTCCCTGATTTGGGATCAACTCCCAAAACACGCTCCCCGGATTCTCGTTGAGCAGTTTCTTTGACGTGTTCAACCGTGGAATGAAATTGATCGTAAAAACGCTTCAACATCTCTGTCCAATCTTTCCCCCCTTTGGCTATGTCGTCAAAACTCTGTTCTACCTCAGCGGTAAAGTTAAAATCTAAAATGTCTTTAAAATTTTCAACCAAAAAATCATTGACAATAATCCCAATATCAGTTGGGATCAATTTGCCCTTATCAGCACCTACTTTTTCGGTGAGCTTTTGTATGTTAATTTGATTGTCTTCTAAGGTTAATTGATCATATTTCCGTACTTCACCTTCAGAGGCGCCTTTCTCAACATACTTTCTGTTTTGTACTGTAGAAATCGTTGGGGCATAGGTCGAAGGTCTTCCAATGCCTAATTCTTCCATTTTTTTAACCAAAGAAGCCTCCGAGTATCGGTAAGGAGGTCTGGAGAAACGTTGGGTTGCAACCATTTTTTGAAGCGATAATTGCTCTCCCTCAGTAACTTTCGGTAGCATTCCGTTTTCTTCCTCATCCTGATCGTCCATTCCCTCTAGATAGAGCTTTAAAAATCCGTCGAATGTGATGACCTCTCCTTTTGCTGTAAAGCCTTCGCTATGCGTATTTGCTCCAATATTAATTTGGGTTCTTTCCAGTTGGGCCTCACTCATTTGAGAAGCGACTGTTCTTCTCCAAATTAGATCATATAAACGGCTTTGATCCCGATCAATATCGAGATGGCTAATTGTAAAGTTTGTGGGCCTAATGGCCTCATGTGCTTCCTGTGCTCCTTTGTTTTTAGTTTTAAAATTTCTTGGCTGAAGGTATTGCTCGCCGTAAGTTGTCTTTATTTGAGTTGCGATTTGTTTTTGTGCTTCACCCGATAGATTGACACTATCCGTTCTCATGTATGTGATGTGTCCCGCTTCATAGAGCCTTTGTGCAATGTTCATGGTCTTCGATACTGAGAAAAATAATTTTCGAGAAGCCTCTTGTTGAAGTGTAGAGGTCGTAAAAGGTGCTGTTGGACCTTTCTTTGCGGGCTTTTTGGTAATATTCTGAACCGTAAATTCTGCATTAATGTTTTGGTTTAGAAATGCATTAGCTTCTTCACTTTCTGGAAATGATTTTGTAAGCTGAGAAGGAATTAATTTCCCTTTAGAGGTCAAAAATGTAGCTTGTGTCTTATAACTCTGAGTAGGTTGAAAATTTCGAATAGCTCTTTCACGCTCTACAATTAAACGTACAGCAACCGACTGAACCCTTCCAGCGGAGAGTCCTCCTTTAACTTTTCGCCACAAAACTGGAGATAATTCATAACCAACCAAACGATCTAAAATCCGTCTTGCCTGCTGGGCATTAACTAAGTTGTAATCAATTGTTCGAGGATGGTCAATTGCTTTAAGTATAGCATTTTTAGTGATTTCAGAAAAAACGATTCGCTTTGAATTACTTTCATCCAATTCAAGTGTATTGGCCAAATGCCATGCAATTGCCTCTCCCTCACGATCTTCATCACTTGCAAGCCAAACCGTCTCTGATTTTTTAGCTAAATTTTTTAATTCACTAACTAATTTTTTTTTGTCGCTACTGACAATATATTTAGCGGTAAAATCCCCCTCAACATCAACTCCTAATTCTTTGGAAGGAAGGTCAGCTATATGGCCAAAACTCGATGCTACTTTAAAATCCTTCCCTAAGAACTTTTCTATAGTCTTTGCTTTTGCGGGTGATTCAACGATTACTAAATTTCGAGCCATAAGGAAATGATTTGGTTGCAAAAGTAGGTAAGTTTTTTTGGAACTTTCAAATTTATAAGAGAGGTTCTTAAATTTTGATATTGAAATCTCTCGATTAAATTAACTATTTTTATGTGGTATTTAAACATATATCACATTTTGATCAGCAGCGAAAACATCCAACCCATTCAATTTCTCTTTGAAGAAAAATTAATTGATGAAATTCAAAATATAGGCTTCCTCAAAAAAATTCCTCAGGGTGAAATTATGATTGATTTGGGTGAGCGAATAAGTTATATCCCCCTTCTATTAGAAGGAGCAATTAAGGTAGTTCGTGAGGATGATTCTGGTGAAGAACTGCTTTTGTATTTTGTCGAATTTGGAAACACCTGTGCGATGACGTTAAACTGCTGTTTAGAAGATACAGTAAGTGAAATTAGAGCCATCTGTGAGGCTGATACTACGTTAATAATGATTCCCATAGACGCTATGGACGACTGGCTAATAAAGTATCGATCGTGGAGAAATTTTATTTTTGAAAGTTATCAGAACAGATTAAATGAAATGCTAAAAGCTATTGATGCTCTTACCTTTTTAAAATTAGATGAGCGTTTGGAAAAGTATTTGATCGATAGGAGTAAAGTGATTAAGAGCAAATCATTAAAAATTACTCACCTTGAAATCGCAATGGATCTAAATTCCTCAAGAGTGGTCATTTCAAGACTGCTTAAAAAAATGGAAAATCAAGGAAAGGTTCGGTTGGGAAGAAATACAATTTCAATCACCTTTTAGATAAAATGAGGGTCGATGTAACTTCAGTTACATCTATTCTTTTCATCTGTATTACTTTTGATAAAAATTACCAGTGCTGAAAAATTATTTTCCTTTTTTAGAATGGGTTTCGAACTACCGTTCGGATTACTTTAAACACGACTTAGTTGCTGGCATTACAGTTGCTGTATTACTTATTCCTCAGGGAATGGCCTATGCACTCATCGCAGGACTGCCGCCTATTTATGGTCTGTATGCTGCACTAACCCCACAAATAGTTTATGCTTTTTTAGGAACTTCCAGACAACTTGCCGTAGGTCCAGTAGCCATGGATTCCTTGTTAGTTGCCGCAGGATTAAGCGCCCTTTCCATAGTTGAACCCACCCAATATATTCAGATGGCTATCCTTTTGGCTTTACTTATGGGAAGCATTCAATTACTCATGGGTTTTATGAGAATGGGTTTTATTGTTTCCTTTTTATCAAAACCCGTGATAAGTGGATTCACTTCAGCAGCTGCTATTATTATTGGTCTAAGTCAATTAAAACATCTATTAGGGATTCAACTCCCTCAGAGCAATCAGTTACATGTTGTTTTTCAATCGCTCATCGAATCAAAAACACCCATTCATATTGCAACTTTAAGTATGGGGATGATAAGCATTGTTCTTATTCTTGGAATTAAAAAATGGAATCGTAAAATCCCTTCGGCATTAATTGCTGTAGTATTGGGAATTACGTGGGTTTATTTTAATGGGCTAGAACAAAAGGGAGTTGCGGTAGTTGGAACGGTGCCAGAGGGATTGCCTTCTTTTCAAGTTCCACTGCTTAATATTGATACCATTAAACAGCTTTTCCCAACAGCGCTTACCCTTGCCTTAGTTGCTTTTATGGAAGCGATTTCTGTGGCAAAGGCCATAGAAGAAAAACACAAAAATTATACCGTAGATGCAAATCAAGAACTTATCGCATTAGGAAGTTCGAATATAATGGGTTCCTTTTTTCAATCTTACCCAACCACAGGAGGATTTTCTAGAACTGCTGTAAACGACCAAGCAGGTGCAAAAACAGGTTTGGCAGCATTCATTACTGCTTTTATTGTAGGGTTGATCTTATTGTTTTTTACCCATTGGTTTTATTACCTACCAAAAACTGTACTTGCATCCATTATTATTGTTGCCGTAATTAATTTGATTGATCTTAACTATACTATTCGCCTTTATAAAAAGAGAAAAGATGAATTTGCGATTCTAATGATTACTTTTTTAGCAACCCTATTTTTAGGTATAACTGAAGGAATCGCTTTGGGAGTAGTAATCTCCCTCCTACTTTTAGTTTATAGAGCTTCAAAACCACATCATGCTTTTTTAGGAAGGATTGGAACAACCAATTACTTCAAAAACATCAATCGTTTCCCAAATGAGGTTGTTCATAGAAAAGATCTAATTATTCTTCGTTTTGATGCCCAACTTTTTTTTGGAAATATCCAGTATTTTAAGCAACTCGTTTCAAAAGCTATTGAAAAAAAAGAACATACGGTTAAAGGGTTTATAATCAACGCTCGTGCAATCAACTATATAGATAGTACGGCTTCAGAACAACTATACGACCTCATTCTGACCTTACAAAAAAGGGGAATCCGTGTAATGATTGTTGGGGCTATTGGTCCTGCAAGAGACCTAATTCTTCAAAGCAAAATCATTAAGATCTTAAAAAAACAAAATTTATTTATCACCTCAGGAGATGCAACCGATTCATTTGATGGGCTCACAAAGAAAACACCATTACAAAAAAAATTAAGCTCGCAAAGTAATTCTTAGTTCTTTGTAACTAAGATAACACTCATTAGAAATATGTATATTAATTTTACTTTTTTAAAAACGAAGTCATGAAAATTGAACAAATTTACACAGGATGCCTTTCTCAAGGAGCCTATTACATCGAAAGTAAGGGAGAAGCTGCTATCATTGATCCTTTAAGAGAGGTAGCTCCTTATATTGAAAAATCTAAAAAAAACAAGGCCACAATAAAATATATATTTGAAACTCACTTTCATGCAGATTTTGTGAGTGGCCATGTAACCCTAGCCAAAGAAACGGGTGCAACTATCGTCTATGGTCCTGAGGCAAAAACTGGTTTTGATTCTCTCATCGCAAAAGACCAACAAGAATTTAAAATCGGTGATATTACTTTAACCGTTCTTCATACCCCCGGGCATACCATGGAAAGTACAACCTATCTATTGCGTGACGAAAACAAAAAAGACATTGCGATCTTCAGCGGAGATACTCTATTCCTTGGCGACGTAGGGCGGCCTGATCTAGCACAAAAAGCAGCTGATATGACCCAAGAAGATCTCGCCGGTATTTTGTACGAAAGTCTTCGGAAAAAAATTATGCCCTTAGCCGATGACGTCCTAGTATATCCCGCTCATGGTGCAGGTTCTGCATGCGGTAAAAACCTCAGTAAAGAAACAGTAGGTACACTTGGCGAACAAAAGAAAACGAATTATGCCTTAAGAGCTAACATGACCAAAGAAGAATTCATCAAAGAAGTTACTGATGGTCTTCTTCCACCACCTCAATACTTTCCATTGAATGTCAAAATGAACAAAGAAGGATATGAGGATATTCAAACTGTACTCGAATCAGGCACTCGTCCTCTTTCAGCAGAAGCTTTTGAAGTTGCTGCTAACGAAACAGCAGCTATTATTCTTGACGTAAGACACCAAGATGACTTTGCCAAAGGTCATATTCCACAATCTGTCTTTATTGGAATTGATGGTGGGTTTGCCCCTTGGGTAGGCGCTATGATTGGAAATGTGGCACAACCCATTTTACTTATTACGCCAGATGGAAGAGAAGAAGAAACCGTTACTCGCCTAGCACGAGTAGGATTTGACAATACACTTGGATACTTAAAAGGCGGTATTGATGCTTGGACAAAATCAGGAAAGCAACTTGATTCTGTTGATGGAATCACAACCAAGGATCTGAAACAACTCATGGAAAAACAAAGTATCGAAATTTTTGATGTTCGTAAGCCTGGAGAATACCTCTCTGAGCATATTCCTGCGGCACATAGTACACCACTTGACTTTATCAATGATCACATGAGTGAATTTCCGTCGAATAAACCTTTTTACATTCATTGTGCTGGAGGATATCGAAGTATGATCGCCGCTTCCATTCTGAAGAGCAGAGGGATTCATAATTTAATCGATATAAAAGGAGGCTTTGGGGAAATTAAAGAAACAGGAATCAAAGTATCGGATTACGTTTGCCCTTCAACACTATAACAACTAAAATTAGCATTAAATGGAATGGATTTTTAACCCTTGGCCCTGGTATATTGGTGGGCCCATGATTGCTCTAATTATGTTTTTACTGCTTTATTTCGGTAAAAGCTTTGGAATGTCCTCGAATCTAAGAACGCTGTGTACGATTTGTGGTGCAGGAAAATCAACTGAATTTTTCAATTTTGATTGGAAAAAGCAACAATGGAATTTATTAGTATCTGTGGGTGCTATTATCGGAGGAGCGATTGCAGTTCAGTTTTTAACTGTAGATGCAAGTGTAATTATACATCCAGATACCGTGGCAAAACTTCAAGACCTTAGCATACAAAGTGCAGGGACAGCATACATGCCCGAAGAACTTTTTAGTCTTCAAGCGTTAACGCAACCAAAAGTTTTACTGGTTCTCTCTCTCGGAGGATTTTTAGTAGGCTTTGGAGCACGATATGCCGGAGGTTGTACCTCAGGACACGCCATTTCTGGTTTGAGTAACCTGCAATTAGTTTCTCTATATGCTGTTATAGGCTTCTTTGTAGGAGGTCTTTTTATGAATCATCTATTACTACCTTATATTCTTTAAACCATGAGACAAATTATATTTTTATTTATCGGAATTCTGTTTGGAATTACCATGTTTAAATCAGAGGCAGCCTCTTGGTTTCGAATCTATGAAATGTTCCAATTTAAGTCGTTCCACATGTACGGAATCATTGGCTCAGCACTTGTAATTGGGGTTCTAATGATTCAGTTTATAAAACGCTATAAAATAAAATCAGCTTACGGTGAAACCATAGTAATCCCTGACAAAGAAAAAAGCTTTTCAAGATACGCCTATGGCGGAATCATTTTTGGCTTGGGATGGGCTCTTGCTGGAGCATGCCCCGGACCCATGTTCACGTTAATTGGTGCCGGTTTTTATCCTATTCTGGTCGTTATATTTTTTGCCGTACTAGGAACGTGGGTATACGGAATCCTAGCACCTAAGCTACCACACTAAGCCAGACTGATAGGTTTCGACTCTATTTCCAAGTCCATAAGGATTCGATACTGACAAAATGGCAATATCAGTTGGATTTTTTGTAATTTTGCATAGCATTAAATTTAAAAATCAAGCTGATTCTTTATGCCAATTAAGGAAATAGAAAAAAATCCAACACAACACAATGGGACGCTTACAAGTGGAATCTCGTCTGTAGACCAAACGAGTACTAAGCTTGCCTACATTGAGAGTTATGGGTGTCAAATGAATTTTGCTGACAGTGAAGTAGTCGCCTCAATTTTGACCGATGACGGCTATCAAATTACTGAAAGTCTGGACGATGCCTCGTTGGTATTAGTAAATACTTGTTCCATTCGAGAAAAAGCAGAACAAACAGTCAGAAAACGTTTAGAATATTTTAACTCCATTAAAAAATCTAAAACTAAAATGACGGTTGGAGTTCTAGGCTGCATGGCAGAACGCCTAAAACACCAGTTCTTGGAGGAAGAAAAAATTGTTGATCTTGTGGTAGGCCCTGATGCTTACAAAGACATTCCTAACCTGCTTCAAGAAGTAGCTCAAGACCGAGAGGCTGTAAATGTACTCCTATCTAAGGATGAAACCTATGGAGATATCGCTCCAATTCGATTGAATTCGAATGGGGTATCCGCTTTTGTTTCGATTACACGGGGATGTGATAATATGTGTACGTTTTGTGTCGTTCCCTTTACACGAGGTAGAGAGCGAAGTAGGGATCCTAAAAGTATTTTAGAAGAAGTAAATGACTTAGCCGAAAAAGGGTACAAAGAAATTACGCTACTGGGACAAAATGTGGACAGCTATTTATGGTATGGAGGAGGGCTCAAAAAAGACTTTATCAAAGCGACGTCTCTTCAGCAAAAAACAGCCCTGCATTTTGAAAACCTTCTGGCTCTTGTAGCCGAAGCCCAACCAAAAATTAGAATACGCTTTTCAACTTCCAATCCTCAAGACATGTCTCTAGAGGTTTTGAAAGTGATGAGTAAATATGACAACATCTGTAAATACATTCACCTTCCCGTACAATCGGGGAGTGATGCCATTTTGAAAAAGATGAATCGTCAGCACACTCGAAAAGAGTATATGCAACTCATCGACAACATTCGCAACATTATTCCAGATTGTGGAATTTCCCATGACATGATTGCTGGATTCCCCACTGAAACTGATCAAGATCATCAAGATACCCTGGATTTAATGGACTATGTTCAATACGATTTTGGATTTATGTTTGCCTACTCAGAAAGACCAGGAACTTTAGCTGCCCGTAAAATTGAAGACGATGTGCCTGAAGAAATTAAAAAAATGCGCCTCAGCCAAATTATAGAAAAGCAACAGCAGCACAGTAGAGTTCGAACAGAGGCTTATCTAGGTCAAACCGTATGTGTGTTAATTGAAAAAGAATCAAAACGATCAAAAGAACATTGGAGCGGAAGAACATCGCAAAATACTGTAGCCGTGTTCCCCAAAAAAAACTTTAAGATCGGTGATTTTGTAGAAGTTAAAATTAGCGATTGTACTTCAGCAACTTTAATTGGTGAAGCGATAGAACTTTCAAAAAGAGTATAAAATGGATTCATTACAAAGTGTAAAACAGCGTTTTGGAATTATCGGAAATAACATTAGTCTAAACAGAGCATTGGAAAAAACGCTTCGTGTTTCCAGTACGGATATTTCTGTTTTAGTCATTGGCGAAAGTGGTGTAGGTAAAGAAAACATTCCGAAAATCATACATCAATACTCCCACCGTAAACATTCCAAATACATTGCGGTAAACTGTGGAGCCATACCCGAAGGAACTATTGACAGTGAATTGTTTGGACATGAAAAAGGGGCCTTTACTGGTGCGACCCAAACCCGTTCTGGATACTTTGAAGTCGCAGATGGTGGAACTATTTTTCTTGATGAGGTGGGTGAACTCCCACTACCTACGCAAGTAAGATTACTCCGTGTACTCGAAACAGGAGAGTACATCAAAGTAGGATCTTCTAAAGTACAGAAAACCAACGCACGTATTGTAGCTGCTACCAATGTCAACATGATGGAAGCCATAGATAAAGGAAAGTTTAGAGAAGATCTTTATTACCGTTTAAGTACTGTTGAGATTACACTCCCACCACTTCGAGACCGAAAAGAAGACATCGTACTTCTTTTTAGAAAATTTGCTTCAGACTTTGCTCAAAAATACCATATGCCCCCTTTACAATTGGATGAGCATGCCCAAGCTTTATTGACAGAATATCGATGGAGCGGGAATATTCGTCAGCTACGCAATGTTGCAGAACAATTATCAGTACTAGAACAAGAAAGAAAAATTAATGCAGCCATAATAAGAACTTACTTACCCGACCGAGGTAAACAACTCCCTGCGTTAATAGGAAAAAATGAAAAGGAAAGTGATTTTTCTTCGGAAAGAGAGATACTATATAAGGTGCTTTTTGATATGAAAAATGACCTGAATGATCTCAAAAAGTTAACTTTGGATTTAATGAATAATGGCACGTCAGAAAGTGTTCAAGAAAAAAATCAAGGGTTAATTGAAAAAATTTATGGCAAAGAAACTCATGATTCAGAAGATACCAGTGAAGAATCATTGGACGTAGCTACGCTGCAATCTGAGCTGCCTCAAATTTCTAAAGCTGAAAATATTGATAAATACGCCTATGCCGAAACTATTGAGGAAGAGGAACCACTCTCTCTTCAAGCAAAAGAGTTAGAAATGATCAAACAAGCTTTGATTCGATGTAATGGTAAAAGAAAACTTGCAGCTAAAGAGTTAGGCATTTCAGAAAGAACGCTATACAGAAAGATTAAGCAATACGACCTCCATGAAGTTGAGACAAAATAAATTTTTAAGTATTATTATCCTCACCCTAAGTGTTTTCATATTCAAAGGCTGTGGGATCTATTCTTTTACAGGCGCCTCTATTCCTCCTGGAGTTACAACATTTCAAGTTAACTTTTTCGAAAATCAGGCAGGAAATAGACCCGGATCTACGGTTGAACCAGGATTAGACAACGAGTTTACTAACGCCTTACAAGACCTCATTATGAACCAAACTAACCTGGATTTGGTCACCTCTGATGGGCAACTTATTTATGAAGGTGAAATAACAGAATACAGCGTCACACCAATGTCAGCAACGGCTCAAATTACAGCAGCACAGAATAGGCTAAAAATGTCTGTGGCATTCCGCTTCATTAATACCAAATTAGAGGAAGATGATTTTTCTAAAACCTACTCCTTTTTTTATGACTTCCCAGCCGAGCTTCAAGTCTTCGACGTAAAGAATGCTGCACACGAAGAAATTTTCGATCGGATTACACAAGATATTTTCAACGATACCTTAGCAAAATGGTAATAGATACTGCTTCAAAATTGATTTCCTTTTTGGATGGATTTGATCCCTCTAACAAAAATCATCATCTAGCTCTAACTGAAATTGTAAAAAAACATCCCCACTTTCATTTTGTACAGCCTTACTTCTTGAAGACAATAGAACAACAACTGCCAGAAAAATTTGACGAGGTATTATCTCACACAGCAATCGCAACGCTTGATCGTCAATTGCTATATGAATTCTTGGAAAATCCAAAAAGCACAGCTCCAAGTATTGAACGAACTCAAGATGCGCCGGAAAAAACAGTTAAGAAAAAGAAAACTGTTAACAAGAAACCCATCAATACGACTGTTTCAAAAGAAACGACTTCTAAAAAAGAACAAAACGTTCCTAAAGAACTTCCTTTTTCTGGATGGGCAAACTACTTAAGAAGCAACAGTAAATCAGAAGAATCCAGTCCAATAGACGAAAAATTTGAATTGTTTGATGCTTTTCTGAAAAATAAAAGAACAGTAAAGCTCCAAAAAGAAAAAACGAACAACGTCGATTTGAGTAAGAAAAGTTTAGCTTCTACAGATGAATTGATGACGGAAACTTTGGCCAAGGTATTTGTCAAACAAAAGAAATTTGAGAATGCACTTCAAGCCTATCAAATTTTGAGTTTGAAATATCCAGAAAAAAATAGTTTCTTTGCAGACCAAATTAAAGAGATCAAACGTTTACAAAAACTGAAATAATAGACACATGAGTACATTTTCAATCTTTATCGCCCTTATCATTGTGGTGTGTTTCTTGCTCGTTTTAGTTGTGATGGTTCAAAATCCTAAAGGTGGAGGGCTTTCTTCTTCTTTTGGTGGTGGATCTCAGCAAGTAGGAGGTGTACAAAAAACCTCTGACTTTCTAGATCGTAGTACTTGGATACTTGCCAGTTTATTGTTGGTGTTAATTTTAATCTCAAACGTTACTTTAACCTCTGGCGGTGGATCTCAAGATTCAAAACTCCTTCAAGAAGGAGCAGCTACTGAACAAACCATCCCAGAAACACAAGAAGTCATTCCAGAAGAAATTCCTGCTATTCCTGAATTTCCTTCGTCTGAGAATAACTAAAAGAAGTCTTTTATTGAAATGCCTACTGACATGCTGACACTTTACAGAGCAAATTGTCAGACTACGCTTCAATGGCATGATTTCTGAAAAAATGTATTTTAAATCAATTTAATCATGAGTAAAATAAGTATTAAGCCCTTAGCAGACCGAGTTCTGATTGAACCAGCTGCTGCAGAGACCAAAACCTCTTCTGGAATTTTCATCCCAGATACAGCAAAAGAAAAGCCTCAAAAAGGAACAGTAGTCGCTGTTGGAACAGGAACCAAGGAAAATCCTATTACCGTTTCTGTTGGTGACAGTGTCTTGTATGGTAAATACGCAGGAACTGAACTACAACATGAGGGAGTAGACTACCTGATCATGAAGGAAAGTGACATACTAGCAATTGTATAAATCATTTAAATTAAAAACACAATGGCAAAAAAAATAGAATTTGATATTGAAGCAAGAGACGGCATCAAACGCGGTGTTGATGCGCTTGCCAATGCAGTAAAAGTTACATTAGGTCCTAAGGGACGAAATGTGATCATCGGAAAAGCGTTCGGAGCTCCTCAAGTCACCAAAGATGGAGTTACCGTAGCCAAAGAAATTGAATTAGAAGACGCCCTAGAAAACATGGGGGCTCAAATGGTAAAAGAAGTTGCTTCTAAAACCAACGACCTTGCAGGAGATGGAACCACTACAGCAACTATACTCGCTCAAGCCATCGTAAAAGAAGGTTTAAAAAACGTTGCAGCAGGTGCTAACCCTTTAGACTTAAAAAGAGGTATAGACAAAGCTGTTGAAGCCATAGTAGAGACCTTAGGAAAGCAAGCTGCTGCTGTTGGTGATTCTTCTGAAAAAATCAATCAAGTTGCAAGTATCTCTGCCAACAACGACTCAACTATAGGTGCCTTAATTACTGAGGCCTTTGAAAAAGTTGGAAAAGAAGGAGTGATCACTGTAGAAGAAGCCAAAGGTACAGACACCTATGTGGATGTAGTAGAAGGAATGCAGTTTGATAGAGGTTACCTTTCTCCCTATTTTGTGACTGATTCTGAAAAAATGGAAGCTGATCTCGAAACTCCATACATCCTTTTGTACGACAAAAAAATATCCACAATGAAGGATTTACTTCCTGTACTTGAGCCTGTTGCTCAAACAGGAAAGCCTTTAATTGTAATTGCTGAAGATGTTGATGGTGAAGCATTAGCTACTCTAGTTGTTAATAAACTAAGAGGAGCATTGAAAATTGCAGCAGTGAAAGCTCCTGGATTTGGAGATCGAAGAAAGGCAATGCTAGAAGATATTGCAATCCTGACGGGAGGTACCGTTATTTCAGAAGAACGAGGATTTACCCTTGAAAATACTACCATTGAAATGTTAGGTACTGCTGAAAAAGTTACCATTGACAAAGACAATACCACGGTAGTTAATGGAAATGGTTCAGGTGAAGAGATTCAAGCAAGAGTGAGTCAAATTAAGGCCCAAATTGAGTCAACAACTTCTGACTATGATAAGGAAAAACTTCAAGAACGTCTTGCAAAACTTTCTGGTGGAGTTGCTGTACTCTATGTAGGAGCGCCATCTGAAGTTGAAATGAAAGAAAAGAAAGACCGTGTAGATGATGCACTACATGCTACAAGAGCTGCCGTTGAGGAAGGTATTGTTGCTGGTGGTGGTGTAGCACTTCTCAATGCTAAAAAAGTTCTAGAAAATCTTCACTCTGAAAATGCAGATGAAGCAACAGGAATTCAAATCATCAACAAAGCAGTTGAAGCACCTTTACGTACCATCGTAGAAAACTCAGGAGGTGAAGGTTCTGTGGTAGTCTCTAAAGTCATTGAAGGAAAAACAAACTTCGGTTACAATGCCAAGGAAGGAACTTATGTCGATATGCTCAAAGAAGGAATTATTGATCCTAAGAAAGTTACTAGAGTAGCGCTTGAAAATGCTGCTTCAGTATCCGGGATGATTCTAACTACTGAATGCGCTTTAATTGATGTTAAAGAAGACGCTCCTGCCGGACCACCAATGGGTGGTGGTGGAATGCCTGGTATGATGTAAAAATTAACTTTTTTTTAGTTAAAAAAGGCTGTCCATTTGGGCGGCCTTTTTTGTTTGGTCAAAAATTTATAACTTGAGAGGAACCAAATCTTTAAATCATGACTAAAAAAATTTTACTTTCCGGTATTGTAGGTACTGTTGTTTATTATCTATTAGGATGGCTCGTTTACGGAATCATTTTGGTGGACCAATCAACAGGAGATGAATCCGTGCTTTTCATCTTTTTAGGCTCCTTATTTTACGCTTTTATTTTTGCCTATGTTTTTTGTAAACTGGCTCAAATCTCTAACTTCAAGACTGGATTTAGTGCTGGATTAATCATCGGCATTCTGTATGCGTTGACTTGGTATTTCTTCATTAATAACGAATTTAATCTGAGATTATTAATTCAAGAAATTGTTATTGGGGGGCTCTTGACTGCAATAGTTGCAGGAGTTATTGCCGTTGTCAATGACAAATTAGCCTAAGACTAAAAAAGGCGGTTAACAATTAACCGCCTTTTTAAATTATTCAATTTTATTCCTATCATAAAGACAGCACATGGGAAGTTTGTCATAAACAGCATCTTCTGCTTTGACTAAAGGCGTATCGTGACCTACAGTTGCAATTGCTTGTTGAAGCATTTCAACAGGTGCTTTCTTAGGATCGTGAATTACAGAAATAATATTGGAGGGGATGTCCCAAGTAGCCATTTTTACTCCTTTGACAGAAAAAGCAGCTTTTTCAATTCGCTTTTTACACATTTCACAGTTCCCACTCACTTCAAAAGAAAGCTTGGTGTTTTTGCTTGTTTTTTCTTGAGCCATCATTCCAAAAGGAAGAGCGATCAAGAATAGTATGATTAGTTTTTTCATCTTTTTATTTTTTATAAATTTATAAATTCCAGCGTAAACCGGCATAAATCATCCGACCAAATACGGGTGCATAAACCTGTGCAGTATCAAAATCTGCGCCAAATGGATTATCCGCACCAATAATCGGATTGATTTGCCTGTAATTTCCTAAATTTTCCATTCCTACATAAATTTCAAAATTGGTTTTAAATGCTCGTGTCAATTGACTATTCCAAAGCCCATAAGCTGGAGTGTATGACCCTTGAGGATCTCGAACAGTTTCTACAAGTCGTTGTTCTCCAACTGCGTGATAGGTTAAATCCCATCGCCATTGTGCTCCGTTTTTATTCCGTTCCGTTTCCCATGCCATATTCGCAAAAAATCGATTTTGAGCTTGAAGAGGTCGTTGTAAAAAACCTGAATTATAGGTTGTTTTTACATCGTAGTTTTTATATGCAAATCGAAAACTTAGAGCCTCACTGAGTGCATAATCAACTGCCAATTGAAAACTATTAGCACGACTAGGTCCCTCCAAATTATAAAATATGATTTGGTGTTTTTGTTCCCAATCAACAACAACTTGATTTACGAAATTGGTTATATAATAATCAGCTGTAACGTCTCCACTGGTACTTCCAAGGCTAAATAATTGACGAATACTTAGCCCATAATTCCAAGCCTTCTCTGGATTTAGACCATAGACAGTACCTCCATTTTCAACTATAGAAATCACACGGTTGGTTCCAAATAAAGTTTGATTTTCAGCAAAGATATTTGCTGCTTTGCGTCCACTTCCCACAGAAGCTCTCACAATTGTTTTAGGATGCGGCAAATAACGCAGGTGAACACGAGGTGTTATAAAAGATCCTAAATTGTTGTGAATATCAGTACGTATACCGCCAACGAAACTAAAATTATCTAGATTGTCATAACTGTATTCAAAAAATCCACCTATTGATTGATCTGTTCGATCAAAATAAAATTGATCTACTGTTTCAAAGTAATGATCATATGTAATATTTAGACCCGCTTTGAATTTATTTTTGGTATTCCCAATTATTGAATTAAACAGGAAGTTTGCATAAAAACTTTCATGCTCAATTTCATATTTCCTAGCACCGTAATACGCATTTTGATCATGTCTGCTATAAGCCGATTGAAAACCAAAAGTTTGGTAAGGAATCTCAGGAAAAACATAGCCCACTTTTAAAGAGGCATCCAGACGATTGGTTCTGATTTCACTCCCCCAAATAGAAGTTGAATTTCGATCTTGTACTGGATCATAACCCAAAGCTCCAATTTGCTTTTCATCAGTCATCCATCGGATTGTTCCAAAACCTACCCAGCCTTTGGCTGCATCGGTATATTGCCATCGGTTGAGTAAATTAATTTGCTTGGCCAAGGGAACGTCTAAAAAAGCATCTCCATTTTGATCCATGGATTGGTTCCGCTGATTACCGTGTAAAAACAGTCCTGTACTCCATTTATCATTCCACTTTTTATTGCCCTGAAGATTGAGCTCTTGTCGGCCGTTGGCTGAGGTAAATAAATTCACAAACAACGGCACATCAGAAAACGGTTTTTTGATTTCCGTGTTAATTTGTCCCGCAATACTTTCAAATCCATTGACCACGCTTCCAGCACCCTTAGTTATTTGAATACTTTCTATCCAGGTTCCTGGAGTAAAGGTTAAACCATAAGCCTGTGAAGCTCCCCGAACCATTGGAATATTCTCTTCTGTAATTAACAGATAAGGACTGGTAAGTCCCAACATTTTTATCTGTTTAGTTCCCGTTAAGGCATCTGAAAAATTAACATCGATCGAAGGATTGGTTTCAAAACTTTCAGAAAGGTTACAACAAGCAGCCTTCAATAATTCTGCGCTGTTTACATTGACAATATTTTGAGCTTCCAAATACGATTTTTGAATCGCCTTTCTTCTTTGGATTAAAGTAACCTCATCTAAAGATTCTGCCTCAGAGGAGATTAAATAATGAGTGATTTTGCTTTGCTGCTGAATTCGAAGGGTGTCCGTTTTAAAGCCAAGAAAACGGATCACTAATTGATCCGTTGTTTTGTCAAATACCAAATTAAACTGACCTTCTTCATCGGTGGTTGTTCCGGCTTGCGTACCCAGCCAATAGATACTTGCTCCTTGCAATGGTATATTCTGGTTACCTTCTTTAGTTAGCACTGTTCCTTCAAGAGTCTCTTGAGCTATACTCAAGAAACAAATTGTACTAAAAATCAGTAGTAGTATGTTTTTCATTTGTTGTTATTTATGTTAGTTAAAGATTTAGAATGCATACTAAATACTAACTAGCCATAAACAACAAAGGAATGGTTTAATAAAAAGATTTTATTCTTTCGTGGAGGTGGTGGGTTCCAATTTGTTTTTAAAAAAACTCTGGAAATCAAAGCAGGAGCTTCAAATGAGTTTTCATTTAAAATTAGTTTATTCAATCCAAACAAAACCAAATTGGACTCTGTTTCAAATTTTTGAGGTTCATTGTTTTGAAAAAGTAAGGTTTGGTCTTTACAACAAGGTGTTTTTGAAAAACTAGTGTGTTCTGGTAACTGATAGTCTTGATCAATTTCCATTCCACAATTTGACGGATTAGAGGCCAAAGAAATTTCAGCTATTTGATGACCACAATAATGAATATTTAAAGCAAAACCTACCCGGGTACTCATAATGAGTAGTGCAAGGGTAAAACTTAAATATCGCTTTTTATTCATGAGATAAAGGTACGTTTTTTATAAAATATAGCCTAAAATGAGAATACAGGACATTACTATCATAATCCCGTTTTCAATAAGAGTTGCCTCAGTCATTGGCAATTTTAAAGCTGTCCCTAAACAGGCACACTGGATTGCAGATTTGTTTAAGATGGACTGAAGCACTCCATAAGTAGTAGAGGACAAAATAACTAAAGTAATTCCAATAGCAATTGGCAATTGCCAAGATAAAAGAAAAGCAATTCCTAAAGCCGTTTCGATAAAAGGATAGATTTTGGCATATAAGCGACTCTTTTTTGCTAGAGGATCATAACGGGCAAATGAATCTGGAAAGCCACCATAGTCTAAAAATTTAAAAAAACTAAATACAATAAAAAAGAGACCCATAAAATAAAGCATTGACTGCTCTAGATCTGCATTGGTTAGTTGTGTTAAAAATAGCGTAGCTAAAAAGAGGTAGCCAAAAATCAAAAACAGGGGAAATAAAGCTTTGAATTTAGATACTGAAGCGGCACTAACTTTTGAAATAGGATTGTTTGTTTCGGTAACCGTATACTTCTTGCCAAGAATATTTTGAATTTGATCCAATGCTATTTTTCGCTTAGATTCAAAAACCGTTAAACCGGTTTCCAAACTAACCTCAACTTCTGAAACACCCGGTATACCATTCACTTTTTCCATCACTCCTTTACGGCAGTTTTGGCAAGTCATTCCTCGGATATATAGCTGTTGCTCCATTCTTTTTTCACAAAAGTCTTAAAAATTTGCCGATCTAAATTAAAGCTGCTGTTAAAACTGAGTTAAGAGCAAAAAGAATCAAGGAAATCTAAAAACAAATTACTCAATTAGAGCGATTTAATACTTACTTTTGTGGGCTATGAGTTCACCCAAACATTCAGACCTAATCAACCAAGTTGAGCAATTGCTAAAAACAGAGGATTTAGCTGTTCTTGACGGATTAAAGTCGGTATGCGAGCTTCTAAATAAAGAAATTGAATATTTTGATTGGGTTGGGTTTTATTTTTCTGATTTCGATACTAAAATGCTACACCTGAAGGCTTTTACAGGAACCCCTACGGAACACACTTCAATTCCTTTTGGAAAGGGTATTTGCGGCCAAGTTGCGCTCTCTAACAAAAACTTTGTAGTGCCGGACGTTACCCAACAAGATAATTATATCGCTTGTAGTATTGATGTGCGCTCTGAATTGGTTGTTCCACTTTTTTTAGAGGGTAAAAACATTGGACAAATTGATATCGATTCTAAAACTCCAAATCCTTTTTCTAGAGATGATGAAGAGCTGTGCATCTCTGTATGTAATCTAATTTCCTCAACCTACGGTAATTTACTGAACCAACTGTAACGTTATGAGTAACAAGAAAATTAAATCTGCATTAATCTCTGTTTTTGATAAAACAGGGCTTGAACCTTTGATCAATCTCCTGGTAGAGCAAGGAGTGTCCCTTTATTCTACTGGAGGTACGGAAACCTTTATACAGCAACTGGGACACCAAGTAAACGCTGTTGAAGAATTAACCGGCTATCCTTCTATTTTAGGAGGTCGAGTAAAAACCTTGCACCCCAAGGTATTTGGAGGAATTTTGAACCGAAGTCATGTTGAAAGTGATCAATCTGAATTAGAACAATTCGAAATTCCAGCTTTTGATTTGATTGTGGTCGATTTATATCCCTTTGAAAAGACCGTAGCAGGAAATGCAACTGAAATTGAAATCATTGAAAAAATAGATATTGGAGGAATTGCTCTGATCCGTGCTGCAGCAAAAAACTTTAACGATGTTTTTTGTATTTCTAACAAAGAAGATTACGCTTCATTTATTGATGTTTTTAAATCATTTGACGGAGCGCCTGACTTAGCAGCAAGAAAAGAATTTGCAGTGAAGGCGTTTCATACCTCCTCACATTACGATACGGCAATTTTCAATCATTTTGACACTAAAGAAGATCGTTTAAAAATAAGTGTAGGAGATTCTCAAGTACTTCGTTATGGTGAAAATCCACACCAAAAAGGGCGTTTTTTCGGTGCCTTAGAAGAGCTGCTAGAACAGGTCCACGGTAAAGCAATCTCGTATAACAACCTTCTAGATATTGATTCCGCAGTTAATTTAATGTTAGAATTTTACAATGGGAATCCCGCTTTCGGAATATTAAAACACAATAATGCTTGTGGTTTTGCTGTAAGAGACCGTTTATCTACCGCTTATACAGATGCACTAGCGGCTGATCCCGTTTCTGCTTTTGGTGGCGTATTAATTTCAAATAAAATCATTGATTTAGAAACTGCAAATGCTGTACATGAGCTTTTTTGCGAAGTTGTCATAGCACCCGCTTATGAAACAGAGGCTCTTGAAGTATTAAAACAGAAAAAAAATCGGATTCTCTTAATTCAGAAAGAACGTTCTTTGGCACAACAAACGGTTCGAACGTGTTTAAATGGATACCTCGTTCAAGATCGCGATTCAAAAACAGATCAAAAAGAAGACCTCCAAACGGTGACAAAAATAGCACCTTCGGCTTCAGAGGTTGACGATTTGATTTTTGCCTCCAAAATCTGTAAGCACACCAAGTCCAACACAATTATTTTAGCTAAAAACCAACAGCTACTTGCTTCAGGAACTGGACAAACATCCAGAGTAGATGCGCTTCATCAATCCATTAATAAAGCTAAAAGCTTTGGATTTAAATTGAATGGAGCTGTAATGGCTAGCGACGCCTTTTTCCCTTTCCCAGATTGTGTAGAAATTGCAGATAACGAAGGAATAAAAGCTGTAATTCAGCCGGGGGGTTCGATCAAAGATCAAAACTCCATTTCCTATTGCGATGAACATAAAATGACAATGGTTTTTACAGGAATACGTCACTTTAAACATTAATTCATAATTTTATATAAATACTTCTTTACAAATGGGATTTTTTACAGACGAAATAGCGATCGATTTAGGAACAGCAAACACGCTTATCATCCACAATGACAAAGTGGTTGTAAACAGTCCCTCTATTGTAGCCATTGACCGCACAACCAATAAAGTGATTGCAATTGGTCAAGAGGCCAATATGATGCAGGGAAAAACCCACGAAAATATTCGTACAGTTCGACCATTAAAAGATGGTGTGATTGCAGACTTTAATGCGTCTGAGCAAATGATCAATCAATTGATTAAAAGTATTCCTGGTTTAAATCGTCGCTTTTTTTCTCCCTCATTACGAATGGTCATCTGTATTCCTTCTGGAATAACTGAAGTAGAAATGCGCGCAGTAAAAGAATCTGCAGAACGAGTAAATGGAAAGGAAGTTTACCTGATTCATGAACCCATGGCTGCTGCTATAGGAATTGGAATTGACATTATGCAGCCTAAAGGAAACATGATTGTTGATATAGGTGGTGGAACTACTGAAATTGCAATTATTGCTTTATCAGGAATTGTATGTGATAAGTCCATAAAAATTGCGGGTGATGTATTTACAAGTGATATTATCAATTTTATGCGGAGTAAACACAATCTTTATGTTGGAGAACGTACCGCTGAAAAAATAAAAATCATTATCGGAAGTGTTATTGAAGATCTTGACAATCCTCCTGAAGAAATGTCGGTGCAAGGAAGAGACCTTTTGTCTGGCAAACCAAAGCAGGTTATCATTAACCATGGTGAAATAGCAAAAGCCTTAGATAAATCGATCTTGCGTATCGAAGATGCTATTATGGAAGCTTTATCGCAAACTCCTCCTGAATTAGCTGCTGATATTTATAATACGGGTATCTATCTTGCTGGTGGTGGCGCGCTTTTAAGAGGACTAGATAAAAGACTTTCCCAAAAAACCGATCTACCTATTTATGTGGCTGAAGATCCACTTCAGGCCGTGGTACGAGGAACAGGTATTGCTTTAAAGAACATTGAGCGCTTTAAAACCGTTTTGATTAAATAATTTTGGCATGCAGCGAATTCTCAATGCGCTTTTCCAATTTAGAAATCCCATACTCTATTTCTTTTTACTAATTCTTTCTATTTCGTTCTCATTTAATCAGAGTCCATTCCATAAATACAATATTCAGAAATATGGGTTTTACTTTTCTTCCAAGCTTTATGAAATTTCTGGTGCTGTAGAACGCTATTTCAATCTTAGAAAAGTCAATCAGCAACTCCTACAAGAAAATGAAAAGCTCAAAAAAATTGAATTAAGTACAGAGAATATTCCATTGTATCCTTTTGCTTTAACTCAACCCAAACGATTCCCCTATGCAGTAAAAAAAGCCAGCGTACTTAAAAACAGCTATCAAAAGCAACGGAATTTTTTAATTCTTGATATTGGTTCTGAAAAAGGAGTATATCCTGAAATGGGTGTCATTTCAAATAATGGAATTGTTGGTGTTGTGCACTCAGTAACTAAAAATTATGCAAACGTTATTTCAATCCTCCATCAAGATTTAAAAATAAATGTAAGAACTAAAAAGAGTCCTGCTTTTGGGTCTCTTGTCTGGTCTGGAAAAAGCCCCGTTGAATTCAAAATTGAAGATATTATTTCCATTGCAAATATTAGCGTAGGAGATACGCTTATCACAGGAGGAATGTCATCATATTTTCCGTTGGGAATCCCTGTTGGGAAAATTTCAAAACTCGAAAAAATACAAGGAAGTGGATATTATTCAATTGAGGCTATACTTTTGAATGATCCCTCACAAATCTATTACGTATATGTTTTAGAAAATTTAGATTTTCAGGAAATTCAATCACTACAAAAGAACATTCCCCAATGAATTTTTTTTCAATCAGTTCTGTAATTTCTTTCGTAGCCTTAGTATTAGGACAAGTTTTACTTTTTAATCACTTGCATATTTTTGGATTCATCAACCCAATGCTCTATTTACTATTTTTTGTTTTTTATCGATTTGAAAGCAATCAAACAATCCTTATAATTCTTTCTTTTCTCCTTGGTTTTTTAATTGATCTTCTATCACAATCTGGGGGGGCGCACACTATTGCAACATTAACCATTGGCTTTATAAGACCGCTGATTATACGGTACTCTTTTGGCGTTACTGTGGAAACACCGCAAAGCTATTCAAGTGATCCCAGAACTTTAAATAAACTTATTTTTCTACTACTGCTTACAGGGCTTCATCACGCTTTCTATTTTACCCTGGTTTACTTTAGTTGGGATGCTATTTTGCTTATCATAAAAAACGCGTTATTTACTTCAATATTTTCATTAATTTTAATGGGCATTACGCTAAGCTTTTACCCAAATAAAAAATGATCAGAAAATTCATTTTATTGAGTTTTACTCTAGGGAGTTCTTTGTTGTTTCTTATTCAACTAGTATCGCTCCAAATTTTTAATCAAGACTACAACGAACTTTCCCTCAATAATGCAGTAGAAAAAAGACCAATCTATCCTACTAGAGGACTTATTTACGACAGAAACGGTACTCTTTTAGTTTCAAATCAACCCGTTTATGATTTGATGGTAATTCCCGAAAATATTATTCCATTCGATACCTTGGAACTCATTTCATTTTTAAATCTTCCAAAAGAAGAACTTATTGATCGGTTGAAAGATGCAAAGCGATTTTCATCTAAAAGACCTTCAGTAATTTCTCGCCAAATAAGCAAAGAAAAACAGGCTTTATTCCAAGAGAAGATATGGAAATACTCAGGTTTTTATTTTCAAAAAAAAACGATTCGAGACTACAACCTTTCTATAGCCTCCAATATTTTGGGATATACCAGTGAGATAAACCCTGCTGAGCTGAAAAGCAAAAGTGATTACGATTTAGGAGAAATGATTGGACGTCAAGGAATTGAAAAAACCTATGAATCTAAACTTAGAGGAAAAAAGGGATTCCAATTTTTTCAGAAAGACCGATTCAATAGGATTATAGGTTCTTATGAAGACGGCGCATATGATTCTAAACCTGCAGCTGCTGAAAATATTACCCTAACTATAGACGCTCAACTTCAAACGTATGGCGCATCATTAATGCAGAATAAAAGAGGCGGTATTGTAGCTATTGAGCCCTCCACTGGAGAGGTTTTGGCGTTGGTTACCGCACCAAGCTATAATCCCAATTTATTACTTGGCAGAGCACGATCCGAAAACTTTAGAATCTTGGTCAATGATACTCTAGCAAAACCACTATTTGACAGAGGGTTACAAGCTGAATATTCTCCAGGTTCACCTTTTAAAACGTTGAATGCGCTTATTGCACTTCAGGAAAATGTAATTACCCCCCAAACTTCTTTTTCTTGTAATCAGGGGCACTATTATGCCAAAGGGGCTTTTATGAAGTGTCATTGTAAAATTGGCTCAAAAAATAATTTATTAGAGGGGATTTATAATTCATGCAATAGCTACTTCGCTAAAACTTATGTAAATATTATCAATAAAGGTGCTACTTCAGCTGCAGGACTCGATCGGTGGAAAACCCATTTAGAAAGCTTCGGTTTAGGGGATTATCTCGGTTATGATCTTCCCATTGGGAAAAAAGGATTCATCCCGAGTAGCTCCTATTATGACCGATGGTATCAAAAAGGAAGTTGGGGGCCCACTACTATAATCTCCAATGCAATAGGCCAAGGAGAAATTCTTACTACACCCATTCAAATGGCAAATTTTACGGCCACTATTGCCAATCGTGGATTTTATATTAAACCACATTTTAAAAAAATAAATAACGAGTCCCTTAAGGATTCCATATACGGTAAAAACTACACCTTGATTGAAGCTCGTCATTTCGAAACTGTCATTGATGGAATGTATCAAGTTGTTGAACGAGGCACTGCTAAAGTTGCTAAAATCAAAGGAATTGAAGTATGCGGTAAAACCGGAACAGCGGAAAATTTTATTCGTCTAAATGGAGAGAAAACACAACTAACTGATCATTCAATCTTCGTTGCTTTTGCTCCTAAAGAAAATCCTAAAATTGCGCTTGCAGTATTTGTTGAAAACGGATATTGGGGAGGGCGTTGGGCTGCACCTATTGCGAGTCTGATGATTGAAAAATATTTGAAAGGAGAAGTAAAAAGGACATGGCTTGAAAACAGAATGCTGAACGGAAGCTTGATGACTGAATATATGAAACCCTTATCCGGAAAGCCATTTGAAATAAATGAATAATAGTCTCTTTTTTCGATTAGACTGGCTGAGTGTATTGATTTACATTTGTTTAGTGAGTTTTGGTTTACTCAACATTTATTCAACAACTTATGATGAAAGTCCGTTGATGCTTTGGAATCCTTCAACTGCTGTGGGAAAACAACTATGGATTTTTATAGGCTGCCTTCTGGCGCTCCCTTTTATGGCGTACATTAAGTCAAACTTTTTTGAACACCTTAGCTATGTTTTTTATGGATTGTCCATTTTAAGTCTTCTCGGTCTTTTTGTTTTCGGACAAACCATATCAGGTGCTACATCCTGGTACGGTATTGGCGGATTTGGCTTACAGCCTGCAGAATTTACCAAAATTACAACGGCTTTAGTAATTGCTAACTTCTTGAGTGATATTCAAACTGATATTCGGAAAAATAAATATTTACTTAGAGCATTGCTAATCGTCTTAATCCCAGTGATTTTAATTGTTCTTCAGCCAGATGCTGGATCGGCACTTGTGTTTTTTGGACTTTTTTTTGTTTTTATACGTGAAGGACTGGATTTACGTTGGCTTTTTCTTGGATTGGGGCTCATTCTGGTTTTCATTATAACTCTACTTTTAAAACCCTTAGTGGTAAGTCTAGGTGCTGGATTAATCGTGTTTCTGATTTACAATTTTCTTAAAAAATCGAAAACTAAAAAAAGTCCTTTTTTACTCACTTTGGGGGTTTGTGTATTATTTTCCTATTCTGTTGATTTTATTTTCAACTCTGTCTTTGAACAACGTCACAGAGATCGTTTCAATATTATTCTAGGCTTAGAAACAGACACAAGTGGGATTGGTTACAATATCAACCAATCTAAAATTGCAATAGGGTCTGGTGGGTTTTCAGGGAAAGGATATTTGAATGGAACTCAAACAAAAGGAAACTTTGTTCCAGAACAACATACCGATTATATCTTCAGTACAATAGGTGAGGAATGGGGATTTATTGGAAGTAGCGTGCTAATCGGTTTTTTTACGTTACTAATTTTCCGTATTGTTTACCGCGCAGAAAAACAAAGCAGTGCATTTCGAAGGATCTATTCCTATGGTTTTGCCAGTATGTTATTCATTCATTTTTTTGTCAATATTGGAATGACTTTAGGATTGGTTCCAACTGTTGGTATTCCCTTACCTTTTATAAGCTATGGAGGTTCGAGTTTAATGGCCTTTAGTCTGATGCTATTTATTTATTTGAACTTTGACTCACAAAGGCTATCGTGATTAATCTCTGATGTCTAAGATATCCCTAAGGCTATTGCCAAGGGTCATGAATGCCAAAACTAAACTCATGATTGCAAACCCGGGTAGAATTGCTAAATACGGCTTCCCTAAAAGTAAATAACGAAAATGATCTTTTACCATACCTCCCCAGCTTGGCATGGGTGGTTGTGCACCTATTCCCAAGAAACTCAGCCCACTTTCCATCAAAATAGCACTGGCAAAATTTGCTGCTGAAATAACTATTAAAGGCGCAATAACTAGTGGTAAAATATGACGCACTAATATTCTACTTTTAGAAAATCCTAGAACCGTACTGGCCTGAACAAAAAGAGCTTCTTTAATCGATTTTACTTGACCTCTAACCAAACGCGCAACGTCAACCCACATAGTTAGCCCAACAGCAACGAAGACTTGCCAATACCCCCTTCCTAAAGCCAAAGTGATTGCTATAACCATAAGTAAAGTTGGAATTGACCATACTACATTGATGAGCCAAAGAATCAAACGATCAACCCAACCGCCAAAGTATCCAGCAATAGCACCTAAAAAAACTCCGATACTAAGAGAAATAAATACTGCTACAAAGCCAATAGAAATTGAAATCCGTGAGCCCACTAAGAGTCTGCTTAATAAATCACGCCCATATTTATCTGTACCTAACAAAAACTTTTTATTGTAAACGTAATTAGATACTATCTCTTTTTTATTACTCGCCTCTGGAAATTGATCAAAAGAAAGGGTTTCGAAATAATTTGTCGCATTGCCATATCTTTTAAATTCAAGACTGGATGTTGACCAACGAATTTCACTGACAGGAATTTCTTCACTGGCATTAATACTTCCAAAAAAAATAGACGATTTAGAATCTTTATTCGCCCTGGGTATCAAGAGCATTTGGCAGTTAAAACCTGGTGGCTTTGAATGAACTGAAAGATGCATTTGGTTGGCAAATTGTGTCTTATCAGGGGCTAGAACATAGGCGAAAATTGCAGCTAATGAGATCAAGACAATAAAAAGGGAACTTCCTATAGCCCAAGCGTCTTTTTTGAAACCTTGAAAGAAGCGTTTAGACTCCAAGGGTTATTTTTCTTTTAGCTGAGCAATAGGCTTTCCTACATTAATTGGATTGGATAGGTCCTTCAAAATTTCAACAGCTTCGGTGATATACAAATCCTTCTTTAAGGATTTTTCCCAACGCTCTCTTTTTTCAATTAAATCGTCATTTGGAGCTTCGGTTGAAGCTGCTTCAGGAAGCCATTGGAATTCTAAATCAGATTCAAATTCTGAAATCTTTTTAAATCGGTCTGCGTATTTCCTGTTGGATTCCCTCTTGGATTGAAATGATTCATAGTCTAAAAAATATCGTGAATCATCTTGTTGTTTTTTAACCCAAGCGGCTTGCTCTTCAATTAGGGCAACAAAAGGGTTTTCTTTTAATCTTTGTTTGCTTCGTTTTACCGAGTAATCATAAGTGCTAAATTTAGGGAGTGGTGTATAGGAAGCAGGAGTGATTCGATCCCAAGAAAGTGGATTGTCCTGATCTTTTTCTCCCATATCAATCATCGCATAGCGATCTGGGAAAACAATGTCACTCTTTACTCCTTCCAGTTGAGTTGAGAGTCCATTGATTCGGTAAAATTTATCTGTAGTTACTTTTAGCGCTCCTAAGTCTCCATAAGTTCCGCCAGAGATCATCCTATTGAGATCAATAATGTTTTGAACCGTTCCTTTTCCAAAAGTTTGTTTGCTTCCCAAAATGATGGCTCTACTGTAATCTTGCAATGCGGCGGCTAAAATTTCTGAGGCAGAAGCTGAAAATTCATTTACCAAAATCACTAGAGGGCCGTCCCAAACTACGCTAGGGTCCGTATCTTTTAATACTTCTTTTCTTCCTCCTGTACTTTTTACTTGTACTACCGGTCCTTCTTCAATAAAATAGCCTGTCATATCAACAACGGTTTTCAAAGACCCTCCACCATTATTCCGAAGGTCGAGAATGATCCCCTTAACGTTGTTTTTTTTAAGTTGTTCTAATTCTTTTTTTACATCTGTTGCTGCATTACGCTCGTTGTAATCTTGAAAATTTATATAAAATTTAGGAAGCTCGATCAAACCATAAGTTCCAGTGGTGTCTTTTATTAAAGAGGATCTGGCATAGGTTTCTTCAAGTACAACCACATCCCGTGTCACAGCTACAACCTCTATGGTTCCGTCAACTCTTTTAATGGTCAAATAAACATTGGTTCCCTTTGGACCCTTGATTAATTTTACTGCATCATCCAATACCATCCCAGATATATCCACTGGCTCTTCACCTTCTTGACCTACTTTGAGAATGGTATCCCCTATCTCCAACAATTCATTTCTCCACACAGGGCCTCCTGAAATTACTTCTACAATTTTTACTTGCTGATTTTTTTTAGTCAATCGTGCGCCAATTCCTTCAAATTTTCCAGACATGCTCGCGTCAAAACGCTCTTTATCACTTGGTGCCAAATAAAAAGTATGAGGATCAAACTGAATCACCATAGAGTTTACATAAAAAGAAAACCAATTCTTCCTTTTGAGATCATCGAATCTTTCAAAAAAGTTACTCATGTTCTCTTTGATGTTTTCCCTTGCTTTTATTTCAAGTTCAACATCTGAGCTAACTATAAATGTAGAATCCTTTTCGAGTTGTTTTAATTCATCTTCTTTTTCAGACGTGAAATTTTGGAGCGCATTTAATTTAAATCGTGTTCTCCATAGCTTTTTTAATTCTGCAAGGTTTGCTGCATAGGGTGCAGTTTCAAAATCCAAATCAATCTCTCCCTGCTTTGAAAAGTCAAAAGGTTCTTCGAGAATACTCTCGTAAAAACTTTCAACTTGATCCATCCGCTGAACAATTTTATCATACGTCAAATCAAAAAAAGTAAGCTCTGAATTTTTAATTTCATCATCAATTTTATATTTGAACGATTCAAAAGAATTGATATCAGACTGGAGGAAAAAGCGATGCTGACCGTCAAGATTATTAAGATAATCCATATAAACGTTTTCAGAAAAAGCATCGTCAATTTGTTTGGGACTGTAATGACCTCGCTCCAAAACATAGGATATAATCTCTAGCAGTAGCTTATCTTTATTTGGGTCTTCATTTTTTAATTTAAACCCAAACAACAGTCCACTAACTAGAATAAGCGAAAAAAGCCAAATAAAAGATCTCATAGGACTTTGTTTTAATTTCATAGCCCCTAAATATAAACATATTTGAATTTAGTTTTGTTAATATTCTTTTAAAACCAGTCGGTTTAGTATTCAACTCCTATGCATTTGTTAAAAAAGAATAGTAATGGGGCTCTGGTACCTTAAATGAATCCCAATACTAAAAGTGCCTTAATTGATTGTATAAAGCCCCTTTTCTTTACTCTTATTTTTTCCTTTTTTCTACAATTTAAGGAGGCCAGACTGTAACTATAGACTTGTTACTTACAAATAAAGCGATGGGCTGAAAAGATTCCTTACTTTAGCAGTACAAGATCATTATGAAAAAAAGACCTTTAATTTTAGTAACCAACGATGACGGTATAACCGCTCCTGGAATCCGAACATTAATAGAAATTATGAATGAAATCGGGGAGGTTGTTGTAGTAGCTCCTGATAGTCCTCAATCTGCTATGGGGCACGCTATTACGATCAATTCCACCCTGCATTGCGAAAAAATTACTATAACGGATGGTCCTCAATTAGAATACAGTTGCTCAGGAACCCCTGCTGATTGTGTAAAACTGGCTGTTAATGAACTATTAGGACGCAAGCCAGACCTCTGCGTTTCAGGCATCAATCACGGCTCTAATTCTTCAATTAATGTAATTTATTCTGGAACGATGAGTGCTGCCATGGAAGCTGGAATCGAAGGAATTCCTGCCATTGGGTTTTCGTTATTGGACTTTAATTGGAATGCCGACTTTAACCCACTAAGAACATTTGTCAAACAAATAACTACTGAAGCGTTGACAAACGGAATCCCAAAAGGAGTAGTATTGAATGTGAATTTTCCTAAGCTGAAAGAAGAAGAAATTAAAGGAATCAAAATTTGTAGGCAAGCAAAAGCGAATTGGGTAGAAAAGTTTGATAAAAGAACGAATCCTATGGGTAGAGAATATTACTGGCTAACAGGTTCTTTTGTGAATGAAGACAAGGGAGAAGATACCGATGAGTGGGCGTTGAAGGAAGGATATATTTCTGTAGTCCCCACCCAATTTGATTTAACTGCCCACCACAGTATCCAACAATTGAACACATGGAATTTATAAAAAATAAATACTTTTTTTGGGGAATTTTAACGGGCTTATTGTGGACGAGTTTTGGTGTCATCATTCTTGTTTTTTTTCTTTCAGATGCCACTTTAGAAGACTCTATTTTTTATTTATATGAACAAAAACGTCTTGGTGGTCTGATCTCAATTGCTGCTTTAATTAATCTCCCGTTATTTTTTATTGCTTTGCGTAAAAATAAAGTTCCTTTTGCTGCGGGTATTGTCGCCATATCTATGGCTACTGTTCTTTTTGTTGCCTTATTGAAAATGAATTAATAAACTGCGCTGGTGAAATACTATCTGATTTCAGGGGAAGCTTCAGGTGATTTACACGGTTCACACCTCATTGCTGAATTAAAAAAGCAAGATCCAAGTGCTCAATTTAGAGCATGGGGAGGTGATTTGATGCAAAAGCAAGGGGCAGATTTGGTGAAACATTTCAAAGAGTTGGCCTTCATGGGTTTTTGGGAAGTGGTCAATCACTTGCCTACCATTTTAAAAAATATCCGCTTTTGTAAACAAGATATTCTGCAATTTCAACCCGATGTCATCATCTACATTGATTACCCCGGATTTAACTTAAGAATTGCACAGTGGGCGAAATCTCAAAATTTTCAAAATCACTATTACATCAGTCCACAAGTTTGGGCGTGGAAAGAAAACAGAGTGCAAAAAATGAAGCAATGTATTGATGCACTTTATGTCATTTTGCCTTTTGAAAAACCTTTTTTTGAAGAAAAACATCAGTTTAAAGTTCATTATGTAGGGCATCCGTTGATGGATTACATCCCCAATCACCCAAAAAATAAAACATTCCTTTCCTCAAATTTATTAGACAAAAATAAACCGCTTGTAGCACTACTACCAGGGAGTCGGGTTCAGGAAATTAAGAAAATGCTTCCACTCTTTGTCCACGTCGCAGCTCAGTTTCCAAACTACCAATTTGTAATTGCTGGTGCGCCTGGTATCTCTCGAAATTACTACAATCAACTTAGTGAAAACACCCCGCTAAAAATCGTTTACGAAGCTACTTACGACTTGCTTCAACACAGTACTGCAGCACTTGTAACTAGCGGAACAGCAACACTGGAAACAGCATTGTTTAAAGTCCCTCAACTAGTCTGCTATCGGAGCAGCTACCTCAGCTATTGGATTGCAAAAAAAATCCTTAATCTCAAATACATTTCACTTGTCAACTTGATTTTAGATAGTGAAGCTGTTTTAGAATTAATTCAAGGTGAGTGTAATCCAAAAAGACTTGAATTGGAATTAAAAAACTTAATGGATTTCAAAGATAAAACCCAGGAAGAAGGATATGAAAAGCTATTTTCATTATTGGGTTCTGGTGGAGCAAGTAAAAAAACTGCTGGTCTAATCTATAAAGCCATAAGTAAGAAATAGTATTTTCTTTTTTTTGAAATCCTTGTAAGTTTGAGGTATGAAATTACCCCAATCACCAATACTTATACCTGTAATCCTTTTTACGTTAGGGGCAACGCTTTCATTTTTAATTTCAATTTCTTTTCAAGAAGTGCTTAAAATTGGAATAGGATTTTTATTATTTATGGGCCTCATTCAATTTCTGAAAGGTCAAAAACTACTTAAATCTCTCTTCCTATTTTCATGCTTTTTACTTTTGGGCTTTATTTATTTTAAAGGGTATTATACGCCCTCTAAAAATCATTTTCAGTCAATCAATAATAATAAAAAAGAGCTCAAGCAAATTGAGATTCAAAGCTTGCTGGGGAACTATTCTTTCTCCAATAATTATATTGGAAAAATAAGTAGTTGGGG
The DNA here is from genome assembly GCA_965656215.1 of Flavobacteriaceae bacterium. GTDB lineage: Bacteria > Bacteroidota > Bacteroidia > Flavobacteriales > Flavobacteriaceae > MS024-2A. The sequence goes on from CBFHJD010000004.1 coordinate 62,878, forward strand.
TAAACATAAGGTAGAAGGAAAAATTCTCATTCGACAATCCAAAGACAGTAACACAAAACCTTGGTTCGTAGGTCAGAAAATTCTTACAAACGAAAGACTATCATCCATTAAGGGACCTTTAAACCCTGGGCAATTTTCTTATAAAAACTATCTCGCAAACAAAAAAATATATCATCAACTGGATCTCAATTCTGGAAATAGTTTTAAACTTCCAAACAGAAAAAGAACATTCCGTTCATTTAGTTCAAGTCTAGAGCGTAACGCATTTGATCGAATTGAAACCAGTCCTCTTTCAGTTTCAAGTCAGGGAATGCTTAAAGCATTACTTTTTGCCGAACGAAATGCTTTGGATGACAGCATCGTCCAAAACTACACCAAGGCAGGGGTTATTCATCTTCTTGCACTTTCTGGTTTGCACATCGGTCTATTTGTAGGATTCTTTATGTTACTTCTAAAACCATTATTGAATTTCAGATACGGATCTTCCATTCGCATGGTTATCATCATTTGTTTTTTGTGGTTATTCGCTTTTTTTGTTGGATTCCCTCCATCAGTTACACGAGCTGTAACAATGTTTAGTTTTATCGTAGTAGGCCGTGCTTTGCATTACGGCAAGCATACATTTCACTACACAGTGCTGTCTTTTTTTCTATTACTTCTCTGTTACCCTCCTTATTTAAGGTCCATTGGATTTCAACTTAGTTATCTAGCGGTTTTTGGAATTTTATTGATTCATCCCTTACTCCAACAAGTGTGGAACCCGAAATATTTTATTTTAAAAAGGTATTGGGAATGGACTACAGTTTGCCTGGCTGCTCAGTTGGCTGTAAGTCCAATTAGCATCTATTATTTTCATCAATTTCCCAGTCTTTTTCTTGTCAGTAATTTACTGATTATTCCCTTTTTTGGACTGTTTTTAATCTTCTGTATTCTGGTGTTTTTTATGCTTTTGTTTTTTTCTATTCCAACCTTTATTACCGTTGCATTTGAAAAAGTCGTTACTCTTCTAAACAAAAGTATCCGTTGGATTGCCCAACAGGAAGCCTTTCTTTTTGATGAATTGTATCATTCTACAGCTTCTACCTTATTTCTTTACAGTCTCCTCATTTTCAGTGTATTTTGGGGGTATAAAAAAAATATTTGGAACACCATTCCAGTTGGGCTAGTACTCTGTGGACTATTGTTGAACTGTAATATTGAGAAGAAAAAAATTAATGCTGAAAACTCTTTTTGGATTTTTCATCGACACAATGCCTCGCTTGTTGGTCATCAAAAAGGGTCTCGTTTTTATTATTATTCGTCAGAAAATCAACAAACTAGACGCTTACTTGAAGACTTCGCTAATTCTAGAGTCCTTTCAGAAAAAACACCTATTCGTTTAGTAAACTTTTATGTACAAGATGATTTTAAATTAATGATTTTGGATAACGAGAAGGCCTATTATTTAGTTGATTTTGAACCTCAATACATACTACTTAGAAATAATCCCAAACTCAATCTCAACCGACTTTTAAGACGGTATAAGCCTAAAGTACTTATTGCAGATGGAACTAATGCACCATGGAATACTTCTCTCTGGGAAAAAAGTTGTGCCGATTACGGAATCAAATTTCACAACACAAGACTGGATGGAGCGTTAAAAATTAACCTCTAAACTTAGGTCTAAAACTTTTTCTATAATTTTCAAAATCTTCAGGTTTAGAAAAAACTTGATAATCTCCTTGTTTAATCATTTTTAAGTAAAGTTCCAACTGTCGTGGCTTTTGATAGCCAACAACGGGCATAATAGGATCTCCATTTTCACTAAAAAACACCATTGTTGGATACCCTTTTACACCTAAAAACTGAGTGAATTGATGGGTAGCATTTCTTCCTTTGCGGTTGGAATCAAAATTGGGATTAGTAAAGGTTTGATCAAAGAAATTAATTTCTTCCTGTCCTTCTGCATTGAATTTTACAGCGTAGAAATGTTCGCTGATGTAACGAGATACATCTGGATTTTGAAAGGTGTTTTTATCTAATAATTTACAGGGACCACACCAGTCGGTATAAACATCCATAAAGATTTTTTTTGGCTCTATTTTTTGAGCTTCAATAGCCTGAGCTAAAGTCATCCATTCAATATTTTGCGCCTGAATTATGTTAGAACAAAGGAGCAGGAATACGATAAAAAAAGATAATTGTTTCATAAGCTAATTTTCGGGCGTAAAATATTTTTTATAAAATTACACTTTATTTTTTTGTGCTAAATCCTCCGCACCATGGGTTAATCTCTTTAAGGGTTTTAGTAAGAGTAAGACCAGGACTCCAATCACAGTGCAAAAAATAAATATACCGGTGAAAATCTGTTTTTCACCAGCTGTTTCAGCAAAACCCCCTATACTGGCAGCTAACTTATTGCCTAATCCTGTGGCTGCCCAATAGAGTCCCATGATGGAGGCTGCATATTTAACTGGAGCTAGTTTGGTGATAAAAGAAAGCGATACAGGAGAAGCACATAATTCTCCAATGGTATGAAATAAGTACGCTAATACGAGCCAGTACATGGCAGACTTCCCGAAGAGTTCATAATCCATGGCTGCAAAACGCATAAACAAGAATCCCCAACCCATAATAATAATTCCAATTGCAATTTTATAAAGGGAAGAAGCTTCTTTTCCTTTCAGCTTCACGCGCATCCAAAAAGCCCCAACACCCACAGCTAGTGTGATTATAAAGAATGAATTCAATGACTGAAACCATGAGGCAGGTATTTCAATTCCCATTAGCATACGGTCTGTTTTTTGTTTAGCATAAAGGTTCATCAAACCTCCCGCTTGTTCAAATGCTCCCCAAAAAACAATGATCAAAAGAAATGAAATCAAGAGAACTTTCACTCGGTCCTTTTCAACTTCAGTTAGTTTTCTATTGCGAAGCTCATTGTCTGGATGCGATGATTTTCCAATAAAATCTCCAACTCCAACCAAATACTTTTGTCCGTACATATAGGTAATTTGACCAACTAACATTCCAATTGCTGCAAGACCAAACCCGTAATGCCAGTTGTAGGTTTCCCCAACCCATCCACAAAGTAAGGGAGCGGTAAATCCACCAATATTAATCCCCATATAAAAGATGTAAAACCCTAAATCTCTTCGTTCGTCTCCAGCCGGATATAATCCTCCTACCATAGAAGAAATATTAGGCTTTAAACATCCTACACCAAGAATCACGAAAAAACATCCCAGATAAAAGCTAAATTCTGTGTCAAAAGCAAGTACGGTATGACCTACACAAAGCAAAGCACCTCCAAGTAAGACTGTTTTCTTTTGTCCTAATAGATTGTCTGCAATCCATCCCCCTGGCACCGACGCTAAATAAACAAGCATGGTGTACCATCCGTAAAGTGCAATTGCTTCAGAATTGGTCCACCCAAAGCCAGGGTTATCTCCTTGTGTTTTTGCTACCAAAAAGAGTGTAAATAAAGCACGCATTCCGTAATAAGAAAAGCGCTCCCATAATTCGGTGAAAAACAATACATAAAGCCCAGCTGGGTGACCAAAAATTGTTTTGGTTTCTGGAAGTGAGTTGTTCTGTATCATAAGTTATTTCTAAAGGTTTTCGTGAATGAATTTAGTCATCTTAGTATAGAGGTGTTTCCGAGTGTTCCCTCCAAAAATTCCATGATTTTTATCTGGATAAATCATCCATTCGAATTGTTTGTCTGCCTGAATAAGAGACTCTACCATTCGCATCGTATTTTGAACGTGTACATTGTCATCTCCCGACCCATGAATGATCAAAAACTTTCCTTTGAGTTGATCTGCAAAGTTTAAAGGTGAGTTCATATCGTACCCCTCTGGGTTCTCTTGAGGTGTGCGCATAAAACGCTCGGTGTAAATGGTATCGTAAAAACGCCAATTTGTTACTGGCGCAACTGCAATTGCCATTGAAAAAGTATCATTACCCGTCAATAAACAATGCGTAGCCATATGTCCACCAAAACTCCATCCCCAAATTCCAATCCTGCTTTCATCTATGTAAGGTAAACTTCCGAAGTATTTGGCTGCAGCAATCTGATCTAGCGTCTCATATTTCACCAAGTTTAGGTAGGTTGACTTTTTAAATGCAGCACCTTTAAAGCCCGTTCCACGTCCGTCAACACATGCAACAATATAGCCTTCGTTAGCCAAGCTCTTGTGCCACAACAATCGTTGATCACCCCAGCGATTTGAAACCTGTTGTGAGCCAGGTCCAGAATATTGAAATAACAATAGTGGATATTTCTTGGAAGGCTCAAAATCTGCAGGTTTGATCATCCACATATTGAGTTCCTCGCCATGAATGACAACAGTTGAAAACTCGCGGTCAGAAAACTGAAATTCATCAATTTTATCTTTAAGTTTTTCATTGTCTAAAACAGGACCAAGTAGTTTGTTTTTTTTGGTTTGGTAAAGTGAATATTTTGGTGGGGTTTGCTCATCTGAAAAAGAATGAATATAATAACTCCCATCAGCACTAAATGATGCTCCATTAGTCCCTTTAACTGCCTGAAGAATACGTTTTCCTTTTCCGTTTAGTTTAACTGCATATATTCCGCGATCTGTACTTCCTAGTTCAACAGATTGGTAGTATAGTTCCTTTGATTTTGGATTCAAAACGTAAAGTGACGTTATTTCCCATTTTCCCTTAGTGAGTTGTCGGATGAGCTTTCCGTTTTGATCATAATGATAAATATGATTGTATCCATCGCGCTCACTTGTCCATAAAAACGTATTATCTTCTAAAAACTTGAGGTTGTCATGAATACTCACATAGGCGTCGTCCTTTTCTTCTAAAAGCAATTGTAGCGATTCGGATGCCGTATTCCAACGCCAAAGTTTTAAATGATTTTGATGCCTATTGATCGTCTGAATAATCAATGAATTTGGTCCGCCGTCAAACTTAATTCGAGGAATGTAATACGGATTCTCATTTCCAAAACGAATTTTTTTCCTCAAATTCGTTGTGGTATCAACTATATATAAATCAATCATTGAGTTTTCCTCTCCTGCTTTTGGGTATCTAAACCTGTAGGGAAACTGATACAATTCTGAACCGTATATATCCATAGAAAAAATAGGGACTTTAGACTCGTCAAATCGCATATAAACAAGTTGTCTTGAATCAGGACTCCAATCGAAAGCTCTTACAAATCCAAATTCTTCTTCATAAACCCAGTCGGTTATTCCATTAATTGTTTGGTAATTCCCGTCATAGGTAAGCTGCTTTGTTTGCTCGTTTATTAAATCTTTCACATAAAGGTTTCTTTGAAAAACATAGGCCACTTTTGTGGCATCTGGGGATAGCAGTGGTTCTTGAATTTTTTGATCACTTACTTGTTGGAGACTTTTTGTTGCAACATCAAAAACCCAATAATCAGCAACTTTTGATCTTCTGTAAATTGGAATCGCATCAGATTCTAAAAGTAATTTTTTTTCATTTTTAGAAAAGGAATAATCAGAAAAACTCTCAATTTCAGGGTAGTCCTCTGAATCAATCAACACACTCCCTTGATTTGGATTTTGAAAATGATAGTGAACCACCTGACTAGAATTGCCCTCTTGTTGAGTTTTTAAAACAGTATATGAGGTGCCATTTTTCATTGACCGAATTGACTCCAATCGTTCTACGTCATATACTCCACTCCACAAACTGTCAAGGGATAGATTGTTCTGTGAATAGAGTGTTAAACCACTAAAAAAAAGTATGAAAGTGAATTTTAAAGCCTGTTTTATGCTCATGATATATAAAAAAGTAAGTCGTTCCAGTAGGATAGAGTTAGAAGGATTCAATAGTAAAAACTATCATTTAATGGCAATTTAAAAAAAATGAAGGGATTCATGGTTTTTAAGGGGATTCAAAATCAGTATCTTTATAAAAAAAAGAATGGACAAACGGATTGAGGGTTTCTCCAAGTTAACCAAAGCTCAAAAGATTGACTGGATTACTCGTACTCACTTTAATAATCCTGAAAATGCCAAATCTTCATTATCAAGCTATTGGAATACGGATTCTGTCTTACAAAACAAACACGACGAGTTTATTGAAAATACGCTCACTAACTTTTACATGCCTCTAGGTGTAGCGCCTAATTTTGTAATTAATGGAACGGTTTTTTCGATACCAATGGTAATCGAAGAAAGTTCTGTAGTAGCAGCAGCTGGAAATGCTGCTAAATTCTGGGGGAGTCGCGGAGGTTTCAAAGCTGAGGTCGTGGATACCATAAAAGTAGGACAAGTCCATTTTTTATTCAATGGCGATCCAACTTTAATTCACTCTTTTTTTGAAAAAAACAAATCTGAGCTTTTGGAAGCCACTAGTGAATTTTCAGTAAATATGGAAGCCAGAGGCGGTGGTATCCAGAGTATTTGGTTACTCGATAAGAGCGAACTAATTCCTGATTATTTTCAGTTGCATTTACGTTTTAAAACTGCAGATGCGATGGGTGCAAATTTCATCAATTCTTGTCTTGAAAGCATTGCATCTAAATGGGAAGAACTGGCTCAAAAAGAAAATCAATTTCTAAAAGAAGGAAAACTAGAAGTGGTGATGAGTATTCTTTCAAATTATGTCCCAGAATGTCTTGTCAGAGCGTCTGTTCAGTGTCCTGTGTCAGATCTTTCACCTGGAAAAGATTGGGCTGGAGCAGCTTTTGCAAAAAAAATGGTCCAAGCCGTGGAAATAGCAAAAAAAGAACCATACAGAGCTGTAACCCATAACAAAGGTATCATGAATGGGGTTGACGCCGTGGTTATGGCAACAGGAAATGATTTTAGAGCTGTAGAAGCGGGAGTTCATGCCTACGCTTCAAAAAGTGGGCATTATACTTCTCTTAGCACAGCTTATATAAAAGATGAAGTGTTTCATATGGAACTTGAACTTCCTCTCGCATTGGGAACTGTGGGCGGCTTAACAAAATTACACCCATTGGTTCAGTGGAGTATGGAATTATTGGGAAACCCAGATGCAAAAACACTAATGAAAATTGTAGCGGTTGCTGGATTAGCACAAAATTTTGCAGCCCTTCGATCATTAGTCACATCAGGGATTCAAAAAGGACATATGAAAATGCACTTATTGAATATTCTAAATCAGTTGGGGGCATCTGAAAATGAAAAAGAAGCAGCCAAAGCGTATTTTAATAAAAATGCTGTAAGCGTGAAATCAGTAAGTCAGTTTCTATTAAAACTCCGCCCTTAAAATGATTTCATATTACAGTCGTGGTAAATTACTTTTAACTGGTGAATATGTTGTTCTCAGGGGCGCAAATGCTTTAGCTGTACCCTGTAAAATGGGACAAACTTTAAATTATAGCCCCACGAAAAATAATCTATTGGTGTGGAAAAGTTATGATGTAAATAAAAATATTTGGTTTGAAGCTGAATTTAAGGTGGATGCACTTGACTTGATTACCACAAATGATTTAGAGATTTGGAAGAGTCTCCTAAAAGTCTTGAATGCTTCAAGAAAACTAAATTCAGGCTTTTTAAAACAAGGAGGTCAAGTAAGTACACAATTAGAATTTGAGCGTTCGTGGGGATTAGGCAGTTCATCTACTTTGATCTCAAATGTGGCACTCTGGGCAAACATCAATCCATACCTCCTCTTAGAAAATAGTTTTGGTGGAAGTGGGTATGATATTGCCTGCGCTCAAGCTCAAGGCCCCCTTACTTACACAAGAAATAAATACGAACCTGACACAAAAAATATTTTGCTGAATTACCCTTTTAGTGAAAATCTTTTTTTTGTTTACCTCAACAAAAAAAAAGACAGCCAGAAAGCAGTTGCATCGTTTAATTTAAACAAAGTGGAACCTTCTTTAATTCATGAAATGAATTTATTAACTGAAAAGATTATTAATTGTTCTAAACAGATTGAGTTCAATTCACTTTTAAATGCCCATGAACAAACCATAGGTTCACTTTTGAATCAAAAAACAGTGCAAGAAAGTCACTTTTCAGATTTTAAGGGAGTTGTAAAAAGCTTAGGCGCTTGGGGTGGTGATTTTGTTTTGGCATCTGGCAACAAGGATAGTCCAAACTATTTTAATACTATGGGGTATTCTACCATCATTCCTTTTAAGGAAATGCTTTTATGAATCAAGATTTAAGTAGATCGAGAAAAATTCATGGTTTGACCGTCAATCACAGCAGCTATTTTACTTTTTGTGTAAACAGCGACAAAAATATCATCCTCTTTAAAAAATTTTAAAAGATTTTTTTCCTTTTCAAAAGTGGCTGTAAATACTTTGATTTCATACTCATTATTGGTGTATTTAACCCATCCTTCTACAAATTCTTGTGAAGCGAATCTCAACTTATAGTAGGAAGCATTTACATCACCAGTAGCATCACAAATCCATTCTGAATTAATTAATTCTTTGTTGAATTTGGATTTAGAATTGCTTTTGAAGAATTTCATTACTCGCTTTTTTGGAATACCAAAACAAAATTCATGCCAAAAACAAAACCCCCTTATAAACAAGGGGGTTTTGACTAATTTATTTGAGTAATTTACTAGTAATAAAGTGCTCTATTGTCCTCAATATTAGCATTAGATTCTAAAGCTAGAAAAACATTTTCTAGTAAGGTAAAGCTTGCTTGTCGAAGATATTCTTTAGAAAATTCATTATAATCTTCTAAGGGTTCTGCTTCGTTTTTCTTAAGCAATTTCACTTTGTATATCCCGCGTTCTCCTTGAATGAGTCCAGAAAGTGTTCCTTCCTCCATTACAAAGGCTGCACCCACAACATAGGGCTCATTTCCAGCACCAACTAAGGTTGGATTTTTTTGATTGATTGCCGAAGCTGTTTCAATAGTCAAGTCTTCATCTTCAGCTAAAGCCTCTAATGAATTTATTGACTCATACTGCTTTTTGATCAAGGCTGCTTTTTTATTCTGAGTGATTATATTTCGGACTTGAGCGCCTACCTCATCTATACTTGCCAAACCTTTTTTATTGATAGCAGTAAGCTGGACCACTGCATAACCCCCTCCTCCTGTTAGAGAAAATCGTCTGATATCACCTACTTTGGTATCGTCTTCAAATCCCCAACGAACAATCTGACGTTGGTTGTATAGCCCAGGCATATTTTCCTCTAATACTGAGATTTGCCTTACCGGCCGGACTTGATAATTGTATTTTTCAGCAGTGGCAAGAAAGTCTTTAGTATCGTTGCTTTCCATTTCAAATTTGGTAGCCTTTCTAAAAACTTCATTTGCTGTTTCATCAGAAGCAATGGCTTCAATTGCAACATCAGCAATCATTGCTAAATCATCTTTGTCTGTTACTTTTATGATATGAAAACCAAATTCTGTTTCTACCAGACCAATTCTTCCAACTTTATTTTTATTTACATAGTTGAAAAATTCTTGAGCCATTTGCCCTTCTTGAAAAAATCCTAAATCACCCCCTCGGTTTTTAGTTGGTCCATCCGAATACTCTCGAGCAAGCTCCTCAAAGTTATCGTTTCCTCTTCTTGCCAATCGAAAAACACGATTTGCTTCTCTTTTTGCTTCCTCTTTAGAACGGGTTATTTCTTCTGCTCTTGTAGCACCTTCAAAAGCTATTAGTATATGACTGGCTCTCAAAGATGCATTCTCTTTTCGATCAAGTAATCTTGAAATTTTAAAATAATTACTGTCTCGATAGGGTCCAAAAACCTCACCTACCTCTAGTCCAAATAAAATATCTGCATATTCATTGTTGAATTGTCCTCGAGGTCGGTATACTGAATCAAAGGGAATCTCAGAATACTGGTCAACAAAATCAATAATATTTTTTGTGTTTTTAAAGCCCTCAATGGTATCTGTTAATTTAGAAACATCATTGTATGCAATTCGTTCATCTTTTAACCCCTCTAAACGAAGTCTGATTCGGTCAAGATCATCTTGGGTAGGGCTTTCTTCAAAAGAGACAAATTGGAGGTTACGACTCGAATCTCTTTCATAATCCATTTCATGATCATTAATATACCGTTTGATTTCAGCATCTGTTACACTTACCAAACTATCCGGAATAACATCAAAGGGTATTTGTACATATTCAATGTTAATGTTATCATTCTCAAAATGGTATAATGCCTTTGCTTCAGTTTCTGTCATGCCGCCGCTTGACTTAATTAAATCAAGATAAATCCGTTGTTTCGCAACTCCTGTAATACTTTTTTCTTGAGCTTTCCAATTTTCATATGCGGCTGGTTCTTGAATTCGCATCTGAGCAATATAGTCGGTGAAAATTCCAAAATCAAAAAATCCAGCTTCATTCTGAAAGCTTGGGTTATTGACTACTGCGTCGTCAGAAGAAATAATTTGCTCCAACTGATCTTTTCCAGCATCTATACCTAACTTTTCATATTCTTGCTCAAAAATGGTGTTCCGAAGGGCTTGATTCCACACAAGATTCACTGATTGTAAGGTTGAATAATTGTACGCTCTTTCGGTTTGCTCAACCATTTGACGGAAGAAGGTTACATCAATTTCCTCTTCATTTACAAGAGCAATTGGGTCTGTAGGACCGTTACTGGCTGAATTGCCATCAAACACTCCTGAGATTACAAATGCAAAAAGTGCCATCCCAATTACTAAAATCAAGATGATCGATTGCTGTCTAATTTTTCCTAAAACGGCCATAATTGCTATTTTTTGATAGTTTGCGAAAATAACCTTTTCCTATGAATAAAGAAAGGCTCTACCCTTGAAATATCTAAACACTCCAAAAGGGGGTATTTTATTTACGTATTTACTGATTTGGTTAAAATGATTTGTTCAATTTTTGTAGCTGAAACTTTTTTAATTTTTATAACATATTCACTAAGCTGAATTTCCTCTCCTTTTTCAGGAATTTCACCAATGGTATAAGCGATCATTCCGCCAAGGGTTTCATAATATTCACTTTCGGGAAGGCTTAGATTGTATTTTTGATTGAGATAATCGACTTCTAAACGTGCTGAAAAATCAAAAACATCTTCTTCTATTTGTTCTTCTATATGCTCCACGGTATCATACTCATCTTCGATTTCTCCAAAAAGTTCCTCAACAATATCTTCTACGGTAACAATTCCAGAAGTTCCTCCGTATTCGTCGATTACAACAGCAATACTTTTGTGTTGTCGAGTTAACAGTTTAAGTACATCGTTAACCAGCATTGTTTCTGGCACATAGGCAACAGGCATGAGAATATTTTTTATTCCCTTAGGCTGTTTCATCATTTCAAAAGCGTGAACATAGCCTAAAATATGATCAATATTTTCTTTGTAAACGGGTATTTTTGAAAGTCCAGTAGATATGAAGAGGGCAGTGATATCTTCTAATGAAGTGGATTGTTCTACTGCAATTACCTCTGCTCGAGGCACCATTGCTTCTCTAGTTTTTACTTCGGAAAAGTCCAAGGCATTTTGAAATATTTGTATCTCTGAGTCTAAGTTTTCTTTATCCTGTGCAGATTCAAGTTGTTCTTCAATATAGTTTCCTAATTCAATTTTAGAAAATGACAGTTGGACTTGGTCTGTTTCTGTATTGAGAAATCGCTTTAAAATAAGATCTGTTAAGCCTATTATGAGAAACGAAATAGGATAAAATAAATAATAAAAAATTGCCACTGGTAAGGCAAAAATTTTAATGAAGTTATTTGCGTAAAGTTGAAAAAAGACTTTAGGTAAAAATTCAGCAGTCAATAGGATAATTCCAGTTGAAATTAATGTCTGATAAAAAACAATGGTCAAACTAACGTCACCAGTGAGCAAAGTGTTTGAAAAGAATAATTGAAGTATTCGATCTCCCATAAAAATTCCATAGACAACCAAAGCGATGTTGTTTCCTAGTAGCATTGATGCAATAAAACGCGAAGGATATTGAGTGATTTTTTTTAAAATCCTTGAAGTTAGTCCTGTTTGAAGTTTTTCTATTTCAAGATAGATCCGATTGGATGATACAAAGGCAATTTCCATCCCTGAGAAAAAGGCGGATAATACGAGACAAATTATGATTATTAAATCAGTAGGGTTCATTCTGAAGAATTTGAGCGCTTGTCAAATTTCTTTCGATAATATCTTCTGAACAGAGCCATAAAAACAGAAACAACAGAAAATCCAACGAATAAAAGTGCTCGCTCATTGTTTGTTTCCCATCTTGCATACGCTTCATAAGAAGATATAACGGCAATTACCCAATACAAAATTTCTGAAATACGGTGTCCTTTCATTGTTGTTCTAAGGTGTCTTTTTCTTCTGAAACCTTCACGGTTCCGATTAAACTTCCTGTTTGAAATTTAGTGAATTCCTTATTGGTATCCAATCTTAGTGCATCAAAATTATAATCACTATCCTCAAATCTAAAAGGCTTTTCAGTAAACAACCATTCAGATTCTGTATCCCAAAAAAGTTGGTTGGTTGTTAGGAGTGATCCATCGTGAGATTGTAAACGAACATTTCCTTTTAGGTCGATTAACTTCGTGTCGTTATACAAGATTCCATAGTCTGCAATAACTTCATTTTCACGTTCTAAGTCATCGTAAAAAACAACTTTTAATCCCTCTGGAAATTCCGCATACCGAAAACTAAGATTTGTATAGTCTATGTGTTTTGGCGCAGTTAGGATTGCTTGAATTTTAATAGAATCAGTGTATATCATTCTAATGTTCCATGCTGTTCCAAGGGGTTCTTGCCGATCTGAGTTAATTTCATTCAAAGCTTGAGTACTGTCTGCACAAGAAACAAAAAGGGCTATGGTTATTACCAAAAGCCCTTTTAAAAATTTTGTGAAGTTCATTCTCATTTACAAACTGGGAACGGTAACGCTTCTGTTGATCCAACAAGAGTATTTAATCACAGTGCCAGCATTTCCTTCAGTAAAAATATCTGTTTTACTTGGAGCTCTACCCATATAACTTTCAACGGTTTTTCTGGCCACATTTTTTAATGAAGCATCAACTTGTCCTGCCTTTTTTGCAATATCTGCAGCCAACCAATAAACTGCAAGCTTCTCAAATTGAGATTCACCACATTGGTTTGCACTATCAGCATACATATTGGCAATAAGCAAATAGGCTCGGCCTAAAGAAGGCTGAAAGCTTAAGGCTTTATTGGCATAATTTCTAGCAGAGGATTTTCTTCCAGCTACTTTAAATTTATTAGCAATTTTCAATAAAATCTTGGCTTTTTTATAGTTGTCCGTTTCTAGAGCAATTGATTCTTCATAATATTTTAAAGCTTCATCTGCATTTCCGCTTTTATCGTTCAGAAGTCCTAAATAGTATGCAGAATCTGCAGAAGGTTCTAGCGCATGTAATGCCTCAACTAAAGTTACAAACAAAGGATCATCAGAACACTCTTTACTGTCCATTCTACTTGCAGCTCTCTTGATCCACAAAGCGTCGGTTTTATTAGCCTCAAAATTTCTTTGATAAAGTGGGATTAAGTTTTCACAAGTAGCCTCTTTAGCAATGATGGCATCAAGATTTGACAGAAAGGTTCCAATCGCATTTGAATTTACGTTATAGATTCTTTTACTTCTTGTCTCACGGCTTGTCAGTGCAGTACCAACTTCCTCTTTTTTTAGAATTACATCTAGCTTTTTGGCGAGTTCTGTACTTTCATATTCAAATTTTTCAGAGACTTCCTCGTATTTGTTAAATAGCAATTCCATGGTGACTTCAGCATCTCCTTGTTTGTAGCGATCATACATTGTCTTAAAGTAATTGTATAGAAGCTTAGGGTTGGTAAAGCTTTTCGCATCTTTTTGGTAAGCCTCATCAAAAGTTGAATAAATCACTTTTAAATCTGCTAGTTTGTAATCCAATAAAGCTTGAGCTTTTTTACTGATGATATCACCTACAACTGATTTATTTCTTTTCTTAGGGAAATTTACAACCCATTCATCATATAATTTAACGATGTCTTTCTTAGCGGCTTCTTGCTCTTCGGGAGTACCCGTCTCAATTCTATCTTTAAGAATTCGTTCACCGTATGAATATATTGCTACGTTAATAGTTGGACATTCACTCCTTACTTTCATCCAAGGCTCAAAGGCAGATTTGTAATTTTTTACTTTGGCGAATTCGGCAAAGATTGATAAGTCTTGCATGCATTCGTTTGAATCTTGTGCAACTACTGGGACTTGGCAAAGGCCCGTTAAAATCAGTGTTATAAGACAAAGTTTTTTCATTATCTAGAATTTTAATTATACTTTCTTTTTATAAACCATTTATCATTCAAAGACAACCCAATTCGCATTGCAACGAAAGTTTCTTGAATCAAATTAGAGTTTTTTTCTCCACGCTTACTTATTTCAAAACCAATATTTGCGTTTGAAATGCTTCCTAATGGCAAACCTAATCCAAAAGATATGCCAGTTTCTGTTAAAGGAGTGTTGTTCATGATTATGCTCATCTGCTCAGACCTAAATCCAAAGCGATAAACTACTCTACTCCAGTAACTTGTGAATGACGTATAATTTGGAATATAAAATCCACCTATTGACCATTGTTTAGCATCTTTGTAAGCAACATTGCTGCGATTGAAAAAATCGTTGCTAAAGTTAGCAGATTTTATCAAATTTCTCTGATACCCTAAAAACCATTTTTTGTTTTCACCAAAACCAACACCAAATTTTGTAACTGCTGAAGCCTTAAGGTCTGTTTCTTTTAGTCCTTGAGAGGTTAAATTAATTTCCTGAAAATCAACAATTGTTTGAGTTGAAATGGATTGTGTGTAAAAAATACGGTCGTTTATTGAATTTAATTTTGCTTCCGGCTGAAATGAAACCATTCCTTGAAGAAGATATTTCTTTTTGATCGGTATATTTGATTGGATCGAAAATTGATAATTTAACCCTGATACACTTGATTCGTTTGTTAGAAAGGTTCCATTGTCAACACCTTCAGCATATTGGCCGGTACGGTAGAATAAATTCCCAAAATTATATTGAGCAGAAGCTCCAATAGCTAAAAACGGACTTAAAGGTATGCCTACAGAAAAATACGTTTGATTAATTCCCCCTTCTCCCTCGTAACGATTTAATGTATTAATCCCTGATGCATTCGGACTTTGTCCTTCTATTTGGTAACCCACAGAAGTGTGAGGTATAATACCAAATCCAAAACCAAATTTACCTGCTGGAATGCTGATAGCTAGATAGTCTAGAGAAGCGTTATCTCTATTTTGAGATTCGGTAGAGGAAGCCAAATTTGTGTTTTTGTAGTGTACTCCTACAGAATAGGTGGTAACCTTCAAAAATCCATAACTAGCTGGATTATTCAAATTTGCGTGGATAGAATCTGTGTAGACATCTATTCCTCCCATATGCCTTGTTGCTTGTGTACCATTAAAGTTTCTCTCTCCTAGTCCTGTTGCAGAATAGGGAGAAGTAGATCCTCTTTGAGCATTTGCTAAATGGGGTAAGGCTAATAATAATAAGACAATACTGATTCGTATCATGAAATGGTATTGATTGCTAAGATATAATTCAAACCTTCAGCAAGAAAATTTGAATGGGCAAATATGCTATTTTTAAATGGTTTTGGCAACCTTTCTGCATCTCCGCCTGTTAAAATAACCGTTAAATTATCAATTTTATCTTGATGCCAACTGACAATTCCTTCTAACTCGTTTAAAACACCAAAGTAAACCCCTGAGTGCATCGCCTCTTCAGTTGATTTTCCAACAGGATTATGGAGTGTTTTAAAATCCAATAAAGGAAGTGCTCCAGAATAGTCGTTCATACTTTTATAGCGCATACCAAACCCTGGGCTAATTGACCCTCCCTGATGAATCCCGTTTGAATCTATCCAGTCATAAGTAATGCAACTTCCAAGATCAATAACTAACACTTCTTTGCTGGGGTAGTTTAAGGTGCATGAAGCCAATAACGCAATTCTGTCTGCACCAAGCTGAATAGTGGGCTTGTATAAGGTTTGGAAAGGTAATTTTAATTCAGTGGAACAATGTAGCGTACTAATTTGGTTTAGTAATTCGTTTAATTCAACTGAAAAAGTTTTATTTACATCGGATATTATAGCTCTTTTAACCTGAGGGTATAAAGACAGTATTTCACTTAGTAATCGCTTCCAATGTTCAATGAAATCAGACTCTGACGCCACTATTTGATCGTTTTCAAACACATGGGATTTGATCATTGTATTACCAATATCGATTACAAGTTGCATTTATTGTTGCTATTGAACAGATAAAATTACAAAGAAAATAGTTGAAATCTCTTTGCAAGGAAGCAAAACCCCATTATATTTGCACTTGCTTAAAAGCGGGGTACCTTAGCTCAGTTGGTAGAGCAAAGGACTGAAAATCCTTGTGTCCCTGGTTCGATTCCTGGAGGTACCA
>CBFHJD010000005.1:0-78982 GCA_965656215.1 Flavobacteriaceae bacterium
GACTGGTAACCAATTCATCTACAGTAACTTCAGTAGCTTCTAGTGTTTCTTCTTTCTTGCATCCAAAGATTAAAAGTAAAAGAACAAACAGAATAAAATAATTTTCTAAAAACCTAGAGCGGAAAGAGTTTAAATAAAACATATGAATTTTTTATTCAAATTTATGCAAAACCTTTGATTTAAATAATGTTTTAACAAACTCTGTAACATATACCTTGTAAATTCGTCTAAAAGTTAAATAAGCCTAAAGAAGTGCAATTGCCCGCTGAGAGAACATTTTTAAATCAAATTGATGAAATACGAAATAAGATTTTTCGAATTACGAAAAGAATCTTAGTTTCTCAAGAAGAAGCAGAGGATGCAACGCAAGAAGTGATTGTTAAACTTTGGGAAATGGATGCGGCTAAACGTGACGGATTTAAAAGTATAGAAGCGTATTCCGTTACTATGGCAAAAAACTATTGCTTGGATCGGTTGAAGTCCAAACAGGCTCAAAATCTTTCATTAGATGAACGATTAGTTAATGCTCCTTCTGATTCATTGCAAAAGAAAATTGAACAGACAGATGAATTGAATTTAGTAGGGGGGCTGATAGACAAACTGCCAGAAAGAGAACGCATGATTATTCAGCTTCGTGAAATAGAGCAATATGATTTTAATGAGATTGCATCAATTTTAAATTTACCGGAAGGAACCATAAGAGTTTATCTTTCGAGAACTAGAAAAAAATTACGAAAACAGTTTACAGAAATGCAAAATCATGGAAATTAAAACAATTGAAATTTTATTGGAAAAATATCTTGAAGGTGAAACCAGCTTGAAAGAGGAAACTGTTTTAAGAGCCTATTTCAATGAGGAGCAAAATTTACCAATAGAATGGACACATTACCGTCAGTTTTTCAACTATTACGAACTCGCTAAAAACGAATCTTTTCCCACAGCTAAAATAAAATCTAAAACACGAATAAGAACATGGATGATGGCTGCTGCAAGCATTACTTTAGTGATTGGCTTAAGCTTAAATACTTTTTTTGAAAGCCAGTCAGCACCATTGGAACAGCAAGAGGCAGAATTTGCCTTTCAACAATTTCAAAAGCAAATGAAAAACGTTTCAAACCATTTCAATAAAGGGGTTCAAAAAGTAGCCTATTTAGATTATTGGAACGAATCAACACAAAAATTAATTAAATAAAAAGTTATGAAAAAAAATCTCCTACTAATCACCACACTTATTGCCTCGTTTTGGGTTTCCGGTCAAAACATTTTTGAACGTTATGCTGATAATGATGAGGTAACGCTAGTCTCAATCAGCCCTAAAATGTTTAAAATGCTTGGCCAAATGAGTCTGAGTTTAGACGATCCAGAGGCGCAAGAATATTTAAACATGGTCACGAGTATTAATAACTTTAAAGTACTAGTCTCCAGTAACCAAGAAATTAGTAATGATATGCTTAAATGGGTCAATCAGCAAGTTTCAAAACAAGATTTAGACGAGTTGATGAGTATAAAAGATCAAGAAGCAGACGTTACTTTTTATGTAAAAGAAGGAAAGAAAGAAGATTATGTTGAGCAACTCTTAATGTATGTAAACGAACGAGTCAAATCTGAAGCAGTCAACCAGAGCCTTAATATTAATGGTAGAGAAATTAAGGCTGTACTGATGTTGTTGGAAGGAAACATAGATCTGAATCAAATATCCAAATTGACGGATCAAATGGATTTGCCTGGTGGCAGTCAATTGAGAAAAGCACAGCAGAAAAAATCATTATAAATGAAAAGGAAAGCCCTTAATTTAATCATCTTGCTCATAGGAGTTATTACTTTTTCCTGTGAGCAAGCTCCAAGCCTTCAGCAGTATTTTGTTGAAAAAATGGATGACCCTTCATTTTTAATTGTCAATTTGCCCATCCAAATTGATAGTTTATTTCAAAAGGATATTAGTGAAAAAGAAAGAGAAGCTATTGCCGGTATTGGTAAGTTAAATCTTTTGTTTTACAAAAAAGATAAAGACCAACCAAAAAAATATAAAGCAGAAGTAGAACGGGTTAAAGCCATACTAACAGCAGAGCGCTTTGAGCATTTGATGGACTTTAAAGCTTTTGACAAAGCACAGGGAAATTTCCTTTTTGAAGGTGAAACGGATAACATAGAGGAAGGTATCGTTTTTGTTGATGCTGAGAATATAGGATTTGGTGTGCTTCGGATTTTGGGAGACGGAATTAATCCTACAGCTTTGTTGAGTTTAAGTAAGAAAATTGATGCTAATCAATTAGAAAATCAAATCAAAAGTTCAGTTGGGTCTATTGGAAATCTTATTGAAAAACAAGAAATTAGGGTTCAGTAATGTTTAAATTCCAGTGTAGTTAAATGGGGTAATTGTTTTTAGTTTGGTTTTTAATTCCTCATTAATCTCCAGTTTATCAATGAACTGATGAATAGCTTCTCGGTTGATAGTAGCATTTGTTCGGGTTAATTCCTTTAAAGCTTCATAAGGATTAGGAAATCCTTCTTTTCTTAAAATAGTTTGAATGGCTTCAGCTACAACTGCCCAGTTGGCATTCAGATCGTCCTCAATTTTAGCTGTATTTACCACTAATTTTTTCAATCCTTTTAAGGTAGATTTAAGCCCAATAAGTGAATGACCAAATGGTACTCCAACATTTCTTAGCACGGTACTGTCAGTCAAGTCTCTTTGTAATCTGGAAATTGGGAGCTTAGTTGCTAAAAACTCAAAAACAGCATTTGCAATTCCCAAATTACCTTCAGAATTTTCAAAGTCAATTGGATTTACCTTATGTGGCATAGCGGAAGACCCTACTTCATTGGCATTAATTTTTTGCTTGAAATAATCCATAGAGATGTACTGCCACAAGTCACGGTTTAAATCAATAAAAATGGTATTGATCCGTTTCAAATTATCACAAAGTGCCGCAAAAGAGTCATAATGCTCAATTTGAGTAGTTGGAAAGGAATAATGAAGTCCTAACTGCCCTTCTACAAATTGAGTTCCAAATGCTTTCCAATCAATTTCAGGATAGGCAATATGATGAGCATTGAAATTACCTGTTGCTCCAGAAAATTTTGCTCCGTAGTGAATTTGGACTAGCGTATCTTTTTGGTGCTTAATTCTTTGAACAAAAACATCGATTTCCTTTCCTAATCGGGTAGGAGAAGCTGGTTGCCCATGTGTTCTTGCTAACAAAGGAATGTCTTTGTATTCCTCAACTAGCCCACTCAATTCATCAATTACTTCATCAAGTTGAGGAAGGTAAATTTGATCCACGGCATTTTTAATCGATAGCGGAATAGCTGTATTGTTAATGTCTTGTGAGGTCAATCCAAAATGAATAAATTCTTTATAAGCCTGAAGTTCAAGCTTATCGAATTCGCCCTTGATGAAGTACTCAACAGCCTTAACGTCGTGATTAGTAGTGTTTTCAATCGATTTGATTTCAAGAGCATCATCAGTGGTAAAGTGTAAATAAATACTTCTGAGTTCTTCAAATAATGAAGGATTAAAGTCTTTTAGTTGGGGGAGTGGCAGTTCACACAAGGCAATGAAATATTCAATTTCTACGTGCACCCGATATCTAATTAGAGCTTCTTCTGAAAAATAGGGTGCAAGCGATTTAGTTTTTGATCGATAACGACCGTCAATTGGTGAAATTGCATTTAGAGCGGTGAGCAGCATCTTTATTTTATTTGAAGTTGCAAAGATACGTTGAAATTAAGACGGAATGAAATCAATCCTTAAAAACCATTCGAATTGAGGGGTACACACCTTTAGGGAAAATTCTCTTGGAATCAATAAGGAGTCCTTTGAGGTCTGTTTTTAATTTTGGATTCTCTGGAGTAAAAAGTCCTAAAATCTTGATTGAAAAACTCAATGGGGCTGTCTTGGTCTCTGTCATTACCCAATCTAAGAGGATAAATATTATATCCTTTTTATCTTTTTTACTTAGATTTTCATGACGTTTATTTTCTTTTAAATAGAGCCAAATCAGTTTGCTGTGCACTCTTCGCATGCTGGGGTTGGTTATGCTTTTTAATCTAATGAGGAGTATTTGCCAATGAAATTCTAATTTATTGATATCCTTTATGATGAGAAGTTCCCAGACCCAAGCTGCATAAATATGTGGTCTTTCTCCTTCTGGTGAAACAGCCAAATCAAACAATTCGTCACAATTTTCAGGGTTATTTTGAATAAAATTGAGCGCTTGAATTCTTTCCGCTTTGGTTGCCTTGAGCGTATGGAAATAGTTTACAAGAATGGCTATAAAATTTTATAAATTTAAAATTCTATATTCTTCATAACACTTACTGATGGCTTCCAGGATTTGCAAGTCATTCGCTTCCTTCATAAAAGTATCAGAGTAGCTGCAGTTTCTTAGAATTTCATCAATATCCAATCGGCTTATTCCCAAGAGTTGCATCAGTACTTGTCGATCAAATTTGGAGGCCAGCAAATTTTTAATTTCATCATCTTCGCGCATCTTTTTGAGTTTACGCATCTGATTTGGATTTTTACCAAAGATGTTGTTCAGGAAATCGGCTGGATTAAAAATGCTACCTAGTACTTTAGATAGTGCAGCAGGATTTTGATTTCCTGCTTCATAGCCTCTGTTAGGTAAGCCTGAAATACTATATCTTCTTGCCGTATTAATGGGTGCATTGCGAACATCAATATCCAAATAGCCAGTAAGTTTGTAGGGGCGCACTACAATTTCCTCTAGAGCAAAAGCTAATTCGGTCATATTGAATTCAGCATTACCAAACTTCATCATGTCGTTTGTAACAGCAATTTTTAAAGGCTTGTAACCCAAATACGAAAAGTAGAGGGTGTCATTGGCTTTAGCTTCTATTTTAAAAGAACCTTTTTGATCGGTTATGGTACCGATAACTTGAGTTAAGTTTAGAATGTGAACACTAGGCATTGCTAAGCCGGTTGTTTCATTTTTTACAACGGCTGTAAACTTTTCTTGTCCAAAACTTACGCAGGACACAATCAAAAATAACGTCCCCAGGGTCTTCTTCATGTGATAAATTTAGACAAAAAACATGGAATTTTTTAACTCCAAAAAATAAAAGTGAGCACTTTTAGGAAGTAAATAAAATCTTTATTAATGATTGTGATGCAATTGCACGATGACCAATTGTGTTTTTTACATCTTCTCCAAGCTCTGCAAAGGTTTTGTTAAACCCTTTAGGCACAAAAATTGGATCATAACCAAAACCACCACGTCCTCTTTTTTCAAAAATAATTGAACCTTCAACACGCCCTGTTAATTCATACGTTTTACCTGAAAAGTGAACGTAAAAAACAGTGCGAAACCACGCTCTTGTATTTTTAATTCCGTTTAATTCATCCCATACTTTTTGGATATTGGCTTCCATGTTTTTTTGCGGTCCAGCATATCTTGCTGAATAAACACCTGGTGCCCCATCTAAGGCCTCTATTTCTAAACCTGAATCATCTGCAAAACAATCTAAGCCATATTTAAATCTGATATGATCGGCTTTTATTCTCGCGTTTTCTTCGAGAGTATTTCCTGTTTCTTCAATTTCTTCATGAAACCCGATATCGTTTAAGCTCAATAGAGAAATTGATTTGGGCATGAGTTGGTTGAGTTCCTCAACCTTGTGTGCGTTGTGTGTTGCAAATATGAGTTTCATTAGGAATTGTGGTATGGATGTTTATGAATAATGGTAAATGCCCTGTAAAGTTGTTCGCAAAAAAATAATCGGACCATTTGATGTGAAAATGTCATGTCTGACAAGCGCATTCTGTTGGGGAATTTAGCATAAAAATGATCTGAAAAGCCATAAGCCCCTCCAATAATAAAGACAAGATTTTGTACACCACTGTTTTGATAGTTTTCAATTGTTTTAGCAAAACCTTCAGAGTTTAACGATTTCCCTTTTTCATCCAAAAGCACAACAATATCGTTTTTTTTAATTTTTAATAAAAGCTTTTTGGCTTCCTCTTTTTTTATGATATCAGGGATGCTTTTTTTTCCTGTTTTCACTTCCGACATATATTCAATGTCAAATGACGTGAATTGGTTGACTCGTTTAAAATAATCTTCTACGGACTCAAACCAGGCCGAACGATTATTTTTTCCTACACAGAGCAGTTTAATTTTCATAGCCTTACAAAGTTACGAAGCTTCTGTATTTTTACCTTAAATATCATCCTATATGATTTTGCCGATTATCTTTGTAATACAATACCCGGAAAATCATGTCTAAACTTTTACAATTACCTCTTGTAAAATCGATTGTAGAATTCCTTAGAGCAATTAAGCTTCCTGGTTTTTACGGTTTTTCTGTTTACGATCTTTTAGAGATGTATGTAATTGGTATATTTAAAGGAGCACTTACCTCCAGAGCGGGAAGTATTTCGTTTAGTTTCTTTATGGCACTTTTCCCATTTTTACTTTTTATATTGAACTTGATTCCATTTGTTGACATGATTCCTTTTATAAGGATTGATAACTTTGACGAAACCTTTCTTAATTATTTAGAACTTTTTTTGCCAACGGAAACACAATCTTTTTTCACTCAGATTTTTGAGGATATAAGAAACAAACCAAGAGGAGGACTGCTTTCCTCAGTTTTTTTATTGTCGATATTTTTATCAGCAAATGGTATTTCAGCAATTTTCGGAAGTTTTGAGGGGTCGTATCACGTCAGTTTTTCAAGAAATTTTTTTCGTCAGTATTTGCTTTCCATAGCACTAAGTGTTGTGATCGCATTATTGTCTTTGACTGCAGTAATCATCTTTTTTTATTTTGAGTTTTATATTTTAAATAATTTGGACTCACTAATTGCTTCTGAGATTCGATGGACTCGGATTGGACAATATGCCTTTTTTGGAGCATTTATCTACGTAGTTGTGAGTATGCTTTATTATTTTGGGACTATAGAAGGTCGGAAAATTCGTTTCTTTTCACCAGGCGCATTGATGACCATTTTATTATTTTTCTTAACAACTTATGGATTTGGAGTATACATCGAAAACTTCTCCACGTACAACCAGCTTTACGGATCAATTGGGGCTTTGTTGATTTTCCTGCTTTACATCTGGATCAATTCAAACATTCTTTTGTTGGGTTTTGAGTTAAATGCAACACTTTTCCGTTTTAAAAGAGAGCCTAAGATAGCGTTAGATGAAGATTGAGGGATTAGATGCTGCAGCATATTTTGTCGATGTTATACTGCCTTTAGCTCTCCCTAAGGCCTACACCTATCAGCTCACCGAAGAAGAAGCTAATTGCCTAGCTCCAGGGTTTCGTATAGCAGTTCCTTTTGGAAAACAGAAAATGTATACCGCAATTGTTGAACGTGTACATCAGGTTGCTCCTCAAACTTATATTCCCAAACCAATTGGGATGATCTTAGACGATACGCCAAGCGTAACAGAAAGGCAACTTGAATTCTGGTCTTGGATGGCATCATACTATATGTGCTACCAAGGTGAGGTCATGCGTGCTTGTTTACCCGCTGCACTTTTACTTGAAAGTGAAACTTTAATTGTGATTCAAGAGGTTGAGAAAACTGTTTTAGATCAGCTCTCCGATCTGCAATTTTTGGTTTATGAAGCTTTGCAGAAGCAAGCTCTTTCATTGGACGATATTGCACAAATAACAGACAGAAAGCGAGTAATGCCCCTGGTTGTTGACATGATGCAAAAGGGTGCGGTTAGTATTCATCAGAAAATTGAAGAAAAGTTTAAGCCGAAAAAAGCTCGCTTTGTTAGGTTGAACCCTGATTATGAGGAAGAGAAACAATTACAATTGCTTTTTGAACAATTAAAACGAGCTCCAAAGCAGTTGGAGGTAATCATGAAGATTTTTAGCCTTAATCATGAAAAAGGTTCGTGGAATAAGGTAGCAGATTTAAAATCACCTACAGAAGCAAATAGCGGCCCCATCAAAGCCTTGATTGATAAAGGAATCTTAGAAGAAAATTATCAAGAAATTTCACGAGAACTATATCCTTTAAAAGAAAGTTTATCTGAAAAAAAACAACTATCTAAGGCCCAAAATACAGCCTACTTAGAAATTGAAAAGTCTTTAGAAGAAAAACCAGTTGTATTGTTTGAGGGGGTAACATCATCGGGTAAAACAGAAGTATATATTGATTTAATAGAAAAACAATTGCATCAAGGTAAACAAGTGTTGTATTTGGTTCCTGAAATTTCCCTAACACCTCAAGTTGTAGACCGATTAATTTCACGTTTTGGAGATCAAGTTTTGGTTTATCATTCCAAGTTTTCTATTCATGAACGTGCTGAGGTGTGGCAAACGGTGTTGAGTTCAAAAAGCAAAGGTCAAATTATTGTTGGCGCTCGCTCTGCAATTTTTTTACCCTTTCAAGACTTAGGGTTGGTAATTGTAGATGAAGAACATGAAAACTCCTACAAGCAGTTTGATCCAGCACCGAGATACCAAGCAAGAGATAGTGTCATTTATCTTGCCAAACTTTTAGAGGCGAAAGTGTTACTAGGTTCTGCAACCCCTTCTCTAGAAAGTGCTGAAAATGTAAGAAATGGAAAATACGGTTGGGTTCTGCTTAGCGAACGATTTGGGGGGGTATCCCTGCCAAAAATAGAACTTATCAATCTTAAAGAGGCGCAGAAAAAAAAGCAAATGAAAGGAATGTTTTCCGATGATTTGGTAGAAGCAATGCAGCAAACTTTTGCAGAAAAAAAGCAAGTTATTCTTTTTCAAAACCGTCGTGGGTATGCACCCATTTTAGAATGTACTAGTTGCGGACATTCCCCCCAATGCACTCAATGTGATGTTTCACTTACCTACCATCAAACCCATCAGCAATTACGTTGTCATTATTGTAGCTATCATATACCGATGCCACAACAATGTCATGCTTGTGGTATGCCAACTCTGACTACTAAAGGGGTGGGCACACAGCAGATTGAGGAGCATGTCAAAGAAGTTTTTCCTGAGGTTAAAGTGGGAAGAATGGATTGGGACAGTACCCGAGGTAAATGGGGATTTGATAAAATTATCAATGCTTTTATGAAAGAAGAAATACAAGTTCTTGTTGGTACTCAAATGGTAGTCAAAGGCTTAGATTTTAAAAATGTATTATTGGTAGGAGTCATCAATGCAGATCATGTTCTGAATTTCCCTGACTTTAGAGCCCATGAGCGAAGTTATCAAATGTTGTGTCAGGTAGCGGGGCGTGCAGGAAGGTCAGATCAAAAAGGACGTGTATTGATGCAAACTTACCAGCCAGAACACCCAACGCTCAAGCAGGTTTTACAACATGATTATGAGGGTTTATTTGCTGCTCAAAAAAAAGAACGCCTACAGTACCATTATCCTCCTTATTTCAGGATGATCCGAGTTACTTTAAAATGTAGGCAATACGAAACCATTAACTTAGCTGCAGATTGGTTTGCGAACGTATTAAAGCAGTCGTATTCTGGAACGGTTTTAGGTCCGGTATTTCCACTCGTAGCTAGGGTTCGAAATCAATATCAAAAGCAGATATTAATTAAAATTGATCATGAGCAATCAGCTTCTTCTCTAAAGGATATTTTATTTAAAACGTTTAAAAGCTTCCAAGCAATTGCTTCGTTTAGAAGTACACGTGTCAATTTTGATGTTGATCCCTATTAAAGCTGACTAATCGTTTGACGAAAGTCCTTTTTTCTGTTTCTACTTACCGGCAATTGAGAGCCTTCGATATTCACTGTTGTTGCGGTGTAATTTACCACTTTGTTTAGGTTGATGATAAATGATTTATGTATTCTCAAAAACTGATTTTCAGGTAATTTATTCATGAATGCCTTCATGGTCGATAGCACCAAATATTTTTTTTCTGGAGTAATAACTTTAACGTAATCTCCCATGGCTTCAATCCATTTGATTCTTGCCGTTGGAATCTTTTCAGTAGTCAGATTGTGTTTGATTTCAATAATATGGCTTTTTTCTTTTTTTGTTTCTACACCGGCTTTAATTTTTGAAACGACTCGTTCTACCGACTTTTCCATCCGACTCAAAGAATAAGGAGGTGCGATGCAATCTGTAAGTCCAAGATCATAGGCTCTGAGAGCGTCTTTAGGCTGTTCTGTAAGAAGAATTATTTCGTTTGGGTCACATAGCTTCTCTATAAAATCAAAACCAGAATAGACGGGAAGTTTAGCAGATAAAAAAATTAGGTCAACAGTATTGTAGTTTAAAAAGTTATGGGCATCAATAGCATTTGAAAATTCTGCTTTGAGCTTTAGTATTTTGATCTTTTTGAAAAATTGGAGTAAGTGAATCCTTTGAATAGGATTCGGGTCGATTATGATATAGTTAAGGAGCATTGAATAAAGATTTAGTACTACAAACTTATAAAAAAAAATTTATGTCCCGATATTATTTGGTATAATGTACTTAATACTCTATTTTTGCCAACCAAAATTAAGATATATGAATCATTACGAAACTGTTTTCATTTTAAATCCCGTTCTGTCTGAAACCCAGGTGGAGGAAGCAGTTCAGAAATTTGTAGACATTATTAAGACCCAGAAAGGCACAATGACTAGCCAAGAAAACTGGGGACTTAAAAAACTAGCCTATCCTATTGAAAATAAAAAGAGTGGCTTCTATCATCTTTTTGAATTTGCAGCACCACATGAAACAATTGAACCTTTAGAGGTTGAATTTAGACGAGATGAGCGCGTGATGCGTTACCTCACTGTGAAGCTTGATAAGCACGCACTAACTTGGGCGGAAAAAAGAAGAAAACGAAACAAAACTAAAGCATAAGTTATGTCTAAGATAGAAGAACAAAATTCAGGAAAAAAGGAAGGTGAAATTCGGTATTTAACCCCGTTAAACATCGATACTACAACCCAGAAAAAATACTGTCGTTTCAAACGCTCTGGAATCAAATATGTTGATTACAAAGACGCAGACTTTTTATTAAAGTTTGTAAACGAACAGGGTAAAATATTACCTAGAAGGTTAACAGGAACATCCCTAAAGTACCAGAGAAAAGTATCTGTTGCAGTTAAAAGAGCTCGCCATTTGGCACTAATGCCATACGTGGCTGACATGTTAAAATAATAAAGCATTCATCATGGAATTAATACTAAAAGAAGACGTTCAAAATCTTGGATTCAAAGATGAAATTGTGATGGTTAAAAATGGTTACGGTCGTAACTTTTTAATCCCACAAGGTAAGGCTGTAATGGCTACTGTTTCAGCTAGAAAAGTTTTGGCAGAAAATATAAAGCAAAGAGCTTTTAAAGAAAAATCAATTATAGAGGCTGCTCAAGCAAGAGCTGAGGAAATCAAAGCACTTGAAATTCAAATCCCATCAAAAGTAGGCTCTGGAGACAAGTTGTTTGGTTCCGTTACCAATGCTGATTTGGCTCAATTGATTAGCGCGAAATCAAGTGAATTAGATAAAAAGCACATTTCCTTACCGGGAAAAAGCATCAAACGTTTGGGTAAATATGTTGCTTCAATTCGATTGCACAGAGAGGTTAGTTTTGAATTTCCATTTGAAATCATACCGGATCCTAAAGCAAAAGCATAACCAATCTAAAGTCCGCTATTAGCGGACTTTTTTGTTAAAATACGATTGTGAAATACCACAGACTTACTCATGAACAGTTTGAAGAATTACATGAGGAATTCGCTATTTTTTTAGCAACTCAAGGCCTAGATCATTCCAAATGGGAGGGAATTAAAATAAATCAAGTCCAGCAAGTTGATGTTTTGCTTGATTTATTTAGTGATGTAGTTTGGGATAAAGTGGTGAGTGGATGTGATTTTTTAGAATTCAACTCAGCGGATCAATTATTTTTGTTCAAAACTGCTGAGGATCAAGCTTCTGCTATCGTAATTAAAGTCTCTACTAAAGAAATCGATCTCTCTACATCTGAAGGTTTTGAATGGGTTTTAAACCATTTTGATTCAGACGATGTTACACTACTTCAAGGAGTGAAAACTTACGATCCATCCAAGAGCGACTTCGTCTACTCTTATTTAAAAAAAGGAGCAATTCGAACCGACGGACATCGTTACAGCACTTTAGAAACTTATTTTTCCAATTCGGCAAAATAGAGGATATTTGTATTTCAAATAGAGCTATGTCAATAAAACCCATTACACCTAAAGGGACCCGTGATTTTTCTCCAGCAGAAGTTGCCCGACGAACGTATCTTAAAGAAACATTGCAAGAAGCTTTTGAGACTTTTGGATTTGAACCTATAGAGACTCCATCATTTGAAAGGTTAGAAACCTTAACTGGTGTTTATGGAGAAGAAGGAGATCGGTTGGTTTTTAAAATTATAAATTCCGGTGAAAAAGTAAAAAAAGCAGATGTTGAGGCATTGGCACAGGGATCTATTCAGAAATTTGTTCATTCCTTGTCTGAAAAAGCCCTCCGATATGACTTGACAGTGCCTTTTGCGCGCTATGTTGCTCAGCATCAAAACGAACTTTCATTTCCTTTCCGACGGTATCAAATTCAACCTGTTTGGAGAGCAGACAGACCTCAACACGGTCGCTTTCAGGAGTTTTATCAATGCGATGCTGATATTGTAGGGAACCGATCGCTTTGGCAAGAAATTGAAATGCTATCACTTTACGATAATGCCTTTTCGAAATTGAAAATAGAAGGCGTTTCTCTAAAAATTAATCACAGAAAAATTTTAGCTGGAATTGCTGCACTGTTAGGCGCTGAATCAAAACTCACCAGTTTTACTGTCGCTTTAGATAAACTAGATAAAATCGGTAAAGAGGGGGTCATTAAAGAGCTCAAAACACATGATTTTAGTGAAAATGCGTTGCATACACTTGAGCAGTTATTAGAATTAAAAGGCAGTGCATATGAACAGCTAGAGACTTTAGAAAAGTTATTTGATGACTACAATGAGGGGCTTGAAGGAATTCATGAATTAAAATTTATTTTAACACAATTGGAGGTTTCTCCTCTTGAAAAAGTGAGCCTAAATTTTGATTTAACCCTAGCAAGAGGACTTCATTATTATACAGGAATGATAGTTGAAGTGAGTGCTCCAGATACTGTAAAAATGGGTTCTATTGGAGGAGGAGGTCGTTATGATGACTTGACAGGAACCTTTGGATTAAAAAACATGAGTGGAATAGGTGTTTCATTTGGTTTTGAGCGAATCTTCCTAGTTATGGAAGCTTTAGGATTATTTCCTGAAACCTTACAAGCCTCTGCTGAGGTATTGTTTGCGAACTTTGGAGATGCAGCTGCTGCAGTTGCTTATCATTACGTTAATGAACTCAGAACTCACGGAATAGCGTGTGAGCTATACCCCACTGAGGCAAAATTGAAAAAGCAATTGGCCTATGCTAATGATAAAAAAATAGCCAAAGTTATTTTAATAGGTTCTGAAGAGTTAGAGCAAAAACAATTTGTTCTGAAGGATATGGATACGGGGAATCAGACTACATACTCGTTGAAAAAACTCTTGTCACTCCTTTCCTAGGAGTCTGTTTCTGGTGCTAGTGTAGGTTTTGAGTAAGCTTGGAAAGGCTGTTTCAATAGATTAGAGATTTTAGCATTGGCTTTCTCATCAAAAAATACATCGACACCAAAGACTAATTTTTCTCGATCAAAAGGCAAATAGGTGCCTAGAATTCGATCCCAAATAGAAAAAATATTTCCAAAGTTTGCATCGGTATATGGTAGTCTGTAGTGGTGATGAGTTTTGTGCATATCAGGAGAAACTAGAACATAACTAAGATAAAGATCTAATTTCTTTGGAAGTTTTATATTGGCATGATTGAATTGGGTTGAAATAAGCGATAAGGACTGATACAGCATCACAATTCCAATATTTGCTCCGATAATAAACACACCAAATAAGGTAAAAGCAAAGCGAACCAGACTTTCTAAAGGATGATGTCTATTCGCGGTTGTAGTATCTACATGATGATCACTATGGTGTACTAAGTGTATCATCCATAGGGGCTTGATTCGATGCTCTGTCCAATGCGGAAGGTAAGCCCCGATAAAATCTAAAAGTAACACGCCCAGTACTACATCTATCCAGAGAGGAAAATCAGGTAACCAATGAAGGATTCCAAAATTTGTACGCACCACCCAATCTGAAGTATTTAAAAGAAGGAATGCTAAAAGAAAATTAATTAGAATTGTGGTACCCGTAAAAAAAATATTAGGAAGGGCGTGTTTCCACTTTTTATATTGAAAATTAAAAAGCGAAAAAGATCCTTCCAATATCCAAAAAAAACTGAGTCCACCTACAAGGATTAAACTTCTGTGTAGGGGAGGGATCGTTTCAAAATATGCTATTACCGTCTCCATTTGATCCATTTTTAACAAATATAAGAAAACATCTTCTTTTTAGGAACTAGGTGTCGTTGAGTTCATTTTGAATTAATTATATTATTTTTCTATATTAGAAAAACAAACTAAAAGCAAAAAGAGCATGAATCGAAAGAATTTTATCAAGCAATCTTCATTGATAGCAGGAGCAGGGTTGGTTTTGCCTGGGTTTACATCCTTACAAAAGGGGACAACAGTTTTAGGTGCAAATGACACAATTAATATAGGCGCTATTGGAATAAATGGTATGGGGTGGTCAGATACTAAATCATTATTAAAAATTCCTGGAGTTAAATTAACAGCAATCTGTGATGTTGATCAGAATGTTTTAGATAAGCGTGAAGCTGAAATGAAATCCGAGGGAGTAAAAGTTAAAACATTTTCAGATTACAGAAAACTGCTTGAAGAGAAAGATATAGATGCGGTAGTTATTGGTTCCCCAGATCATTGGCATGCCTTAATGATGATTCACGCTTCAGAAGCAGGCAAGCATGTATATTGCGAAAAACCCATTGGAAATTCAGTGGGTGAATGTAGAGCAATGGTCGCTGCGCAAGAGCGTTATGGGAATGTTGTCCAAGTTGGACAATGGCAACGAAGCCAAAAGCATTTCCAGGATGCTGTAAAGTATATAGAAACGGGTGTTTTAGGTCCAATTCGTACAGTAAAAGTTTGGTGCTACCAAGGATGGATGCGACCAGAACCGATTGTTGCCAATAGTGCTCCACCAAAAGGTGTAGACTACAAGAGTTGGTTAGGTCCTGCGCCTAGTAAAACCTTTAATGCTAGTCGCTTTCATTTTCACTTTCGATGGTTTTGGGATTATGCTGGTGGTTTAATGACAGATTGGGGAGTCCATCTTCTTGATTATGGTTTACTTGGAATGCAAGCCTCTTTGCCAAAAACAATTGTTGGATTAGGGGGTAAGTTTGCCTATCCTAATCTTGCAGAAGAAACACCCGATACATTGACAACCCTCTATGAATTTGATCAATTTAATTTAGTATGGGATTCGGCGATGGGAATTGACAATGGATCATATGGAAGAGATCATGGAATTGCATTTATTGGCAATAATGCAACTCTCATAGTAAACCGAGGTGGTTGGGAAGTTATTGAAGAGGGTAGAAGTGAAAATAAAGTAGCCAAACCTTTAGTGAAACCATCAGATAGAGGATTAGATATGCATACTCAAAATTTTGTTGAGGCAATGAGATCAAATAACCCTTCTATGGTCAATTGTTCTATTCAAGAAGGAGCACATGTGGCAACTGTAGCACAAATGGGTAATATTTCTTACCGATCTGGTGAAAAACTGTATTGGGATGCCGAAAAGAAAGGCTTTACAGATGATGCTATTAACGCCAAATACCTTACTAATACTTATCATAACGGGTACAAGCTACCTATAATTTAAATTTAGAATGAAATATTTTTTATCACTTGTTTTAGTGGCGCAATTTGTGTTTGCTCAAAACAAAATGAAACCCGAAGAAACTGAAGTTTGGGAACCTGAACCTAAAGTAATTCAACCTGGAGTTTTTACAGCTCCTCCAAGTGATGCTATTGTGCTTTTTGATGGAACTGATTTCTCAAAATGGAGAAGTGAACGCCCACAGGGTAGTGTTCAATGGAGCTTAAATCCGGATAAAAGTATGACGGTAAATCCGAGGACTGGCGGAATTGAAACCAAAGAAGAGCACGGTTCAATCCAATTGCATATTGAATGGAAATCTCCTACAGTTATTAAAGGAGAAGGCCAGGGAAGAGGGAACAGTGGAATTCTATTCCAGCGGCGATATGAAGTTCAAGTATTAGATAGCTATCAAAATAGAACCTATTCAAACGGTCAGGCAGCCTCAATTTACAAGCAACATATGCCTTTAGTAAATGCAATGCGACCCACAGGAGAATGGCAAGTTTATGACATTATTTTCAATGCTCCAGAACATGATCAAGATGGAAACGAAATTAAGGCTGGTAGTTTCATTGTTTTTCACAACGGAGTTCTTGTTCAAAATGCTGTTGAAATTCGGGGCACAACTGAATATATAGGGAAACCTAAGAAAGGACGAGATGTAATGCCTGGTTATTCAGATGACAAAGTAAATCATCGATCTTTATTATTACAGGATCATGGCGACCTTGTTAGTTATCGAAACATTTGGATGCGAAAGCTCTAAGAGCGTTTAATACCTTTTTTTAGACCTTGATCCACCATAGTTAGACTTTTTCTTTTGCTTGGGAGAAAAAGTCTTTCCTTTTTTAGTCAGTTCAACGGAGATTCTTCTACTGTCTAAGTTGAGGTCTTTGAAAGATTTTAATACTAAATCTCGATGTTTTTTGTGGGTAGAGAAAAATGAAAAGTTTTTCATTACTTCAACTTGAAAAACATCGTCCATACCTAATTTAAGATAAGAACGTACAAAATCTTTGAGCGTTGTCCATTCATATTGGTCTCTAGCTCCTAAATTGATAAAAAAGCGATCCTTATCTTCGGGAGCATTAATTTTTCTATCTGAACTTCTTTCAGAGTTTCTCCCTTCGTCAAAACTTAAAACCTTAGGGTTTAAATCAAAATTGCGAAACTCTTTTGATAACATTAATTCAACTAGTGTTTCTTTATCAAGTTCTTCAAGCCCTTTGTGTACATCAGCTAAATAGGGTTGAAGTTCACTTTTAATTGGAGTGTTTTTTAACGCTTCCATCCAATGCTGAACCTTATTTTTGAAAATCTCTTGGGCAGAAGGCATTTCAAGCTCGGTTAACTTTGTCTGAAGTTTATTTTCAATCAGTTTAATTTTTCTTCTATCAGACTTTGTAACAAAAATAATGGAGGTACCTAGTTTACCTGCTCTTCCCGTTCTTCCACTACGGTGGGTATACGTTTCAATTTCATCCGGTAATTGATAATTTATAACGTGAGTAATATCATCTACATCAATACCTCGAGCAGCAACATCGGTCGCAATGAGTAATTGGATTTTTTTCTTTCTGAAAGACTGCATTACTGCATCACGTTGATTTTGACTCAAATCACCGTGTATTGCAGCGGCCTTGTGTCCGTCTTGGATTAATTTTTCTGCAACTTTTTGAGTTTCAATTTTTGTTCTACAGAATACACATCCAAAAATATTAGGATTCATACCGACCACAGCTCTTAAAGCAGTATATCGCTCTCTAGCTGCAACAATAAAATATTGGTGATCTACACTTTTTGTTCCGGCATTTTTTGTTCCAACTGTGATCTCTATAGGAGAGTTCATGAATTTTTTAGCAATAGTATTGACTTCAGGGGGCATTGTTGCGGAAAATAGCCATGAGCTTTTAGCGTCTGGTGTATGGGTAAGAATTGATTTTATATCTTCATAAAATCCCATATTAAGCATTTCATCAGCTTCGTCCAATACACAAAAATTAATGGCGCTTATGTCTACCAACTTTCTCCGTATCATGTCTTTCAATCGGCCTGGAGTGGCCACGACGATATGAGCCCCTCGTTTAATTTTTTTAGCTTGTTCGGTAATGTTAGCACCACCATACACAGCAACGATATTGATTTGTTTCATTTCTCTACCGTACTGCTCCATCTCGTTTGTGATCTGTAAACAAAGCTCTCGTGTAGGAGAAAGAATAAGCCCCTGTGTTTTTTTGTTACCTAGATCTATGTGTTGAAGCATCGGAAAGCCAAAGGCTGCTGTTTTTCCAGTACCTGTTTGAGCTAGTGCTACTAAATCTGTTTTATCGTTAAGTAATAGAGGAATTACTTTGCTTTGAACCTCCGTTGGAGTTTCGAATCCTAGTTTTTCTACGGCTTTAATAAGTGCCTCGTTGAGTCCTAGGGACTTGAAAGTTGTCATAAATTTATTTCTGTCGGCAAAAGTAAACTAAATAGAACGGTTGGAGAACCTTTTTCCATTTATTTTACTGATTTAGAATGTAATAAACAAAATTACGTCCCCGAAAAAAAATAATTTTATAGAGTAAAACCAGCCCTATATTCTCTGGTAACAAATTGATTGGCAGCTTCCAGATTGGTAATTTTCATGTTCTCGCCGTCCCATAAAAGCTTTTTTCTTGCGAAATAATCCATTTGTCCGTTACCCGATTCTTTTCTAAGCATAAAACTACGAATTGCCAAATTCCCCATCAATACAGTTTCAGTCATGGGTCCGGCATAATCAAAGGAGGAGGTAAGTGCCAAATGTTCTTTGCTGTTAAATCCAGCTTTACATGCATCTACCCATTTACGTTGGTGACCGTATTCAGGCTCAGTCATCTTTTCCACTTCTGGGCCAAAGTCGGAGGTACCGTCGTATAAATAGAGTTTTGGCATCAACGGAGAACTGTCGTTGATATTGGTTGAGATAATTCCTTTATCACCAATAATTAGGACTCCATTGGCACTATCTTTTCCACCAATATCACTATTCGCTGGAATGATTTCTGGGTGCGGAGGTCGGATTCCACCATCACTCCATGTCATTTGAATAGGTTTCTTTGTTTTCTGAGTTGCTTCAAAATTAATTGTAATCAATGAAGAAGGTGGGCATCCTTCTGGAATATAATCAGGGGTCCACATTTTAGAAAATACACTTCCTACACTACATTCTGCAGAGGTAGGATATTTTAGTCCCAGAGTACGAAACGGGATATCAATTAAATGACAACCTACATCACCGAGTGCACCGGTTCCGTAATCCCACCAACCTCTCCAGCTAAATGGATGCATGTTGGGGGTGTATGGTTTTTCTTTAGCTGGTCCTAACCATAAATCCCAGTTCAGTGCATCAGGCTTTAAACTAGGGTCTGCCTTAGGCATTTGAACACCTTGAGGCCAAACAGGTCTGTTGGTCCATATTTTGACTTCAGACACTGCGCCAATAGCACCAGTATCGATCCAGTCCTGAACCATATTAAGCAAGGGATTAGACCCTCCTTGATTTCCCATTTGAGTGACTACTTTTTTGTCTCTTGCCATTTGGGTAAGGATTCTTGCCTCTTTGATGTTATGTGTCATTGGTTTTTGAACATAAACATGAATACCTCGCTCCATAGCATATGCAGCAGCAGGACCATGAACATGATCTGGTGTTGATATGGTTACCGCATCAATATCTTTTTCTTTATCCAGCATGACTCTGTAATCTGCATACTGTTTTGCTTTTGGAAATTTCTTCGCTGTTTTTGAGGCACTTCCTGAAAAATCGACATCGCAAAGAGCAGCTACATGCTCTCTTCCTTTTACAGATGCATTGCTAATATCACTTGCTCCTTTTCCACCAGAACCTATTGCTGCTAAGTTTAGCTGATCGCTTGGGGCTAAATAACCTGGTCCTCCTAGTACATGCCTAGGGACTATCATAATGGAGGAGGCAGCAATACTTTTTTTAATAAAGGATCTTCGAGAGTCGTTTTGTTTATTTTTCATTTTATTAATTTTCAAGATATTAAAGGTAATTTTTTTTTCCACAAAATTCAAATCAGTATTTTTTTATTTAAAAATTGAAATCATCTTTGTGGTCTTAAATTCATTTTTTGAAAACAAACAAGCAAAATCGTTTCGCGCTAAGTACTTTCTTTTTTCTTTCAGGATTTTGCTTTTCTTCATGGGCATCAAGAATACCAACACTCAAGTTGACTTATGATATGAACGAAGCCGAGTTAGGAAGCTTTCTTTTTATTTTGCCCATTTGTTCTCTAATTGGTTTGCCTATATCTGGTTGGCTTATTTCAAAATATGACAGTCGGTACCTACTCTTGTCGGGGTTTTTAATTTATTTGATAGCTCTTTTCGGAATTGGTTATTCTTCTTCTTTTGAATTTTTAACGCTAGCAGTTTGTTTTTTTGCATTTGGTTTACGTGCAATTAATATTTCCATGAACACGCAAGCTATTCAACTTCAAAAGCGCTACGGAAAACCAATTACTGGTAGTTTTCATGGTATCTGGAGTTTAGGCGGTCTTTGTGGTATTATATATGCAACCAACGCAATATATTTTGATATTTCAATTTCAATTCATTTGGGAAGTGTATTCTTATTTGGATTTATTACCAGTCTAGTAGCTGCATCGTTTTTGTTGAAGAATGACCGAGAAGTTGGAGGGAATAAGTTGCGTTTTGCTAAACCAGACAAATTTATTTTATATACCGGCCTTATTGTGTTTTGTGCAGCTGTGTGCGAAGGTGGTATTTACGACTGGTGCAGTGTTTATTTTAGAGAAGTTGTTCAGGCAGATTTGTTTACCCTTAGCTATTTGGTGTTTATGGTTTCGATGACGGTATCTCGATTTTTTACTGATAGGCTTGTAGAATTAATGGGCATGAAAAAACTGTTTATACTAAGTGCTTCAGTCGTGGTTTTTGGTGTTTCGATTTTAATTATTTTCCCAACCTTTTACCCAGCACTTTTTGGATTTTTTATTACCGGTTTGGGAGTTGCATCCATTTTTCCAATGTCTTTTAGTTTGGCAAGTCTATCTAAAAAATACGCACCAGGAATGGCAATCTCTATTGTAGGTACTTATGCAACTGTTGGCGTTCTTTTAGCACCTCCATTTGTAGGTTATGTTGCCCATTTGTTTAATTTAAACATAGCATTCTTGATTTTTATATTGGCTGCACTGATGTTAATTCTTTTCTCAAGAAAGGCTTACCAACATATTTTAACTTAAAAATTTGTAATTTTAATTTTATTCAATTAGTTGGTTTAAATTTTATCCCATGAAAAAGCTCTTAGTCCTTAGCCTTGTAATGTGCTCTACTCTCGTTTTTAGCCAGCGAGGGATCACAGGAGACAAAACTTTTAAAGATCGTTTTCCTCCTGAAGTTTTTAACCCAGTATCCAACGCTTCATTAGTTTTGATAAATGAAGTTGATCACGATATTATAGTTTCAGTAAGAGATCAAAACAAAAAATTCATACGTCATGTTTACATAAGAAATAATGATAAGTATGTTTTTGAAAAGCTCCCGATTACACGACTCTATGTTCAGTTTAAGTCTAAAAACTTTTTTTACGAAGATCGCGATCGAACCAATATTAACTTTGGTGAGCGCCATACCTTCAATTTCTTCTTTGACGCGTCCAAAATGGGGAATTACTATCAAATATCTGAAGAGGAATTTTTTAAACCATGACTCTTTTGGAACAGATTTTTTAATTAGATTATCTTAATTTTCTAATCAGTTAAAAAATAATTTTTCACCATATTATTATGTTAGAAAATATTCTTTTGCTATCATCTTTAGAGGCTGAAATTGAACAATCATCAACAACCATTGAAGTGCCACAGAATGTAAAAATTGTTTCTAAAGGTGATTTGATGGACTATGTTCCCTTTGTTAAAAAGGGTTCTGTTCGTGTTTTCATTTAAGATACAGAGTCATAAAAAGAACAACTGTTGTATTATGTTGGTAACGGAGAAACCTGTTTGATGTCTATGGTCGCTAGTTTTAGGAGTAAGATCAGTTTGGTGTCTGCAGTTACTGATGAAGATAGTGAAATCATTAAAGCACCAAATAATAAGGTTCGATCTTGGCAAAAAGAGCATAAAGAATGGAACGATCTCGTTTTTATCATATTCTTAGAGCGCTACTGGGATTTGTTAGATACAATTAATGATTTAAGCTTTAAAAAAGTAGATGAAAGATTATTTAGCTACTTAAAAAAAGAGTCCACTTCTACAGGTAAGTTAAAAACGTTAAAAACACATAAGCAATTAGCAAATGACTTGGGAACATCTAGAGAAATGATTTCCAGAACATTAAAAAAACTTCAACAAGAAAGTAAAATACAATTGAAAGATTCTTATATACAAATTTTAAATTAATGTGACAAAAGTCACACATTTTTAATTTTTTATAATTAAATTTAATTTATCAATTCGATGAATTGGTTTATGGTTAATAAGGCCTTTGAAATTTAATTCAGAGGTTTTTTTGTTTTTATAAACTTTTCTTAATCAGAAACTTTTATCTTAGAGAGATGAAGCCTTTACTAATTCCACTTTTTATTTTCATACTCGTCTCATGTGAGTCAAATGCAATCAAGTCCAGACCTAACATTATTATTGTTTATGCTGATGACCTAGGTTATGGTGATGTAAGCTCCTATGGTGTCGGAAAATTACAGACAACTAACCTAGATAAAATTGCAACTAAGGGTTCTCGATTTACCAACGGATATTCAAGTTCAGCAACCTGTAGCCCCAGTCGTTATGCTTTAATGACAGGGACTTATCCATGGAGAAATAAGCGTGCTAAAATTTTGACAGGTGCCAACTTGATCATAGACACTTTAGAGATGACACTCCCTAAAATGTTAAAAAATGAAGGGTACCAAACAGGGATTGTCGGAAAGTGGCACCTTGGATTGGGAGACTCTAAAATTGATTATAATCAAAGAATTAGTCCAGGCCCCAATGAGGTTGGATTTGATTATAGTTTCATTATGCCCGATACACAAGATCGTGTACCTACGGTCTATATGGAAAATGGTACCGTATTAAATCTTGACCCCAGTGATCCAATTGAAGTGAATTTTGATGAAAACTATGAGGGTCAACCCACTGGGAAGGACAATCCAGAATTACTTTCTATGAAGTGGCATCACGGTCACAATGGTACTATTGTAAATGGCGTTTCTAGAATTGGATTTATGAAAGGGGGAGAACAAGCCAAATGGAGTGATATTGATATGGCTGATGAATTTTTAAATCAGGCTAAAAAGTATATCGATAAGGTAAAAGGAAACCCCTTCTTTTTATTTTACACACTACAACAACCCCATGTACCCAGAACTCCTCATCCACGATTTGAAGGTGTGTCTGGAATGGGACCTAGGGGCGATGCTATTGTCGAGGCAGATTGGTGTATTGGGGCGTTGTATGATCACCTTGAGGAAAACAACTTATTAGAAAATACGATTCTAATTATTTCAAGTGATAACGGGCCGGTTTTAAATGACGGTTATTACGATGATGCCGTTGAAAAATTAGGAAATCACACCCCGGCTGGGAATTTAAGAGGAGGTAAATATAGCCTATTCGAGGCGGGTACAAGAGTCCCATTTATAACCTATTGGAAAGGAAAGATTATACCACAGGTTTCAGATCAACTTGTTTCACAAATCGATTTTTTAAACTCAATCGCCTCTTTGATTGGCTCTGATATCCGTTCCAAAGATGGTGTTGATTTATCTGCCGTTTTATTTCAAAATAACGGAGAAGGAAGAAGCGAGCTAGTCACGGAAGCTATGACTAGAACAGCCTATAGAAATCAAAATTGGGTACTCATACCACCGTATCCAGGACCTAAAAGCAATATGAATGTAGGAGTCGAACTAGGTAACGACAGCGAATACCAACTTTATAACCTAGATGAAGATCTCCCTCAGCAAAAAAACTTAGCACAATCAAATCCACAAAAACTCAAAGAAATGATTGAGGGTTATCAATTAATCTTAGATACAGATTAAATTATCTAGCAGCCTCTTTTCTTAGATGTAACGCATCAGAAAAACATCACTTGGACAAGAATTGTATTTAACAGCAAGACGAAAAAAACAGCTCTTTCGTTTTATTGTTGTGCTTCCTTCGGGAAATACTTATTTATGATATAAGGCGGTTGCCAGCGATCTCTTTTTTGGACTAAGGTTTTATAATCGTATTCCTTAGAAACTATAGTTGAAGGAGTGAGGTTTAAGGTATCATCCGTAGATTCGTGATGCATTTTAAGGATATTCATCAATTCGTTTTTTCTAGATTCATATAGGGGATCATCAGCTAAATTAGTACGTTCCTGTGGATCTTCTTTGAGATGAAAAAGTTGGGTTACATTGATTTGAGGATAGCGAATCAATTTCCATTCCTCATCCCGAACAGCTCTAACAGTATTTCTATAAACAGTATAAAGACTAGATCGAACAATTTCTTCTTCTTTACGAATTACCTTGAGAAGTGATTTTCCGTCAATGCCTTCCGGTTGTGGAATTTCTAGATAGTCAACTAAGGTTGGAAATAAATCATACAAATAAACTAAGGCCTGACTCGTCTCTTCCTTAGGTATTCCTGGACCGCTAATAATGAGAGGAACCTTAGTGCTGTGTTCGTAAAGGTTTTGTTTACCTAAAAGTCCGTGACTGCCAAGCGCCAGACCATTATCTGCGGCATAAATAATCAACGTGTTTTCATACAAATCATGCATTTTCAGTCGCTGAATAAGATCACCAACTCGTTCGTCAATGTGCTGAATTAATGCATAATATTCAGCAAGAGAAGATTGTATCACTTTTGGAGTTCTTGGCCAAGGAGCTAGCGTTTCATCACGTACGTTAAAATCGTCAAAACGGAAGGGATGGAGGGGTTTAAAATTTTTAGGAATTGGAATACCGTCTTCTGCATAGGCACTCAAATAGTCAGCTGCTGGAGAGCGTGGGTCGTGCGGGGCAGTATAGGCAATGTAACAAAAGAAAGGTTGTTTTCTTTCACCTTGGACATAACGGTCCAAATAACGAAGTGCCGCATCGGTAAAAATATCTGTTGAAAACCCTTTGCTTTGAAGGTTATTTAATTTATGTTCTTTATCTAGATCACGTACAGGAACTTTAAAATGATCACTCATACCTCCTAACATCACGACCTCACCTTGTTGAAAATTTGCTTCAAAGCTCGCAGCCCCATTATGCCATTTTCCAGTTCCGAAGGTTTCGTAACCATAAGCGCCGAGGTACTTCGGAAGTGTTTGAACTCCATCCAAGCGGTCATAAACATGAAATAAACTTTTCCCACTCAAAAGCATGGCTCGACTAGGTGCACAAATAGCACCGTGGTGGCCACCCATGACATACGCATTTTCAAAACGTGTTCCGTTTTTTGCTAAAGCATCTATGTGGGGAGTTTTAATATAAGGATTCGAGGCAAATCCAAGTGCATCTGCTCGCTGATCGTCAGCAAAAATAAAGAGAATGTTTGGAGGGGTCACCTCTTTAGAGAAGGGGTTACAACCGAAAATGAGCATTAGAATGCAGAAAAGTGTATTTTTTTTCATGCGTTTTGTCTTGGTTTTTCTAAAATAGGTAAAAAGAAACGAATAGGTGGAGTCTAGCTAAGCGGTATTTTTAATTAATTTAGAGGCAATATGCGTTATACACTACTTTTTTTTCTTTTACCATTATTCAAAATGAGCGCTCAATATACTTATTATGGAACTGCTCGTGAAGAACTCAATTTTAAAACAAATAAAAGAGTCTTGGAGACTACTCTAAAAAACATAAAAGACTTTGAAGCGATCCACGCTGAATATAAACTCTCATTGAAAATAATTCTAAACAAAAAATTACATACCTCTATTGTTTTAGGTCAGAAAGAAAATATTCTTTATTCATTTGACGGTCAGCAATTTTCTTTAAAATCGAGTGTTTCAGCGCAGAAGCTTACCGATGAGGTTATTAAGCTAATTGGAGGGATGTATTTCGGGAGAGCGGAAGTGGATAGACTAAACAAAAAGTCCTCCTTATAGAGAGATGATTTTCACCTATTTTTCTTGAAACCGAATAACTTTATAAATTAAATTCAGCAGTGATCATACTGTTTCAAAGAGATTTCTATGAGACTTTAAACTTGAAGAAGGAAGTATATGTTCTTGTTTCGCTTTCAGTTTAGAATTTTTTAAAAAAAGCATCTACATCTTCTACATCTTGAATGTCAAGTATCCAACATACCTCTGAGAGGTCAGAAAAATCAAGACCCCCAGAAGCAATGGCTTCATTGAGATAGCGACCGTCTTTTCCATTGTATTGATTTGATATTGAAATGGCTAACTTCCAGATTTTGAACAGTTCAGGATCGGTTATAGTAGTATTCCAGATGGTGTAGTTTGGGTCTCTAAAACCTGGAGTTCCGTTATTGGTGGCATTCCCGTCTGGAATTTTTATGTAATCTGTATTGTTTTTAGCGTAGTTGAGGGCTTGCTTTGCTGTGACCGATTCGTTCCAATCGCTGTGTTGAACAATGTGAATTCGTTTTTTAGTATTCAAGCTTGGATAATTATACTGAATTGCAGCAACGAGTCGGGCGGAAAAATCCGATTGTCCGGCATCCGCAATCCAGAGATCACCATTTTGTGTTAGGGTGGCTTTTATCTTTTTCAAGGTTTCGCTTAAAGCTTGATCTTGATTATTGTGGGCATCTGACCAATTTTCCTTGAAGACGAGTCTCATTAATTTATTGGGGGGTACATAAAGCCCTTCTTGAACTCCGTAGGTTCCTGTTATAGTGTGATACTTTACGTTTTGATAGATTTTATTTTTCAGCAAAGTAGCCAATGCTGCCATAGTTTGAACATCATCAACATCTGTTTTACAGTCGAAGTGAACCAAAAGAAAATCCTGATTGAGGTTGAATTTTTGAGCTCTGAGACCTCCCATCAAACTAAAGAGTAAAATGCATAGAACCGAAGTACTTACCAATCGCTTAGAGTTCATGTGTTTTAAATTTTAAAGAATTGCAGATAACGGACCCGTGCTATCGGAAAAGCTTACGGTTTCAACATCCAATTTATTTAACATACTTACGAAGAGATTAGATAAACGTTCCTTTTTTTCATCAAATTGAGTATAGGCACCATGCTGAACTCCTAACTTAGACCCTCCAGCTAGAATAAGTGGGCAATTCCTAGCATTATGAGTAGTGCTACAAGCGCTTCCATACAGCACGAGTGTGCTGTCTAGTAAAGATCCGTAAATATCTTTGGTGTTTTTCATTTTATTCAGGAAGTAGTCAAATTGTTTGGCATACCAACGATCCAAACGTCCCCAATCCTCCCAATGTCCAGTTGCTCGATCGTGAGAAATCGTATGATGACCTTGAAGTCCCAATGCAATTTTCGGGAAATTATCTCCAAAGCCCATTCCGTCCTCACGTGCCATCATGTAGCTCATCACACGAGTGATATCGGTTTGAAAGCCAAGCACCATGATATCCATCATGGATCGAACATAATCTTCTGGGGCTGTAGTGGGATCAATATCTAGATTAATTAAGCTAGCATCAAAATCCTGGAGTGGAATGTTAAGCCACTTTTCATTTCTGCTCAGTTGTTTTTCAACTTCATTGAGTGAGTTTAAATATTCATCTAATTTCAGTTGGTCGTTTACTCCTAATCTGTTTTTGAAACTCTTGCTGTCTTCGAGTACTAAGTCAACAATTTTTTTACCTTGATTCAGACTTCTTTTTCTTTCCTGGGTTGTATTTCCTCCGTTTGGAGAAAAGTAACGCTCAAAGATTTCACGTTGTCTATGCTCTGAGGGAATGGGCTTTCCGGAGGAATTAAAAGATAGGGTAGAAGTTCTTGACTTATAGCCTACCCCACCATCTGTAGATAAACTCAATGACCTAAAACGAGTGTATTTACTGAGTTTTTCTGCGGCTACTTGATCCACTGAAACACTGTTTTTATATTCTCCTCTTAAATCACCACCGGTAAGAAATGAATCCCCTGCCATATGTCCCAAAACATTTCGGCTAAAGGGGTGACTCAAACCGCCCATGATGGACATTTCATTTCTGTATTTTTCTAGGGGTTTAAGTGAATGTGATAGGGTATAGTTTCTGCCTTCTCCTGTGGGAAACCAGTTCCATTTCTTGTGATACGCACTTTCTTCTGGGGGTAAGGCAACACCATTAGGGAAGTATAAAAAGCATAATCGTTTGGGTGCTAATGGTTCTGTAAATGTTGAGAAATTAGTCATCGCCATGCCTTCAAGATAGGGCAGCATACAGCTTACTCCTAATCCTTTGAGAAAAGTACGTCGGTCTAGATGCCAAGATTTTTTACTCATGATTAAAAAATTTTTTCAAACCAACTGGGCTCTTT
This sequence comes from Flavobacteriaceae bacterium, assembly GCA_965656215.1. GTDB lineage: Bacteria > Bacteroidota > Bacteroidia > Flavobacteriales > Flavobacteriaceae > MS024-2A. The sequence continues at coordinate 28,223 of CBFHJD010000005.1, forward strand.
TTTACTAAATGATGGGCTTAAAACAAGCTGCTCAATTAGGGTTCTAAATCGGTAGTCATCATCAATAACTTCTTCTACAATATAATTTATTTCTTTTTCATCTGCAAAACCTACATCTCGACCTAACGCATAGGCATATAGATTTTCGACTAGGGCTTTAGTGAAATTGTCTTTTTTTAATTTCAAAATATAGTCTTTGATTCCTTGAATCCCTTCAATTTCTGTTCCGTCAGGGAGTACTGATTTAGAATCTATTGATTTTTCATTTACAGCGAGTCGATACCTGCCAACGGCGTCATAATTTTCAAAGACAACACCATAGGGATCAATTTTTTGATGACAATCCATACAAGAAGCTTTATTTCGATGTAAAAAGAGTTGTTCCTTTAAGGTCAGATGTTCAAATCCGGGTGTTTCTGGATCTAATTCTGGAACATTTGGTGGGGGTGGAGGGGGATGCTCACCCAGTATCTTTTCTTTTACCCAAACAGCTCGTTTGATTGGGTGGGCTTGAACTCCGTCGGAGTGACCGCTTAAGAAAGAGCCCTGAGAAAGGAGTCCTCCTCTATGTTCATCTTTCTCTAGTTGTACCGGACGAAATTCACTTCCTTTCACGCCTTCAATTCCATAAAATTCAGCTAGATTTTGGTTGAGCATCGCAAAATCTGAATCTATAAAATTCAGGATACTTAAATTATTCTCTAGAACATAGTGAACAAAAGCATAGGTTTCCTTGAGCATATCCTTTTTAACAAAACGGGTGTAGTCTTCGTATTTATGAACGTTAACATCCATGGTTTTATGACGATCCAAACGCAGCCATTCATAGCTAAACGATTGTATCATTTCTGCGATTTTTGGATTGCGAATCATTCGATCCACTTGTTCCTCTAATTCTTTTCGAAGCGAACCTTCAGATGCCAGTTCCATTAATGTCTCATCAGGAGGTGCATTCCACAAAAAATAAGACAATTGAGAAGCTAAATAAAATTGATCAATAGGATCATCATGTTTTGAATGCTCGGGCGCGGCAATGTAAATAAAATTGGGGGAGCATAAAACAGCAACCATGACCTCTTTAATACTTTCTTCAAATCGATCAAAATCATTTTTTATCGTATTCCAGAACGCAACATAACGATTTAACTCATCGTTTTCGATTTGCCGCCGAAAGGCACGTTTCATAAAACGACCAATTACCTCTTTTGCATACAAGTCTGGATTGGATTTGTTTGGAGAATCGAAAAAGAGGGTTGTATGACTTTTCGGTGGCCAAACCGGATAATAAGGAGCTTCAAATTCAACAGATTTAATCAGTAGGGGAGGTCCTTTTAAACTACTTTCTTTGACGAGATGATTGTTCCAAAGCCCAACAGTAAGAATATTTGCAAGTTCACCGCTTACCTGATCACTCCCAAATGGAATCGGGAAATTTTCCAATCGCCCGGTAAATTCATAGGTTTTAAATTCGCCAGGTTCACCCTCAACTTCTTGTGGCTTTCCAAAAGTATCATAATCCATTCCATCATCTGTTCTTGAGCCAATAAAAACTTGAATGGAAGGATTTTCAGAATTGTATTTTTGGTCGTCAATCTCAGCTTCAGCTTTTAGAATATTCGGAAGTGGGTCATCTTCGGGTAAGGGAGTAAAAATAAGATCGCTAAAACCGACAAAAAACTTCCCTCCAATAGAGGCTTTGTGATCACCTGCAGTCAAATAAGCAAGAGTGATTGGAGTTACTATTTCTTCAGTATCTTGGAGTGATTGATTTAAATTCAGTCGTTTACTAATAATCCCTTCTTCATTTGATCCAAGTAATTTTAAATGATAGGAGGGAGTGATCTCGTCAGGCACAAAGGGATGTACTATGTCAATTTGATAAATCCCTGATTTTGGGATGGTGTAGCTAAAGTCCGCCTTTACGGTACTAGCCACTTCTTTAGGCAGCAACCAATGATTATTTTTAAGGATGAAACCATTTTTCTCTTTGATTTCACGTGCCTTTATGTGGATCGCTTTTGCAGATTCCCTAGCAGGTATTTGTTCTCTGAGGTCGATAAGCCGTTCAACTGTAAACGAATTATAACCTCTTGATGCATGGACTCGAAAGGCAAAATCACCTGCTCTTGGAAAATCTTCCCGTATCAATAGTTTTAAATTAGGGGAGGGCCCTTGCCATGATTTTGGAGTAACTTCTTTATGAGGTAAGGCAGAATTCAGCATCATCCCTTCCTCAACCATAGTATAGCGGTTACTGGCTGAGCCTCTCATACCGATTCCGATGCTGTTTTTTAAGTTTATCAGTTCTTGAGTTGCACTTTTAGTGACTGGATTTCCCTGAGAATCTAAAATAGTAACAATTAAGTCTTCATTATCCACAGCTGCAGTTTGGTACCCCCCAAATTCGGCCCCTGTACTGCCGTCTCCTAGTTGTTTCCCTAAGACGACTTTATAACGCTTGGATTCAGGCTTTACTTGGGTAACAACCGCTTTGTCAAGTGCTTCACGCGCAATTTTTTGATAATAATCAATATGTAAGGCTGAGGTTTGCAGTATGTTACCGTTGTTGCTGAAGCCCATTTTAGATTTTCCATCATCTGGAAGTACCTCGCCAAAGTTGACTGAAACCTGTAGGAGTTCATTGAGTGTATTGGTGTATTGTTTCTTGGTTAGCCTTCGGATAACGTTTTGATTATCTTTTTGTTTTGCTTTTGCAGCTAAATCTAAGTTTTCGGAAATCCAACTGACTACAGCACGACGTTCAGTATCGCTCAATTGTTGCTTCTTTTTGGGTGGCATCTCACCTAAGTTAATCACGTTTAGTGCGGCGTGCCAACGTTCCGCATCAGAGCCGTTTGTCATATCCCATTGCAATACATCCAGGCGCATTTCCCCTTTTTGTTTTTTTTCACCATGGCATTCATAACAATAGGTTTTTAATATGGGCTGAATTTGATCCTTATAATAAACAGCTTCTTTTGAAGTTAAATCTGATTCTGGATTAATAACTAAGTATTCAGGGTCCTCTTGAATGTTTAATGCAGATTTTATTGGAGGTGGCATGTACTGGGTTAAATAGTCTTCTCCATGAGTTAAATAACTTCCGTAGTGACCAGCGAAGGTTAAAAAGACGACATTGACAGCTAAAAATAATTTGTAAAATAATGTGACACCTGAGTGATTTGGAGCTGATTTTTTATTGCGAATAACGACCAGCCAGATGCAAACCATAGCTGTAATCCAGCCCAACCATTTATGAGTATTGAGAAGTTCGTCATCATAACTTCCATTTGAAGCCAACATGAAGCCCAAAAGGGTTGTGGGAAGAATTGTAATAACAGAAAACCATAGTATTAATTTACAGGCCGCTTCTAAATCAATTTTTTCAAATAAGGTATTGAGGAGTTCCATCAAGGCGAGAACCACCAAAGCTCCAATTGGAAGATGGAGAATTAAAGGATGAAATCTGCCTAAGAAAAAAACAAAAGTATTCTCAATACCACCATCTAATGGAATGTAAAGTAGTCCAAACAAAAACAATGATGCAAAAATCGCAAAAAATAAACTGCGCTTCATAATGTTATTTTGGAAAGTAAATCTCCTCTTTTAATAGTCTTAACTAAAACTACAAAAAATAATATAAAAATATAATTCCTTCTTTTGAACGACTGTAAAGTGATACTTCCGGTTGATTCTAAATTTGATTTAGAATATCAGAAGTAGTAATTGAGGAGGGTTTGGTTGAATTTTTAATCTTATTAATTCTTTAGCTATAAGAATTAAGGAGTGCTCCTCTTATTTGGTTACTCTTTAGTGGATTTGTAAAGCCAAGGTGTTAATGAAGATAAAACTTTTAAAGTTGCATTCCTTTTATCTTGGTGAGGTCAATGAAATCAATTCATTACGAAAGATTTGGCCTGACTTCATTAGTGCTAAAATTTTATGTCACCTGTATAAATTCTGTAAAGAAGTAAAATGATGATGATTAGAATCAATTGAAAAATAATCTGCCCTGGTGTACTCCATTTTTTTTTCATGAATACAATTTAATCAATTTTACTTCAACATGCATACTACTGAAGTAATGAGATGCTTCAAAACACCAAGTTCATCTCTTGTCTGAACAGCAAATTGAAATGTTTATAAAGCTGACCATTAAGGATAGCAAGCAGTTATTATCTTAATCGTTTTTTCAACTCTTTTTTTAAGTAGTTTTTTCAAAGGTTAAACTGTCTGATGACAAGTATCCTGCGAAATAGATTTAGGTGACCGAAGAGATTAAACACAGATGCTCTAAGTCAATGGAGAGATTTGTAGCGTTAGGATTAGATGTTATGGCTAGACAAAGAAAAGTATAAATTGATTTTAAAATAAAAACAAATTGTATAGAGGTTACTTTATTCTATAAAAGTTGATGAGAATACTGACGTTGACTATGTTTTATGTTTACTTTATTAAAGCTTTCGAAACAATAAAAAAGTTTAAACATCTAAAAGTTTTGACAGTATCCTGAAAGAGCTTATTTTAGAGCATGCGGGTATAATGTTTTAATAAGACGAACAATATATTAGTGTGTAAAAATGTAATCTTGGTGCTAGGGGTACCACTTTAAATTTTTAAAACGCTCGATTATTAAATACCTAATCAAGGTTTTTTTTGTTCAGAGAATATAAATTTTAAGTACCATAAAATGAATCTTTTTCAGTTATACTTAATGGGTAGTATTTATATGTTACTTGGGATAGTTCACTTTACCCACACCAGCTTTTATAAGCCGATGATGCCAAAATTTTTACCGGGGCATGTATTTCTAATATATATGAGTGGGATAGCAGAAATTTTATTTGGGCTGGGCGTTTTTTTTCCTTTAACAAGAAATATTGCTTTAATTTCAATTATGTTGATGTTAGTTGTTTTTTTAGTAATTCATTTTAATATGCTTTTTCCTGAGAATCATCTAGGGATCTCCCCATTGGTTTTATGGCTTCGTATTCCCCTACAATTCATCTTGATATACTGGGCCTTTATTAACATCAGTTAAAGATTAATTATAATATTCAAACCATTTGAAAACAATATCATTTTGTAACAACATGAAAATTTTAGAAGGAGTTTGATATATTTTATTAACTTTATTTATAAAGTAAAATTTTTAAAAACAACAAACGATTTAAACTGTAATTTATCACCAACATCATTCACAAATTTCATAAGAATTATATTGCCCTTAGTTTGTTCTATTGTGCATTTTTAACTGTGTTTATCTCATGTAATTCTTTTGAGACTGAATTTGTGGAAATGGAGCCCATCGCAACCCACTTCAATGGAATGGAGTTTATAAGTATGCAAGAGTGTATGGCGTGCCATCAAGATATTGTTGAATCCCACATGCAAACATCTCATTATAAAACCTCTTATGAAACGGATGCAGCCACCTTTGAGGAAATTTTAGAGGCACACCCCAATGAAATTCAATTAGATGACGGGACTACCATCGTTATTCGAAAAGAAGGAGATCGTATTTATCAAGATTTTTATTCTCGAGGAAATGAATCCCCTGTTATTCAAAGCCCGATGGAAATAACAATTGGGTCAGGGTTCAGGGGGCAGTCTTTTTTATATTGGAAAGAAGATGCTTTATATCAAAATCAAGGCTCTATTATCGGTGCTATGGAGGGATGGATAAACAGTCCAGGCTATGACTCTCGAATGAACAACAGTAGAGCAGTAGTACCCCGATGTATGGAATGTCACAGTAGTTATGCACCTTCTATAGAATCAAGACAGAATAGATTTACTAATAAATATATCAAAGAAAATGTTTTGTTAGGAATAGATTGTCAAAGATGTCATGGAGAGGTAAAAGAGCACGTACTCTTTCATAAAAAAAATCCTGAAATAAAAGTGGCACAGCATATTTTAAAATACAGTGAATTGACTCAAAAACAACGCATTGATGCCTGTGCATTGTGTCACTCTGGCTTTCGTCAACCCGCTTGGGATACAGAGGCAAGAAAGTTTGTTCCTAGCTTTTCTTACCAGGTCGGAGATAATCTAGATGATTTTTTGATAAAAAGTAATGGAAATACATCTAATAATCAAGATCCAGAAATACATGCCAATCAAATAAAGTTATTGATGGACTCAAAATGTTTTAAAATGTCTGAAAATATGGATTGTGCTACCTGTCATGATCCACATGCTCAAGAAAGAGGTGATTATCAAAATTTTAGTTTGAAATGCATCAGTTGTCATCAAACTCAAAATCACAATCAAAACACACTCTCTTTAGCCGATGCCAATTTTGAGGATTGTACTGGTTGTCACATGCCTTTCGTTGAAAGTCAGGCAATGAAAGTCGATCTTAATCTTAAGGAGTTAACTCCAATTAGTATTCGTAATCACTTCATCGGAATCTATCCTCAAAAATAAATTACTTCTATTTGGATGTGATTTTAAATTAATATCAAATTCTACTTAAAGCATCTAAAGATTTAATAAGTAAAGTTGATTTTTTTTCTTCTTTATAGTTAAACAGTTTTAACAAATTTATTTATACAGTAAATAATTAACAAAAATTTAATGTTTGGAATAAATTATTTACTATAATTGTAGACTGTTTGTTTAATATAGCAATTAGATAATTTACTTAAACTATTAAAAATAATGAAAAATATGTTATTAAAACGCATTCTTGTTGTAGTGACTTTGCTCCTTACAACTGCAATTTATGCACAAAATATTTCTGGTCTTGTTACCAGTGATGATGGCCCATTGCCAGGTGCTACAGTTTTGGTTCAAGGAACCAACGATTTCGCAACAACTGATTTTGACGGTAACTTCACAATTGAAGCCGCTCAGGGAGCTATCCTAGAGGTTTCTTTTGTGGGATATACTACAAAACAGGTTCCAGTTGATGGCGATCAAATTACAATTACACTTGCTTTGGGAAATCTCCTAGATGAGGTAATTGTAACGACAGGTTACGGAACACAATCTAAAAGAGATATTACAGGAGCTGTATCTACTATTGATGCAGAAGAATTAACTTCTGTCCCTGCCACTACTTTTGCACAACAAATGCAAGGTAGAGCTTCAGGAATCTCTGTAGTAAGTGATGCAACACCGGGAGGTGAAGCTACCGTGCGTATTCGAGGTTTTGGTACCACTGGTAATAACAACCCGCTTTACGTAATTGATGGTGTCCCTACAGAATCTCAAGGAAATTTAAACCCACAGGATATTGAGTCTTTTCAAATCTTGAAAGATGCCTCAGCAGCTTCAATCTATGGATCTCGTGCAGCAAACGGGGTAATCATCATTACCACTAAAAGAGGTAAAGTAGGTGAATCAAAAATTAGCTACAGCTCTTTCTTCGGATGGCAGTCTGCTGCTAACGATGTCGAGGCTCTTGATGCAAGAGGTTTAGGAGAGTATCTTTATTTAGCTGATTACTATGCGGGAAAAACTCCTTCACACGGTCAGTATGGCTTTAGTGGAACTCCTGAAAATCCTCAGATTTCTATTCCTAATTATGTATTCCCTAGTGGTGCAGCATCAGTTGATGAGAGTTTATATTCATTAACTCCTGACAATATCTATGCGATTACAAAATCTGCCGACACAAACTGGTGGGAATTGATGACACAGGCGAATGCTCCTATGACTCAACACTCTATTGACGCAAGTGCGGCTACAGAAACTTCTCAGTACGCATTCAACGCTACCTTCTTTAGCCAGGATGCCGTTATAAAGTACCAAGGGTACAAAAGAGCGACAATCCGTTTAAACTCTTCTACAAAAACATTAGGAGATCGTTTGGAGGTTGGAGAAAACTTTACACTTTCTTTAGATAACAGAATTGGTGGATTTGGAAATGACGGTGAACAAAATGCCGTTTCTGGAGCATACAAGCACCATCCTTTATTACCTAACTACGATATCGCAGGAAACTTTGCAGGAAGTAGAGGTTTGAACCTAGGGAACAACTTTAACCCTTACGCAAGCCAATTTAGAAACCAAGATGACCGTACACGAAGAAGTAGAGCCTTTGGGAATGTATATGCACAGCTTACATTAGCAGATGATTTCAAATTCAAGTCTAGTTTTGGTATCAACTTAACTACAAATCAAAGAAAAGATATCGGAAGACCTCAGCCAGAATACGTTGAAGGAAACTTTATCAACAGCCAACAAAGTTCAACTTCTTGGGATTACGAATGGACATGGACCAACACCCTTTCTTGGGCAAAAGTTCTTAATGATGTTCATGATCTAAGTGCTTATGTAGGAGTTGAGGCAATTGAAGGTTTTGGAGAATATTTTGGCGCATCTAGACAAAGATTCCCATTCCAATCAACGAATATTATTTCTTATCTAGATTTAGGAAACCAAGGTACAGCAGGTAACTTCGGTAACATTTCTAAAGATTTTTCATTATGGTCTCAGTTTGTTCAAGCAAACTACCAATATGATGGAAAATACTTAGCACAACTTACGGTTCGTAATGATGCTTCTTCAAGATTTAAATCAGCAACTAACAGTGCATTCTTCCCTGCATTCAGTGTAGGGTGGAGAATTTCTGAAGAAGACTTCATGTCTGGAGTTGGCTTTATCGATGATTTAAAATTCAGATACGGTTGGGGAAAAACAGGAAACCAATCTATTGGAGATTACAACGCCTTTACGCAGTTTAGATCTTCTTCATATAATTCTGGTTACCCAATTGATGGAAGTAATTCTTCTGCAACTTTAGGGTATGATCCTTCTCAGTTTGGAAATCCAAATGCGAAGTGGGAAGCCACTGTATCTAACAACTTTGGTTTTGATGCCTCTTTATTTGATAGAGCAATCTCGGTAGAATTTGACCTTTGGAACAGAACAACTTCTGACTTACTTTTAACAGTACCTGTAGTATATTCTGCTGGAGATGCTGGAGCACCTGCTGTAAATGTTGGTGAGATGTACAACGAAGGAATTGATTTCGCAATAGACTGGACTAAAGACGTAGGCGAGTTACAAATCACGCTTGGAGGTAACATTTCTGCTTACCGCAACGAGGTTAAAAAACTTGATGAGTTTGATACGCCTATCTTTGGATCAAACAGAAGGGTTCCTGCACTTACAAGAACCGCTGTAGGAGATCCAATATCTTCTATCTATGGTTTTGAAGTTGTTGGGATCTTCCAATCTCAAGCAGAAGCTGATGCTTGGGCTCCTTATGGTAGTACAGGATACAATGCTCCTGGAAAATTCAAGTATGCTGATATAAATAATGATGGAGAAATTAACGATGATGACAGAACAATCATTGGTAATCCTCACCCTGATTTTGTTTACGGAATCAACTTGAACCTAGCGTACAGAAACTTCAACCTTAACATCTTCGGAAACGGAGTTCAAGGAAATGACGTATACAACTACGTTAGATACTTTGCTGACTTTAACACCTTCCAAGGAAACCGTTCAACTAGAGCGTTGACTGAAGCATGGCAGCCTAGCAATCCATCAGCTCCTAGAGCACAGTGGACTGCTGCAAACCCAGATGCAACGTCTCCTATCATGGATGCTAATGATCAGATCAGTAGTAGAACTTCTTCTTATTTAATTGAAGATGCTTCTTATTTCAGATTAAGAAACATTCAATTGACCTATAGTTTTGATGATGCCATCAATACTGCTTTAGGAATTAGTGGAGGCCAGATTTATTTGCAAGGACAGAACTTGTTCACGATTACTAATTATTCTGGTTTGAATCCTGAAATACAAACAGGTAATGATATTCAGTTAGGATATGACGGAGGATTTATGCCTGTGTCTAAGACACTTATCGTTGGATTGAACATATCCCTATTTTAATTTATAAACTATAAAAAACATGAAAAATCTAAAAACATTATTTGTATTTTCATTTGCAATCTTTGCATTTGCGGTTGCTTGTGATGATGAATTTTTGACGAAAGAGCCACAAGCGTCTCTTTCAGGACCTGCATTAGCTAATGCTGATGGAGTAGAAGGAAAATTGATTTCTGCATACAGTACCCTCAGTGGATACGGTATGGATGGTGGAGGTACTTGGTACTACTCCACTTGGTCTTGGATCTTTGGATCTATCTCTTCTGATGATGCACTTAAAGGAACAGATGCTGGGGATCAACCAGAGCACTCGTTTATTGAGTCGTATGACTTTAACACTTTTAACGTACACAACCGAGATAAGTGGCGCTCAGGTTACTGGGGAGCTGCTCGTGCAAATGATGTTATTTTAAGTGCTGAAGAAGCAGAAGATATTTCGGCAACAAGAAAAGCAGAAATCATTGCAGAGGCTAAATTCATTAGAGGATGGCAACACTTTGAAATGCAAAAGATGTACCGTACCCCTAAGTTTGTTGGTAGTGCAAACTTCAGCCTTGATAATTTGGATGCTTCTAAAGTTCCAAATTCAGGAAAGATTTGGGCTCAAATTGAGCAAGACTTTTCTGATGCCGCTTCAGCATTGCCTAATACGCAGGGTGAAGTAGGTAGAGCTTCAAGCTGGGCTGCAAAAGCATACTTAGCTAAAGCTAAAATTTACCAATCTGATTGGGCTGGTGCAGAACCTATCTTGATGGATATCATCAACAACGGTCCTTACGAACTCGTTGATAAGTTTGAAGATAATTATTTGGTAGCTACACGAAACAATAAAGAATCAATTTTTGAAATTCAATATGCAGTTTCTAGTGCTGATGCCAATGCTTCAAATGCAGAAATCGGATTGGCACACCCTTACATCGCTCCTTGGGGTTGTTGTGGGTTCTTACAAGCGCCTCAGGATTTAGTTGACTTTTTCCAAACAGATGCCAATGGGTTACCACTCCTTGACGAATCTTGGAAAACCAATCATATAACAAACCCAGTTGGTGACAATATTGGTCAGCCTATCGGAGATCCTTCAGTAGATCCACGTTTAGATCACACTGTAGGTCGTCCTGGTATTTTGTACAAAAACCACCACATCATGCAAGTAGATTACATTCGTGATATTACTTATGCTGGACCATACTTTTCTAAGAAGCACGTTGCTGAACCAGAAGGATTTGGCGTAGGTGGATGGGGGAACCTTTCTGCTAATAACCTTAGAATTATGCGATTGGGTCATGTGATCCTATGGGCAGCTGAGGCTAAAGTAGAATTAGGGAAACTTGAAGAAGCAAGAGCACTTGTAAACAGATTGAGAGTAAGAGCTTCAAATCCTGAAGGATTTGTACCTGGAGCGACACAAGGTGCTACGCGTACTGAATACTCTTTAACTGGTAGCCCAGGGGCAAACTACAATGTAGGTGAATATACTGCTCCATGGACTAGCCAAGCAACAGCTAGAACAGCAGTTCGTTATGAAACCCGTTTAGAAACTGCTATGGAAGGTAACCGATTCTTTGACTTACAGAGATGGGGTATTCAGAGCGAAGTGTTAAATGACTATTTAGCAAGAGAATCTAAATACAGAACTTACCTTCAAGGAAAACAATTTACCTCTCCTAAAAATGAATTTTATCCAATTCCAACTTATGCAATTGATAGATCATTCTTAGAAGGTGAACCAACATTGACACAGGACCCTAATTACTAGGTCTTAAGTCTTGTAAAGTTTAAAGCCGTGGAGTATATTTACTTCACGGCTTTTTTTTTAAACCCATGTCATATGCTTACTCAGACTAAATATTTATTGCTGCTATTCGTTTTGTTCGGATTAGCTTCTTGCTCTTTTAGAACAAAACCGATGTTCAACCTGCTTGATGTGACAAAAACGCAGATTAATTTTGAAAATACAATTACCGAAACAGACGATTTTAATATACTAACAAACGAATATATATTTAATGGAGGCGGTATCGCAATATCCGATTTTAATCAAGATGGATTGCCTGACGTTTTCTTTACTGGGAATATGGTCTCCAACCGTTTATATTTAAATCAAGGGGGGTTAAAATTTAAAGACGTTACAACTCAAGCGAATTTAGGAACGAATGGTTTTTGGTCTACAGGTGTTGCTGTAGCAGATGTGAACGAAGACGGACTCATGGACTTATACGTTTGTGGTGCAATGTACGAAGCCAATAGAACAAATAAACTTTTTATAAGCCAAGGACTTGATGAAAGCGGTGTGCCAATTTTTGAAGAGCAGGCAAAAAAATATGGGCTTAATGATAAAAGAAACAGTATGGGAGCTGCATTTTTAGATTATGATCAAGATGGAGATTTAGATCTTTATGTTTTAAATAACGAGCAAAACGAAACAATCCCTACAAACTATAGAAAAAAAATAATAGATGGAACTGCAAGTAGTAACGACCGATTGTATCAAAACCAAGGAAATGGACAATTTGTAGACGTCACTATCCAAGCTGGAATTAAAATAGAGGGATATGGACTAAGCGTAACCCCACTAGATGTTAATAAAGACAGCTATACTGACCTGTATATAACAAATGACTACCTGTCTAATGACATACTTTATATAAATCAAAAAGACGGTACCTTTATAAATAAAATTGACGAAAAAGTATTGCATCAAAGTAAATTCTCTATGGGTTCTGATGCAGCAGATTTTGACAATGACGGTTATACCGATATCGTCACTCTAGATATGCTTGGAGAATCACATGAACGAAGGAAAACGACCATCGCTAAAAGCTCTTTTTTTCAAAATATTTTGAATAGAAAGTGGGGGTATCAAGATCAGCATATGCGTAACATGCTTTTTAAAAACAATGGAAATGACTTGCCTTTTTCAGAAATTGGACAATTTGCTGGAATTTATCAAACCGATTGGAGTTGGGCACCACTTTTTTTTGATGTCGATTATGACGGTGATAAAGACCTGTTGATTACCAACGGATTTCCAAGAGATATCACGGATATGGATTTTGCAAACTATAAGTTAGACGCAGGTCCTTTTACACCAATACCTAAGTTATTGGATGCCATACCAATTGTTAAAATACCAAATTATGCCTATAATAACCTTGGTAATCAATCCTTTGAAGAAAATACTTCAGATTGGGGATTGAAAATTCCCTCTTTTTCAAATGGTGCCGTTCTGAGTGATTTGGATCTTGATGGAGATTTAGACTATGTTGTAAATAACATTAATGATAAAGCTTTTGTATTTGAAAATACCCTTTTGGCAAATGAACAAAAACCCAATTACCTTCAAATAGAATTAAAAGGAACAAAACAAAATCCAAATGCACTTGGGGCAAAAGTTGTTTTAAGAATGAAAGAAGGATCATTCCAATTTCAAGAACAACAACTCTCTAGAGGTTACATGTCTTCAGTAGATCCAATTATGTACTTTGGACTAGGAACTAAAAGTCAAGTATCCGTAATTGAAATAATGTGGCCAGACGGTAAATATTCGGAAATCAAAACTCCCGAATTAAACAAAAGACATGTGCTTCATCAAAAGGACGCCTTAAATCCAGAAAAATTAACTTTCCCCATAGTAGAAAAAAAAGTAGAGAAAAACTATAGAGAGGTTGCTTCTAAATACGGTATCGAATATTTACATCGGGAAAAAAATGTGCAGGATTTTTTTAATCAAAGGCTCATCCCACATAAGTTGTCACAAAACGGACCCTGTATAGCGGTGGGTGACCTTAACGGTGATGGAAAAGAAGACTTTATTATTGGTGGTTCCTCGGACTTTTCCCCTGTAATCTATTTTCAGACAGCACAGAACTCTTTCAAAGCACAAGATCTTTTTACATTAGCAAGCCATAAGGCCTACGAAATAGAAAGTATAGCCTTGTTTGATGCTGATCAGGATGGTGATTTAGATATGTATTTGGTATCAGGTGGAAATACTGAAGACTCAGGGAGAGCGAAGTATGAAGATCGTCTTCTCATAAATAATGGCAAAGGCGTTTTTGAAATAGAAAAGGAAAATATCCCAGAAATTTATTCCAATGGAGCTGTGGTCAGGCCGTTTGATTATGATCTAGATGGAGACATGGATTTATTTATTGGTGGAAGAAACAAATCCAATGAATTTCCTCTTGCCGATCAGAGTTTTTTACTGGAAAATAAATCCGGGAAATTTAAATCAGCTGATCCTAAAGTCTTTCCCGCAATTGAAAACCTAGGTATGGTAAACGATGCACAATGGAGTGATATCAATCAAGACGGCAGAACTGATTTAGTTATTGTTGGTGAATATACTGGGATACAAGTTTTCTTAAATCAACCAGAGGGTTTTGTTTCTCAAGAATCAGAATTATCCGAAACTACTGGTCTTTGGAGAACAATTCTACTATTAGATATAGATGAAGATGGAGATCAAGATATACTTTTAGGAAACCTTGGAAAAAATAATATGTTTTCAATAAGTGAGAACACACCCTTATTAATTTCAACTCAAGACATTGATGGTAATGGTAAAGTTGATCCCATCATGTTTTGTAGTCAAAAAGATAACCAAGGTAAATGGGATATGTATCCAACTCAATTTTGGGATAACTTGACCCAACAGAGTCCAGTATTCAGACAGGAGTTTAATTCCTATAGCGCTTTTTCAAACGCAAATTTAAGTTATTATAAAGAGCATAATCTGATTAATGAAGATCAACTACTATCCGCAAAATTTGATGCTTCAATGTGGGCTGAAAATCTTGGAGAAGGAAAATTTAAGCTCTCTGATTTACCCCAAGAAATGCAATGGGGGCCAATAAATGATTTTCTAAGTGCAGAAATAGAAGGTGAAAAAGTAGTCTTTGCAGTTGGTAATGATTTTGGAGGTCCACCTTTTGAGGGTGACTCTGATGCCTTCCTAGGGGGTGTCATGAATTTTGACCAGTCGATCAAATTTAAAAATGCATACGAAACTGGATTTTATGCTTTTGGTGATGCACGAGACTTGGAACTTGTAACACTTCAAAATGGCAAAAAACTAATCTTAGTATCACAAAATCAAGAGGCTCTTTTGGTATTTGAAAAAATTTCTGAAAATTAAATAGTATCTGAATAATAATAACAATCGCACTTCCGTTACAAACCAATAACGGTCAAAATATATTGTGTTTAGGGGCGTAGTAATCTCTTCTTGTGAAGTGCAACTGTTACTGATCAAGAAAACCGCTAAAATAGAGGTAAAGTAATAGAGTGCTTTTTTGATTTTGGAATATGATTTATTATAAAAATATAATCCTAAATAGAGAATAGCATATCAATTTCCATACCCGTGTTTTCAATAGAAAAACTGTTCTCTAAAGCCCTTGTACGAATACTTTGATCTTAATTTAGTTGATGTGATTGTGCTTTTTGATGCAGTGGATTTAAAAAGAAAGCCAGTTGTGTAATGAAATTTCTTTACTTTCAGTTTACCTCTGAAAAAGCAAAGCCCCAAAAATACTAGGCTTTTAGGACTGTTAAGCAGGGAAAGAGGGATTACTTCGTAATTCCTATAATTTACCTTTGCAAGCATAAAAAATCACAACCCGCTTCCCGTGTTTATTTTTTTGTTTTAGCCATTTAACGATAACAAACTACCGCCATGCCTAAAAACAAAAAACCCATAACTTACGTCATGGGTTTTCTTTTGCGGAGAAAGAGGGATTCGAACCCCCGGAGGTGTGACCCTCAACAGTTTTCAAGACTGCCGCATTCGACCACTCTGCCATTTCTCCTTTGCGGTTGCAAATATACATTGCTTTTTTTGATTTAAAAATATTTAAACTCGCTCTTTTTTTAAGAAGAGGGATCAACTTTTGTACCTTTATAAGACATTTATGGAGTCAGTTTTTGAAAGTTTTTTGTTGGTTATCGTTGGTTTTTTTGCTGGGATTATCAATACATTAGCAGGGGGAGGCTCTTTATTTACGTTGCCAGTTTTAATTTTTTTAGGACTTCCTCCGTCTGTTGCCAACGGTACTAACCGAATTGCAATAGTAGTTCAGTCATTTGGAGGAGCATTAGGCTACCGCAGTAAGGGGGTACAAACGTATCCTTTTCCCATTTACCTAGGAATTAGTGCAAGTATAGGTGCTGTAATTGGAGCCCAAATTGCATTACAACTTGATGGTGCAATTTTCAACCGAATTTTGGCCGTAATAATGTTGATTGTAGGACTCCTAATTTTAATTCGTCAAAAATCCATTTTAGCTGATCTTCCTGAGCGACTAACAGGAAAATACCTAGTATATGCCATCCTAGGATTTTTTATAATTGGAATCTATGGAGGGTTTATCAATGCTGGTATTGGAATTGTAATTATGCTTTTTTTAAATCGTTTGAACCGTTTGAGTCTGGTAAAGACAAATGCTACAAAAGTTTTGGTTGTGATGATTTATTCCTCAGTAGCTTTAGTCCTTTTTGCCTATAATGGTGCTGTAAACTGGAAATTAGGTTTATTAATGGCTTTGGGTACTTTATTTGGAGCTTGGTGGGCAAGTCGCTGGTCTGTTAAAAAAGGAGATCGTGTGGTACGAATAGCCATGTTGGTTACCATTTTCATCATGGCTATAAAGCTTTGGTTTTTTGAATAAATTAATAATTCTGGTAACCAGCTATTGTAATGCCATACCCTGTAATTCCAATTCTTGGTGATTGTTTTGAATTACTGATGACTTTTAGTTTTTGAATATTAAGATCATGTAAAATTTGTGCACCAATACCAAAATCTTTTAGATCCATTTGCATAGGAGGGGCGCTATTGCCCTCACCCGATTCTTGCATTTGTTTTAAGAGACTTATTCTAGACAGTAAATTTTCGGGTGTTTGTTCATGATTGATAAATAAAATAGCTCCTTTTTCAGCTTCGTTAATGAGCTTGAAAATTTCGTCTAATCCTTTGCGAACGGAACCCGTTAATGTACCCAGAATATCATTCGTAAATTTAGAGGAGTGAATTCGGGTCAAGACTTCATCTTTCAAATCCCAATTTCCTTTGGTAAGCGCTAAATGTACATTTCCATTTGTTGTTTGTTCATAGGCTCTTAATCTAAATGTCCCATATTGGGTTTTTATTTCATGATCAGCTTTTTTTACAATCAAACTGTCATTTTGCATCCTGTAAGATACCAGTTCTTCAATAGAGACAATTTTAAGATCAAACTTTTTTGCGACTTCAACTAGTTGAGGAAGTCTTGCCATACTGCCGTCTTCATTCATTATTTCTACAATCACACCAGCGGGTTGCATACCTGCCAATCTCGCAAAATCGATTGCAGCTTCAGTATGTCCTGTTCTTCGAAGTACGCCACCACTTTTAGCAATCAAAGGAAAAATATGTCCTGGTCTTGAGAGGTCGTAAGCTGATGTTTTTGGGTCAACCAAGGCTTTGACCGTATTTGATCTGTCTGAGGCAGATATTCCTGTACTTACTCCATTTCCTTTCAAATCTACAGATACAGTAAATGCTGTTTCTAAAGGATCGGTATTGTTTGACACCATTTTATTCAACTGTAACTCATCACATCGCTCTTCAGTTAATGGAGCACAGATTAATCCTCTTCCGTGGGTAGCCATGAAATTAATAAGTTCAGGACTAATTTTTTCAGCAGCAGCAACAAAGTCTCCTTCGTTTTCTCGATCTTCATCATCAACAACAATAATAACTTCACCATTTTTTATGGCTTCAATGGCTTCGGGTATAGAGTTAAAACTTATTTTCTCTTTAGTCATGATGATTTTAGTCTTTTTTTAAAAAAGGGTAGTGATTTCAGTTTTTCAACTACAGCGTAGTATAAGTTTGGTAAACTTGCGAGACCCTTATCAGTAGAAGCTCTATTGGTCAATATAATCGCAAAGGGTGTCAATATTATTGTGGAAAGCCACGAAGCAAAAAAGGGTGAGATGCTATTGTCCTCCGCTGCATTTGTGCTGAATAATCCAATGTAATGATAGGTTAAAAAGATAAGCACAGAAAGTACAAGAGGGAGCCCTAAGCCTCCTTTCCTAATAATGGCTCCCAAGGAAGCTCCAATTAAAAATAACAAAAGTGAAACGAATAGTAAAGTGTATTTTTTGTGGAGCTCAATTTTGTGAAGATTAATTAATTTTTGAAAGGAAAAAAACACGGATCTTTTGGAATTTAAATCACGTAAACCATTTCTTGTAATTGTTATTGCCTTTTCCATTATTTGACTCTTTTTCCAATAATCTTCAGTTTGGATAAATTGAAAAATATTTGCAGGAAGGGTGTTGTTTTTCGATAGAATTTGATCGTTTTTAATCATTTTTGAAACCGTACTTTTCTTACCAAAATTCTCACTAAATACTTTCTGTTCTTTGCTGTATGAAAGTTGGAGGGTATCAATACTGACTTTTAACTGATCAATTTTCTGCATTCTGAAAGTTGATTTATAATTTTCTTCCTCAAGATCTACTTGATTGAATTTGGACAAATCAATATTCATTTCATACGTTTCAAAGGAAACTTTGGCATATGGGATACGCTCTCTGTCTTTTAATTTTTTAGGTTCAATATCTTCATAACGATTTCCGTTGTAAAGCATTAGTTTAAGATTGGGATCTGTAGGCTCATTTTTCATTTCACCTCGTTCTGCCTTTATCACAATATTATTTTTTTGATTTGGGCTGTATTCGTGAATAATAACGTCTTCTAAAAAGCGATCATTGTCTCCATATTTCCGTTTCACTTTAATGTTTATTTCCCCTATTTCATTAAAAATTCCCTCTCGAATTGCCAAAGTAGGCTCTAATTTCGCGAGGTTTCGCCTTAAGTTATATGACTTTAATTCACCATATGGAATAATGTGATTTGAAAAATAAAAAGTTCCAATACCAAGTAATACGTGAAAAATTACCAAACCATAAAGGGCTCTCTGTAGTGAAATCCCAGTAGATTTCATTGCAGCAAATTCATAATTTTCAGATAGCGTTCCGAAAGTCATTAAGGAGGCGAGAAGAACAGATAAAGGAAGAACAAGGGGGATTAGTTTTGGAGAATAGTAAATTAAAAATTTTAAAATAATTAGCATATCCAATCCTTTACCCGCTAATTCATCAATGAACAACCAGAAGGTTTGAATTATAAAAATAAACATACAGATCGTAAAGACACTAATTAGGCGTATCAGATAGCTTTTCAATATGTACCGATCAATTATTTTCAACGTTTATTGATTTATGTAATAGTCTTTATAAAGAGAAGGGTCGAAAGTGAAAAATTTTGCAGCTAAATTTATATTCGTCTTAAAATTTGAAATGGTCAATGTGGTTCGGGTCTCGTTAGCTCCAATCTCAATCAAACGATAAATGGTTTTTTTCAACGTATCTATTCCAAGTAATAAGTAGTTTACGTCTTTATTTTCATCCATAGGAATGAGTTTTATGAATTGGATAGTACGACCCATTACTTTTTGTTTAATGTCCCATTGGAAGGCATATCCCTCTTTATAGAAATACAATAATTTAGATGGATTGATACCGATATCATCTGTCTCTTCCATATTTTCGATTGTTATTTCTTCATTTTCAGGGACAATGGTATAGGTTTTTTCGCCGTCGAATAATTGTTCTGCTCCAAGGAATAATAATTTATATCGATTCCCGGAGACAGTCACTGAGCCATTTGTTTCTTGTTTGATGTTTTCTTGTCTGTTTTCAAGGACATAATCAAAATCAAATTTCATATTCTCAAAAGAAGCAATTTTTTCAGAGACTTGTTCCAACAGATTTTTAGCAGCTTCTGTATCTTGGGCATTTGATTGAACCCCGTATAATAAGATTGAAAAAAGAAAAATAAATGAAAATCGCATAGTAATTTGTGTGTTTTAAAATAGAATCTAAGTTTCTTCATTATTCAACAAACGGTCTAGAGATGCAAAGTCGGAAACCAATACTTGGCGGGCTTTACTTCCTTCGAAAGGACCAACGACTCCCGCGGCCTCCATTTGATCAATAATTCTTCCAGCCCTGTTATAACCCAGTTTTAATTTTCTTTGCAATAAAGATGCCGAACCTTGTTGAGCGGTAACAATGACCTCTGCTGCTTCTCTGAAAAGGGCATCTCTTTCGCTAGCGTCAATATCTAAATTACTTGAGCTTTCTTCTCCAACGTATTCAGGAAGTAAATGGGCGTCAGCATATCCTTTTTGTCCTCCTACATAGGCTGCAATTTTCTCCACTTCAGGCGTGTCCACAAAAGCGCATTGGATTCGAGTTAATTCATTTCCTTGGGTATAAAGCATATCACCTCTTCCAATGAGTTGGTCTGCACCTCCACTGTCTAAAATAGTTCTAGAATCTATTTTTGAAGTAACACGAAATGCAATTCGAGCAGGGAAATTTGCTTTGATGATTCCGGTGATCACATTTACTGAAGGACGCTGGGTTGCAATGATAAGATGGATTCCTATAGCTCTTGCAAGTTGAGCCAGACGTGCAATTGGCGTTTCAACTTCTTTACCAGCTGTCATAATCAAATCGGCAAATTCGTCAACTACTAACACAATGTAGGGTAAATAGTTATGCCCGTCATTAGGATTTAGTTTTCGCTCTCTAAATTTCTTATTGTACTCTTTCAAATTACGACACATGGCGTTTTTGAGTAATTCATAACGATTGTCCATTTCAATACAAAGTGAATTCAACGTATTGATTACTTTGGTATTATCTGTTATGATTGCCTCTTCTGTGTCGGGTAGTTTTGCAAGATAGTGCCGTTCAATTTTATTGTAAATATTCAGTTCTACTTTTTTAGGGTCAACGAGTACAAACTTTACTTCAGCGGGATGTTTTTTGTAAAGTAAAGAAGTCAGTACAGCATTGAGACCTACAGATTTTCCTTGACCGGTTGCACCAGCCATTAATAAGTGTGGCATTTTAGCTAAATCAACTACAAAGGTTTCATTGCTTATTGTTTTTCCTAATGCAATGGGTAATTCCATTTCTGCATTTTGAAATTTGGAGGCACTGATTACAGAACGCATGGAAACAATACTCGGTTTTTGATTGGGTACTTCTATACCAATTGTTCCCTTTCCAGGAATTGGAGCTATAATTCGGATGCCTAGTGCAGAGAGTGAAAGTGCAATATCATCTTCTAGATTTTTAATTTTAGAAATTCGAATTCCAGCATCAGGAACAATTTCGTAGAGGGTTACCGTTGGTCCAATGGTTGCTTTGATATTCGCAATTCCAATTTTATAATTGCTTAGTGTTTCAACAATTTTATTCTTATTCGCCTCTAATTCTTCCTGATTTATTGTGATTCCACTATCACCATAATCTTTTAAGAGATCAACTCCTGGTCGTTTAAAATTACTAAGTTCGAGTGTTGGATCAAAAAAACCTTGCTTTTCAACCAATGTTTTTGAAAGTTGTTCCTCTGCACTTTCCTCCACGGGAGCTTCAATTTCCATTGCTATGGGGTCCACTTTTAGATCCGGAATTTCTTCTTCTTTAGTTTCTAAAATTTCTAACGGCTTTTCTTGAAGTAAATCTTCATTTAACACGGTAGGTTCAGTGTCTGGATCGACCTCAAGTTGGAGTTCTTCGTCAGAAAAGTTTTCTTTGGACTCATTATGAGGTTCATTTTTTTGGAGCCCCTTAAACCATTCAATCATTTTTTCTGGAGTCCATTCAAGTTCAATTACTAAAAAGCAAAGGAATAAAAACACTAAAATGGCCAAAAGTCCTAGCCGACCAATATAGATTACGGCAAAGGAATGAATTTCATATCCTATTATTCCAGATAAAATAGGAAAATCAGTCCAAAAATATCCGAATGCCAAGCAGGTCCAAAGCATGTGAGCAAGTCCCCAGCCCCATGAACTCACCAACCCTTTAATGCTGACATCAAAAAATAATTTATATCCACTCAGTCCGATTAAATAAGGAATTAAGAAAGCACCCAGCCCCACTCCCTTATAAATAAAAAAATGACTGATTAAAGCACCCAATTTGTTGAGAATGTTTTGGGCCACTACCGTTCTGTCTGTGATTGAATTCAAAGTACTGAAATCAGCTTTCCAGCTATAGAGGTATGAAATAAAAGCGATTGTTAAAAGCAAGGACAGAAGTAAAAGCGCCCCACCGAAGAGCACTTGTCTCTGTCGCTTTATTTTTGGGTCCGTTAGCTTGGGTTGCTTTTTTTTAGCCATTAAGTAAAATTCTCCTACAAAAATACAAATTCAATTTCAAAGCCATTCAAATTGAAGCTGTGGTTTGAATATAATTATCCACCATTCCAGATTTTAGAAAAAAACAAAACCCGATGCATGCATCGGGTTTAATCATTAATTAAAAGTTTAAGATTTTAACGGAGATCGTAACGATCTGCGTTCATTACTTTGTTCCAAGCCTTGATAAAATCACCGATAAACTTTTCGTTGTTATCATTTTGTGCATATACTTCAGCTATGGCTCTTAATTCAGAGTTAGAACCGAGTACAAGATCTGTTCTTGAAGCAGTTCTCACTTGTTTGTTGGTAGCCCTGTCTCTGGCAACATAACTATTGTATCCCGTTGTTTCCCACTTCACATCCATGGAAAGAAGGGTTTTGAACCAACTGTTATCTAGTTTGCCGTCTGTCCAAACACCATCACCACTGTCTGAAATACCCATAGCGCGCATCCCACCAACAAGAAGTGTCAATTCTACTGGATTTAAGCCCAGTAGTTGCGCCTTATCCAGCATGATTTCTTCTGGGCTTACTGCAAATTCTTTTTCAGAATAATTTCTAAAACCACATGCTCTAGGTTTAAGTAAATTGAATGATTCAATATCTGTATCCTCTTGAGTTGCATCTCCACGACCTGTAGTAACTGCTACTTTTTGTCCTCCAGCTTTTTCAATTCCAACGGCACCACCAATCACAATTACATCGGCAATACTTACGCTTTGGGAAGAAGCAACTTGTTCATAAATAGCCAGAACTTTAGCAAGTTCTTGAGGTTTGTTTACTTCCCAGTCTTTTTGAGGTAATAATCGAATTCGGGCACCGTTTGCTCCACCTCTATTATCTGAACCACGGAAAGTACTTGCGCTTGCCCATGCTGTATTAACCATCTCCTGTACACTGAGCTCAGAGTTAGCCAATGCATCTCGAACTGCTTGCTCTTCTGATGCAGTAAGCATTTTTCCAATTGGAGTCGGATCTTGCCAAATATAAGTTACGTCTTTGAAGTCACCCGTTACATAATTGCTTTTAGGTCCCATGTCTCGGTGAAGTAGTTTAAACCATGCTTTCGCAAATGTTTCACCAAATTCTTCTGGATTTGCTAAGAAACGTTTACAGATTTCATTGTAGATTGGATCTACTTTCATTGCCATATCAGCGGTTGTCATCATTGGAAGAACTTTTTGATCACTCCCATCTACTTGAGGAACCATATCTTTTTCTTCACAATCCATAGGGTGCCACTGCCACGCTCCAGCTGGACTTTTCTTAAGTTCCCATTCGTATTTGAATAATAGTTCTAAATAACCCATATCCCATTGAGTTGGATTGGTAGTCCACGGGCCTTCAATTCCACTAGTTATAGCGTCAACACCTACTCCTGAAGCATGCTTGCTGTTCCACCCAAGTCCCATCATTTCAACAGGAGCTCCTTCTGGCTCTGCTTCAACAAGTCCTGCATCACCCGCACCGTGGGCTTTACCAAAGGTATGGCCTCCAGCAGTTAATGCAGCGGTTTCCGCATCATTCATCGCCATTCTTTTAAAAGTTTCGCGGATGTCTTGAGCTGAAAGTGCTGGGTCTGGATTGCTATTGGGTCCTTCTGGATTTACATAAATTAAACCCATTTGTACCGCGGCAAGAGGGTTTTCGAGCGACTGGCGTGTATCGCCATAACGTTTATCTCCCAACCATTCATCTTCTGCACCCCAATAAATATCTTTTTCTGGATGCCAAATGTCTTCACGTCCTAAAACAGTCCCGTGGTTTGGACCTCCCATGTCTTCAATAGCAACATTTCCAACAAGGACCAATAAGTCAGCCCAAGATAATTTGTTCCCATATTTTTCTTTAATAGGCCAGAGTAGACGGCGAGCCTTATCCAAGTTACCGTTATCAGGCCATGAGTTTAATGGCGCAAAGCGTTGAGCTCCCGTAGCAGCTCCACCACGACCGTCACCGGTTCGGTAGGTTCCTGCGGCATGCCATGTCATTCGAATAAAAAACGGACCGTAATGACCCCAATCTGCAGGCCACCAATCTTTAGAATCTTTTAGCATAGTTTTGACATCTGCTTTAACCGCATCGAGGTCTAAACTCTTTACATTTTCTTTGTAATTGACTTCCGGCAAAGGATTGCTCTTAGAATCGTGTTGGCGAAGAATGTCAATGTTCAGCTGATTAGGCCACCAGTTGTTGTTTTCAGTTCCGATATTGGGTTTGGTAGTAGAACCGTGAAAAGGGCATTTACTCTCACTCATAATTTATGATTTAATTTTGATTAAAAATAAGAAATGTAATCGTTACATCATCAGGTTTCAATTTGTAAAAATTGATAATTTGATAAGTTTTTCTTATGAATCTTTTTTGGCTGACAGTGTCGCTATTTTTATTTTAAAAGCTGCGTATAATAGAGTCATAAAAGGGCTCAGCCAATTGAAAATGGCATAGAAAAAATAATCACCTACACCTACACCCAATACCCCCGATTGATAAGCACCACAGGTGTTCCAGGGGATGAGTACTGAGGTTACAGTTCCTGAATCCTCTAGGGTCCGGCTTAAATTTTCAGGAGCCAAACCTCGTTCTTTGTAGGCATTTGAAAACATTTTTCCCGGAATCACAATTGATAAATATTGATCTGATGCTGTAAGGTTAATTGCCAAGCAAGAAGCTACAGTACTGGCAAATAACTGAAAAGTACTTTCAGCCCAACTTAGTAAAGCGTTGCTAATTCGGCTTAGGGCTCCAATGGCATCCATTATTCCTCCGAAAACCATAGCACATATGATAAGCCAAATGGTTCCTAACATTCCTTCCATGCCTCCTGAGCTGAACAAATCGTTAAGTATGGGATTGGTTGTTTTGATTTCTGTGGCTACGGTAATGGCATTCATAATTCCTTTATAAGCAACTTCAAATCCAAAATTGCTTGCCTCTGCAACTTCAATTAAAATATTTTTTTGAAAAAGCAAGGAGAATAGTCCGCCTAAGAGCGTTCCAACGAGAAGTGCAACTAGGGGTGGAGCTTTTTTTACGATAAGAAATACAACGACAGCTGGAACTATAAAAAGTCCTAAATGGATATTGAATTTGTCTTGAATAGCAACCATTAGCGATTCTATATCGGCAGAGCCAGAAGTTGTTTGGGTTAAACTAATGATGAAGAATACTATGAGTGTAATAATGATACTCGGAACAGTAGTCAGTGTCATGTAGCGTATGTGAGAAAAAAGTTCACCGCCAGCCATAGCTGGTGCCAAATTTGTTGTGTCAGAAAGAGGTGATAATTTGTCACCAAAATATGCCCCGGAGATTACTGCACCTGCGACCATACCCACAGGAATTTCCAATACCTTTCCTATGCCAATCAGAGCAATACCTACGGTGGCTGAAGTAGTCCAGCTACTTCCAGTTGCCAGTGAAATAATGGCACAAATAATGATGCATGCAGGTAAAAAGATACTGGGATGTAGAATCTGTAAACCGTAATAAATCATTGCAGGAATAATACCACTAATGAGCCAAGTTCCTGCTAAAGCTCCTACAAAAAGAAGAATGAGAAGCGCTCCTGTGACAGATTGAAGGTTTTCAGCGACTTTACTCAACATGTCTTTGTAAGAAATTTTTTGACTAAATCCTACCAATGCCGCCACTGCTCCTCCCAAGAGTAAAATAAATTGATTTGAACCACTTAAAGCATCATCACCATAAATAAGAACATTATAAGAGAGTAGAATGACTAAAATAATAATTGGAAAAAGGGCACGGCCTAAAGAGAGTTGGTTGCTTTTCAAAGCTAATGATTTTGTTGTGTTACAAGTTTAATCATTTTATATGAGACCAGAGACGAACAAAACTTTAAAGAGCTTTTACTATTTTCTGCAAAGGAGCATGAGTCCCGTTCCTACATCAATTGGAAAGGTGTAAAAGTCAGGATGATACTTTAATTTATCGACTAGAAAAAGAACTTTTTCTTGATGATGCCCTGGCCAATGTGCTTGATAGTTTAAATCATCAATCAAGTAAAAACCGTTAGGTTTTACCATTTTGAGAACAGATTCAAGATCAGTAAATTTACCGGCCCATGTATCCGCAAAGATCAAATCAAATCGTTCATCCAAATTGCGTTCTATCCATGAGGATGCATCTTCATTAATCAATTTTATCCGAGGATCTTCCTCAAAAAATGAGCGGGCTATGTTAAGTAATTTCTCATCTTTTTCTATAGAAATCAAATTTCCTTCTGGGTGTAATCCCTCAACTAGCCAACACAAGCCCATGCCCGTTCCTGTTCCCAATTCAAGTACGTTTGCGAAAGGCTTGGATGAGACCAAAAGTCTAAGTAATACTCCTACTTCATCTTCAGAGATTTGACTAAATTTTAAGTCATTGGATTTTTTTAGTATGGCTTTGTAATGATTGGGTAAGGAGGTATGAGTCATAATATAGAAGATGTGAGATGCTTTATAAAAGTAAAAAAAATATTTTAAAACCGTTCTTTAAGATGCTGAAGAGCGAGGAAACATTTGTATTTTTGAAGCTGAAAAATATTAGTGATTATGAAAAAATATGATGTTGCAGTTATTGGATCAGGACCAGGAGGCTATGTTGCCGCAATCCGTTGTGCCCAACTGGGCATGAAAACAGCTCTTATAGAAAAGTATGCCACGCTAGGAGGAACCTGTTTAAACGTTGGATGTATTCCCTCTAAATCATTGTTGGATTCTTCACATCATTACGAATCAGCTCAAAAGCATTTTTCAGAACACGGAATTGAATTTCAAGGGGAACTCAAAATCAATTTCAAGCAAATGATTGACCGAAAGGCAGCGGTTGTGGAACAAACTACAAAGGGAATTGATTTCCTAATGGGCAAGAATAAGATTGATGTTTTGCATGGGCTTGGCAGTTTTAAAGATGCAACTCATATTATTATTGAGGGTAAGGATTCTCAAACTATTGAGGCAAAAAACACCATCATTGCTACAGGATCAAAACCCGGTACGTTACCATTTATAAAACTCGACAAAGACCGTGTAATCACCTCTACAGAAGCCTTAAGGCTCAAAGAAATCCCCAAACATTTAGTTGTCATTGGCGGAGGGGTAATTGGTTTAGAACTTGGACAAGTTTACAGACGTTTAGGTTCAGAAGTTAGTGTAATAGAATATGCTGATCGAATTACTCCTGTGATGGACTCAGGTTTGTCTAGAGAGTTGATGAAGGTTATGAAAAAACAAGGGGTAAAATTTCACCTTTCTCATGGGGTAAATAAAGTCGAACGTAAAGGGGATACTGTTCATGTTACAGCTGTAGATAAAAAAGGATCTGAGGTTGCTTTTGAAGGAGATTATTGTCTCGTCTCAGTGGGAAGAAAGCCCCATACTGAAGGCTTAAATGCTCAAAATGCTGGGGTACAAATCAATGAGCGAGGACAAGTTGTTGTAAACGATCATTTACAAACCAGTACCCCCAATATTTACGCTATTGGTGATGTTGTTCAGGGAGCCATGCTAGCCCATAAAGCTGAAGAAGAAGGCGTGGTAGTTGCAGAATTTTTAGCAGGTCAAAAACCCCACATTGATTATAACTTAATTCCCAACGTGATTTATACTTGGCCAGAAGTTGCCGCTGTGGGTAAAACAGAAGAAGAATTAAAAGCCAATGGGGTGTCTTATAAAACAGGACAATTCCCAATGCGAGCTTTAGGTCGTGCGCGTGCCAGTATGGATACCGATGGGTTTGTTAAAATTCTAGCGGATACGGAAACTGATGAAGTACTGGGAGTCCACATGATTGGTGCACGAGCAGCAGATTTAATTGCAGAGGCAGTTACCGCTATGGAGTTTAGAGCTTCTGCGGAAGACATTGCACGCATGAGTCACTCTCATCCAACTTACGCTGAGGCCATTAAAGAAGCGGCACTAGCAGCTACTGAAAATCGCTCTATACATACTTAATATCAGCCGACTTTAGTTCTACGAGGACTTTATTTAAAGTGTATCGAAGAGATGAGACATCTACTGGAGGAACTTCAATCTCTTTAATGGAGAGGCAACAGTCAAATACATGCCTAGAATGTAATTGAAGCCTTCAAAAGTGTTATAGAATAATTGCCAATCAATTCTTCCAATGGCACCATTATTTTGTACTAAAAAGCACTGCTGTAACCTAATTTCAGTTCATAATTGAGTATAGTGATTAATTCGAACCATAGTCCACACTGAGAGTTCCTCCATAGCTACTCCAAAACATCCTTACTTTAAAACAATCAAGAAAACTAGTATTCTTCAAGAAATGTTTTGTTGAGTTTTTGATTCATTACAATCAATTAAAACACCAAAAAATATGTGAGTTTTTTTTTATATACGGGTGAGATAACATTTTATTTTATAATTTTAAAATCAACTAAAATAATTTCAAATGAAAAGAAGATCATTTATAAAAAAATCTGCCGTAGCCTCTTCAGTGTTTAGTATCGTTCCAAGCCATGTTTTAGGCTTTAAAGGTATCGCACCTAATGATAAAATTCAACTAGGATTTATTGGAGTAGGACGACAAGGTAGGGGACTGATGACCAATTTTGTAAACTACGATAATGCATCAATAGTTGCAGTGAGTGATGTAGATCTTAAAAAAATGGCTTTCTTTTCAGAAACCTTTAAAAAGCAGCTGAGTAAAAAGAAAAAAGCTTCTCAGGAGTTGACTGAGATAGCATCTTATAGAGATTTATTAAATAGGAAAGACATCGATGCGGTAGTAATTGCCTCACCGGATCACTGGCACGCCCAAATGGCTGTTGATGCTGCAAAAGCTGGAAAAGATATTTATTGTGAAAAACCACTTTCAAGTTCTGTAGCGGAAGGTAGAGCCATGGTAGATGCTGCGCGTAAATACCAACGTGTTTTTCAAACAGGAAGCATGCAGCGTTCTTGGGACCGTTTCCGTCACGGAGTAGAATTAATTCGCAACGGTTATATCGGAGAGATTAAAGAAATCAATGTAGCGATCGGCAGTCCATATAAAGCCTGTGATCTACCTACTCAGGAAACTCCTGATAACATCGATTGGAATGCTTGGATTGGACCTGCACCGTATCGAGGCTATCATATGGACCTCGCCTGTCCTTTAGAAGACAAACGCTGGGGAATGTGGAGAGATTATAAACCTTTTGGTGGAGGAATGATTACTGATTGGGGGGCACATATGTTTGATATTGTACAGTGGGCCTTGGATGAGGATCAAAGTGGTCCTACTCATTTCACACCTCCTTCAAGCCCTGCAGAAAGCGGATTGAGTT
Source organism: Flavobacteriaceae bacterium (assembly GCA_965656215.1). Taxonomy (GTDB): domain Bacteria; phylum Bacteroidota; class Bacteroidia; order Flavobacteriales; family Flavobacteriaceae; genus MS024-2A. The sequence continues at coordinate 57,650 of CBFHJD010000005.1, forward strand.
TTAGCTATGAAAATGGAATTAAAGTCAATCATACCCAATGGGGCGATGGAGGCAATGAAATACAATTTATTGGTACCGAAGGTCGCTTGGAAGTCAGTCGAGGTTATTTACGGACCTATCCCAATGAGTCCTTGGCGAAGAACCCACTCAAAGATTCCGATACCCAACGAGTGTATAAAAGTGAAAACCATCATGAGGATTGGTTGGATGCGATTCGCAATCGAACGCGTCCAATTTGCGATGTAGAAATTGGACACCGAACTGCTTCGGTTTGTAATATTACTAATATTGCTTACGCGTTGCAACGCCCTCTAGAATGGAATCCGAAAAGTGAACAATTTGTAGACGACCCTGGGGCTAATTTAATGCTGGATCGAGCCTATAGAGCTCCTTGGAATTACCGAGATTTTTAGGAAATAATTAAGGACATTTTTTTTCGAATGGCTTCCAGTTGTAAATTACCAATGCTCCCAAGATGCGTATGATCTAGCTTTCGCTTTGGAGTATAGTCACCTTTGGCGATGTCTTTCCCCATTTTTTGATAGGCCTCACGAAAAGGAACTCCTTGCTTGACCCACTCGTTTAGTGTATCCACACTAAAGAGATAATCGTATTTAGAGTCTTCAGTAATGTTTTTTCTTACCTGAATTTTAGACAAACTAAATTGCATCATTTCTAAACAGGCTTTGATTTCTTGGAAAGCTTCAATTAATGGACCTTTGGCCAATTGCATTTCTCGATGGTATCCGCTGGGTAAATTGGAGGTAAGTAAAGCCAATTGTTGAGGAAGACCTTGCAATAGATTGCATTTTCCACGAATCAATTCAAAAACATCTGGATTTTTTTTATGGGGCATAATACTGGATCCTGTGGTCAACTCTTCAGGAAAGTGAATAAAATCAAAATCTTGTCCCATATATAAACAGACGTCCATAGACAATTTGGCCAGTGTCCCGCTAAGCATACCCAGGGCAGTTGCTGTGGCTTTTTCAATTTTACCTCGCCCCATTTGAGCGGCAACTACATTGTATTTTAAGGTCTTAAATTTCAACTCACGGGTTGTCATTTCACGATCTATAGGGAAGGAGCTTCCGAAACCGGCAGCACTTCCCAGCGGATTTTGATCCGCCAATTGATGCGCAGTGTTAAGAAAAGCTACATCGTCGATTAGGCTTTCCGCATACGCAGAAAACCAAACCCCAAACGAAGAGGGCATGGCCACTTGCATATGAGTATAGCCGGGTAATAATTCACTTTGATGTTGATCAGCAAGTTTAAGAAGCAAATCAAATAAACCTTGAACTTCATTTTTGAGTTCAGCCAATTCTGCTTTAATATACAATTGAAGGGCCACCAAAACCTGATCATTTCTAGATCGTGCAGTATGAATTTTTTTACCTAAATCACCCAGTTTTTCGGTCAATAAAAACTCAATTTTGGAATGCATGTCCTCAAATTCTTTTTCAATGATAAAATCACCTTGCTCTGCACTAGTTTGGATGTCATCAAGGGCTTGACTCACCTCCTCAACTTCTTCTGCTGTAAGCAGTCCAATCTTGCCGAGCATTTTAGCATGCGCTTTTGAAGCAATACAATCAAAGGGTGCTAAAACTAAATCATAAGTACGGTCCTTGCCTACTGTAAAGTGATCAATTTTCTCATTCGTTGAGGTTTCTTTTTGCCAAAGTTTCATAAGCTTATAGAATTTGTTTTAACAAGTCAATATAAAAGGATATCCCTTCTTCAATTTCTTTTACAAAGATAAATTCATCTGAGGAATGAGATCGAGTTGAGTCTCCTGGACCTAGTTTCAATGAAGGACAATTTAAGCCTGCCTGATCCGAAAGGGTAGGAGAACCATAGGTTTTTTTATCCAATGCAATTCCTGCTTTTACAAGAGGATGCTCAGCTGATATGGAGGAACTCCTTAATCTTAACGATCGAGCTTTTACTTCACAGTCTAAACTTGACTCAATAAGCTGTTCTATTTCTTCATTAGTATAGCATTCATTGACCCGAACATCGAGTACTAAATGAACTTCTGAGGGAACAACATTGTGCTGACTTCCTGCATTAACCTGAGTTAAGGTTGCTTTTACAGGACCTAATAAAGGAGAAACCTTTTCAAATTTTAACTCATCAATTGCTGTGACTAATTTGGGGAGTTTTAAAAGGGGGTTGTCTTCATTGGGATGAGCTGCATGGCTGGCGGTACCTCGTAGATACAAATCAAAAACCACTAATCCTTTCTCTGCGATTGCTAAATCCATTAGAGTAGGTTCACCGACTATAGCCACATCAATTTTAGGAAGATCAGGCAGTAGATAACGCAAGCTTTTTTTTCCTGCACTTTCTTCTTCGGCGGATGCCACCATTAAAAGATTGTAAGCTAAATTCTTATGTTCATAAAAGTGGGTGAAAGTTGCTATTAAGGAGACTAAAGCACCTCCAGCATCATTACTTCCCAAACCGAACAGTTTTCCATCTTCAATATCAGGGCTAAAGGGGTCACGGGTATAGCCTTGGTTGGGCTTTACCGTATCGTGATGAGAGTTAAGCAGTAGGGTGGGTTTATGAGTATCAAAATATTTATTGGTTGCCCAAATGTTATGGTCTTTTCTTTGAAAAGAAATAGTGTAAGCATTAAACCATTGCTCTATTCGGGCAGCGGTTTTGTCTTCAGCACCTGAAAAAGATTCCAGTCGGATTAAATCTTGTAATAAGCAAATGGCGTTTTGTGTGAGCATTAATTTATTATTTGAGTACAGGTTTCAGTTTCAACAAGCATTTTAGGGCTTCCAATTTTTACATACTGCACACCACCTTTAAGGGCTGTAAAGCAATTATGGAGTTTGGGGAGCATGCCCGTGTGAAGTATTCCATCGGTTTTTAACGCATTGTATTCGGCTTCATTCATGGTTGGAATGACAGAAGTATTGTCGCTGAGATCTTTAAGTACTCCATTTTTTTCAAAACAATAATTCAAATGAACCTCATAATATTTAGACAATGCAGCAGCTAATGCAGCAGCAATGGTATCGGCGTTTGTGTTGAGTAATTGTCCTTTCCCGTCATGAGATAGTGCACAACATACCGGGCTAAACCCTTCTTTTAAAAGCAAGTTGAATAAGGAATGGTTTACTTTGGTCAAGTCTCCAACAAACCCAAAATCGATTGGTTCTGGGGGTCTTTTATCTGCCAAAATACTATTGCCATCGGCACCACTTAAGCCCAGACTGTTGCATCCTAAAGCTTGAAGTTGTGCAACAATGGTTTTGTTGAGTTTACCAGCATAAAGCATGGTAATAATATCAAGGTTATGAACATCAGTAACTCTTCTCCCTTCAATGAGTTCAACTTCAATTCCTAGTTTTTCTGCCATTTGGGTAGCCTCCTTCCCTCCGCCGTGAACCAAAATTTTAGGTTCATTAAGAGCAGCAAAGTCGGCAAGAAAATCGGAGAGTGCTTCTCGGTTTTCAATTACATTTCCTCCAATTTTGACGACGTGTAGTTTATCCATTTTCCAAAAGCTTTTTCAGCACCCACTGGGCGGCATAGGTTCTGTTATTGGCTTGTTCGATTACCAAAGAGTTGGGATGATCTAGCACATCATCAGCTGCGACTACATTTCTTCGAATAGGCAAGCAATGCATGAATTTGGCATTATTGGTCAATTTCATTTTTTCAGCGGTTAACATCCACTCCTGGTCGGTTCGTAAAATTTTACCATAATCGGTGTAAGAACACCAATTTTTTGCATAGACAAAATCGGCTCCTTCTAAAGCTTCTTCCTGAGTGTAAATCAAGGGTGTATCTTTGGTAATTTCAGGATTCAACTCGTAGCCTTTCGGTTGAGCAATCACAAAATCAGCATTAAATTTTTGTGCCATTCGTGTAAACGAATTTCCCACTGCATGTGGTAATGCTTTGGGATGTGGAGCCCAAGTCAATACAATTTTGGGTCTCTTTGTAAGCCCTTGTTCCTTAATGGTTACTGCATCAGCCAGAGCCTGTAAGGGGTGTGCTGTCGCACTTTCCATATTGATTACAGGGATGCTAGCATAACGCGCAAAACTGCTTAAGACCTGCTCTTCCTCGTCTTTTTGCTTATCGCTTAGAGAGGCAAAAGCACGTATAGCAACCACATCACAGTATTGAGAGACTACGGCTGCTGCTTCTTTAATATGTTCTGAACGCAATCCAGTCATCTTGGTTCCATCTTCAAATTCCAACGCCCAAGCTTCATTAGAAAAATTCATGATCATGGTTTTTAATCCAAGGTGCTGCGCGGCTTTTTGAGTACTTAAACGCGTTCTCAAACTGGGATTAAAAAACAACATCCCCAGCGTTTTGTGTTGCCCTAATTTTTCAAAAGCAAACGCCTCTTTTTTTAGAGCAATTACTTGATCAATTGCATCGTGAAGATTGGGAAGGGCATCTAAATTTAAATAGTGTTCCATGGACTTGAATTAACTTTTTTCTAATATATTTTTTAATGCGCTAAAGAAGTGATCAAAGTGTTTATGTTGAACTGTCAAGGGTGGTAAAATCCGAATTAACTTCTTATTACTACTCCCGCCAGTAAAAATATGATGATTATATATAAGTGATTTCCGAAGGCCTCCAACTTCAAAATCAAATTCAAGACCGAGCATTAATCCTCGACCTTTCACCTTTAGAATTTCGGGTATTTCAGCTGCTTTTTTTCTAAAATAGAGCTCTAAGTTTATTGTGTTTTCTTGTAATCTATCTTTTTTTAATATATCCAATACAGCTAATGAAGCAGCACAGGCGAGGTGGTTTCCACCGAAAGTGGTGCCCAATAATCCATACTTGGCTTTAATTTCAGGATTGATTAAAATTCCACCAATTGGAAATCCATTCCCCATTCCTTTTGCCATGGTTATAATATGTGGAGTAATTGGGTGTTTTTGATAGGCAAAAAAGGTCCCCGATCTACCAAACCCAGATTGTACTTCGTCTGCAATGAGGCAGCTACCGTATTTTTTACATAAAGATTCCATTGCCAGAACAAATTCTTCATTCGGCTGATCCAGTCCACCCACACCCTGAATGGCTTCAAAAATTACAGCACAATAGGCTTTTGTAGCCAGTTCTTTTTCCAAGGCTTCAACATCATTAAAAGGAAGAAAAGTTACTTCATGCTGACTGTTTAAAGGGGCATTAATGTTTGGGTTGTCTGTTACCGCTACCGCAGCAGATGTTCTTCCGTGAAAAGCTCCGTGAAAGGCAATAACTTTTTTTCGACCCGTGTGAAAAGAGCTTAATTTTAAAGCGTTTTCTATGGCCTCTGCTCCTGTGCTGCACAAAAATAATTCAAACTCATGCAAACACGAACGTTCACCTATAGCAGATGCTAATTGTGCTTGTAAAGGATTTTGAATAGCATTAGAATAAAATCCAATTCTTCTTAATTGACGACTAATTTTACGAACAAAGTGGGGATGGGAATGCCCAATACTGATGACTGCATGACCACCGTATAAGTCTAAATACTTTTGTCTTTTTTCATCGTAAACATATACCCCCTTTGCTTTTACAGGAGTAACTTCGTATAGTGGATAAACGTCGAATAGTTTCATTTACTGCTTTGCTATTTCGTTAATTTTATCAAAGGAAGCATTTAATCCTCTTATCAAAGAAGAGCTTAACCCTTGATGTTCCATTTCGTTAAGACCCGTTATAGTACATCCTCGAGGAGTAGTTACTCGGTCAATTTCTTCTTCGGGATGCGTCCCAGCCTCTATCAATAAACTGGCTGCACCCATAGCGGTATTCATGGACATTTTTAATGCCACATCTGCATCAAAACCCATTTGTACTCCTCCTTGTGTGGTAGCACGAATCAAACGCATCCAAAAGGCAATTCCACTGGCACATAAAACAGTTGCCGCTTGCATTAGGTTTTCTTCAATAATTAGGCTGGTTCCTAGCCCGTTAAAAATAGCTTCTGCTATTGGAAGTTTCGAAGAACCTGCGGTGTTACTGCACAAACAAGTCATGGATTTTCCAACAGAAATGGCCGTATTCGGCATGGCGCGAATGACGGGATAGTCATCGCCAATTTGAGCCTCAATTCTTGAGATAGCAAAACCAGTGATGGTGGATAGGATCACGTGTTTATCGTGTAAGTGGGGTTTCACCTCTAAGAGTATGGACTCAAACTGACTGGGCTGTACAGCAAAAATCAAAATATCTGCATTTTTGACCGCCTCCTTATTGTCCGTGGTAATAAAAACACTTTTATATTCTTCATATTCTCTTATTGAATTTAAATCTCGTTTAGTGAGATAAAGGTCGGTATAGGTATTGTTGATGATGAGCCCTTTGGCAATGCTCAATCCTAAATTTCCGGTTCCAATTATAGCGATTTTCATAGTTCTGTTTTTAAAATATTGTGGCTTTGAGTTGTAATCCTAAAGTTTCTTCCCAGCCCATCATAAGATTCGTGTTTTGCAGGGCTTGTCCAGAGGCTCCTTTCACTAAATTATCAATACAACTGGTAATCAGTAACGTATTTTCATGCAAATGAAGATGAATAAAACAATTATTCGTATTGACTACTGATTTTAAATTGATGGGTTCATCTGAGACTTGTGTGAATGGATCTTGAACATAATACTCTTTATACAATGTAACTGCTTCCTCGATACTCCCAGAGTAAGCGGTGTAGGCAGTAGCAAAAATACCTCGTGAAAAAGCGCCTCGTTGGGGCATGAAAAAAAGCTTGGTTGGCGCTTCCAATTGATTTAAGGTTCGGTGAATTTCCCCTAAATGTTGGTGGGTAAATGGTTTATACCAAGAGAGGTTGTTGTTTCTCCAACTGAAGTGAGAGGTTGAACTTAACCCTACTCCAGCTCCAGTGCTTCCCGTGGTGGCATTGATATGGATGGGCTCAGTGTATTTTTTATTTTTCGCTAAAGGTAGTAGTGCAAGTTGTATTGCGGTTGCAAAACAGCCTGGATTGGCGATGGCAGTTGCCTTTTCAATTTGTTCTTTTTGAAGTTCAGGCAAACCGTAGATAAAAGTTTTTCCTTGAAATTTACAGTCTTCTTTGAGGCGGAAGTCATTCCCTAAATCAACGATTAATGTTTTTTCTGAAAAAGAATTTGAACTCAAAAAATTTCTTGATTTCCCATGCCCTAAACAAAGGTATAAAACGTCAACCTCAGGGTTAATTGTATCAGTAAACATCAAGTCTAATCTTCCTAAAACATCAGGATGTGCAGAAGTAATTGGCTTTCCAGCTCGTGTAGTGCTATAAACAAAATCAATCTCTAGTGCTGGATGTTGAAGCAGCAGTCTAATAAGCTCCCCCCCAGTATAACCCGAACCTCCTATAATTCCAACTTTTTTCATTTCTCTGAATTTAAGTGTTGATAGATTTTTGTGGCATTGGAAGTCAATTTGATAAAGCCCTTAGCATCATCAGCCGTCCAACCTTTGTTCATTTCTCCATAACTACCGAACTCCGCTTGCATCAAATCAAATGGTGATTCAATTCCCAATAATTCGAATCGATACGGATGAAGCTCAACAAAAACAGTACCCGTAACACGCTCTTGGCTACTTTCCATAAAGGCTTCAATGTCTCGCATGGCTGGGTCTAAATATTGACCTTCGTGTAATTGCATACCGTAAAAATTGGCCAGTTGTTCTTTTTGATATTGTTGCCATTTACTCAAGGTGTGTTTTTCAAGTAAGTGATGCGCTTTGATTAAAATTAATGGTGCAGCAGCCTCAAATCCCACTCTTCCCTTAATCCCGATGATGGTATCTCCAACGTGAATATCTCGTCCAATAGCATACTGTTTTGCGATTTGCTGAAGCTGTTCAATAAGCGTTACTGAGTCTGATGATTTTCCATTTAGACCCACCAATTCTCCTTTTTCAAATTGAAGTTTTATTTTACTTGACTCTTTTTCTTTAAGGGGGTTGGGATAAGCGGAATCAGGTAGGGGTAAGTTTGATGTTAATGTTTCTGACCCTCCTACGCTGGTTCCCCACAGACCTTGGTTAATAGAGTATTGTGCCTTTTCCCAAGGAATGTCGATACCTTCTGATTTAAGATATTCGATCTCATCTTCTCTAGATAATTGGTGATCTCGTATCAATGTAATGATTTCCATTTCCGGTGCCATTACCTGAAAGATTAAGTCAAAACGTACTTGGTCGTTTCCTGCTCCTGTACTTCCGTGGGCAATGTATTTGGCTCCAACTTTTTTAGCATAGCGAACAATTTCTATTGCTTGAATGATTCGTTCAGCACTTACAGAGAGGGGATAGGTATTGTTTTTTAAAACATTTCCAAAAAGTAAGTATTTGACGATCTTTTTATAGAATGTTTTCAGAGCATCGATATTTTGATAGGTAAACGCACCCATCTGATAGGCTTTTGATTCTATCGTTTTAATTTCCTCCTTAGAAAAACCTCCAGTATTGACGCTTACTGCATGAATTTTATAACCGTCCTGTGAAAGTTTTTTTAAAGAATAAGAAGTGTCCAAACCACCGCTATAGGCGAGCACTAAAGTCTCATTTTTCATGTTTTTTTCTTTTTAAGTAAAAGTGTTTCTTTGATCTTCTTCAAGCGATGAAATACTTTATTGTCGATTTTTTTAGATTTTATTTCTTCCTCGGGATTGTACAGCATACCTGTGCATAAGCACATTTTACGTTCTGTTCGTGTCAGTACATCGTAGTTTTTACAGGTTTGACATCCTTTCCAAAATTCAGGATCATCGGTCAATTCAGAGAAGTGAACGGGTTTGTATCCCAGTTGATAATTGATTTTCATTACTGCCATACCGGTTGTTATTCCGAAAACTTTAGCATCTGGGTATTTTTGTAAGGACAGTTCAAATACTTCTTTTTTAATTTTTTTAGCCAAGCCTTGCCCTCTGTATTTAGGAGCTACAATTAGTCCGGAATGAGCAACATATTTGCCATGTCCCCATACTTCGATATAACAAAAACCAGCAAACTCTTCATTGTCAAGCGCAATAACAGCATTGCCATTATGCATTTTGGCATGAATGTACTCTGGAGTTCGTCTGGCAATTCCCGTACCTCTTGATTTTGCAGATTCGTCTATACATGCGCTAATTGTTGTGGCGTATGTAATGTGTTCCGCTTTGGCGCGAATGATATTCATTATAAATAATATTGAAAAAAAATAATTGTTGTTTGTTCGTCAAGGGAGAAGGGCGCACCGTACTCCATAAAAATTTACACCCCAAAGGGGCGACGAGGGAAACTGCGCGACGGGGATGTCACATTATTTGAAAGGTAAAGATGTTGATAGGTCTCAAACATAATGATACAAATTTCAATTATTTTTTTTATTTGGGCAAGCAAATCGGTTTAAAATGTAATGATATGACTTCATGAAGGTTATCCTTATCTTTACGCAGTGGAATTTGATCAAATAAAAAATACGCTTCAAGACCTCTTAAGTCTTGCTGACCAAAAGTTACTTCTCGCGCATAGTGGCGGAGTGGATAGCAGTGTTTTGGCGGAACTCCTTTTGGTAAATAAAATCCCTTTTGCTGTGGCACACTGTAATTTTCAGTTGAGGGCAGAAGCTAGTGATGCAGACGAACAATTTGTTGTGGGTTGGTGTACTTCTCATGACATTCCTTTTTTCACAAAGCATTTTGATACAATTAATATCAAAAAACAATCCAAACAAAGTACACAATTAGCTGCTCGAAGCTTACGATATCAATGGTTTGAAGAGCTAAGGGAAGTACATGATTTTGAACTGCTACTTACAGCCCATCATTTAAATGACCAATTTGAAACGTTTTTAATGCACACCACAAGAGGGACAGGGATTAGTGGCTTACTTGGTATTCCAAATACGGATTGGATACAACGTCCTTTGAAAAATATCACTAAAAAAGAAATTCTCGCTTATGCAAAAGCGAAACAAATCAGGTGGCGTGAAGATGATTCCAATGCAACAGATGATTATTTGCGCAATGAATTCAGACATCACCTCGTGGAGCCTTGGTTGGACAAACACCCGGAGTCCCTTGCCAATTTTAAAACGACCTTAAATCATTTAAAAGCGGCTGATTTGTTTATTCAGTCTCAGTTAAAATCCGTCAAAGAAAAGCTGTTTCAAAATCAGCCTCACGGTATTGAAATTGACATAAGTGCTCTGGAAGAGCTTCCTCAAAAGGAATTTTGTTTGCATCATTGGTTGGCTCCATTAGGATTTTCTGCTAAAGAAGTGATTAAACTGCTTTCAGCCCAAAAAGGTAAAGCCCTCTTTTCTTCCACACATCGGTTAATACGAGAGCAGAAAAGCTTGATTTTAGCCCCTCTAAACTCAGCGTCTAACGTAACGGTTGCTTTGGATTTAAATCGAAAAGGAGATGCGTTACCTGTGGCACTTCATTGGGAAATTATTTCCTCCGTTCCAAATACATCGTGGCAAGCTCAGCAGGCGGCTTTGGATAAAAAGAAGTTAAAAACACCTTTGCTGCTAAGAAAATATGAAAAAGGAGATTACTTTTACCCTGCCGGAATGAAAGGTAAAAAATTGTTGAGTAAGTTTTTTAAAGACGAAAAATATACCACTCAAGAAAAAGAGTCTCAATGGCTTTTATGTTCTGAGAATGCTATTGTTTGGGTGATTGGCAAACGCTGTGATCAACGTTTTGTAGCCGACAAAATGAGTGAGGAAATACTTTTAATGCAGTTAGACGAATGAAAACTTGGATGTTATTTTTATTGGGAATCTTTTATTTGCAAGCGCAAATCGAGGAGCCTGTAGTTTGGGAAAAGAGTCTAGAGCAGCTTTCTGAAGACCGCTACCTCCTCAAATTTGAAGCCCAAATTGCCCCCAAATGGCACTTGTATTCTCAATTTTCTAATCCAGATGGAGCCATTCCTACAGAGTTTGTGTTTGACGATCTCGAAGGGTATCAGTTGATTGGTACAGTAGAAGAAAGCGAGTCGATTACTGATTTTGATCAGGTGTTTGAAATGGACTTGACTTATTTTAACGAACGGGCCACTTTTCAGCAAGAAATTCAGATCACTAACAGCGATATCAATCAAGTCAAAGTGGAGATCAATTACCAAGCCTGTGATGACGAGCTCTGTATTTTTAGAACCGAAACCGTTGCGCTTGCCCTTGACGGATCAATCTCAGCTTTAGAACTTGAAATTGATGAAAAGAGTCAGCGTTTATCCCAAGCTTTAAAGCTAGAATTGAGTGGTACCCAATATTTGGAAAGCAATACTGAAAAAGAGGGAACTTATGCCCCTTGGAATATCTTTTTACTTGGCTTTTTTGGTGGGTTATTAGCCTTGTTGACCCCCTGTGTATTTCCAATGATTCCGTTGACGGTTTCCTTTTTCTTAAAGCAGAGTACTACAAAGGCCAAAGGTATTTTTAACGCCTTACTTTATGCTTTTTTTATCGTCTTGATCTATGTCTTATTGAGTTTACCGTTTCATTTTATTGATTCGCTAAATCCTGAGATCTTAAATAATCTAGCGACCAACGTTACGTTAAATATGCTGTTTTTTGTGGTTTTTGTATTTTTTGCTTTTTCGTTTTTTGGCTTTTACGAACTCACGCTTCCTACAGGGTGGGGGAGCAAGACAGACCAGGCCTCAGCCGTTAGAGGTGGATTCGGAATCTTCTTTATGGCATTGACCCTTGCTATTGTTTCATTTTCTTGTACAGGACCCATTTTAGGTTCCTTATTGGCAGGCTCACTAACTGCTGAAGGAGGTGCCTTTCAATTGAGTATTGGGATGTTGGGCTTTGGGGTTGCGTTAGGCTTACCCTTTGGTTTGTTTGCCTTATTTCCCAATACCTTAAAAGCGCTGCCTAAATCCGGAGGATGGATGACTACAGTTAAGGTGGTACTCGGATTTTTGGAGTTGGCCTTGGCGCTTAAGTTTTTGTCTAATGCCGATTTAGTTGCCCATTGGGGGATTTTAAAACGAGAAGTATTTATAGGGATTTGGACGCTCTTAGCCTTTGGATTAACACTCTATCTTTTCGGGATTTTTCGTTTTCCTAACGAAGTTAAAATGCCATTGAGTAGAGGTCGTAAATTGATGGCCGTTGGGACCTTGATTTTGACGAGTTATCTCTTTCTAGGTTTCATCTCTGAGGAAAATAAACTGCGTTTGTTTAGTGGATTTCCTCCTCCCGAGTTTTACAGCCTTCGAGCGCAAGAATCTGATTGTCCTCTAGGTTTGGATTGTTATAAAGATTTTGAAGAAGGACAAAAAGCTGCACGGGTTCAAAACAAACCCATACTACTAGATTTTACTGGCTGGGCCTGTGTCAATTGTCGACGTATGGAGGAAAACGTTTGGGCTGCTCCTGAGGTTTATAAATTGTTAAAGGAACGCTACATTATTATTTCCCTCTATGTGGATGATCGAGAAGCACTTTCCGCAGAAGGGCAATTTAACTATCAGTATACCGATGGCCGTAGTAAAGAAATCAATACCATAGGGAAAAAATGGGCAACCTTTCAAGCCATCAATTTTAATACCGCTTCCCAACCTTTTTATGTGCAACTTACAGCTGAGGGGCAATTATTAAACACCCCAATCCAATATACTGATAAAGCAACTTTTGAGAAATGGCTGCTTCAAGGATTGGAACGCGTCACTAAAGCTCCAGCCAAGGCACAGTATTTTAATTTTTAAGCGCAGGGTCAAATACTGCGACAGCAATTTTTGAATCAGCAGTGCCGTAGTAAAGGAACCATTTATCGTTAAAGTAAACCAATCCTTCTACAAAGCAAACATCGTTTACCTCTCCTACCTTTTCATAGTCTTTATCGGGATAGATAAAGTAAGATTGTGTTCTTTTTTCAAGTTTGTATGGTGCAGTAGGATTAAACAAAGCTTGACCCGCAGCATAAGTAAACTTGGGAAGATCAGGGTCGTTAAAGTTGGCGGCATTACTTGCATTGTAGATCAAAAGAATCCCTTTGTTTTCATCGTAAAGGGCATAAGGTCCAGGTTCTACAAGCCGACTGTCAAAGTAGCCTCGGCGCGGGTGAAGCACACTTATTAAGGTTTCTTTTTCTTCATCTTCTAAAGGAGTCCAATCGATTAAATTATCAGAAGAAGCCATAAACAAATTGGTATCCCCAAAGTAGAGCCAATATTTTCCTTCAATCTTTTTAGCAATTTGTTGGTTACCCTTTCGTTGGGTTATGATTGCACCTGATTTTGACCAATGTTCTTTGTATTTATCCCCTTTTAAAATCAAACCGTGCTTGTTCCAGTGAATCAAATCTTTAGAAGAAGCAATGCTCATACGGGCAGTTTTACCGTCATAAGCGGTATAGGTCATGATAAAGTTTCCCTCCTCAGATTTGATGATTCGAGGATCTTCAACTCCGTCAAAATAACAAGATTTACAATCGAGTTCATAGGGCACACCCTCCTGTTTTCTGTAATTCCATTCCCGATCTTTTTGGTTGTCTTGGTCGGGATAAAAAACCGGAGTAGCCCTTTTTTCAAAATGTAAACCATCCAAGCTATACGCCAAACCAATACGTGAAGTTCCCCACTGATCTTGTGCTCTGTAAAGCATGAAAACCGTATCATTTTTTACAATAGCAGCAGGATTGAGTACATTGCGTTCTTCCCAAAATACTTTTTGTTGGGTAATGGGATCGGTAAAGCTCAAGCTTTTTGTAGGGCTTAAAATGGGATTGATGGAATCTACTTTCTTAAAATAGGGAAAGGCCCAAGATTCAGTATTAATCTTTTTTTCATCCAATGACGATTCTACACAATGGGTAAAAAGAAAAAGGCTGCAAAGAAGTAAAAAGGGTTTCATAAAATATTGTTTCACCCTAAATGTAAGCAACTTTTAGTAAGTCTTTTTAAAAAAGAAAAAATGTGATTTTAGAACGTTAAATAAATCTGTATTTTTAGCTTACCAAACTTACCACATGCTTGTCTCAGTTTACGGATCTTCAGTCTTTGGCGTTGAAGCCAACTTAATCACTATAGAAGTCAATATCGGAAAGGGAATCGGTTATCATTTAGTTGGTCTGCCTGACAATGCCGTAAAAGAAAGTAATTATCGTATTGCTGCTGCTTTAAATAATATCAAGTACAAGCTGCCAGGAAAGAAAATCACCATCAATATGGCTCCTGCCGATGTGCGTAAGGAGGGTTCTGCGTATGATCTTCCCTTAGCTGTAGGTATTCTGGCGGCTTCCGATCAAATTCAAACTCCAGAATTGGAACGTTATATCATCATGGGCGAATTGGCTTTAGACGGAGGAATACGCCCCATCAAAGGAGCCTTGCCTATTGCTATTCAAGCCTTAAAAGACGGGTTTACGGGATTCATCCTTCCCAAAGAAAATGCTTTAGAAGCGGCAATTGTTAAAGATTTGACGGTTTATGGAGTGTCTAATTTAACAGAAGTTATTTCCTTTTTTGAAGGTAAAGAAGAATTAATACCAAGCGTTGTTGATACACGAGCTGAATTTCAAAAACAACTTAAATATCCCGAGCATGATTTTTCAGACGTCAAAGGTCAGGAAACCATCAAACGTTGTATGGAAATTGCTGCTGCAGGAGGTCATAATATTATTTTAATCGGTCCGCCGGGCGCAGGAAAAACCATGTTGGCGAAACGACTGCCGAGTATTTTACCCCCCATGAGTTTACAGGAAGCGTTAGAGACCACCAAAATCCATTCAGTGGTAGGCAAGGTTAAAAATCAAGGGCTAATTAGTGTACGTCCGTTTCGGTCGCCACACCATACAATTTCCGACGTTGCCCTAGTAGGAGGGGGAACCTATCCCCAACCTGGAGAAATTTCATTAGCCCATAATGGGGTTTTGTTTCTGGATGAATTACCCGAGTTTAAACGGGGAGCTTTGGAAGTTATGCGGCAACCCTTGGAGGATCGAGAAGTAACCATAGCCAGAGCCAAGTTTACGGTAACTTATCCCGCTTCGTTTATGTTGGTAGCCAGTATGAATCCCAGTCCTTCAGGCTATTTTACCGATCCGCATACAAAATTGGGACCAACACCTATGGAGATGCAACGTTATATGGGTAAAATATCGGGTCCACTACTGGACCGTATTGACCTGCATATTGAGGTAGAGCCAGTGCCTTTTGAACAGTTAGCCGACCGTAAGCCTGCAGAATCTTCAGCAGCGATTCGGGAGCGGGTTAGTGCCGCACGAGTCCACCAATCTGAGCGTTTCAAAAACAGTCCCAGAACCCATTACAATGCTCAAATGACTACCCGGCAAATTCGAAATTATTGTCGGTTGGATGCCGCTTCTTCCAATTTATTAAAGCAAGCTATGGAACGCCTTTCCCTTTCTGCACGGGCTTACGACCGCATCCTGAAAGTAGCTCGAACCATTGCCGATTTGGAGAACGCTACTCAAGTCGCTTCTTCCCATATTGCCGAAGCCATTCAATACCGTAGTTTGGACCGAGAGGGGTGGATGGGGTGATGGGTTTATTTCAATCCCTGAAGTAATTCATTGTTTGGAAATTCTTCAAGACCTTGAGTGAGGTAGTCTAGGGCAATGCTGTCTTGCTCGTTTTTTCTGTAGTATTTCACCAACAATTCGTACACTATGGGTTTGCCCCAGCGGGGGATACGTTCTTGTGAATTTACTGTTGTTTCCTCCATTGCTCTCATGAGGTATTGAAGTGTAAGTTTACCTCCGCCAAAAGCTTTTGGAGTATAAAAATTGTTAAGTGCAACAGCCAAATTAGCACGGAGACTGTTAGGGTCAAGTACCGCTGCGCGTTGTGCATTTAAAACAGCATTTCTTCCAATTCGCATCAGGTCCAAATAGCTTTTAAATTGAGTACTGAACCCTTGTGCTAAGGAGAGTAAGGCAAGACTTTCCGCATCCTCTTTAAGAGGAGAGAGCAGTCCAATGGTCTGATCTACTAAAAGTTCAGCTTGCTCTTTCTCTTCTTGAATTCCTGCTAAAATAGCCCAGTTATACAATCCATAAGAAAGCCAATAGCGATTAAAACGATTGTCACCTGCCTGAAAAATGCTATCGAGTTCTTGATTGATACGTTTTAAATTGTTTTGATTACCTGCAGTTTTGTCTTGGATATAGGCCGCATGAATAGATGCTTCTGGAGTGGCATTCTGTGCACTTAAAGTTGTAAGCCCAAAAAGAAAACACCATTGTAGCAGGCCAATCCACACAAACTGTTTGTAGTTAAGAAGAGGATTCATAAATATTTTTTTAAGGTTTTAACATAGTTTTCAAAGGCTTGTATGCCTTGATTGGTTAATGAAACTTGCGTATGCGGATAATTGTCCAAAAAACTCTTTTGAATACTAAGATACTTTGCTTCTTCCAGTTTTTTGAGCTGAATGCTTAAATTTCCTGAGGTAGCTTCCGTGTGGGTTTTTAATTCTTTAAAACTTACCAGAGGATTTGCTAACAGATAGGAGACAATTGCCAAACGAAGCGGAGCATGTAATAAAGGATCTAGATTTTTATACATTGTGTTTTTTTTGCTTCAGATATAACAGTATGCCTGGAAGTAAGAAAGCGAGCAAAGAAACGATTCCCATTAAAAGGGGATGCTGTTTCCACGGGACAAAAAAAGCCGCATAAGCGCTTAAATTCAATACGATACCGCAAAACAACAATAAGCTACTGCGAATAAAACTACCGGCTACCGCTGTGGCAATCCCTAAAAGAAGTAGAATAATTGGAGTCAGGTGACTTTGCAATACGTTAGAAAACCCAAAGGCAATGATCATGATGTTTATGCCTGTAAAAATCCATAAACGGGATGAAATTCGATTCAGCGGGTTATATTTCTTAATATTTTTTTTAGCGTAATATACCATAGTGTAAATACTTAAAAGAGGTAAAAGTAAATAGGGATACCAGCTTTGCGGCCCCCTTCCAATATGCAATAAATATGCTTGTGCAAAACAACAGAGGGCAACTGCGCTTCCCCAAAGGATAAATGCAAAACCGTTTTCTTCAAAACGATTTTTGGCTTGTTGGATAACTTGATCGATGAGTTCCAAACTCTCTTTAGGTGTAAATTCATTTGTTTTCATAAGTAGGATTTTAGGTTAAACAAATATAAAGTAGTTTATAATATAAACCAAATTAATTTTCAAAATAAATAATTCAGAAGGGAGTATCACGTTCTCTCTTTTAAAGAGAGCGTTCTAACCATTCATCGGTTTTCTCCTCTAAGGTTTCTTCTACCGTTTTTAGTGTTATGGATAGGGCTTTGATTTCTTCAGGGGAGAGGGAGTCGTCAGTAAACTGACTTTGAAGGCTTTCTTTTTTGGATTCAAGAGTGGCGATTTCTTTTTCCAATTTTTTTAAAACCTTTTGTTCCTCATAAGAAGGTTTGTTTTCGGTTTTATCATCGGACTTATTTTTCCATTCGGTCTTGGGTTTTTTTTCTGTGTTTTCCGATGCTGGTACCAGACCCTCATAGGCTCTAAAATCTGAATAATTTCCGGGGAAATCCTCGATTTTCCCTTCTCCACGAAAGATAAAAAGATGATCCACAATTTTGTCCATAAAATAGCGGTCGTGGGAAACAACAATCAAACAACCTGGGAAGTCCAACAGAAAATTCTCTAGTACATTCAGGGTTACAATATCCAAATCGTTGGTAGGCTCGTCCAAGATCAAGAAGTTAGGATTTTGAATAAGAACGGTACACAGATAGAGCCGTTTACGTTCGCCTCCGCTGAGTTTTTCTACAAAGTCGTATTGCTTTTTACGGTCAAATAAAAAGCGCTCTAGTAATTGTTGGGCGGAGATTTTACGTCCTTTTTTTAGCGGGATAAATTCTCCAAATTCTTGAATTACCTCGATTACCTTTTGACCGGGTTTGACCACAATACCTTCCTGTGTATAATAGCCAAACTTAAGGGTCTCTCCCCGAATAATTTTTCCTCCATCGGGTTTTACAGTATCGGTCAGTAACTTGAGAAAGGTAGATTTCCCCGTTCCATTATTGCCAATGATCCCAATCCGATCATTGCGTTGATAGTTATAATCAAAACCTTGAAGAATTATCTTGTCCCCAAACGCTTTGGATACCCGATGCATTTCGATCATCTTGGAACCCAAACGTTCCATGTTAATTTCCAATTGCACTTCGTGTTCGTTTCTTCGTTGTTGTGCTTTGGCTTTAATGGTATTAAAATCGTCGATTCTGGATTTGGACTTGGTGGTACGGGCTTTGGGTTGGCGGCGCATCCACTCCAACTCTTTGGAAAAATGGCGTTTGGTTTTGTGGGCTTCGGTTTCAAGTTGTTCCATCCGAGCGGCGCGTTTTTCTAAAAAATAGGAATAGCTTCCTTTGTAACTGTAAAGCGCTCCTTCATCCAGTTCAATGATTTCATTACAGACCCGTTCTAGAAAATAACGATCGTGGGTAACCATCAACAGCGTTAATTTTTCTTTAATAAAATACGCTTCGAGCCATTCGATCATCTCCAAGTCCAGATGGTTGGTTGGTTCGTCCAAGATCAGTAAATCTGGTTTTTCGAGTAGCGCACTGCAGAGGGCAAGCCGTTTTTTTTGCCCCCCAGATAAGGCGCTAGCTTTAAGTGTTAGATCGTCCAGCTTAAGTTTGCTCAGCAGTTGTTTGTATTGGGTTTCAAAATCCCAAGCCTGGTGTTGTTCCATAGCTTCAAATGCTTTTTGATAGGATTCAGCATCCTCAGGATTTTGCAATGCCTTTTCATAAGTAGCGATTACTTCCAAGATTTGGTTTCCTGAAGCTAAAATAATTTCTTCTACTGTTTTATTGGAATCTAAAACGGGATCTTGCGGAAGATAAGATACTTGAGTTCCTTTACGGAAATTGACCAAACCGGTATCGGGAGTGTCCTGTTGGGCAATGATTTTTAAAATGGTGGTCTTTCCACTTCCGTTTTTGGCAATCAGCGCAATTTTTTGACCTTTACTGATTCCAAAGGATAGCGGTTCAAAAATGATCCGTTCCCCATACGCTTTGGAAATTCCTTCTACCGAAAGTAGATTCATTCGTTTTAATTTTTGCTAAAAGTACGGATAAGTGAGGTACTTCGGGAGTAGCTCCTAGCTTGATTTGGAATTTAAAATGAAACCTTTAAACCGATACCTTGTTGATTCCATTTGAAACTGATCTTGTTTCCTTTTTGCTGATTGTAATGCCGAACAGCCGTATCGTATTTCTTATTTAGCCCAATAGTAGATACTAAGCCCAGTGCTAAGATACCCAGTCCAATACCCGCTTGTTTTAATTCCAATTCACCTGTGGCAGTATATCGACCTATACGACCACCCGTATAGGCACCTCCAGCAAGGAGTAAGCCAGATGAAACCCCAAATTGAATTTGTGCCTTTTGGTACTGCTCCAGTGCTAGAGGAACACTGCGATACATTTTTTTAACTTCTTTAGAGGTTAAAGTTTTACCCTCTAGACTATAACGCCAGTTTTTTCGAACTAAGTTTTGACTCCATAAGGAAGGGCAGAGGAATAGGAAAAGACTACAGACAACAAAAGTTTTCATTTGGTTAAGCTTCGAAGTTTGGAACGTTTAATTTACAAAACCCTTTCTAACACCACAAATAAATTTTTAGGACTGAAAAAAGCATAATAACACTTCTACTAAATGCGATACTCCTACGGTTTAAGCGTTTGAGATGGGTACGAAAATTCAGATGCATACGTTCCACATGGTTGTTACTATATTGTTTGGTGCTGTGCATTTTCTTGGGAATCAAAGAACGATACTGTTTTAGTTTATCAGTATGTATTTTTTTGGCTTCAGCAGCTATTTTTTTGATTCTTGAAATTAAAGTCGTAGGAGAAATCCCCAACAAACGGGCCGTTCCACGAATACCCACTCCTTCTTTAGTCAAAGCAATGATGTTTTGATCTAGTTGAGGGTCATAAGCGTTGTAACTGTATTGTTCTAACTGCGTTTTTCCACAAACTCGACAACGAAAACGTTTCTTTCCTTCACCACTTTTTCCGTGTTTGTACAATTTTCCCTTGCAATATTGACAAGCAACGGTCAATTCAACAGATTTGAAACTTGAGGTAGATAAAAGTGCCATTTTAAAAGATTTGAAGGGTTAAAATTGGGGAAGTTGTATTCTTGTCTTATACGTATTTTTTCTTTTTAATAAAATTAAGTACTAATTATCAGATAGTTATAATTGTTATCCTAATTTTTCTACAGATTTGTAACATTACCGCTCATAATGCTTTTGAATTGTTTTGCTCATATCTTCAAAGAAGTTAATTCGATTCCCTTCTATCTTATCAAGAAAAATCAGGTCTTTGGTTTTGCCCAAATGTTCCACTTCAAGTGTGTTTGCATTTATCCTTGCCAACTTGAATCCCATTCCCAAAAACTTTTTGACATGAGCTGGCACGTAAACATATTCACCTTTGCAAATAGCCGGGCCTCCATAACGACCTTCAACTATTTTTCCATTAATTGACAGACTTCCAACTTCTGGACCTCCTTGAGAAATTTCCATTAAATCAGAATATGCTATTTCAACATCTCCGACCTTCTTTTTTATATCAAATTGGATTGGATCTTCGAACCTACTCATCATCGGATTAGTTTAGAGGATTGATTAATTACACTTCTGGACGGAATAATGAATTGAAATGAACCACCAGGGTATCTCCATCCTTGTGGGCCAATGATTCCGAACTTAATGGGTGTACCTTTAGGAATTACACCAGTCGTATATTGAGTTAAGGGATTCCATGATGGTTTTATAGCTCCAAATGTTCTGTTGGCAAACTGACTCGTTCCTATCCTTGCTCCCCAAAAATCAGGTCTTCCAAGACTCATATTACCGAATCTCTGAACAGGGATGTTAACTGGAGCCTTTACCGTAAACCCTCTGAATAAGAAGCCGTCAGCTGTTGTGACTCCCCTAGCGGCACTCCCCAATCTTCCAATACCCACCGCTGGTGTTCCACCAACAATAAAATTATATCCAGTCGGGTTTCCACCAGTATCATATTGAATGCCATTGGAAACTCCTCCACTTGCAAGATAACTTAATTTCCCTAAAACTCCACTATAATCTTTTTTGGGAATCAGTGATAATAGGGACGCCATATCAGAATCTCCATACCGACTCATTAAAGCTTCCAAACTTATAAAATCACCCAAGGCTTCCTCAAAATAGCCTTTAGGTTCTGCATGATTTAAATTGGACCCTTTTTGAATTTTAGCCCCTACAGCCGTTATTGCTTCAAGCCCTACTGCAGTTCCTGCAGCAAAGGCTGCCCCTTGTAAACCTGCCC
>CBFHJD010000006.1:0-75409 GCA_965656215.1 Flavobacteriaceae bacterium
AACCGTGAATGAACAAAACGATATTTGAGATTACCAAAATGGACTGTCCTTCGGAAGAAAATTTAATCCGAATGAAACTGGATGGGTTTTCGAGTATCGCGAATTTGGACTTTGACATTCCAAATCGAAAATTGACTGTTTTCCATAACGGTGAAATTGACCAAATCGAAAAGTCAGTTATCGAATTGAATTTAGGCGGGAAGAAAATCTCAACCGAACAAAATGACCAAACAGAATTTAAGGAAGATGCAAATCAGAGAAACCTACTTTGGACTGTACTCGGAATAAATTTTGCCTTTTTCATTATCGAAATGACAACTGGACTGATTTCAGAATCTATGGGATTAGTTGCAGACAGTTTGGATATGCTGGCAGACAGTTTTGTATACGGAATCAGTCTCTTTGCGGTTGGTGGAACTTTGACAAGAAAAAAGCGGATAGCCAAACTTGCAGGATATTTCCAAATTACACTCGCGATCATTGGGTTTACAGAGGTCCTGAGAAGATTTTTCGCTGTAGAAAAATTACCTGACTTCTCTACCATGATAATCGTTTCAATTTTCGCACTAATCGCAAACGGAATTTGTTTGTATTTACTTCAAAAGTCAAAGAGTAAAGAGGAAGCTCATATGAAAGCAAGTATGATTTTCACTTCTAATGACGTGATTATCAATTTGGGAGTAATCGCAGCTGGAGTATTGGTCAATTGGTTGAACTCGAATAAACCTGACTTGATAATCGGAACTATCGTTTTTGGTTTGGTTATTCAAGGAGCGATAAGAATATTAAAACTTGGAAAATAAAAACACTGGCTACAACAAAACCTATACGCAATGCCCTTCGGGACACTGCGCATAGCCAGACCGTTAATAAATGATCCCAGCACAACTTATTCTTGCTCCAGCGGCACCTGAAGGTTGTGATACTAAATCATCCTCACCTTGATGAACAATTACCGCTTTACCCATTATATTTTTGACTGGATCGTCACAATCTAAGCACCACAAATCAGTTGAAAAAAGAACTTTACCCATTCCAGAAGCATCAGCGGTAAAATTACCTATATCACCTCGATGAAATCCACTTTCTGCTCCCCATGCTCCATGATTTTCAAAAGTTGGGTTCCAGTGACCGCCACTTGATTTCCCATCGTCTGATGAGCAATCTGCTTTTTCATGAATATGAATGGCATGGTTTCCTTCACTAAGACCGTTTATAGTAGCTTCGAAAGTGACCTTACCCTCTTTTTCAATTAATGTTACTTCTCCTTCTGTTGAGCTTCCACTTTTTGGATTCAATAGAAACTTAACTTTTTTGACTTTTTCATACACTACTTCTTTGTTAGCAGCTTCGTCCGAATGTTTGGCCGTAAGCAAATCAACTTTTTCCATAACCTCTAGGTGGGACCCTTCGAAGACTTGAATTTCTTCTGAAACTTGGCCATTGATTGTTTTTTTGGTGATTACTGTAGCTTTCGACATTGAATCTGTTCGTTCTACTTTAACTTCGATAGTAGTGGGATTTTCAGTGTTTTTTTTGGGGGTATCCTGACAGCTTACAGCGAAAATTAGAGTAAGACTGGCAATAATTAAGATTTTATTTTTCATGATTTTTATTTATAGAGTAAAAGTAATTATTCTTTTTCAAAGACTGATAATATATAATCAGTCTTGTCTTAAATAAGGAATTTAGGTTATTTAAGGTAACAATTATTACCTTTATGAAAAAAAAATTGAGAAAGAAAAAGATGGTTCTTTGGTGTGTTATTTTATTTGTTTCCTGTAAGCCTATGTATAAAACTTCTGATTTCAGCATCAAAACATCACCACCACCAGCCGATTATAGTTTGAAAGAAAATTGGGCAGTTTTGCCAAATAATTTTCCCAAAGAACTCAAAGAAATTGTAGGCGAGGCAGAGCCGAAAGCTGCAGATGTATTTTTTGTTTATCCTACCTTATTTACGGACAAAAAAAATAGTGCATGGAATGCTGACTATCGCAATGCAGCCGTCCGAAAGGAAGTTTTGGAAAAGTCAGTAGCGTTTCAAGCTTCTGCTTGGTGCGATGCAGCCAATTTATACATGCCCTTTTATCGGCAGGCGCACTATCGAATTTTTGTAGACCCTTACTCCAAACAAGGACAAGAAGCTGGACAACTTGCGTATCAAGATGTGAAGCGAGCATTTCAGTATTATCTAAAGTATTACAATCAAGGTAAGCCTATTATTATTGCTTCTCATAGTCAGGGTTCTCTTCATGCAAAAAGGATAATCCAGGAGTTTTTTGATGGTAAACCACTCCAAAAAAAGCTTATTGCCGCCTACTTGATAGGAGTCAAAGTCGAAGAATCAATGTTTACGGATTTAAAAGCACTTGAACTACCCGATGCAACAGGTGGTTTTGTTAGTTGGAATACTTATAAAAGAAAAAAATTACCAAAGCGATATAAACAGCGGTACCAAGGAGGAGTAGTAACTAATCCCATCAGTTGGAATACGGAAAAAACCACTCAGGAGTCAAAACATTTAGGATTACTTTATTACGATAAAAAAGTTTATCCTCAGAGCCTAACTGTAGAGCTAATCGATGGAATGTTATGGTCCACAGTTCCTAAAGTTCCCAAAAGGATTTTATTGTCATTTGTCAAAAATTATCATTTTGCAGACATCAGCCTATTTTGGGCAGATATCCAAAAAAATGCGATTCAAAGAACCGAAGCTTGGTTTCAGCAAAATTCACTGTAATGCTAGATACACTTTTAAAAGATGCTAAAAAACAACTTGTAAGTGCCTTAAAACACAAAAAGCATTCTTTTCGATATTGCACCCTCATAACTTTGTCACTAGACGGAAGTCCGCATTCAAGAACTGTTGTACTTAGAGGATTTGATCCCGAAAAATTCATTATTTCAATTAATACAGACTCCCGATCAGAAAAAATCAAAGAGCTCAACAACGATCCTAGAGCAGAATTTCTTTTTTATGATACCAACCAATTATTGCAATTGGTAATTAAAGTTAATTTAATTGAAAGTATAGCCTCTGAAGAAAAATTTCAAGATTTACCAGAACCTACTAAAAAAGATTATTGCAGTGTTCAGAAACCCGGAAGTCCGGTAAAATCACCCGATCTTATAGCGTATGATTTTAATAGAGGTCATTACGTAGAATTAAAATTTGAGGCGAATCAGGTTGAGTATTTAAAATTAAAGCGCCCGAACCATATGCGTGCTAAGTTTTATGCAGATCGAGAGTGGAAAGGTGATTTTTTAACTCCCTAATGCAAGAACATGTCTATTTTTTGTAGCTTTAAGCAAACAAAAATTTTAAAGATGAAATCCAAAAAAGCACAATCTAATTCCATAAAACGCAGAGATTTTGTAAAAAAATCGATAGCAGCATCCAGTATTTTTATTGTTCCACGACACGTATTAGGAGGTATGGGATATACCGCACCGAGTGACCAATTAGGTCTAGCATCCATTGGTACAGGAGGAAAAGGGTCTTCAGACATCATAAATGCATCAGTCAATGGAAGAGAGCGTATTGTTGCACTTTGCGATGTAGATTCTTCCGGAGGGAACCGTATTTCTAGAGTGGTCGATAAATTTCCAGATGCTGGTTTTTACGACAACTTCAAAAAGATGTTGGATAAAGAAAAGGACATTGATGCAGTCACCATTTCAACTCCTGACCATACGCACGCAGCAGCAGCTGTATATGCTATGGAACGAGGAATACATGTTTATGTTCAAAAGCCACTAACACACAATATTTATGAAGCTCGATTACTCACTGAAATGGCTCGAGATAAAAAAATTGTAAGTCAGATGGGGAATCAGGGAGCTTCAAACCCAGATCAACTGCAAATTCAAAAGTGGATTAATGATGATCGTATTGGTGCCATCTCTAAAGTTCAAGTTTGGACCAACCGTCCCGTATGGCCTCAAGGAGGAGAAATGCCAGTACCAAATGCATCAGCAAAACCAGAAACATTGAACTGGGACCAATGGTTGGGACCAGCAGCAGAAACACCCTATGTCCCAGAAATGCATCCTTTCAATTGGAGAGGATGGTGGAACTTCGGAACAGGAGCACTAGGCGATATGGGCTGTCATTTAATAGATATACCCTTTAAAGCCCTTGGATTAAAATATCCAACAGATGTTGAATGTAGCGTGGGTTCTGTTTATGAAAAGATGTGGACTGCAAATTATTTTCCTAAGGGATGCCCTCCTTCTTCGTCTGTATCTCTGCATTTTGAAGCAACGGAAAAAAACAGTATTCCCTTGCAAATGACTTGGTCTGATGGAGGAATTAAACCGTTTCATCCTGATTTAGTTCCTGCCGACGTGCCGATTGAAGCCAACGGCGTAATTATGATTGGAGAAAAGGGTGTGATAACCTGTGACGCCTATGGGACTGATCCTAAAATGTATCTGAAAGGTGAACCGGTTATTACAGCTGAAAAAGTAAAGATTGACGAGCCTGAGTACGGACACCAAAGACAATGGGTTGATGCCTGTAAAGCTGGATTTAACAGCTCCGAGCACCAATCGTTAACCTCCTCTTTTGATTATTCTGGACCATTAACTGAGACGGTATTGATGGGGAACATCGCTATTCGAAGTTATATGCTAAGAGAAGATGGAGCTAATGGACGTCCACAATTTGTTGGAAGAAAGAAATTGGTTTGGGACGGTGAAGCCATGAAGATTAAAAATCTAGAATCTGCAAACCAATTTGTAGGGAGAGATTACAGAAAAGGATGGGAGTTAACCTAAGACCGTAATAATTTGAAAATACTGATTACAGGAGGGTTAGGTTACATTGGGTCTCATGTGACTACTGTTTTGTTGCAGAATGATGTTGAGGTAATAGTAATTGATTCGCTTGAAAATTCACGAATCCAAGTTTTAGAGGGTATTGAATCCATAACAGGAAAAGTTCCAATATTTAGGAAAATTGATGTTGGGGATGAGCTAAAAATGAATCAGTTGTTTAATGAATTCCCTGATATTAAAGGGGTAATCCACTTTGCTGCATACAAATCAGTTAGTGAAAGTGTGTTAGAGCCGCTGCGTTATTACGACAATAACTTAGGTGGTTTGCAGCAACTTTTAAAGTTTTTAGTAGCAAAATCAATCCCCCTTATTTTTAGTTCCTCCTGTACCGTTTATGGTCAATCCGATTCACTCCCTATTCGGGAAGATGAGCCTTTAAAGCCATCAACTTCGCCATACGGGAGCACTAAAAAGATTGGTGAGCAAATTATAAAAGATTGTTGTAAAGCCTATCCTGATTTTAAATCAATTTTATTGCGCTATTTTAATCCCATTGGAGCTCATCCCTCAGCAAAAATTGGAGAGTATCCCAATGGAGTTCCTCAGAATTTAGTTCCTTTCATAACTCAAACTGTAAAAGGAATTAGGCCTGTTCTAAAAGTATTCGGTTCTTCATACGATACACCAGATGGCAGTTGTATTCGAGATTATATCCATGTAATGGATTTAGCTCAAGCTCACATAGAGAGCTTGGATTATCTGTTAAAAAAGAAAAGTGCTGAGCCCTTTGAAATCTTTAATGTAGGAACAGGAACTGGGGTAAGTGTATTAGAATTAATTAAAGCTTTTGAAAATGTCACAGGGGAAAAAGTGCCCTATGAACTTTCAGATCCACGAGTAGGTGATACTGTTGTGGCCTATGCTGACCCCTCTAAAATTGAACAAAAAATAGGGTGGAAGGCTCAATTTAGCTTAGAAGAAGCTCTTTCCAGTGCATGGGAATGGGAAAAATATAATGCCTTAATAGAATGAATTTATTTATATTGTTACATCAAACTTCTTAACATGAAACCAAATATAAATCGAAGAAAAGCACTAAAAACAATGGCCCTAGGTTCTGGTGCATTAGCAATTCCAAAAATTGAATTAACTAAAGATTCAAATCAAACGGAACCCTTGAAAGGGAACATCAATCATTCTGTATGTCAATGGTGCTTCAGTAATATACCTCTTGAAAAGTTAGCTAAAAAAGTCAAAGAATTTGGATTGGTTGGCATTGACTTGATTGGCGCAGAGGGATGGGATACTTTAAAAAAGTATGGGCTAACCTCCACCATGTGCTATGGAGATTTAGAGGGGAAATCTACAAGAGATTTATCTAAAGGGTGGTGTGACACAATATATCATGAAGATTTAATCAAGCATTACAAGCGGTTTATACCCATGGTAGCAGAAGCTGGGTGGACGAACCTTATTTGTTTCAGTGGGAATAGAAGAGGAATTGATGAGCAGATCGGTTTAAAAAACTGTGTGAAAGGATTAAAAGAAATTATCCCCCTTGCTGAAAAGCACGGAGTTATTTTACATATGGAATTATTAAACTCCAAAGTGGATCACAATGATTATATGTGTGATAATTCAGAATGGGGTGTAGCCCTATGTAAAGCTTTAGGTTCTGATAACTTTAAATTGTTGTACGACATTTACCACATGCAAATCATGGAAGGGGATGTGATTCGAACAATTCAAGATAACAAAATGTATTACGGACACTTTCATACCGCAGGAGTACCTGGGAGAAATGAAATAGATGAGTCCCAGGAATTATTTTATCCTGCTATAATGGAAGCAATTGTAGCTTCTGGATTTAAAGGTTTTGTAGCGCAAGAATTTATTCCACGTGATCGAACAGAGGAAGGGTTAAAATCATTAGCCGATGCCATTCGCCGTTGTGATGTTTAATATTTAGCAGCTTTTCCTTTGGCTGCAGTGGACTCTATAAAAACTCTAATATCCTCATTTGCTGAGATTAAATCTTCATTTCTGAGATACATCATGTGGCCACTTCTGTAGCCTTTGAAATAAAAACGATCTTTCATTTTTCCGCTAGGATCAACTTGCCACATGGTATATTTAGCATTAAAATAAGTTGTTGCCCCATCGTAATATCCTGATTGGAAAAGAACTTTGAGATAAGGATTTTCAGCCATTGCTCTTCTCAAATCTTCTCGGGTATTGTCGTTTTCATTGTTCCAAGGGCGTACAGTTCCAAACATATTGTATTTGATATCTGTGTTGAATTTAAGTTCTTTTCTGATGTAGTGATTAATTGCAGGAGTAAAGGAATGAAGCCAAGAAGTTAGCTCAGCACTGTAGTCAGGTCTTATACCCGCATCTTTTCGATCAATTCCCAAATAACGAGAATCTAATCTACCAATGGTTTTTCCTTCATCACGTAATAAATCCTTCCAGAAAAAGCGGGTAGGAATGTCCAAGTTATTCTGAAGGACGGATTCAAGTGAAAGCCCTGAATATTCTGACATTTTTTCAGCAACCATCATTTTTTCTTGTTTGGAAATGAATCCTCCTTTGGCAAGAGCTGGAATCAATTGATTAATGGTATAATCTTCTATTTCTGGGAGGAGATCGGTTAAATCTTTTTGTTGAAGGTTAGTGGGGAGTTTTTTGTGAAACCATGCTGCGGCTGCAAAGTAGGGAAGGTTTAAAGCAGAAGATACCGGTCCACTTTCTCTAATTACCTTGTAATCAGCTGGTGAGACCATAATAACACCATTGAGGTACATCCATTGGCTTTCTTGAAGTGCTGCAGATAAACCCATCACTCGTGTGCCGCCATAGCTTTCACCAATTAGATATTTTGGTGATTCCCATCGCTGTTTTCTGCTTACAAAAGTTGTTAGCCAATCAGCTAGATATTTGATATCTTCATTAATTCCAAAAAACTGTTTCCTGTCTGGCATTTCGCCGTTAATCTCAAGCATTCTAGAATATCCTGTGTTCACAGGATTGATAAAAACAATATCAGCAACATCCAAAATAGAATTTGGATTGCTTTTGTATCCGTATGGCTGAATGGGGTAGCCTTCCTCATCAATGTTTAAAATTTTAGGACCAGTATAAGCTAGATGCATCCACACGGATGCTGAACCAGGACCGCCATTGAATGAAAAGATTAAAGGTCTATGACTCCCGTTTTTTAAATCGGTTCTTTTGTAATAGGTGTAAAATAATGTGGCGATAGGTTTTCCTTCTTTGTTCCAAACTGGTTGAGTGCCCGTTTGTGCTTCATAATTTACTGTTTCTCCTTTGATTTTGGTGGTGTGATTAGTAACAACTATGGTGTCAACAGGAATTTTTCTGTCTTGTGCATTCAGAATTGACACTAAGAAAAGGAATAGTATAAGACCAAAATTTTTCATTATTGATTGAATTTAAGTTATTAGTAAAAAAAAACCTCCATAGCGTTGGAGGTTTTTTTTTTGAGTATGTAAATATTAATTCATTTTGAGCTGAGCGCTTCGATTGATTTCAGCTCTACGATTTTCTTTTCTTCCATTAATGGTAGCATTATTTTCAATAGGTTTTGTTTCACCGTATCCTACGGTATTGATTCTGCTCGAATCTGCACCCACAGAAACCAAATGTGCTTTCAGAGCTTCAGCTCTTTGTTCAGATAGTTTTTGGTTGTATGCTGTGCTTCCGTCGCTTGAAGCATGACCTTCAACCGTGATTGTAACCTTAGGATACTGGTCAAGGAGGTCTTTAAGCATGTTTAATATATTCTGATTTTCAGCACTTAGTTTACTGCTGCTGGCAGAGAATAAGAATCGATTTTGTTCACTGTTGATGAAGTTAATTAAATCTGTTGGTTGGTCAGGACATCCGTTATTTACAACTGTACCTTCTTCATCTGGACATTGATCGTCTTTATCTGGAACACCGTCACCATCGCGGTCTGCCCAAGGACATCCTGCATTTCCTGGATCTCCTGAAGTTTCTGGACAACGATCCACATTATCAGCAACACCATCGCCATCACTATCAGGGCAACCATTCATTGCAGCAGTACCTGCTTTTTCTGGACAAGCATCATCTATATCAGCTATTCCGTCTCCGTCAGTATCTGGACAACCTTGAAGACTTTCTGGCCCGGCTTCCTCTGGGCATCTGTCTTTGTTGTCTGGAATTCCGTCACCGTCTGTATCAGGGCATCCATCAAATTCTTTTAAACCTGGAACATCTGGACAGGTATCTTTTTGGTCTGGAACGCCATCTTTATCAGCATCTCCAGCTCCAAAATTATAACTTAAACCAATAATGTGTTGAAGGTGATTGCGAGTATCTTGTTCACTAACACCTCTGTAAGATGTGCTAACGTTTACAGCAAAATTATCATCTAAGAAAAAATTAACTCCAATCCCTCCCGAAATCGTTCTTCCAGATTGAGTGGATGGAAAAAAGCCATCTTTGTCTTCAGAATCTGAAATTTTAGATAATCCATAACCTGCAAAAACATAGGGAAGTATATTGCCTTCTGTAATATTGTATTTTATAATTCCATCTAAAGAATTATAATTTAGGTCTGTTCCGTTTTCTTCAGCATTTCCGATTACGTACTGGCCACCGACGGAAAAACCAGCTCCGATGTATCGAGATAAGCTTAATGCAGGAGCACCGAATTTAACACCGGAGTCAACGTTTTCTCCTTGTAAGTTAATAAGGTCTGTTCCAACAGCAATCGCCCAAGGGTTGTCGCTTGTTTGGGACTGAGTAGTATAAGTAAGCAACATTAGGGTAGTTGCAATAAGGAAAGATTTGAAATTATTCATAATTCAAGTTGTTTACACAAATATATCATATTTAATTTAAATTCTGAATTTAAGCATAAAAAAAATAAAGACTTATTTTTTCAGTAACCTAGGGCTCTACGCGTTTATTTGATATGCTTCTTGGTAAAATAAAATCAACTTGAAAGTATACGTTTCTCGGGTTAAATCACAACTAAATTTCTGTCATATTTTCTCAATCATAGTTATCTTTTAGTATATTTAGTGCTGTTAAATTAGATTGAAAAACACATGAAAAAAAGAGATTTTATAAAAACTACCGCAACCTTAGCCGGAACGGCTTTAATGCCCTCTTCACTTTTCACACTGCCAAAAGGTGTTAAACGCCTTCGCACTGCTCATATTGGAGTTGGTGGAATGGGAGCTGCTGATCTTGAATCTATCGCCTCTCACGAAGCAGTTGAAGTGGTTGCCCTCTGTGATGTAGATCAGAACAACCTTAACGCAGCTCACAAATTACATCCAAATGCGAAAACATACACGGATTATAGAACGTTGTTGAATGGTATGAAATCTGAAATAGATGCCGTAGTAGTATCAACTCCTGATCATACCCATGCTCCAGCTTCACTGATGGCTATGGAACTGGATAAACCCGTTTATTGTCAGAAGCCTTTAACCCATTATGTTTCTGAAGCAAGAGCTATGCGAAAACTGGCTGAGAAAAAGAATTTGATTACCCAAATGGGAATACAAGTTCATTCTTTTTACGATTATAAATTAGCCACCCTGCTGATTCAATCGGGTATTATCGGTAAGGTGCATACCGTCCATGCTTGGTCTCCTAAAAATTGGGGATATGATGGAAAAATTCCTAAAGGTGAAGACCCAGTACCCGCAAACTTGGATTGGAATTTATGGTTGGGTACCTCTCCAGAACGACCTTTTAAAGAGAGTGTTTATCACCCGGGAAACTGGCGTAAACTTGTTGACTATGGCTGTGGAACCCTCGGCGATATGGGAGTTCATATTTTTGACACCCCTTATAACGCTCTTGCTTTAGATGTACCTATGACTATTAAGAATAAGTGTAGAAAACCTAACGGTTTTGGATTTCCAGAAAACAATCAAGTAACCTATACCTTCCCAGGAACAAAATACACGGCTGAAACCTTGACCTGGATATGGTCAGATGGACCTGGTGCACCTTCCTCCAACAAAGACTTGAAATTACCCAATAAAGATGAGCTTCCTTTACAAGGCGCTATGTTTATTGGTGAAAACGGACGTTTACTGCTCCCACACTTTATGGAATTACCAAGACATATTGTTGATGGAGCCTATCAAGAAATCGATGTGGCTCAATACGATCCCAACGGCTCCCTAGGATCAACTAAAAATGACTACGTAAGGGATGCGCCTAAGCATTACCATCAGTTTGTAGATGCTTGTTTAGGAGATGATCAGGTGTCGGCTCCGTTTTCCTATTCTGCCCGACTTACTGAAACTATTTTATTGGGTGTAATTGCCGGCAGGTTTCCGAATAAAACTTTGCATTGGGACAGTGAGAAAGCGTTATTCAATGAAGCTGAGGCAAATGCCTATTTAAGTGGCTCATATCGAGATTTTTAGGTAGTACATTTAAAACTATTATGCAAAGACGAACCGCACTAGCGAATATTGGACTTTTAACTGGGAGTATATTTCTTTTACCTTATGCGTGTGAGCGTACTCCCATATTGGTGTTTTCAAATTTCCCCAGTATTCGCAGAAATGAACAAGCTTTAATTGGTCAGATTTGTAATTGTATTTTACCTGAGGACCCAATCAATTTTGCTACCCCCGAATCAAGAGTTCATTTTGTTTTGACAATGATTAATGACTGTGGTTCTGATAAAGAAATTTCAACATTAATCCAAGGATTGAGTGTTTTTAAGAAATCACTTTCTACAGAAGATGATATGGCGTTCCAAAAGCTCGGTGCAGAAAAGCAAAACGAATATATCGGTCTTCAATTTGAGGCTCAATCTTCATCGACTGATTTATTGAATCTATTAAAGCGCCATAGTATTTTACACTTTGAGAGCTCGGAGAATTACCTCACTAAATACCTTAAGTACGAATTCATGCCTGGACGCTATTACGGACGGGTGGCTGTTGAACAAACTCTATGAAAGAAAAAGTAAATACATTTGATACCATTGTGGTAGGTGCAGGGATGTCTGGCGGTTGGGCAGCAAAGGAATTTAGTGAACAAGGTTTCAAAACGCTTTTATTGGAAAGAGGTCCTAATGTAGAACATCTTAAAGACTATCCTACTACTAACATGCAGCCTTGGGAGTTTCCCCACAGAGGGAAGCTCACAACTCAAGAAATAAAAGAAAATCCAGTTGCAAGTCGCTGCTATGCTTTTAGAGAAGACGCTAAACATTTTTTCGTTAAAGATAAAGAACATCCATACGGTCAAGTAAAGCCCTTTGATTGGATTCGAGGGTATCAAGTAGGAGGGAAGTCCATAATGTGGGCGCGACAAGTTCAGCGTTGGAGCCCTTTTGATTTTGAAGGTCCAGAGCGAGACGGTTATGCGGTTGATTGGCCCATTCGATATAACGATTTGCAAGACTGGTACACGTATGTTGAGCGTTTTGTAGGAGTAAGTGGAAACAAAGATGGATTGGATACACTTCCTGATGGTGATTTTTTAAAACCTTGGGAGTCGAATGTGGTTGAAGATTATTTTAGCCAACAAATGAAGAAACATTATCAAGATCGTCATGTTATTTACGGTCGTTGCGCACATTTAACTGAAAGTAAACCCATTTTTGTGGAGCAGGGACGAGGTTTGTGTATGAGTAGGAGAATTTGTCAACGTGGCTGTCCACTAGGGGGCTATTTTAATGCCAATTCAACCCTTATTCCTTGGGCACTTAAAACGGGTAATTTAACCCTAAAGCCTAATTCTGTAGTACATTCCGTTCTTTACGATGAAACACAGCAAAAAGCCATTGGGGTTCGAGTAATCGATTCAGAAACAAAAACCTCACAAGATTATTTTGCCAAGGTTGTTTTTGTAACAGCAGCAACCTTAAACACCAATTTAATTTTGCTCAACTCAAAGTCCAATCGTTTTCCTAACGGCTTAGGAAATGATAACGGCTTGCTCGGAAAATATATCGCTTTTCACAATTATAGAGCCACAATTAATGCAGAATATGACGGCTATCCTGAATACACCACTGAGGGAGCAAAACCCACTTCGCATTATGTGCCGCGTTTCAGAAATGTTTACAAACAACAAACCAATTTCTTGAGGGGCTATGCTGCTGGTTTTGGTGCTAGTCCTGTTCGAGAAACTCAAAGAGACGGTTTTGGCGATGCACTTAAAAGCAATCTTTTACAAACAAAAGAAAACGGTTTGTGGAGAGTAAATTCTCATATGATGGGAGAGACGATACCCAAAGAGACTAATCAAGTAAGCTTAGATGATGAGAAAACAGATGCCTGGGGGATTCCCCAGTTGAATATTGATGTTGATTATGATGATAATGATGAGAAAATGATTCAAGACTTTTTTGAGCAATTCACGGAGATGTACACCAAAGCCGGTTTTTCTAATATTCGAATTCATGATAACAAAAGACGCCCCGGAAATGATATACATGAAATGGGAGGCGTTAGAATGGGAAAAGACCCAAAGACATCACTTTTGAATAAATGGAATCAACTACATGAGTGTAAAAATGTTTTTGTAACCGATGGGGCTTGTATGACTTCAACTTCAACTCAAAACCCGTCGCTTACTTTTATGGCGATCTCTGCTCGAGCTGCAAATTATGCTATTGAACAAATGAAAAAGGGGGAATTGTAATTTCAAGAAGACCATGATTTAGTCTAAGCCTTGGATCATCATTTTCCGAAATAGAATTTTCAATTCATTTTTATTGTAAAAGGTTATGTCAACAACACGTTTAAAAATCGATAAAGCCTTTTTTACCCATTTCATAATTTTTCAGCATTAGTGAGTACTCACGACGGTATTAGGTATTAGTTGATTTGAACATGAAAAAATATATTTTACAAGATTAGTAGTTGTATCGCAAAGACTTAGCTGTTTAAATCCCGTTTTCTTTTTTGAGTACAGTCTACCGAAGTCAAAGAAGACAAAAACTCTTTTAACGCATGTTTTTAGTTCAGCAGTAATATAATCATGATAACGCTCCGATTTGAAACTATTCCAAAAAAAAAACGCTCAAGCAAGCTTGGCGTTTTTTCTTTATTGAACTCGGTATTCGTGACCTCGGCAGGATTCAAACCTGCAACCTCTTGAGCCGTAATCAAGTGCACTATTCAGTTATGCTACGAGGCCGTATAGTGGGTGCAAATATAATTAAATTTAAGATTTGGATGGATTTATTGATTTCAAATTTTAAAACAGTGAATTGATTAAGCAACTTAGATGTATCTTGCGTTTTTTTTTAGATGGATTATATTGCAATTTGTATTGGTTTAGTTTTACTCGTAAAAGGCGGTGATTGGCTATTGGATGCAGCAGTTGTTTTGTCGTTGAAACTCAACATACCTAAGATTGTCATTGGAATGACAGTGGTGTCTTTTGCAACTTCAGCTCCAGAGCTAATAGTCAGTATTAAATCTGCATTAAAAGGTTATCCAGACATAGCACTAGGTAATGTAGTGGGCTCTAATATCGCCAATTTAGCATTCGTGTTAGGTACGGTTTTAATAATTTCTCCTATTGAGGTCACTAAGAGTTTTTATAAAACAGATTGGCCCATGATGATAGTAGCGACCTTTCTTTTCTATTTTTTTATACAATCAAATTCAACTTTAAGTCAATTAGAAGGAGGACTATTTCTTGTATTACTTTTTATGTTTTTGATCTACCTTTTGTTTTTTCAGAAAAAAGCTGTTGTAGGAGATCATGTTGAGTTTGAGGAAAAAGTAATGCCTTTTTATAAATTGATAGCACTGCTATTTTTTGGAGGGGTCTTTCTTTGGCTTGGCTCAGAAGTTCTCGTTTATTCGGCAGTATCATTAGCTAAAGGCTTGGGGGTAAGTGAGCGTATTATAAGTATAACTGTCGTTTCCATCGGAACAAGCATACCGGAATTGTCCGCATCTATTGTTGCGATAATTAATAAAGAAAAAGCAATTTCAATAGGAAATATTATTGGATCAAATATTTTTAACATCCTTGCGGTGCTGGGTACAACTGCATTAATTTTGCCCGTCCAACTCCTGGATCAAGCAATTTTAGAGATTGATTTTCTTTGGATGATCGGAATTTCAATACTGGTTTTACCACTCGTATTAATTCCAAAAAAAATGAAGCTGGGTAGGCTGGAGGGAGCCATTCTTTTGATTACATACGGGTTCTTTTTGAGCCAGATGTTTTTATAAAAAAAAACATCCCAATGCAAAGGCAAAGGGATGTGTATTCACTCTCAGTGATCGTTTTTTAAATCTTTGCAGATTTAACTGTTTTGATGATTCGAGATGCAATTTTATATGGATCTCCGTTAGAGGCTGGTCTTCGATCTTCTAACCAACCTTTCCATCCTTTTTCAACAGTAAGGATTGGAATACGTATAGATGCTCCACGGTCAGAAACACCAAAACTAAATTCATTGATAGATTGAGTTTCGTGTTCACCCGTTAGGCGTTGTTCGTTATAAGCTCCATAAACTTCAATATGTTCTTTAACCACAGGGCGGAAAGCTTCACATATCTTGTCATAAGTTTCTTTTGAACCACATGTTCTTAAGACTTCATTTGAAAAGTTTGCGTGCATCCCCGATCCATTCCAGTCCGTATTTCCTAGAGGTTTTGGATGCCAGTCAATTGCTAAACCATACTTTTCTCCTAGGCGTTCTAGTAAGTATCTTGAAATCCACATTTCGTCTCCAGCTAGTTT
The DNA here is from genome assembly GCA_965656215.1 of Flavobacteriaceae bacterium. Taxonomy (GTDB): domain Bacteria; phylum Bacteroidota; class Bacteroidia; order Flavobacteriales; family Flavobacteriaceae; genus MS024-2A. The sequence goes on from CBFHJD010000006.1 coordinate 15,523, forward strand.
GGCTCCTTGTGCAAAACATTGATATTCCCACTGACCTGAAGCAACTTCGGCATTGATTCCTTCTACGTTGATTCCAGCTTCAAGACATTGATCTAAGTGCTCCTCAATCATTTCTCTACCAAATGCATTTTTAGCACCAACAGAGCAGTAGAACTGGCCTTGTGGAGTCTGATCTCTTGGGAAACCTAGAGGTAAATTCGTTTCTGGATCCCATAAAAAATATTCTTGCTCAAATCCAAACCAGAAATCATCATCGTCGTCATCAATAGTCGCTCTTCCATTAGAGGGGTGAGGAGTACCATCGGCATTGAGGACTTCTGTCATGACCAACCAACCGTTTTTTCGATCAGGGTCTTCATAGAGTGCTACTGGCTTTAGAAGACAGTCTGAAGAATTACCCTCAGCTTGTCGAGTTGAAGAACCATCGAAAGACCAAACTGGACATTCGTCTAAAGTTCCTTTAAAATCTTTTACAATCTTGGTTTTGCTCCGAAGACTTGCAGTAGGTTGGTAACCATCCAACCAAATGTATTCTAATTTTGATTTACTCATGATGTGTAATATTTCAGTAAAAATAAAATTTTATTTAGCCCCCCCAATAAACAATAGCTTAAAGAAATTAACAATGATTAATTTTTATGAACACCCTATTTTTTTATGGGTAAAATTTATTTTAATGCAATTATTAAAGAAATGAATGAAAAAAATTCAAAATTGCTAACTTTACATCCAAACCAGATTCTTCACAAATCATGCAAACTCTACGAAAACAAATTCTCGTAAAACTATCTGAAGTACCTAAAGTATTTGAAGAAAGAAAAGTGCTTTCTTCTGAATATGCTTCAAATGTTTTTAACACCAAACAACTTCAGAAATTCATCAGTGAAAAAGCCTTTGAGCAAATGCACCTCTGTATTGAAAAAGGTGCTCAAATAGATGCTCCTCTGGCCGGTCAAATTGCCTCAGCCATGAAAGCCTGGGCAGTTTCTAAAGGGGCAACACATTATACACACTGGTTCCAACCGTTGTCTGGAGCTACTGCTGAAAAGCATGAATCATTTTTCGATTTGGATGTTTTGGGAAATCAAATTGAAAAATTTAATGGGGATCAGCTAGTACAACAAATACCCAACGCATCAAGTTTTCCGAGTGGTGGAATACGAAATACTTTTGAAGCTAGAGGATACACCGCATGGGACCCAAGCTCGCCGGCTTTTCTTTTTGAAAAAACACTTTGTATCCCTACTATTTTTGTTTCCTACACAGGAGAGGCTTTAGATTATAAAACACCCTTTTTAAAATCATTGCAAAAACTTGATGATGCTGCCACGGAAATTTGTCAATATTTTGACAAAAATAGTTCTAAAGTTACTGCAACCTTGGGGTGGGAGCAGGAGTATTTTTTAATTGATCGCAGTTTGGCTTTGACTCGGCCCGATTTGATGCTCACAGGAAGAACACTTTTGGGACATGCACCCTCAAAAGGGCAAGAATTAAATGATCATTATTTTGGATCTATTCCAACTAGAGTAGGTTATTTTTTATCTGAACTTGAACGAGAATGTTCATTGGTTGGAATTCCTATAAAAACGAAACACAATGAGGTGGCACCAAGTCAGTACGAAATTGCTCCCGTATTTGAAAATGCCAACTTGGCCGTAGACCACAATACCCTTTTGATGGATCTTATGAATAAGGTCGCATACAAGCATAACTTTGTAGTACTTTTCCATGAAAAGCCTTTTGAAAAAATTAATGGCTCAGGAAAGCACACCAATTGGTCTCTCAATACAAAAAATGGAATAAACTTACTCAGTCCTGGAAAAACGCCAATGAGTAATTTACAATTTCTCTCGTTTTTCATCAACACCATAGCTGCCGTATTGAAGCATAAAGAGCTAATCAAAGCATCAACAGTCTCGGCGAGTAATGATTTGAGAATTGGGATTAATGAAGCACCCTCTTCAGCTCTTTCAATTTTTATTGGTCAGCATCTCTTGCGAGTGTTAGAAGACCTTGAAAACGTTTCGAAAGGAAAACTATCTCCCGAAGAAAAAACAGATTTGAAATTAAATGTAATTGGGAAAATTCCTGAAATTCTTTTAGATAATACAGATCGCAATAGGACAGCCCCAATTGCTTTTACAGGAAATAAATTTGAATTTAGGACTGTAGGATCAAAGTCCAATTGCTCAAAATTAATTACGGTTTTAAATGCAATAGTTTCAGAGCAATTGATAGACTTTAAAAAAGCAGTTGATGCACTCATCGATGCTAAAAAAATGAAAAAGGACGATGCTATTTTTAACGTACTTCGGGAAACTATATCCAAGATTAAGCCTGAGCTTTTGAAGGAAAAAAAACATAAGGAGACCAGTCAAGAACCAGCGCCTCAAGTTCTTCCAAGTTATATTAGTGCAAAATCCATTAAACTTTTTGAGGGCTTAGGTATTTTATCTGAAAGAGAATTGACTGCGCGCTATCAAGTAGATTTAGAAGCCTACATCTCTAACATTCAGATTGAATCTCGAACTTTAGGAGACATGGCAAGAAACCATATAATACCAACTGCAATTCGCTATCAGAATATTCTAATTGAGAATATACGTGGATTGAAAGAAATTTATGGAAGTTCATACAAAGAATTTGCAGGCGAACAATTGATTATTTTAGAGCAAATTTCCGAGCACTTATCTGGAATTAACGAAGGAGTTACTCAAATGATTGATGAAAGAAAGAAAGCAAACGCGATCTCGGACTTTCATAACAAAGCAATGCATTATGCCCAAAAAGTAAAACCCTTCCTCACGGATATTCGATATCAATGCGATAAATTAGAACTTACTGTAGAAGATAGTCTTTGGCCACTTGCAAAATATCGCGAGATGTTGTTTGTTCGTTGATAAGTATCTTTTTGTACTGGTTTTAGATTTATTCAAAACATGTATTTTTGTATAAAATCTAATAATGTCAGATAGGTATTCCCAACGTGGTGTTTCTGCTCAAAAAGAAGATGTTCATCAAGCAATTAAAAATATTGATAAAGGACTTTACCCTAAAGCCTTTTGTAAGATCATCCCTGATGTATTAACGGGAAGCGATTCTCATGCCATAGTGATGCATGCCGATGGAGCTGGGACCAAATCCTCTCTGGCTTATATGTATTGGAAGGAAACAGGCGATTTATCTGTTTGGAAAGGCATTGCACAAGATGCGCTGATCATGAATACTGATGATTTGTTGTGTGTAGGTGCAACACAAAACATATTATTATCATCAACTATTGGAAGAAACAAAAACCATATTCCAGGAGAAGTTATCGGGGCAATTATTGAAGGAACAGAAGAGCTTTTAGAAAACTTGAATGCGTGGGGAATTTCCATCTATAGTACAGGAGGAGAAACCGCTGATGTGGGCGATTTGGTGCGAAGCATAATTGTAGATTCTACAGTAACCGCACGAATTCATAAAAACGATATTATTGACAATGCGAATATTCAAGCAGGTGATGTCATTGTAGGACTTTCTTCTTCAGGACAAGCAACCTATGAGGCACAATATAACGGCGGTATGGGCAGTAATGGATTGACTTCAGCCCGTCATGATGTGTTTTCAAAAACTTTAGCGGCCAAGTATCCAGAGAGTTTTGATCCAATTGTTCCTGATGATTTAGTTTATTCAGGGTCAAAACAGCTTACCGATGTACTTGAAGGTGTTCCCTTAGATATCGGTAAATTAGTCCTTTCCCCAACCCGAACGTATGCTCCAATAGTTCATCAAATTTTTCAATCAATCGATCGATCCAAAATCCATGGAATGATTCATTGTAGTGGAGGTGCACAGACTAAGATTTTACATTTTATAGACGACCTACACGTCGTAAAAGACTCCCTTTTCCCAGTGCCCCCTTTGTTTAAATTGATTCAACAAGAATCGGGAACTTCCGGACGGGAAATGTATCAAGTTTTTAATATGGGACATCGTATGGAGTTTTATGTTCCTGCAGCAGTGGCAGAGGAACTTATTTCAATTTCCAAGAGTTTTAATGTTGATGCTCAAATTGTGGGAAGAGTGGAAGCCGCAACGGCAAAAAAACTTACGCTTAAAACACATTCCGAATCGTATGAATACGTTTGATAAAATTAAAATTCGTCACTGCTTTTTTCTGTTAAGCTGTCTTCTCTTTTCGTTTTCAGTTTTTGCGCAAGAAGACTTGTTTGGAATCCTGCGAGAAGATGCTGGAGAAGCAAAAGTTGAATTATTACCGAAAAAAATGATTTTTACGCAACGGTTACTTTGGGGTGAAAAAGGGTTGATGCGAAAGACACAATGGTCACCCTTAACTTTAGAGCAACGAGAAAAAGAATTGAAAATCAGAAGAAAAATGCTCAAGGCCCACCAGATTATTGGTTTTGTAACATTAGCTGGAATGATAGCTCAGGGAGTCTTTGGTTCACAACTTTACGAGAATAGAGGAAACTACTCCAAATATAAACTTCATAAAAGGGTTGGAAACTTGACTTCAATCAGTTATTTCACTGGAGCTGGCTTGTCTCTTTTTGCTCCCCCTCCTTTGGTTAGTAAAAAAACCAAGGGACTCAGTTCAGCACAGGCGCATAAGTATTTAGCAAGTATTCACTTTTCTGCTATGGTGGCAACAAATGTGTTGGCGGAAAATAACAGAAAGCTTCACAGGGCATCAGCATATACGGCCTTTGGAAGCTATGCCGCTGCAATTCTTGTCTTTAAATTTTAATTTTAACTAGATGTTTTTAAGAATCAGTACACTATTTATATTATTTAATTTCAGCAGCTTTGCTCAAGAAGTTAGATTGAAAGTTGACAATAAGTCATCATTTATCGAATATGCTGGGAAGCATTTGTTGCATAATTGGGAGGGGATTAATCAAAAAATCCAAGGAATTGTCATTGCAAATGAAGCTTCTGGAAAGTTTATTGAAATTGCACTTTTAGCAAATGTTAAAGATTTTGACAGTAATAATTCTGGCAGGGATGCGCATTCATTAGAGGTTCTTGAAGCATTGCGATACCCCGAAGTAAAATTTTATTCCGATCAAATAGTTTATAACTCGGATGCAATCCTATTTAAAGGGTCACTTGAATTTCATGGGGTTTCCATCGAAAAAACCATATTGGCTAAAGTAAGTGAAACACCAGGTCAGCTAGAGTTTACGGGTGAATTTCAATTAGCCCCTTCTGATTTTGGGATTGAGTTACCTTCTTTTATGACTGTAAAAATGAAAGATCTTTTAGATTTCACCTTTCGAATTGTCATTGACAATTAAGAGGTATAATCCCCTTACAATTTGTAAATTTGTAGATCTATGTTAGAAAAACTTCATATAATCCAACAGCGCTTTGACGAGGTTTCGGACTTGATCATACAGCCAGATATTATTTCTGACCAAAAGCGCTATATACAACTGAACAAAGAATATAAAGATCTTTCAGTACTGACCGAGAAAATCAAATCTTATAAAACTCTACTTTCCAACCTCGAGGAAGCAGAACAGATTTTGAAAGAAGAAAGTGACGAGGAAATGCTTGCCATGGCCAAAATGGAAATGGATGCAGCCAAAGAAAGTATTCCCGAGTTGGAAGATGAAATTAAGTTTTTGCTGATACCAAAAGATCCTGAAGACGCAAAAAATGTAGTAGTTGAAATCCGGGCGGGTACTGGAGGAGATGAAGCCAGTATATTTGCAGGAGATTTATACAGAATGTATACCAAATATTGCCAATCTCATCAGTGGAAGGTGAGTTTTGTGGATTCAAGTGAAGGAACTGCTGGTGGATTTAAAGAAGTTATTTTTGAAGTTTCTGGAGATGATGTTTACGGTACCATGAAATATGAATCTGGTGTTCATCGTGTGCAACGGGTACCCCAAACAGAAACCCAAGGAAGGGTTCATACTTCTGCAGCTACCGTAATGGTTTTGCCCGAAGCAGAAGAATTTGATGTAGAAATTGACATGAATGAAGTACGAGTTGATTATTTCTGCTCTTCAGGACCAGGTGGACAATCGGTTAATACAACATATTCTGCCGTTCGACTTACCCACGAGCCTACAGGTATTGTTGCTCAGTGTCAAGATCAAAAATCACAGCATAAAAATAAAGACAAAGCTTTAAAAGTATTGCGATCAAGACTTTATGAGCTCGAATTATCAAAAAAATTGGCTTCTGATTCTGAGAAGCGAAATTCTCTTGTATCATCAGGTGATCGTTCAGCCAAAATTAGAACTTATAATTATCCTCAAGGGAGGGTGACTGACCACAGAATAGGACTTACGCTATACGATTTACCAAATATTATTAATGGTGATATTCAAAAGTTGATAGATGAATTACAGTTGCATCAAAATACCGAGAAACTTAAAGAGGCTGGCGAAGTGATATGACAAAAGAACATCTCTTTGAGCAAATTAAAATAAAACGGTCTTTTCTTTGTGTTGGCCTTGATATTGATTTAGAAAAAATTCCTTCTCATCTCATTAGCCTCGAAGATCCTATTTTTGCCTTCGCTAAAGAAATTATTGATGCGACCCATAGCTATGCAGTAGCTTACAAACCCAATTTAGCTTTTTTTGAATCGTATGGTGTCCAAGGCTGGAATGCTTTTGATAAAATCACTAAATACCTGAATCAAAATTATCCAGATCATTTTATTATTGCCGATGCAAAGCGTGGTGATATAGGCAATACTGCTTCCCGTTATGCTAAAGCATTTTTTGAAACCTATGACGTAGATGCAGTAACGGTGGCACCTTACATGGGCAAAGATGCGGTTGAGCCTTTTTTAAATTTTGACAACAAGTACGCTATATTACTAACATTGACATCAAACCCTGGTGCTTTTGATTTCCAATTCACCGAGTCAGAAGGTCTGAAATTATATGAGAGAGTTTTGAAAACCAGTCAAGGTTGGAATGGAGCAGAGCGACTTATGTATGTTGTCGGTGCGACAAAAGCATCAGCTATTGCTTCCATTAGGAAAATTATTCCAAACGCATTTTTATTAGTTCCAGGTGTAGGTGCCCAAGGAGGGAGTTTAGAAGCTGTTGCTCATGCAGGTCTCAACAATCAATGTGGGCTTTTGGTTAATTCTTCACGAGGGATTATTTATAAATCACAGGATAAAGACTTTGCTGATGCAGCCAAGAATGAAGCAAAAATACTTCAAGAAGAAATGGCGCTCTATTTATCTCAAAAGGGACTATTATAGTGTTGTATTACACCACTTACAAAGCAGAAAATAATTCTAAGAAATGGATAACCTTTATCCATGGGGCAGGAGGAAATTCTTCTATTTGGTTCAATCAAGTTCGTTTTTTTAAGGCCTATTTTAATGTTGTTTTGATTGACCTTAGAGGGCATGGAAAGTCTACGACCTCAACGAAAGAGTTAGACTATACTTTTGACTTAATTATTGATGATTTGATTGAAGTGTTAGATCATCAAAAAATACTTAAATCACATTTTGTTGGAATTTCTTTGGGAAGTATTTTAATCCAAAAAATGCTTCAAACTCATCCAGATCGGATAGAAAAAATAGGTTTAGGTGGGGCAATCTTGAACTTAAATCTACAGTCTAGAATTTTGATGTTTCTTGGAAAGCTTACACAAAGCATACTTCCGTTTATCTGGATCTATACCTTCTTTGCCTATGTTATTATGCCATATAAAAACCACCGAAAATCAAGAGCGCTATTTATTCGTGAAGCAAAAAAGCTTTCTGAAAATGAATTTCGAAAATGGTATAAACTAACGGCTAATTTGCTTCCTGTTTTGGAGATAATAAGAAGGCGAGAAGTCAAAATTCCAACACTTTATATTATGGGTAGCCAAGACTATATGTTTTTACCTTTTGTAGAGAGAATTGTTAAAATTCATCAATTTTCAAAATTACTAGTGCTCAAAAAGTCTGGTCATGTGGTTAATATTGATCAACCTAAGCAGTTTAATGACGAGCTATTAAGTTTCTTATTATCAACGGACTAGTTAAAAACAATAGTTTTGTTATTGTACGTCATGATTTTTCTTTCACAGTGCAATTTTAAGGCTCTAAGCAGCACAATCCGTTCCAAATCTTGTCCTTTTAAAATAAAATCTTTTACTTCATGACCGTGTGATACACGAATGGTGTCCTGTTCAATGATCGGTCCTGCGTCTAATTCCTCAGTCACATAATGACTTGTGGCTCCAATAATCTTAACTCCTCTCTGAAAAGCAGAATGATACGGTTTTGCACCCGGAAAGGCGGGTAAAAAGGAATGATGGATGTTGATGATTTTAGAGGAATAAACATCAATAATACGAGAGGAAATTATCTGCATATAGCGAGCTAATACCACACAATCAATTTCATATTTTTTTAATAGATCCAATTGTTTTTGTTCTGCTACTTCTTTGGTGTCCTTAGTAACAGGTATATGATAAAATGGAATATTGAACTGTTTTGCTATTGGCTCTAAATCCTTGTGATTACTCGTAATAAAAGGGATTTCGCAAGCAAGTTTACCCGAGCTTTGCTGTGCAAGTATGTCATAAAGGCAATGATCGTACTTTGAAACAAAAACCGCCATTTTGGGTAAAATATCAGCCAAATAAAAACTACAAGACATTTGGAAGGGGTTTCCTAACTCATTTTCAAAATTGGTTTTGAATCGTTCGAAATTTGATAAATCAAAATTCCCTTCAACTTCAATTCGCATAAAAAAAGCTCCTTGAATGCGATCTACGTATTGATCGATGTAAACGATATTTCCGTTTCGTTGATGAATGAAATTGGTAACGGCAGCAATGATTCCTTTTTTATCAGGACAATGCATCAGTAAAATTAGACGTCTCATATTTTTAATTGGCTTGCTAATAATCTCCAGGCTGGGTGATCTTAAAATTTTCTTTTTGCTTTGCTAAATCTACCATAGTTTTTACTTCTGAAAGTAATTTTTTTGCATTGTACACAACACCTTGTCGGATGGTGTATTTAACACCTCCAACACGGACAACCTCATTGTCCTCGGTCAACTTGATTGCACCAGTACCATAAAGGACCTTAAGGTTTTGAAGTGGATTTTCTTCCACGATCACAAAATCTGCATCCTTACCGATTTCTATTGAACCAGTTTGATCGTCAATTCCAAGGGCTTCTGCACCATTTAAGGTAGCAGCACGAATAACTTCTAAGGGATGAAAACCTGCTTCTCTGAGCAGTTCAAGTTCTCTGATGTATGCAAATCCGTAAAGTTGGAATATAAATCCAGAATCCGATCCAGTTGTTATTCTACCTCCTCTGTTTTTATATTCATTAATAAAAGTCATCCATAGTTTAAAATTTTCTTTCCATGCAACTTCTTCTTCTGTACCCCAAAAATGCCAATACGATCCATGTGAAATTTTACTGGGTTGGTAAAATCGCCATAAGGAGGGTAGGGTATAGTCATCGTGCCATTCTGCACGTCGGGCTCTATGGAGATCCCTACTCGCTTCGTATATATTAAAAGTTGGGACCATTGTAAAGTCTAAGCTGATAAGTTCATTCATTACATTGTTCCAATGATTGGAGTAAGGAGCGGCGGCTTGTTTCCAAAGTTTTCCTGCTTCACCAAAACGATGTTGTTCATTTTGATAATTATAGTCTAGCGGATAGTTTTGTACAGTTCTGTCATCAAATAATGCTTCTGGGAGTCCATACCAATGTTCCATAGAAGTTAATCCAGCTCTGGCTGAATGTAGAGCATTCCAACGAGCTACGCTGAGTTGCGCGTGGTGACATGCTGAGCGCAAACCAATTTTTTTATTTTCTTCAAGTGCAGCTTTCATGATTTGAGGTTCCGCTCCAAAAAATTTAATCCCATCAGCACCATTTTTTTGATTTTGACGAACCCATTCTCTTGCTTGTTCTGCGGTACTTATTGGAGTCTTACTCCCTTGACCAAAACCTGTATATGCCAGTATACGTGGAGCAATAATTTCATTTTTTTCACTTCTTTTTTTAAGATCTACAGCGTATTCAAGACCTCTACCACTGGGTTCTCTTACCGTGGTCACTCCATGAGCAAGCCAAAGCCTAAAAACATACTCCCAATCAGCCCCTTGAGCAACTCCTCCGATATGTCCGTGCATGTCTATAAATCCAGGAAGTACATACTGATCGTGAGCATCTATTTCTTTTCCACCAGGTTTTAATTGAGGTCGCTTGGCATCTTCAATTGGAACACCTGGATAACCAACAACTTGGATCGCAGTAATTTTATTTTTTTCTACGCTAATGTCAACTGGACCTATAGGTGGAGCACCATTACCATTAATGAGAGTTGCTCCTCTTATGATCAGTTGGGAGAACGGTCCCTCTGTGGTTTTACTGTTGATATCTTGCGCGTATGCACTAAAGAAAACAAGGCTGACTACAAACAGATGGATCAGTTTTTTCATTCTTAAATTTTAACCTAATATAAAAAAACCCCCTGACTTAATCAGGAGGTTTACAAAGGTTTCTAAAATTGGTTTATGGTTAACGTTTTAGTGTTGATTTAATCGAAAATCTGAATAAGCATCCATACCGTGTTCCATTAAATCTAAACCTTTGAGTTCTTCGTCAGCATCAACTCGTAGTCCAATTGTTTTCTTGATTGTAAACAAAATGATAAAAGCTGTAATGCATGAAAAGGCTCCAACTATTCCAACACCAATGAGTTGACTAATGAATTGGTCAACACTTGCCATAGCACCAAATATGCCAACGGCAAGAGTACCCCAGATTCCGCAGATTAAGTGAACCGCGATGGCTCCCACAGGGTCGTCTAATTTGAGTTTGTCTATAAGTGAAATTCCAAGAACTATAATAATTCCAGCGATTAAACCAATTAAAATGGCGTCAGTAGGTCCCATTTGATCTGCGCCAGCTGTAATACCAACAAGTCCTCCTAAAACGCCATTCATAAACATAGTTAAATCAAAATTTTTGTACAAAAGGTTTGAGAAGAGTGCCGCTGAAACTCCTCCGGCGGCTGCTGCCAAGCACGTGGTAACTAGCGTTAAAGAAGTCAATTCAGGATCGGCAGAAAGTACCGAACCTCCATTAAATCCAAACCATCCTAACCAAAGAATCAAAACACCTGCCGCTGCCAAAGGTATATTGTGACCTGGTATTGCGTTGGGTTTCCCGTCTTTTCCAAATTTACCAATACGTGCTCCAAGAAGATATACAGCGATGAGTGCTGCCCATCCACCAACCGAGTGAACTAAAGTTGAACCAGCAAAGTCATAAAAACCCCATCGGTCTAAAAAACCACCGCCCCATTTCCATGAACCAATGATTGGATATACCAGTCCTACATAAAGGATAGAAAAAATCATAAAGCTATTGAGTTTAATTCGCTCAGCGACCGCCCCAGAGACAATCGTTGCAGCAGTTGCTGCAAACATTGCTTGGAAAAGAAAATCGGTCCACCAAGTATATCCACCGCCTGCATAGTCAATAGTCATGCCGCCTTCTGGAGCAGCAATACCAAATCCGGCAAATTTAAGAACACCTAATGCGCCCTCCTCAAATCCAGGGTACATAAGGTTAAAGCCACCTAGACAATAGAGGAGAAGTCCTGAAGTGATTACAAAAAAGTTTTTGAATAATATATTGACGGCATTTTTTTGTCTTGTAAGTCCAATTTCTAAAAAAGAGAACCCTAAGTGCATAAAAAACACCAGTGCTGTACAGATCATCATCCATACGTTGTTAGCTGTAAATAGTGCAGTTTCCATAATATTGATTTATATAGTTTTAGTTAAGTGATTTTCCTCCTTTTTCCCCAGTGCGTATTCGGTAAGCATCTTCAACAGGAAGAATGAATATTTTACCATCTCCTACGCTGTCAGTAGCAGCAGACTTTAATATGGCATCTATAGTGAGTTGAACAAAGTCGTCATTGACGACAACGGAAAGGTAGCGTCTTTGAATTTCAGAAGTACTGTAGCTGATTCCGCGATAAACATGTCCTTCTTTTTCATTTCCAACACCGGTAACATCCCAGTAGCTAAAGAAATTCACTTCTACGTTGTGTAAGGCTTCTTTGACCTCATCAAACTTTGATTTTCTAATTATTGCTTCAATTTTTTTCATCTTATTTATTTGTTTTTTATTTATTAAAATGAATAGATCATCGCCATAACAAATGAAGCGAGACTATCGGAAGTTTCGGTTGGGCTGATTGCGAAGATTTCTGAGGATGCGCTATCAATTCTCAGTTCAGGCTTGAACATAAAGTTCCCTGAAGTAAAACTCCCTGTAAGAGTTAGAGAAAAGTTGTCTGCATCTCCATCAGCCACTAATGCACCAAAACCATCAGTTTCAGAGAAAAACTCACCGCGTAATCCAATTGAAAAATCATCAGTTGCAGCAAGCTGAGGGTAAAGAGCAACACCGGCAAAACCCGTATCACCAGATAGAGATGCAGTGGTAGCATTAATTCCTAAGAAAAAACGATCACTTAGGTCAAATCCACCAGTGAAATCTATCTGGGTGTAATCTTCACCTGCTAAGAGGTTGATGTATTGTCCGTAAAGTCCTAGTTGAGCTCCAAAAGCAGTGTACCGATCGTAATTCGCTTCTGTTTGATCTGTTTGATTGAATACACCGACCATAATAGACACGTCATCAGAAACAGAAAAATCTAACTTCATACCCGTATGAGAAAACGGTCCATAGGAAAACATATAAGAAGTAGAGTAGTTGAAGTTCGCTGCAGGCGAAATAACTTCGTATCCAAGGAATGTATTAAAGTTTCCTAAAGTTACAGTTACGCCATCAGCTAAATTGTAATAGGCATACAATTGATTTACCATTTCAGATGAATTACCGACAGAGCCAAATACTGCGTCTGAACCTCTTGGTCCAAAAACAACGTCTGCAACAAATCCAGACTTCTCGCCTTCATATGAAACAATGAAATTAGCCATACCTAGAGCAAATCCGTTTAGGTCTGCAAAAGAAGTTCCAGGTGCTACAGGATCTTCAGTGAAACTTGCTCTGAAGTAAGTGTCCACAGTACCACTAAAATTGAATGTTGATTCGGGAGCGCTGTCTTCTTCCTCCTGTGCTTGAACAGTTGAAGGGATTAATCCCAGAAAAAGGATAGCTAGTACGATAATAGAATTAATTTTTTTCATTTCTTTTTATTTAGTTATTCAACAAAACTAAAGTAATACGAAACTAACCTATATAATTAGGGGGTCTAGTTTGTGATTTTTATTAATTATAATATTTGACCCCCTAAAAAATTAGGGTATGCAGAAAAATAATATCTAAAATTACGAAATAGTCAAAAAAAAGGGAGTTAGGCTGAAAATTTAAATAACAGATGACCCAACCCAACAAATAGTATTCCACCAATCAAGCTTAAAAGGGAATAGGCGATAAAACTGAAATAGTCTCCAGATTTTAAAAAAAGCATGTTTTCCATACTAAATGTAGAAAATGTAGTAAGTCCACCACAGAATCCAATTGCAGCAAAAAGGTATAAGTCGGATCGGAAATTTTGATTTTTGAATCCCCAACCGAGTATTAATCCGATAAGTAAACAGCCAATAAAATTTGCAATTAGGGTGGACCAGGGAAAACTGCCTTTAGAGACTTCAAAAAGTTTGCTTAGTGCAAAACGAAAAAGGCTTCCTAATCCTCCACCAATGAAAATAAAAATTAAGGTTTTCATTTTTGCGTTAAATATTTGATCAGTACCAGGGCACTAAAAGCAATAAAAAATCCAATTAGAATCTTATAACTCCCCTTGAAATAGTTTTGTTGTTTTTTCTTGTCAGCTTTATATGAGAAAATTACAATCAATATAAAACCAACAACAAAACACCCTGCAAATATTAATTGTCCAAAAGAAAACATCCTCTAAATTTTTGACTAATTTAGAAATAAATAATCCATAAACATTCAATATAAACATGTTAAATAAACCAATTGCCGCCGTGACTTCTTTTCATAAAGCTTATGGCTTAGGAATAGAACAAAAACCAACAGCCCATCTACCAGAGCACATTTCATCTCTGCGCTATAATTTAATGAAAGAAGAGAATGAAGAGTATTTAGAAGCTGCTAAAGAAGGTGATCTTATTGAAGTAGGTGATGCTTTAGGCGATATGCTTTACATTCTATGTGGTACAATTATAGCCCATGGTTTTCAGGAAAAAATGGAAGCTATTTTTGATGAAATTCAAAGAAGTAATATGAGTAAATTGGATGCAAATGGGAAACCCATTTACAGAGAAGACGGAAAGGTGATGAAAGGTCCCAATTATTTTAAACCCGATCTAGAAAAAATTCTGAACAAAGACTAAACTATACCTTTTCTCCAATTAAAAAGGTCGTCAGATTTATTGTATTGAATTTCCATCAAGGATTTTTTCAATGAAAGAGCCAAAGGTGTTTCTGTTGGTAATTTATAAGTTTCTTCTTGATGTGAAAAGCTGTTTATTGGGAGCACTACCACCGCAGTTCCAGTTCCAAAAATTTCTTTTAATGTACCTTCTCGATGCGCGGACTTAATTTCTTCTACTTTGATTGGACGTTCTTCTACATTGATTCCCTGATGTTTTGCTAAATCAATGATGCTTTTTCTGGTGATACCATCCAGTATACGATCATTTGTTGGAGCTGTAACGAGCGTATCCTTAATTTTAAAAAAAATATTCATAGTCCCTGCCTCTTCCATGTATTGATGGGTGTCCGCATCAGTCCAGATAATCTGTTGAAATCCGTTTTTTAAGGCTTGTGTTGTTGGATAAAATTGAGCGGCATAATTACCTGCAGCTTTTGCAAATCCTACTCCACCGCTTGCTGCTCGACTGTATTCCTCGGCTATCAATACGTTGATCTCACCTCCGGAATAATAAGATTTTACTGGCGCGCAAATAATCATGAAGATATATTCGTTTGCAGCAGAGGCTTGAACACTTGCTTGACTTGCAAATACAAAAGGACGTATATACAGAGAATTTCCTTCACCTGATTTAATCCATTCTTGATCTAAATTCAATAACTTGTTTAAGCCTTCAAAAAAATACGATTCTGGAAATTCAGGAATCTGTAACCGTTTAGCAGAGCGATTGAATCTTTTAAAATTTTCATCAGGACGAAATAACCATACCTGTTCTTGCTCATCTTTGAATGCTTTCATTCCCTCAAATATGGCTTGACCGTAATGTAAAACACTTGCTGATGGGTGTATAGTCAGCGGCTTATAAGGACTGATTTCTGGTGTTTGCCATTTACCTTCTCGAAAATGACAGCTAAGCATGTGATCAGTAAAAGTTTGTCCAAAAGATAGGTTATCAAAATCAATGCTGTTGATTTTTGAATTTTGGATTTCATTGATATTCATTGTAAAATATATTGGTCTAGTAAAATTAATTTTTTTTCCAAACTTAATCTTTAATCCTTGCGTTTAATTACTTAATTTTTGACTTAATTATGATTTTACTAAGCAATGTTTGATTATTCTATTTTTTCTACAGCTTTTCAAATATTTTTTAAACATTCAATATGAATTTTAGAAAAAGTTGGGTTCCTACAAAAGATGGATCATACACTATTAAAATTAATTCGTTAAAAGAAACCTATCATTCACTTCATGGAGCGGTAACGGAGTCAGAATTTGTTTATGTTAAAAATGGACTTCGTTTTTGGCAAAATACTCATCCGGAAGCAAAGGCTGCTGTTTTAGAAATGGGCTATGGTACCGGCTTACTTGCCTATCTTAATTTTTTGGATCAATTTGACTCTAAAATGAATATTGACTATACAGCCCTAGAAGCCTATCCATTGACAATAACCGATTTAGAACGCTTAAATTACGATCGTTTTATTGCGTCAGAGGAGTGTATTTCATTTTTGCAGTTTTCAAAACTTGAATGGGAAAAAGTCCATCAACTCACCACTGATTATAGCCTTTTAAAGCGAGAAATTTTATTTGAAAAATTTGAATCGAAAACATTATTCGATGTTATTTATTACGATGCTTTTGGAGCACACGCTCAGCCAGATTTGTG
The DNA here is from genome assembly GCA_965656215.1 of Flavobacteriaceae bacterium. Lineage (GTDB taxonomy): Bacteria > Bacteroidota > Bacteroidia > Flavobacteriales > Flavobacteriaceae > MS024-2A. Next base: position 31,597 of record CBFHJD010000006.1, read on the forward strand.
GAACACTGAATGGATGAAAAAATGTTTTGATTTGCTCAATCATGGAGGTGTCTGGGTAAGTTTCTGTGCGAAAGGATCTGTAAGAAGAGCTTTACAAGAAGTTGGTTTTCTGGCGGAACGTCTTCCTGGACCTCCAGGAAAACGCGAGATGTTGAGAGCAGTCAAGCCATAATTAGCTATTTTTACAAAAAAAAATGAAGTTACTGATTACTGGTGCTACTGGACTGATTGGAAGAAAATTGACAGAAAACCTGCTGAAAAAAGGGTTTGAAGTTCACTATCTGACAACCAGTAAATCAAAAACAAATTCTCTAAAAGGAGCAAAAGGATTTTATTGGAATCCATTTCAAAATCAAATTGACTCAGCATCATTTTTAGGAGTTGATACAATTGTGCATCTGGCAGGTTCTACAGTTTCTAAGCGATGGACTAAATCATACAAAGAAAAAATTTATACCAGTAGAATTAAATCTACCCAAATCTTGTATAAAGGTTTAAAAGACTTAAAAGGAGCACATCAGGTAAAACATTTAGTGAGCGCCTCAGCAATAGGAATTTATCCATCAGACTTTGATCAGCATTTGAATGAAGAGGCAGTAGTAAAACCAATTTCCTTTATGGAAAAAGTAGTTTTTGATTGGGAAAAAGAAGTAAACACCTTTCGTTCTGAAGGCTTAATTATAGCCAAACTAAGAATTGGGTTAGTGTTATCAAAAAAAGGGGGCGTTTTAGGAACCCTTAAAATACCAACCTATTTTGGACTGGGCGCAGCATTTGGCAATGGAAAGCAAGGCCAATCATGGATTCATATGGATGATTTAGTAGGAATATTTTTGAAAGCAGTCATGGATCAATGGGACGGTGAGTTTAATGCTGTAGCTCCAAATCCAGTCAGCCAGTCCAAGCTCATGGCAGCACTTTCTCGTGCTTTAAAGAGACCTTATTTCTTGCCCCCAATACCTGCTTTTTTGATTAAAATTGGAGCGGGAGAAATGAGTGACCTTGTTTTGGACAGCCATTGGATAAGTGCAAACAAGATAATCAATCACGGATATTCTTTTCATTATGATGATATTCAGGAAGCAATAAATGATTTAATAAGATAAATGAATGACAATTTGACATTCTTTAAGTCTGGCAGTACTTTTGCATATCTAATAGAAACTGAAATTTAATGGCGACAAAAGGAGCTAAGACATCTAAGAAAAAAACTTCAAATTCAAAGAAGGATGCAGCAAAACCGGCTAAAGGACCCAATTTGGAATCAAAAATTGAGGAATTAAACCACTCATTAGAACAGGAAAAAGAAAAATTTCTTCGGCTTTTTGCAGAATTTGAAAATTTTAAAAAGCGTACTTCAAAAGAACGTTTGGAATTATTTAAAACTGCAAATCAAGAAGTAGTTACCTCCTTAATACCCGTATTGGATGATTTTAACAGAGCAAATCAACAAATAGATAAAGGAGCTGAAACGATTGACGTTGATGGATTTAAATTGATTTACAATAAATTCTTTGAAGTTTTAAAATCCAGTGGATTGAGTTCCACCACCGCCAAAATCGGTGATTCATTTGATGCGGAATTCCACGAAGCGATAACACAAATACCCGCACCTACTGACGCTGAAAAAGGAAAAATCATAGACATAGTAGAAACCGGATACCAATTGGGAGACCGGATTATTCGATATCCTAAAGTGGTTGTAGGCCAATAACTCATGAAAGAAGACTATTACGAAATTTTAGGTGTTTCTAAAAACGCCACTGCTTCTGAAATCAAGAAGGCTTATCGAAAAAAAGCAATTCAATTTCACCCTGATAAAAATCCAGATGATAAAACTGCGGAAGCCAACTTCAAAAAGGCAGCAGAAGCATATGAAATACTAGGGAACCAAGAAAAAAAATCAAAATATGATCAATACGGTCATGCAGCATTTGAGGGTGGACAAGGCTTCGGTGGTGGCGGAATGAATATGGATGATATCTTCAGCCAATTCGGTGATATTTTTGGAAGTGCATTTGGTGGTGGTGGATTCGGATCTAGTGGTTTTGGTGGTGGACAAGGGCGTTCACAAGGTTCTAATATGCGCATTCGAGTTAAATTGACTCTCGAAGAAATTGCCAATGGTGTAGAGAAAAAAATTAAAGTCCCACGTAAAATTCAAGCTCCTGGCGTACAGTATGGAACTTGTGCTAGCTGTAACGGTAGGGGACAAGTAATGAAAATTACCAATACTATATTGGGAAGAATGCAAACCTCAGCGACCTGTTCCAGTTGTGGGGGTAGTGGACAGTCTTTATTGAATCGTCCTGCCGGCTCTGACGCCAACGGTATGATAAAAAAGGATGAGACCGTTTCTGTCAAAATTCCAGCAGGAGTAGAAGAGGGAATGCAATTAAAAGTAAGTGGGAAGGGGAATGAAGCACCTGCGAATGGAATTTCAGGTGATCTTTTAGTTTTAATTGAAGAATTGCCACACGAAGTTTTTGTCCGTGAAGGAAACCACTTACATTACGACTTGTACGTAAGTGTTTCTGAAGCTGCCCTAGGAGTCTCAAAAGAATTGAACTTATTAGAGGGAAAGGCTAGAATTAAATTAGAGCCAGGAATTCAATCAGGCAAAACCCTTCGCCTTAGAGGAAAAGGTTTAGCTAGCATTAACGGCTATGGAACTGGAGATTTATTGGTCCATGTAAACGTATGGACACCTAAAAAGTTAAACAAGGAACAAGAACAATTTTTCGAAAAAATGCTTGAAGACCCAAATTTTATTCCTAAGCCTGAAAAATCAGACAAGTCTTTTTTTGAAAAAGTGAAGGATATGTTTGCTTAAAATAACATATATTAAAAAAAAATAATATATTTGAAGTAATACTGACAGCTATGTTGGTATTATTTTTCTTTTTCATAGCAATTTTTTCCCATCCTTTAACGAGGATGGGTTTTGTTTTTTATCTTAACTTCCCAAATAATTATGAAATTAATAAATAAATTTATAGACCTTATAAACTATGAGTTTACCGTTGGGAGTGCAACTTTCACTCCCAAAACTATATTAATCGTAATTTTAGTTTTCTTACTCACGACTTTTTTGCTCAAAATTTTGAGGAAAATCATCTTCAGAACACTTGCAAAAGATACAAGAGTAAAGTTCAAAAGTATTTTCTCTTTCATCAATTACTTCATATATATTGTTGTAATTCTAATCATACTTCAGAATGTTGGTGTGGATGTTACTGCAATTTTTGCCGCTTCTGCAGCCTTATTGGTTGGAGTTGGTTTGGCTTTGCAAACCTTCATCCAAGACATCATTTCTGGAATATTTATTCTAATCGATAAATCGGTTCTAGTAGGTGATATTATAGAAGTAGAAGGTCAAATTGGTCAAGTTGAAAACATCAAACTGCGAACCACGAGAGCTGTCACTAGAGAGAATAAGGTTTTGATAATTCCAAACCATAAATTCCTGACTTCCATGCTTTTTAATTGGACAGAGAACGGTATCATCACTAAAGAAATTATAGAAGTAGGTGTTGCTTACAAAAGCTCCCCAAGAAAAATTGAATCAATACTTCTTGAGATTGCAAATTCGCATGACAAAGTTTTGTCCAACCCAGCTCCATCTGTTTTATTTGACAACTTTGGAGACAGTGCCCTCATGTTCCAATTATACATTTCACTGGACAGTAGTTTTGCGGCAAATCTTGTAAAAAGTGATCTTCGTTTTTCAATTTTCGAAGCATTTGAAAAAGAAGGAGTTGAAATACCTTTTCCACAACGAACAGTTACATTTACCAACTCACCAACTTCCTAAAATGATTCGAATTTTATTAATTGAAGACGAAGAGCCTATTAGAAGAGTCATGGTTCGTATACTCTCAGATGAGAATGCCTCTTATGAAATTATAGAAGCTGTAGATGGTAAAGAAGGGCTGACAAAACTTTTTAATTCAACATTTGATTTGGTTTTATGTGATATCAAAATGCCAAAAATGGATGGTATTGAAGTCTTGCAAAAAGCGAAAGAAAGAGGTATTTATGTTCCCTTTATTATGCTCACAGGACATGGAAACGTTGAAACTGCTGTTGAAGCAATGAAACTAGGGGCATACGATTTTATTGCAAAACCCCCAGATTTAAATCGGTTGCTTACAGCAGTACGACATGCTATTGAAAACAAAACATTAAGAAAAGAAAATCTAAAGCTGAAGCGTAAAGTTGCTCAGAAATATGACATAATTGGTGAAAGTGAGCCTGTAGCTAGCATGAAAGAAATGATTTCTAAGGTAGCGCCAACAGATGCAAGAGTACTCATAACTGGTGAAAACGGTACAGGAAAAGAACTGGTTGCACACCAATTGCATCAACAAAGTGAGCGTAATAAAGAAAACTTTATAGAAGTTAACTGTGCTGCAATCCCATCAGAATTAATAGAAAGCGAGCTTTTTGGTCATGTTAAAGGAGCTTTTACCTCCGCGGTTAAAGATCGATCGGGGAAATTTGAAGCCGCTAACAAAGGAACTTTATTTCTGGATGAAATTGCTGACATGAGTTTAGCTGCTCAAGCCAAAGTCCTTCGTGCTTTACAAGAAAAGAAAATACAGCGTGTTGGAAATGAAAAAGATATTCAAGTGGATGTTCGTATTATTGCTGCCACCAATAAAGACTTATTAAAAGAGATCCAAGCGGGTCGTTTCCGTGAAGATTTATACCATCGACTGGCTGTAATTATGATTCGTGTACCCGCTCTTGAAGATCGTAAAGAGGATATTCCTTTATTGGTTACTCATTTTGTTGACGTGTTGTCTAAAGAACAAGGTCTTGAAAACAAAGCTTTCAGTGATGAAGCTTTGAGTAAACTAATGAGTTATCCTTGGACTGGAAATGTTAGAGAACTTAGAAATGTGGTGGAGCGATTACTTATTTTGGGAGGAAATCCAATTAGTACAGATAATATTATTCAATTTGCACCTAAATAAGATGTTATGAAAAAAGTAATGGTACTTTTTTTCTTTTGTTTGGTGCTGCAGCTTAACGCTCAGTCTCGCCAGCACGAAGAGAAAATTAAAACGATTTATGAAAAGGCATTAACTTTAGGTAAAGCCTACGATTGGTTGGATCATCTTTCCAATAAAATTGGGGGGCGCCTTTCAGGCTCACTGAATGCTGAACGTGCTGTTCAATGGGGACAAGACGAATTAAATTCTTTAGGTTTAGATCGTGTTTATTTGCAAAATGTAATGGTTCCAAAATGGGTTAGAGGAACTTTTGAATACGCAAGTATCATTACAGCACCAGGAATGAGTATGAATGTTCCTGTTTGCGCATTAGGCGGATCTATCTCAACCCCCTCTTCTGGTCTGCGTGCTGGAGTTGTTGAGGTTAAAACGTTCGAGGAATTAGAGCAGTTAGGAAAAGAAAAAGTGAAAGGAAAGTTTGTCTTTTTTAACCGACCGATGCCAGCTGAGATCGTCAATACATTTGAAGCCTATTCGAAGACGGTAAATCAACGAACTCAAGGCGCAGAAAAAGCAGCACGACTTGGAGCAGTGGGAGTTATTGTTCGATCAATGAATTTACGCCTTGATGATTATCCACACACAGGCAGTATGCGTTATGGAGATTTGCCCAACAACAAAAGAATACCCGCAGCAGCAATAAGTACCAACGGAGCACAATTGTTAAGCTCCATGTTATCATTAAACAAGGAGTTAAAATTTTACCTCAAGTTAGATTGTAAAAATTTTCCTGATGTACCCTCCCACAATGTCATTGGCGAAATTAAAGGAAGTAAGTACCCGGATGAGATAATTGTGGTAGGCGGACACCTTGATTCTTGGGATTTGGGAGATGGCTCACATGATGATGGTGCCGGGATTGTCCAATCTATGGAAGTTTTACGCCTGTTTAAAGAGATGAATTACCGCCCTAAAAGAACCATTAGAGTAGTCATGTATATGAATGAGGAGAACGGCTTGCGTGGAGGAACTGCTTATGCAAAATACGCCAAAGAAAATAATGAAAATCATATTTTTGCCTTGGAGTCCGATGCCGGTGGATTTACTCCTAGAGGATTTATTTTCGAAGCCAATACAGTGCAATACAAACAAATTCAGTCTTGGAAACCTTACTTTGAACCCTATAAATCTTCACGTTTTGAGCTTGGCGGTAGCGGTGCCGATATTGGCCCACTTAGAAACGATAAAATCGTACTTTCAGGATTGCGTCCAGATTCTCAGCGGTATTTTAATTTTCATCATGCTGCAAATGATACATTTGACGCCATTAATAAAAGAGAGTTAGAATTAGGCGCGGCAGCAATGGCCAGTTTGGTTTACTTAGTAGATCAATATGGGTTTTAAACCACGGCTTAAATGATTTTAAATTTTTCACAATACACCAAAGAATTTAAGTACAACCTCACGCTTGCATATCCTGTAATTATTGGTTTATTAGGGCATACATTCGTTCAGCTTGTAGATAATATTATGGTGGGTCAGTTGGGTACAGCCGAACTCGCCGCTGTGTCATTAGGGAATAGTTTCTTTTTTGTGGCCATGTCTTTGGGAATTGGATTTTCTACAGCAATAACCCCATTGATAGCAGAAACTGATGGCGCTAACGATGTGAGTTCGGGACGGAAGGTTTTTATTCACGGTTTGATGCTTTGTGTTTTTCTTGGAGTTTTACTCAGTATTGCGGTATGGGTAAGTAAGCCCTTGCTATTTCAAATGGGTCAACCTAAAGAAGTAGTTGAATTGGCCTATCCTTATTTACAGTGGGTCGGAATTTCATTGATTCCCCTTATTTTTTTTCAGGGTTTTAAGCAATTTTCTGAAGGCCTGTCGCATACTCGTCCCGCTATGTATGCTACTTTGATTGGAAATATAATTAATATCATTTTAAATTATTTTTTAATTTTTGGATTTTGGATTTTCCCTAAAATGGGAGTTGAAGGTGCGGCTATTGGCAGTCTTTTTTCTCGATGTTCTATGTTGCTTTTTATGGCTCTTTATGTCCGCTTTAGTCCAAAGTTTTTCGATTACGTTCGAAGTATTTCCTTCCAAAAACCGCAATGGAACTTGTTTCGTAAAATAATTAAATTGGGTTTTCCTTCTGCACTGCAAATGTTTTTCGAGGTCTTGTTTTTTACAGCAGCCATTTGGCTGTCTGGTTTTTTAGGAAAAAACCCTCAAGCTGCAAATCAAATTGCTTTAAACCTATCTTCCATGACTTTTATGTTTGCTATGGGTTTAGGAGTTACAGCTATGATTCGAGTTGGAAACCAAAAAGGGCGTAAAGATTTTATCCGATTACGAGAGGTAGCTCACTCAATATTTGTGCTTATTTTTCTATTTGATGTTTTGTTTTGTTTGCTTTTCCTCACCCTTAACGAATTACTTCCGTGGATTTACTTAGACGGGAATAATCCATTGGAATTCACCAATGTCAAAGAAGTTGTTCAAATAGCATCGACATTGCTCATTGTTTCCGCTTTTTTTCAGATTTCTGACGGCTTACAAGCTGTTGTTCTTGGGGCTTTAAGAGGTTTGCAGGATGTCAATATTCCAGCATGGATTACCTTTTTTTCTTATGGTGTTTTTGGTTTTCCAATAGCCTATTACCTAGGACTTTATACCGATTTAGCAGCCACAGGAATATGGATTGGTTTATTTTCTGGCCTTACAGCTTCCTCTTTATTGCTTTTTATACGATTTCGATACCTTACTAATAAATTAATACTTAATTGATCTATGGAATTACCAAAATTTCTCATCGCAGATAATTCTGAACTTGAAGATGCTTTGTTTGTAGTGCATACAGAATACCCTCGTTTTATATTAAATGTTTTAAATGATGAGGTACACTGGCTCGAAGAATTTGATAAAGAAGACGAATCAACGCTGAAGTCGGAGGCTCATTTTTTGATTGAAGCCGCATTCGATTTTTACGATAATGAAATGGAAAAACTAGACTAGATGGAAGTCCTTTTGGCATGGGATAAAGCTCTTTTTCTATGGCTTAACGGATTGGGAACAACGCGTTTTGACAGTTTCTGGATGCTGATGACTCATAGGGAAACCAATATGGTTTTGTATTTGGGTCTTTGGGTTTTCTACGGAATCAATTATTCATGGAAAGCAGCAGGATATTTATTACTATTTACCGGAATCCTGATTTTATGTACAGATCAATTGACCAATCTTTTTAAAGTGCAAGTAGGAAGATTACGTCCGTGTTACGATGCGGAGATTCAATCTCTTGTTCGTTTGGTGAAGCCTACTTGTGGGGGGCGTTTTAGTTTTTTTTCCGGCCACGCATCTAATTCATTTGCATTGGCTGTATTTTTCGGCTCAATTTTTAGATCAAGATACCGTCTTTTGTTCCCCATACTGCTCTTTATTGCTTTTCTCATAGCCTATAGTCGAGTTTATATTGGAGTTCATTTTCCACTGGATATTTTTGTTGGATCTATTGTTGGAAGTCTTATTGGAAGTGGATTCTATCGTTTGTGGAAGCTATTTAATCTTCGTTATTTAAGCTGAATTCAAATCGAGTATTGTGGACGTATTTGGAGTTCGCTTTTACCAGAGTTGAGGGGAAAGAAGGTATATTAGGCGAATTGGAAAATTTTTGCGTTTCAAAACAAATAGCCTCAAAGTGAGGTGGTGTAAAGATTACAACTCCAGGCTGGTCTGTAAATGTTTTCATTTCAATTCCAGTTTTTGCAGAATAAAGTGATGCGATTTCTGAAGCTTTTTGATTTACCACAAAATAATCGTCTAATCGAGTCTTTCCGATCGGTTTACTTTTTCTAAAATCAAATTCCGTTAGATTGACTTCCAATTGTTTTCCTGTTGGGACCAAACTCTGTTTTAGTTCTAGGTAATGATCAGCATCTATCTTAAGTTTTTGATCGTCAATGGATCCCTTGGGATTTAAGTTAAAATAAGCGTGATTCGTGATATTAATATGAGTCGATTCAGTTGGGACCGCTGTATAGCAGAGATTCAGGCTAGACTGGTCTAAAAAGTATTTTACTTGTGCTTGAACATCAGCTGGAAACCCACTATTTCCAGAAATACAGTTTAGGGTAAAAGTAATTTCTTCAGGATTAGGTTGTGGTAAGGTTTTCCATTCCTTTTTATGCCAACCGCTACTTCCGCTGTGAAGCAGCACACCTTTCTGGTGTTCGATTTCAACATTTTCACCGTTGATGTTGATTGGATTTTCGAGCCTACCGGCAAAACGTCCTACAATTGCTCCTCTTGCCCAGTTGTCACTTAGATACTCTTTTGGAGCGTCTAATCCCATAATTACGTTGGTAGCATTTCCATTGCTGTCTTTTACCCAAAGCTGGTGAAGTATAGCACCATAAGTTAAAAAAACAGCTTTTATGAAGTTATTTTCTAAAGTAAAGCTTTTCACTTTTTAGTGGTCTTCTTTTAGCAATTCTGGATATAAGTTTTGAAACTTTTGAAGTCTGGGAATCGAAACTTGTCTCACATAGGGATTGTCAGGATTATTTTTTTCATAGTCTTGATGGTATTTTTCAGCATAATAGAATTTTTCTAAGGGCTTGATTTCAGTTACAATCTCTTTAGAAAAAATTTCTTTTTCTTGAAGTAATGCAATGTAGTTTTGAATGATTTCTCGTTCTTGATCTGAGGTATAAAAAGCAATGGATCGGTACTGAGATCCATAATCAGGACCCTGACGGTTCGGAGTAGTGGGATCGTGCGAACCGAAGAATATTTGGACCAAAGTACTGAAACTTACAACTTTGGGATCGTAAAGAACTTCTACGGCTTCTGCATGTCCTGTACGCCCCGTACCAATTTGGTTGTAATTAGGATTTTCGGTAAATCCTCCTGAGTAACCTGAATAAACTTCAGATACCCCTTGTACACTTTCGTATATAGCTTCTACACACCAAAAACAACCAGAAGCAAAGTAGGCTTTTTTTAGGCCTTCTTGTGCTTGGATTTGTGGCTCCCAGACAGGCTCTCTATTGTTTAAGGGTGGAGTACTTGAAATACAAGTTTGGAGACTAATTGCAAATGCAAGGAGAGTAAGTATTTTCATAGCTTCTATTGATTAGGTTAATACCTTAAAGATAAGACAATGAAATCAACCCAAGGATAACACAGTTATTAAAACGAAATTGTAATATAAAAAATTGAATTTTGTGCTTTAACCTAAAATTTTGGACACTAAATAATCACCTACTTCCGAGGTAGAATTTCCTTTTTGTCCGTTTTCTTTTAAATCTTCAGTAACCACTCCCTCAGCAAGAGATTGGTCAACTACCTTACGAATTAATGCACCCTCTTCATTCAATCCAAAACTCATTTCAAACATCATGGCAGCAGAAAGCACCGTGGCCAAAGGATTTGCAATTCCTAAGCCTGTGGCTTGAGGAAAAGAACCGTGGATGGGTTCGTAAAGAGCGTTTTCAGTTCCTACTGAGGCGGAGGGCATCAATCCCATAGATCCGGAAATTACCGAGGCTTCATCTGTTAAAATATCACCAAAAAGATTTTCAGTAATCAATACATCGTAACTGTTTGGCCATTGAACAAGTCGCATGGCTACAGCATCTACAAACTCATAACTGACTTCAACTTCTGGATATTCTTTTTCCATTGCTTGTACGGTCTCTCTCCATAAACGAGAGCTTTCTAGCACGTTGGCTTTATCAACACAACAGAGTTTCTTAGAGCGCGTCATGGCTAATTCGAAGCCTTTTTTCGCAAGACGTTGTATTTCTTCTCTTTTATAAGTACAGGTATCAAAAGCCGTATTGCCGTTGTCAAGTCTTCCTCGCTCTCCGAAGTAAATCCCACCGGTAAGTTCTCTTAAAAAAACTAAATCAGTTCCTTCAATTCGCTCTTGCTTCAAAGGAGATTTATCGAGTAGGGAAGGAAAGGTAAAGGTTGGTCTTACGTTAGCAAACAAACCAAGTTTTTGACGCATTTTTAAAAGTCCCTGTTCTGGGCGTACTTTGGCTGAAGGGTCATTGTCAAATCGGGGATGTCCTATGGCGCCAAATAAAACCGCATCGGCATCTAAACAGACTTGATGTGTTTCTTCAGGATAGGGGTCGCCTACAGCATCAATAGCAGCAGCTCCAGTTAAGGCTGGCGTCCATTCTATACTGTGGTTAAATTTTTTAGCAATTGCATTCGATACTTTTACAGCTTGATCGATGACTTCGGGTCCTATACCGTCTCCGGCTAATAGAGCAATTTTTAAATCCATTGATTTTTTTATTTAGATGATATTGAGCATTTTTTCAGTCGCTTTTATGGCTGATACAGTTTGATCTGAGTCGAGTCCACGCGTCTTAAATTCTTTTTTCTTTGATTTCCAAGTAATGGTAGTTTCGCAAAGGGCATCGGAATTACTTCCAGGAGGTATCCGAACTGCGTAATCAACAAGTTTTGGCAAGTTGAGTTTTTGTTTTGCATAAATCTTATGCAACGCATTCCAAAAGGCGTCGTATTGACCGTCACCTGAAGCATTTTCTTCAAAACTTTTCCCTTCAATTTGAATGGAAATACTCGTCGTTGGGCTTAGGCCTTTTGAATGAGTCAGTACATACGAATGAATTTTTACTCTGTCAGGAATATTATTCCCCAACACGTCAGATATGATAAAGGGGAGGTCTTCAGCGGTAACCCGTTCCTTTTTATCTCCCAATTCGATAATTCGGGAGGTAACCTTTTTCAATTCGTCGTCATTTAGGGTGAGTCCCAGTTGCTGAAGATTTTTTTGAATGTTAGCCTTCCCAGAGGTCTTTCCTAATGCATATTTACGCTTACGACCAAATCGTTCAGGTAGTAATTCGTTAAAATAGAGGTTTTTTTTATGGTCTCCGTCTGCGTGAATACCTGCAGTTTGAGTAAAAACATTATCACCAACTACAGGTTTGTTTTCAGGAATTCTAAAACCTGTGAAGGTAGAAACAAGTTTGCTTACCTGATGTAGCGCATTTTCGTTGATATTGATTTTAGTATCTGGAAGAAAATCATTGATTACCGCTACAACACTAGCAAGGGGTGCATTTCCAGCCCGTTCACCCATTCCATTTACGGTTAAATGAAGTCCGTTTACACCAGCCTTTACTGCTTCCATAGCGTTAGCAACACTAAGGTCGTAATCGTTATGACCATGAAAATCAAAGCGGTTATTGGGATAGCGCTTTAAAATTTTATTGAGGTATAAAGCAGTTTTTTCAGGAGTCAAAATTCCTAAAGTATCTGGGAGTAATATTCGTTCGATTGGTTGGGTTACTAAAAAATCTAAATATTCAAAAACATAATCTTCTGAATTTCGCATCCCATTACTCCAATCTTCAAGATAAATATTTGTTTTAAATCCTTCATTTTGAGCTTCTTTGACACTATCAGCTATGTTTCTAAAATGTTCTTTTGGAGTTTGTTTTAGTTGAAATTTCAAGTGGTTTAATGAGCCTTTCGTCAAAAGATTTTGAACTTTGGCACCGGCTTGCTTCATCCATTCAATAGACACACCATTGTCCACAAATGTGAGTACTTCAATCCCTTCGATTAAACCCTGTCCGGTTGCCCAACTCGTAATGTTTTTTACGGCCTTGAATTCTCCGTCTGAAACCCGAGCTGATGCGATCTCAATACGATCTACTTTTAATTCGAGCAGTAACAATTTTGCAAGAGTTAATTTTTCCAGAGCAGTGAAGGAAACCCCCGAGGTTTGTTCACCATCTCTGAGAGTAGTATCCATTATTTCAAGCATCTTTCCCATTGGTTTTGGATTGCTTAGAGCGGCGTATTTGAGGCGAATTTTTGAATGTCGGTCTTGATGTTGTTTAAAAAATCAATATCGTCATAACCGTTTAATAGATTATCTTTTTTATAGCTGCTGATTTCGAAGCTTTCAGATGCTTCTGTAGCACCTAGTGTAATTTTTTGATTGTGTAAATCTACCGTAAGTGTGGTGCTCGGGTCGTGTTCTATGGCCTCAAAGATTTGAGCAAGAAATTCTGCTGAAACCTGAACAGGAAGTACCCCAATATTCAAACAGTTGTTTCTGAAAATATCGGCAAAGAAACTTGATACAACACAACGAAAGCCATAATCATAAATTGCCCAAGCAGCGTGTTCTCTCGAAGAGCCTGAGCCAAAATTATGTCCACCAACTAATATTTTACCTGAGTAGGTTGAGTTATTTAATACAAATTCTGCTTTTGGGGAATTGTCCTGATTGAATCTCCAGTCGCGAAATAAATTATCACCAAAGCCTTTTCTTTCAGTTGCTTTGAGGAAACGTGCTGGTATAATTTGATCCGTATCCACATTTTCTATGGGCAAAGGAATTGCAGTACTGGTTAATATGTTAAAAGAATCGTATGCCATGAGAGATTAAATTAAAGTTCTTGGATCGGTTATTTTTCCTGTGATTGCTGCTGCTGCTGCAACAAGAGGACTTGCAAGTAAGGTTCTTGATCCGGGGCCTTGTCGGCCTTCAAAGTTTCTGTTTGAGGTGCTTACAGCGTATTTTCCAGCCGGAATTTTATCGTCGTTCATTGCCAAACATGCAGAGCATCCTGGCTCACGAAGTTTGAATTCTGCATCCTCAAAAATGTCTAATAATCCTTCTTCTTTGATTGCGTTCAAGACTTTGTGTGATCCTGGAACGAGCCATGCCGTAACATTTTTTGCACGTTTGTGACCTTTGACAATGCTTGCAAAAGCTCTAAAATCTTCAATTCTTCCGTTTGTACAACTCCCTATAAATACATAATCTATAGGTTTACCTAACATTTGCTCTCCTTCTTTGTATCCCATATACTTAAGGGATTTTTCATAGGTCGCTTTACCGCCTTCTATTTCCAAAGCATTAGGAATGGCTTTGGTGATACTCATACCCATACCCGGATTGGTTCCGAAAGTGATCATTGGATCAATTTCATCTCCTTCATAGGTAAACTCTTTGTCGAAAGTAGCTCCTTCATCTGTGTGGAGAGTTTCCCAATAAGCCATAGCTTTTTTCCAGTCAGCACCTTTAGGAGTAAACTCTCTGTCTTTGATATAATCAAATGTTTTTTCATCAGGGGCAATCATACCCCCTCGAGCTCCCATTTCAATACTTAAATTACAAACTGTCATCCGTCCTTCCATACTCAGTCCTTCAAAAACTTCGCCCGCGTATTCTACAAAATATCCTGTTGCTCCGGAAGTTGTTAATTTTGAAATGATGAATAATGCTACATCTTTAGGTGTCACTCCTTTGTTAAGAGAACCGTTTATTGTAATTCTCATTTTCTTTGGCTTAGGCTGCATTATACATTGTGTAGCCAAAACCATTTCTACCTCAGAGGTGCCAATTCCAAATGCAATAGCACCAAAAGCACCGTGGGTTGAGGTGTGAGAATCTCCACAAACTATAGTGGCTCCAGGTTGTGTAATGCCGTATTCAGGGCCCACTACATGTACAATTCCATTTTTTTGATGTCCCAGTCCCCAGTAGGAAATACCGTGCGCATTTGCATTTTCTTCCAATGCTTTTAGCTGATTTCTAGAAAGTGGATCGGCAACAGGAAGGTGTTGGTTGATGGTTGGTGTATTGTGGTCCGCTGTTGCAAACGTGCGTTCTGGGTATAAAACAGGGAGTTGTCTATTCTTTAAACCTAAGAAAGCAACTGGACTAGTCACCTCGTGAACCATATGACGATCGATGAAAAGAACATCCGGTCCTTGGTCTATTCGCTGAACTACATGGGAGTCCCAGACTTTATCAAATAGGGTTTGTTTCATGAAATAATATTCTATTTATAAATTACTTGCTTCAATGATTTTGGGTAAGTCCTCATCATTAATTTCTTTTTGTTGATCTGCAATAACAAGGAACTGGTTATAGACTTTATCCAATTGTAATTTGTCTAATTCGTATCCGATATTCTTTGCGCGATATGCGAGTGCAGCTCTTCCACTTCTAGCTGTAAGTACGATGGAAGATTCTGTTACTCCAACGTCTTTTGGATTTATGATTTCGTAAGTTTCTCTTTTTTTGATTACACCGTCTTGATGAATTCCAGATGAATGAGCGAAAGCATTGGCGCCTACAATAGCTTTGTTGGGCTGAACAGGCATTGCCATACTTTCAGAAACTAATTTGCTTATGCCATTTAGCATTTCTGATTTAATTCTAGTGTCTAGATTTAAATTAGGATGTTGACGTAATATCATTACCACTTCCTCAAGTGAGGTGTTTCCAGCACGTTCCCCAATTCCATTGATAGTACACTCTATTTGCCGCGCACCATTTTGAACACCAGCAATTGAGTTGGCTGTTGCTAGCCCTAAGTCGTTGTGACAATGACAGGATAATCTTGCTTTGTGAATTCCCGTTACATTTTCCATCAAGTATTTCATCTTGGCACCATATTCTTCTGGCAAACAGTAGCCCGTGGTATCAGGTATATTTAAAACCGTTGCACCGGCTTTAATGACTGCTTCGCAAACTCTGGCGAGAAATTCGTTGTCTGTTCTGCCCGCGTCTTCAGCATAGAATTCAACATCTTCCACATAAGATTTAGCGTGCTTTACTGCAGCAACAGCGCGTTCTAAAACTTCATCAGGAGTTGCATTAAACTTATAGCGCATGTGGCTTTCTGAAGTTCCAATACCTGTGTGAATTCTTGAGCGTTTAGCGTGTTTGATGGCTTCTGCAGCCACATCAATATCTTTTTTTACTGCTCTGGTAAGACCACAAACTCGAGCATTTTTTACTAATTTTGATATTTCTTCAACTGATTTAAAATCTCCGGGACTTGAAATTGGAAAGCCTGCTTCCAAAACATCAACCCCTAACAAATCAAGTTGTTCTGCGATTACAAGTTTGGTTTTTGAATCAAGCTTACAGCCCGGTACTTGTTCGCCATCGCGAAGGGTAGTATCAAAAATTTCTACGTAATCCATAAAGGGAAAAATAAACTCAGTTTGCTTAATTAATACGAATTTAAATTAAAGCTTAAAACTGAGATAAAATCATTACTTTTGTATTACAACATCCGTCAGTATAAACTGCCTTATAAAACGCTAATAATTAGTAAATTACACTAAAACCCATTACAATGACAAGTGAGCAGAAAGATAATTTGTTTGTACTTGTAAAATCCCTTACCAAGTCAGAAAAACGACAATTTAGATTGTATGTTGGAAGAATGGGTTCTAATGAAGATTCCAAATTCTTAAATCTGTTTCAATTACTCGATAAATTGAATCGTTACGATGAAAAGGTGATTTTGAAAAAGGGAATCGTGACCAAACAACAATTATCAAACTTAAAGGCCCATTTATACAAGCAAATTTTGATCAGTTTGCGAATGAATCCCGCCCATAAGAATATTCGTATTCAGATTAGAGAGCAACTTGATTTTGCAACAATTTTGTATCAAAAAGGATTGTACAAGCAAAGCTTAAAAGTGCTCGAAAAGGCAAAATTAATTGCTTTAAAAAATGAAGAAAAGTACAGTGCATACGATATTGTAGAGCTTGAAAAAGTGATTGAATCACAATATATTACACGGAGTCTGAGTAACAGAACAGAGGCTTTGATTTCAGAGGCAAATCATTTGCGAATTCAAAATAATTTAGCTACCATGCTCTCCAATTTATCGCTTCAGCTTTATGAACGCTTGATAAAAGCGGGCTATGCGAAAAGTGATGAAGAGTTTCGAGAGATTACACAATTTTTCTATGAAAACCTCCCCAAATTAGATTATGAAGCACTTGGATTTCGAGAAAAGTTATGGTTTTACAAAGCCCATGTTTGGTATAGTTTTTTAACTCAAGACTTTTTGTCCACATACCGTTATGCATCCAAATGGGTGGAAATGTTCGAAGAGGCTCCAACAATGATTGCTATCCATCCCGTATTTTATTTGAAGGGGAATAATTATTTGATGGAAAGCTTGGCCTTGATTAAATATCCTTCAAAATTTAAAGAGGTACTCCAGCAAATGATGTTGCGTACTTCAAGCGATGAATTCCCTAAAAATGACAACCTGAAAGCCTTGAGTTTTCAATTTTATTTCAGCAATAAACTCAACTTACACTTTTTGGAGGGTAGTTTTAGTGAGGGAACGGCTATCGTACCTGAAATTAATAAAGGAATTGATTCGTTTAGTAACCAGATTGATCCCCATCACATCATGATGTTTTACTACAAAATAGCCTGTGTGTATTTTGGAGCAGATGATTATGAAAATTGTATTGTCTATTTGGATAAAATAATCAGCAATAAGAGTCTGAAAATGAGAGAAGACCTCCTGTGTTTTTCACGCGTTTTAAATATTTTTGCTCATTATGAAGCTGGATTTGATTATCATTTGGAAACGCATTTGAGAGAGACTTATAAGTTTTTAATTAAAATGAATGACCTTCACGAAGTGCAGAAGGCAATGATTCGCTTTGTAAAGGGGTTGGGCGACATCTATCCGCACGATTTGAAAAAGGCTTTTGAAGATTTATATCGAGAATTAAAGCAATATGAAAATGATCCTTATGAAAGGCGTTCCTTCTTGTACTTAGATGTGCTCTCGTGGCTTGAAAGTAAAATCAATAATGTGTCAATTGCACATATAATAAAAAGTAAAGCAGTTCACCTTAATCGGAAAGAACGGCCTTCCATATCCCCACTTTCTGCGGATCTGCGGTAAACATCAATAAATCTTTGGTTATGGGATGCTGAAGTTCCAAACTACGAGCATGCAAACTGATGCTACCATCACGATTACTTCTTGATGCACCGTATTTTAAATCTCCTTGAATGGGAAAGTTTAGTGCGCTGAGTTGAGCTCTTATTTGATGATGGCGTCCAGTTTCTAAATTTACTTCAAGCAGACAGTAATGTTCAAACTCTTTTAATCGCTTGTAATGCAGTTTAGCAAGCTTGCTGTTGGGTACTTCGTTGACATGAGCTTTAGATTTGTTTTGCTTGGTGTTGCGAGTCATCCAATGGCTTAAACTTCCTTTTTGCTCTGTAAATGTATTGGAAACTATCGCCCAATAGGTTTTTTGGGGAACCCTGTCTTTAAACTGAGTATTCAATCGAGATAATGCTTTGGACGTTTTTGCAAAAAGCACAACTCCACTGGTAGGTCTATCCAGCCGGTGAACCACTCCTAGGTAAACCGCACCTGGTTTGTTGTATTTCTTTTTTAAAAAAGCTTTGACTGATTCTACCAAAGGTTCATCTCCAGTTTGATCTCCTTGAACGAGTTCACCGGCCTTTTTGTTTATGACGATGAGATGGTTGTCCTCAAACAGGATGCGTTTCTCCAAACTACAATTTAATATTGTTCGTTGTCATTTGGAAAATCCAATGACTTAACATCAGCACTGTATTGACCAATCGCTTGATGCAAAACTTGATCTAAATCTAGATAACGGCGTAAAAATCGAGGACTGAATTCTTTATTCATTCCCAACATATCATGTAAAACAAGGACCTGACCGTCTACTTTATTCCCAGCTCCAATACCAATTATTGGAACTTCAATTGAATCTGCAGCCTGACCAGCCAACGCAGCGGGTACTTTTTCTAGAACAATACCAAAACATCCGATCTGTTCTAGCATTTTTGTATCTTCTAGTAGTTGTGTAGCTTCCTCTTCCTCTTTTGCTCTAACTGTATATGTTCCAAATTTATAAATGGATTGAGGGGTTAATCCTAAATGTCCCATTACAGGAATCCCAGCTTGGAGAATACGCTCGATGGATTCTTTGACTTGAATACCTCCCTCGAGTTTTACACCATGTGCCCCAGATTCTTTCATAATTCGAATGGCAGATCGCAAGGCTTCTTTTGAATCGGCTTGATAGGTTCCAAACGGAAGATCAACAATAACCAACGCACGTTTAACTGCACGTACTACACTACTTGCATGGTATATCATCTGATCTAAAGTGATGGGTAAAGTGGTTTCATGTCCAGCCATGACGTTGGAGGCTGAATCACCTACTAAGATAACATCAACTCCCGCTTGATCAACAATACCTCCAAGGGTGAAATCATAAGCAGTGAGCATGGAGATTTTTTCTCCATTTGCCTTCATTTCTTGGAGTGTCTTTGTCGTTATACGAGTATAACTTTTCTTGGCTGACGACATGATTTTTTTTTCAAAAATAGTATTTCTTTATTTAATCTGTTAAAGACTCCAATGGAGCTCTTTATTACTTCGATCTAAGCTGTTTAGTGCTGTAAGGTTTTTGGATTTAAAACAACAACATGTCAAGCTGTCAGTATATGCTTCATGGCACAATGCTTGACTAAGGTTTATGAAATATTTGTAAATATCATGAGTAAAATAATTGGAATTGATTTAGGAACCACAAATTCATGTGTCTCCGTAATGGAAGGAAATGAACCAGTTGTAATCCCAAATGCTGAAGGTAAAAGAACTACACCTTCTGTTATTGCGTTTGTAGAAGGTGGTGAAATTAAGGTTGGTGATCCAGCAAAACGCCAAGCTGTAACCAATCCTACCAAAACCATTGCTTCTGTCAAGCGATTTATGGGAAATAAGTTTTCTGAATCTGCAAAAGAAGTTAAAAATGTAGCCTATAAAGTAGTTAAAGGCGACAACAATACACCACGAGTTGATATTGATGGTCGTTTATACACACCACAAGAGCTGTCAGCAATGATCCTTCAAAAAATGAAGAAAACAGCTGAAGACTATTTAGGTCAAGATGTAACAGAGGCGGTTATCACTGTTCCTGCTTATTTTAATGACTCACAGCGTCAAGCAACCAAAGAGGCAGGAGAAATTTCAGGTTTAAAGGTACAGCGTATCATCAACGAACCTACTGCTGCAGCCTTAGCTTACGGATTGGACAAAGGAGGTAAGGATCAAAAAATTGCAGTTTACGATCTTGGAGGTGGTACTTTTGACATATCCATCCTAGAACTAGGAGACGGTGTTTTTGAAGTGCTCTCTACAAATGGAGATACCCATTTAGGTGGAGATGACTTTGATCAAGTAATCATTGATTTTCTTGCAGAAAAATTCATTTCAGATGAAGGTATAGATTTGAGAAATGATCCTATGGCCTTACAACGTTTGAAAGAAGCAGCTGAAAAAGCAAAAATTGAGCTATCATCTTCTGCACAAACAGAAATTAACCTTCCTTATGTTACTGCAACAGATTCAGGACCAAAGCACTTGGTAACTCCGCTTACACGTGCAAATTTTGAACAACTTGCTGATGAATTAGTAAAGCGTTCTATGGCTCCAGTTAAAAAAGCCTTAGACGATGCAGGTTTGTCTAAATCCGATATTGATGAGGTAATCTTAGTAGGTGGATCAACCCGTATTCCAGTAATACAAGAAGAAGTAGAAAAATTTTTCGGCAAAAAGCCCTCTAAAGGAGTAAATCCTGATGAGGTAGTTGCTATTGGAGCAGCCATTCAAGGAGGAGTATTGACAGGAGATGTTAAAGATGTTTTACTGTTGGATGTAACTCCCCTTTCTCTAGGAATCGAAACTATGGGAGGAGTCATGACTAAACTCATTGAATCCAATACCACAATTCCAACCAAAAAATCGCAAACATTCTCTACAGCAGCGGACAATCAACCTTCGGTCGAAATTCATGTACTTCAAGGAGAACGTTCGATGGCAACAGATAATAAAACAATTGGTCGTTTTCACTTGGATGGAATACCGCCAGCACAAAGAGGAACCCCGCAAATTGAGGTCACTTTTGATATTGATGCAAACGGAATTATCAAAGTAAGCGCTCTAGATAAAGCGACAAATAAGTCACAAGACATTCGAATCGAAGCTTCTTCTGGCTTAACTGAGGAAGAAATCGAAAAAATGAAGCAGGAAGCAGAAGCAAATGCTGATGCCGATCAAAAAGTTAAAGAACAAGTTGATAAGCTCAACAGTGCAGATCAAATGATTTTCCAAACGGAAAAGCAATTGACAGAATTTGGAGAAAAACTCTCTGATGATAAAAAAGCACCTATTGAAGCTGCTCTAGCAGATTTGAAAAAAGCGCACGAATCTAAAGATTTGGAAGCAATTGACAAGGCACTAGAAGCCATCAATGAAGCTTGGAAAAACGCCTCAGAAGAAATGTATAAAGCCCAAGCAGAAGCAGGAGGAGCAGATCAAACTGCACAGCCTCAGTCAGACACTAATGCTGATGCCTCTGGTGGTGACGATGTACAGGATGTGGACTTCGAGGAAGTTAAATAAACCATTTTTCAAATAGATCGCAATAAAACCTCCTGACTACCACAGGAGGTTTTATTATTTTAGCAATAAAACAGCATGGATAAACAGCAAATACTAAAACTCACTAATGCCATTTGTAAGAACACATTAATGGAAACTCTGAGTATTGAATTTACAGATGTCGGTGAGGATTTTTTGACAGCAAGAATGCCTGTTAATGAAACAGTATATCAGCCTGATGGAGTTTTACACGGTGGCGCATCCGCAGCTTTAGCGGAAAGTGTAGGCAGCGCCGCTGTTTTTGTTTTGAATAAAAACCCTAAAGCAATTGTGCGTGGAATCGAAATTTCTGCTAATCATTTGAAAAGTATTAATTCAGGCTATGTATATGCTACTGCACGCCCTATTAATTTAGGTAAAACCATACAACTTTGGGAAATCAGAATAGTAGATGAGCAGAAGCAACTGATCTCTATCTGCAAATTAACGACTTATACACGCTTTAAATAGTAATGCATACACCACTGCTTCAAAGACTGAAAAAGCTGTGGGATTCCAATAGTCCCTTTGTAGTATTTCGTTTACCAAATTCTAATCAAGCAACTGTGTATTATCAGGAAAATGATCAACTACACATTACAAAGGACTTAAATTGCGAGGGCTTTTTAATGGCTCCATTTGAGCTGAAAAATCAAATTCCTTTTATTCCATCTGAATTTTCAGAAATTTATGAAGTCTCAAAGGCTTCATTGCCGGTTCAAAACAAATCAGAACCAGTTTTAGATTCAAAAAATAAAGATTCTTTTGAAAAGCTGGTCACTTTGGCAAAGCAAACTATAGCAACGGGAGTATTAAAAAAAGTGGTCCTTTCTCAAACTCAAGAAGTAGTAAGTGAAAAAAGTGCAGTATCTATTTTTTATGATTTATTGAGTCATTACCCGCAGGCGATGGTGTATTTATGGCATCACCCTTCGGTAGGAACATGGTTTGGTGCCAGCCCTGAACAATTCATCAATAGTCAAGGTGATTTTACCCAAACCATGGCATTGGCCGGAACTCAGAGCTTTGAAGAAGGTGACCTTGCCTCATGGACTACCAAAGAAATTGAAGAACAGGAGCTTGTAACCATTCAAGTAGAAAAAGATTTAAAAGTACTTTTTCCTCTAGATCAAATACAAAAGAGTCCAACTGCTGATCACCGGGCAGGAAATTTAGTGCATTTATGCACCTATTTTCAATTCCCTAAACTCAAAGGAAATTTATTAGAAGTCGCAAAACAACTACATCCCACACCAGCAGTGGGTGGTGTTCCCAAAAAAGAAGCCCGAGAATTCATCTTGGCCAATGAAACTTACAACAGAAATTTCTATACAGGTTTTTTAGGTCCTGTAAACGCTCTAGAAACTCAATTGTTTGTCAATTTAAGGTGTGCATGCTGGACGCCAAAAGTAACCACGCTTTATGTTGGCGCTGGAATAACTTTGGAAAGTGATCCAGAAAAAGAATGGCTCGAAACCCAACGAAAAGCAAAAACCTTAGCCAAGGTACTTTAAAGCTACTTTATACTATTTGTTATGCCAAGGGTTTTGTACTTTTGTATGCCATGATGCAGATTTTAATGTATGCCTAAGTACCCAACAATACCTCTTGCTCAAACTGTAGTTCGCTTATGCGAGTATTATGAAATTGATCGGATTGTAATCTGTGCAGGGTCAAGGAATGCCCCATTAACCAACGGTTTTGTTTCACAAAAACATTTTAAAACGTATAGTGTAGTTGATGAGCGAGCTGCTGGATTTTTTGCCTTAGGTATGGCACAGCAGTTGAAAAAACCCGTTGCTTTAGTGTGTACCTCAGGTTCTGCATTACTCAATTTTTATCCTGCCATAGCTGAAGCGTATTACAGTGATATCCCATTAATTGTTATTTCAGCAGACCGTATGCCGCATCGTATCGATATTGGTGATGGACAAACCATTCGTCAAACAGGAGTATTTGAACCTCATTTGGAAGCTACTGCCAATTTAAAGCCTGATGTCATTCACGCTTCGGATACCCTATTAGAAAATCCAATGCAAAAAGTACTTCCTCATGATGCGAATCAGAAACTTATAGAACAAATACAACAGCAGCACCAGGAACATAACGAAAAAGAGATTTGTCGTGTTTTAAACCAAGCAATCACTCGAAGAGGACCAGTTCATCTCAATATTCCAATGGAAGAGCCACTGTATGAGATGACCGATAAACTGCTTCCGTTGCAAAAATTGACACGGCACAACTCAATGTCAGTTCAAATTCCTAACAATTTTGAACATACTAAAAACACCTGGCACAACGCCTCTAAAAAATGGGTCATCATTGGTCAATTGGCACCGGATGAAATTCCTCAAGAGCTTATAAATAAACTGTGTGACGACCCTTCCGTAGTAGTTTTTACAGAAACAACCTCTAATTGTACACATGGAAATCTGATCAACTCTATTGACACTTTAATGGCACCTGTAGAATCGTCGGACGGTCGTTTTGAAGCGCAAATGGCTCCTGAATTATTATTAACTTTTGGAGGAATGGTAGTTTCTAAAAAAATCAAGTTTTTCCTTCGCAACTATCGACCCGAAAAGCACTGGCATGTTGACACTAAAAAAGCATATAATACTTATTATTGCTTGGATCATCATTATGAAATGACGCCCCAACTCTTTTTGGATGAAATGTATTCTGGGATAGAAGTACAACCCAGTCATTTTCAAAACCAGGTGCTTAAGATTTTCAACAGTTTCAAAATAGTTGGGAAGGAGTATTTGGCAAAGCTTCCTTTTTCTGACCTTGCCGTATTTCAATTTATTTCTCAAAAGTTACCTTCACAGCAACAAGTTCAATTGGCAAATAGCTCCTCCATACGTTATGCTCAATTATTTGATTGGCCTCAAGACACTGCGTTTTATTGTAATCGTGGAACAAGTGGAATTGATGGAAGCACAGCTACTGCGGTAGGTGCAGCGCAAATTAGTCAGCGTCCAGTAGTATTAATTACAGGTGATCTGAGTTTTTTCTATGACATTAATGGGCTTTGGAATGACGCCATTCCAAAAAACTTTAAGATTGTGTTGATCAATAATCAGGGTGGAGGAATCTTTCGAATTTTACCAGGAAAAAAAGATACTCCAGAATATGACCGTTACTTTGAAACAATTCATGAGCGCAGTGCAAAACACATTGCTAAAGCATTCAATTTAGGCTATACAAGTGCAGTATCCATGTTAGGTTTAAAAATCAAATTTTCCCGTTTTTTGAATTCGAACGAAAAACCTCAGATTTTAGAAATTCAAACTCCTCGAAAACTCAACGATAGTATATTACTGGATTATTTTAAATGGATGCGGGCTAAAGCGTAAAGTGTTTGGTGAAAATATAAGATTACTTTTTTCGAATTTTAGTAACCAGCGTTAATACCGAAATAATTATTAAAAACAGACCACTGATAACGTAAAATCCAACAGCATCGGTTGAGTAATTGGACTCCATTACAATTCCAGTTCCAAGGAGGAATAGACCTGCAACTAGAATTAAAATTTTCGTTTTTTTTTTCATGGGTTTTGGGGTGTAGGGCTACATAAATATAGATAAACCATTCCCATGCTGGTGAATAAATCAGTATTTTTACAAAAAAACAAATGAAGATGCGAACATGGGAGTCTTTAGCAACATACAGTGACATTCTTTTTGAATTCTGTGAGGGTGTAGCAAAAATAACTATTAACAGACCTAAAGTTTATAATGCGTTTCGTCCTGAGACCAATGTACAAATGTTGGAAGCCATGGAAGTTTGTCGTGAGCGTAATGATATTGATGTTGTTGTGCTTACAGGAATTGGTGAAAAAGCATTTTGTAGTGGAGGCGATCAAAACGTAAAAGGAGTAGGGGGATATGTAGGAGAGGATGGCGTACCTAGATTGAATGTATTGGATTTACATAAACGTATTCGTGAGTTGCCCAAGCCTGTGATAGCTATGGTTAATGGTTATGCCATTGGCGGTGGTCATGTGTTGCATGTCGTATGTGATTTAACCGTTGCCAGCGAGAATGCCATTTTTGGTCAAACGGGCCCAAAAGTTGGAAGTTTTGACGGTGGTTTTGGTTCTTCCTATCTAGCCCGTCATGTAGGACAGAAAAAGGCCAGAGAAATCTGGTTTTTATGTGAACAATATACTGCTCAAGAAGCAATGGATATGGGTATGGTAAACAAGGTAGTGCCCTTAGAAAATTTAGAAGATACCGTTATGGAATGGTGTCAAATCATGCAACAACGCAGTCCCTTAGCGCTCCGTATGATCAAGCGTAGTCTTAATGCTGAATTGGACGGTCAACACGGCTTGATGCAATTAGCAGGTGATGCAACTTTAATGTATTATTTAATGGAGGAGGCCCAAGAGGGCAAAAAAGCCTTTTTAGAAAAACGTGCGCCTAACTTTAAAAAATATCCCAAGTTTCCCTAATGCCATTTGAAAAAGTAAAGGTTTGGATACGTGCAGCGCGTTTGCGTACCCTTCCGCTTTCCGTATCGGGTATAGTGGTTGGAAATGCCCTGTGTATTCAGGATGCAAACTTTTCATGGATATTGTTTTGTCTGATGTTACTTACAGCCATAACTTTTCAGATCGTTTCCAATTTAGCAAATGACTATGGCGACGGAGTTAAAGGGACTGACAATGCCGATAGAGTAGGACCTAAAAGAGTATTACAAGCGGGCTTGCTGAGCCGTGAGGTGCTTAAAAAGGGAATAATCTGGGTAGCAGTAGTAGCTATAATTCTTTCAATAACTCTTATTATAACTGCTTTTGGAAGCGAATCATGGCTTTATTTCATAGTCTTTTTTGGACTTGCGGTTCTGAGTGTTTGGGCTGCTATTTCCTACACTGTGGGAGATAAAGCTTATGGATACCGAGGATTAGGTGATTTGTTTGTCTTTATATTTTTTGGACTTGTTAGTGTTTTAGGCGCATATTTTCTCCAATTAAAAACGTTTTCATTTGCTGCTGTTTTAATGGCTCTGGTATTAGGATTATTATCGGTGGCGGTTTTAAACCTCAACAATATGAGAGACCGAGAAAGTGATGCCAACGTCGGCAAAAGAACACTTGCAGTGATCTTGGGTTTGATGGGATCAAAATATTACCATTATGCACTTATTGTTAGTGCCGGTAGTATTTTGTTTTTCTTTTTCATTCGCCAATCTCTTTCATTTTATTGGCTTGCGCTTCTTGGACTTCTCCCTCTAGTGAAACATTTGGTAACTGTAGTTTCAAATAAAGACCCAAAATTATTGGACCCAGAATTAAAAAAAGTAGCCTTGACAACCTTCTTTTTATCCATCTTAATTTTTATAAGTTTTTCTTTAGGATGATGCGCGCTTTTTTCAAAAAACATCGATTAGAATTTAAACAACCTAGCGGGACTTCCCGAGGTATATTGACAACTAAAGATAGTTGGTTTTTAATTGTAAAGAAGGATGGTAAAACAGGCATAGGGGAATGCAGCATCATAGAGGGGTTGAGCCCTGATGCTCCTGATCAAATAGAATTTCTTTTATCTCACCTTTGCCAAGCTTTGGAAACCAATTCAGAACTCCCTGATTTGACTTCTTGGCCCGCTGTTCGTACGGGATTGGAAATGGCACTGCGTTCATTTCATTCTGAAAGTACATTTTCATTATTTCCTTCTCCGTTTGCCAGAGGTGAAAAGCAGCTTCCGATTAATGGATTGGTATGGATGGGTGACTTTGAGTTTATGAATGCACAAATTAGACATCTTTTAGATTCGGGTTTTGATTGTATAAAATTAAAAATAGGAGCTATAGATTTTGAATCTGAACTCAAATTATTGAATCAAATTCGAAAAGTGTACGGTGAAAACGAAATTACCCTCAGAGTTGACGCTAACGGTGCTTTTAAACCAAACGAAGCCCTTGAAAAATTAAAGCGACTCAGCGACTTTCAAGTACATTCAATTGAACAGCCCATAAGGGTGAAGCAATGGGAAGATATGGCTCATTTATGTAAACAAAGTCCAGTCGCCATTGCTTTGGATGAAGAGTTGATCGGAACCTATAGTCAATCCGAAAAGCAAAATCTCATTGATCAAATCAACCCCCAATACCTTGTTTTAAAACCAAGTCTGCTTGGAGGTTTTACGGCCGCAGAAGAATGGATTCAGATTGCTCAAAAATCGGAAATTGGTTGGTGGGTAACAAGTGCTTTGGAGAGTAATATAGGTTTGAATTCCATTGCACAATGGACCTATCAGCTTGGGGTTTCCATGCCGCAAGGTTTGGGAACAGGATCTCTTTTTGTCAATAATATTAACAGCCCTTTGTATATTGAAAAAGGTTGTTTGGGTATTGATAATTCTTTACCTTGGGATTCAATTTAAAGCCTATGTTTTTAAAGCAAGCACTTCCCTATAAAAATCCATTTTGGATGTATCTTTTAGGATCCTTCGTCATTATTATTTTCAGCGTTTTAGGCCAACTCCCTTTAACTCTTGTAATTATGCAACAAGGAGGTGTAAGTCCAAGCGGAGATCCCATGGAGATGATGCGTAATATTGATAAAAATTTACAGTTGTTCCTTCTGCTCATTCCGTTTTTAATTGGATTTTTAGGGCTTTGGTTAGTCATAAAAAAATTACACGAACGTACTTTACTCAGTATTACTACTTCCAGAACTCAAATTGATTGGAGTCGATTCCTCTATGCCTTTTTGATTTGGTCAGGGGCAACTGTTTTAGTCGTTGGTGCAGATTATTTAATTTCTCCTGAATCGTATGAATGGAATTTCAACCTTCAACGCTTTGTACTTCTTTTTTTGATCGCAGTGTTTTTAATTCCGATACAAACCAGTTTAGAGGAATATATTTTTAGAGGATATTTGATGCAGGGTTTTGGTGGATTATTTAAAAATGCGTGGGCTCCTTTATTAATCACCTCAGTGATTTTTGGCAGCCTCCATTTATTCAATCCTGAAGTAGAAAAATTGGGCTATGGTATCTTAGTCTATTACATTGGCACGGGGCTCTTTTTAGGGATCATGACCCTCATGGATGACGGAATTGAATTGGCACTAGGTTTTCATGCAGCCAATAATCTAATTACTGCTTTATTGGTTACTTCAAGCTGGACTGCTTTTCAAACAGAATCTGTTTTAATCGATATTTCAGAACCCTCACTTGGTGGAGAATTACTTCTTTCTCTTTTGGTTTTTTACCCCTTGTTTTTAGTCCTCATGTCCAAAAAATACAATTGGTCAAATTGGAAAATAAAGCTTATTTCAAAACTATAAAATGCAAATACCAGATTATACCAAAATTCACAATCGATTCTTACTCAACGGCTTTTCCTATGACCGTGTAGGTTTAAAAATGGTTGCTTACAGTTTTATTAAAGAAGGAGATCAATACGAGAAGTATTTAGGCGATTTTTTAATGGATTGGCTAGATGCATCTGAAACTATTGAACTCATAACCTCTGGGACTACTGCCTCGCCTAAAAAAATTCGCTTTCAAAAGCAGGCTTTAGTAAATAGTGCAATTGCGACTGGGGAGTTTTTTAATGTCAATGTAGGCGATCGTGCGCTTCATTGTCTTCCTGCCAATTTTATTGCAGGTAAAATGATGTTAATTCGTGCGATGATATTAGGTCTATCACTTGATTTGGTTTCACCCTCTAGGAATCCCTTTCATAAAAACGATAAAAGATATGATTTTGTTGCAATGACTCCTATGCAGGCTTTTCATTCTTTAGCCAATATGGATCAAGTCAAAACACTGATTGTTGGCGGTGCTTTTGTTTCAAAGTCTCTTCAAGAAGCCTTACTTAAAACGCAAGTTAGGGCTTACGAAACTTATGGAATGACAGAAACACTTTCCCACATTGCTGTTCGAACCATGGAGGATACTCCATCGGAATTTCGTTGTTTACCTTATGTTGAGGTTGCTCAAGATGATCGTGGTTGTTTGGAAGTTACTTCAGACTTATTACAGGTTGATCATTTTGTGACCAATGATGCGATTGAATTACTGGAAGATCGTCGATTTAGATTGATTGGCCGAATTGATGAGGTTATCAATTCAGGAGGGGTTAAAATTCACCCACAACAAATTGAACGTAAATTATCTCAGGTTCTTTCTACACATTTCTTTATTGGAGGAGTAGCTGATGAAATCTTGGGAGAAAAAGTAATTTTAGCTGTAAAACATTCCTCTAGCTTACAACTGGACAAGATATTAGAAAAAATTAAAACATGTAAAAGTTTAGAACCCTATGAAGTTCCTAAATCCGTCATTATTTTTCCTGATTTTATAGAAACTGATAGTGGAAAAATCAGAAGAAAACAGACGCTTTTACTTGATGCTGTTTCAGTTTTAGACTTGTAAAACGCCCATGTTAAATTTTTCTTGAGCGGGCGATTCGTTTGCAGCTTCTATCCCCAGACTAATCCACTTTCGAGTATCTATAGGATCTATAACAGCATCTACCCAAAGTTGAGAAGCAGCATATAGGATTTCTGTTTTTTCTTCATAGCGGGCCTGAATCTCTTTCTTTAAATCTTCTTCTTTCTTTTCTTGCGCCTTTTTGTTTCCTTGTTTCGAGGATGCTTTTTCAATTTGTAATAATACATCTGAAGCTTGTGCCCCTCCCATGACAGCAATTTTAGCTGTAGGCCAAGCCACCATAAACCGTGGGTCAAAAGAACGACCGCACATGGCGTAGTTTCCAGCCCCATAAGAATTTCCTACAACAATTGTAAATTTTGGAACAACTGAATTGGATACTGCATTAACCATTTTTGCCCCATCTTTGATGATGCCTCCGTGCTCTGCTTTGCTTCCAACCATAAATCCAGTCACATCTTGAAGAAAAACAAGGGGTATATTACGCTGATTGCAATTTGCGATAAATCGAGTTGCTTTATCTGCTGAATCTCCATAAATAACACCACCAAATTGCATTTCACCTGATTTACTTTTCACCACTTTACGTTGGTTAGCAATGATGCCTACTGACCAGCCGTCTATTTTTGCATAAGTTGTAATGAGGGTTTGTCCGTACTCTTTTTTGTATTCATCCATTGAATCGGCATCAACCAAATGATCTAAAAGATTATAGGTATCATAAGGTTGTGTCCTTACCTTGGGAAGGCAACCATAAATTTCGTCAAGAGGTAACTGTGGAGCTACTGTTTTAGTTTTTGTAAATCCAGCTTTAGGCCTACTGCCCATCTTTTCAACCAAACTGCGAATTTTAGCTAAAGCTGCATAATCGTCTTTTACTTTATAATCTGTCACACCGCTAATGCCACTATGGGTATCTGCACCTCCCAAAGTTTCATTATCTATTTTTTCACCTATGGCTGCTTTTACTAAATAGCTTCCTGCTAAAAAGATGCTCCCTGTGTTTTCTACTATAATGGATTCATCGGACATGATTGGTAAATATGCTCCACCAGCGACACAACTTCCCATAATGGCTGCAATTTGAACAATACCTCTACTACTCATTTTTGCATTGTTTCTAAAAATTCTCCCAAAATCTTCTTTGTCTGCAAAGATTTGATCCTGTAAGGGTAGGAAAATACCAGCGCTATCCACTAGATAGATGATCGGGATACGGTTTTCCATGGCAATTTCTTGCGCTCTCAAATTCTTTTTGGCAGTCATGGGAAACCAAGCTCCAGCTTTTACTGTAGGATCATTCGCCACAATAACACAGGGCCTATCGGCTATTTTTCCAATCACCACAACCACTCCAGCTGAGGGACAGCCTCCGTATTCTTCATACATGTTTTCGGCAGCTAAAGCACCTATTTCAAGAATGTCATTGGGATTGTCAACCAATTCATCAATTCGATTGCGAGCACTTAATTTTCCTTTTTCATCAAGCTTTTTGAGGCGTTCTTTTCCTCCACCTAGCTTGTTTTTACGGACTTTTGATTCCAGCGCTGCCCAAGCAATTTTGATGGCATCTTTATTTTTTTCTTGTTCTAATTCCATTCGAATAAGTTCTACATTACGAAAGTACTAATTTCTATAGGTAGGGTTTTAAATAAAAGTTCGATATTTGTCTTTACCAAAAAATATCATGAGTTTAAATAAAAATAAAATCTTTGGTTATACGGCCTTAGTTATGGCACTTTTAGGAACCGCTCTTATTCTGATCGGTTTATTAAAGTACCCGGAGTATGCTATCGGATTTTCTATTGCAGGAGTTGGCTTTTATGCCATAGCTTGGGCGTTTAATGCATTAAAAGGTCGAATTTAAAATGGCTGACGATAAAAAAGTAATTTTTTCGATGAATGGGGTAACAAAAACGTATCCCAGCGCAAACCAACCTGTTTTAAAAAATATTTATCTCAGTTTCTTTTATGGTGCTAAGATTGGAATATTAGGTCTTAATGGTTCTGGAAAATCTACCCTGCTTAAAATCATAGCGGGTTTAGATACTAACTTTCAAGGAGATGTAGTTTTTTCGAAAGAGTACAGCGTGGGTTACCTCGAACAAGAGCCATTATTGGACAATGAAAAAACAGTACTTGATGTTGTTAAAGAGGGAGCTGCCGCAACGGTAGCAATCCTAGAGGAATACAATACTATTAACGATCAATTTGGACTCCCTGAGGTTTACGAAAATGCTGATAAAATGCAGCAGTTAATGGATCGGCAAGCGCAACTTCAAGATGAAATTGATGCTGCAAATGCATGGGAATTAGACACCCAGTTGGAAATTGCAATGGATGCGCTTCGCACACCAGCTGGTGATATGAAAATTGGAGTGTTATCTGGAGGGGAACGAAGACGTGTTGCACTGTGTCGTTTATTACTCCAAAAACCCGATGTACTTCTTTTAGATGAACCAACCAACCACTTGGATGCTGAATCTGTTCACTGGTTAGAACACCATTTAGCTCAATATCAAGGGACGGTCATAGCGGTTACTCACGACCGTTATTTCTTAGATAATGTTGCCGGTTGGATTTTGGAATTAGATCGTGGGGAAGGAATCCCTTGGAAAGGAAATTATTCTTCTTGGTTGGATCAAAAATCAAAGCGATTAGCTCAAGAACAAAAACAAGCTTCCAAAAGGCAAAAAACACTTGAGCGTGAATTGGAATGGGTTCGTATGGCACCCAAGGGTCGTCAAAGCAAACAAAAGGCGCGACTTTCCAACTACGACAAGTTGATCAGTCAAGATCAAAAACAGATCGATGAAAAGTTGGAGATTTTTATACCCAACGGACCGAGATTGGGGACCAATGTAATTGAAGCAAAACAGGTTGCCAAATCCTTTGGTGATAAACTCTTATACGACGACTTGAATTTTGTGCTTCCTCAAGCTGGAATTGTAGGGGTTATCGGTCCCAATGGAGCTGGTAAATCTACAGTGTTCAGAATGATTATGGGAGAGGAACAAGCTGACGGTGGAAGTTTTACAGTGGGGGATACGGTCAAACTCGCTTATGTAGATCAGTCGCATTCCAACATTGATCCTGAAAAGTCGATTTGGCAAAACTTTAGTGACGAGCAGGAGCTGATAATGTTGGGTGGGAGGCAAGTCAATTCAAGAGCTTTTTTAAGTCGTTTTAACTTTAGTGGAAGTGAACAGAATAAGAAAGTGGCAGCACTTTCTGGTGGTGAGCGGAACCGCTTGCACCTTGCCATGACCTTAAAAGAAGAGGGTAATGTTTTATTGTTGGATGAGCCAACCAACGATTTGGACGTCAATACATTAAGGGCTTTAGAGGAAGGTTTGGAAAATTTTGCAGGCTGTGCAGTAGTCATCTCACACGACCGTTGGTTTCTAGATCGAATTTGCACCCACATTCTTGCATTTGAAGGTGATTCACAAGTATATTTTTTCGAGGGATCGTTCTCGGATTATGAGGAAAATAAAAAGAAACGTTTAGGTCAGGATATTATGCCTAAACGAATTCAATATCGAAAGTTGACTCGAGACTAAGCGTTTAATGTCAATTCCATTTTAATATTTCCCCTAGCATAATTAATGTCTGGATCAATTGGTACCTCTTTGAAGCCGTATTTGTTATAAAGGTAGATTGAGTTTTCCAAGATGGTGCTTGAATATAGAATCAGCGATTTCCACTGATGCTGTTTTGCATAATGAATTGCAAATTGGATGATCATATTTCCATAGCCTTTACCTCGCTCTTTTGGAGTCACAGCCATTTTACTGAACTCATGCAAGCCGACATTTTTTTTTAAAAAAGCAAAAGTACCGATTGTTTTTTCTTCTTTTAGCAGCATGAAAATGCTTCCACCTTGATCTAGAATTTCACTTTGGGGATTACTTAAAACCAATTCATCATAAGGCTCTACTTCAAAGTAGGCCTCCAGCCATTCCACATTTAAAGACTTGAAGTCCTTTGCATCTCTTGAAAGGTAGGGACGAAAAGTGATGCCATTAGCCATTTCCAGTCATTTCTTCTGGCCGCACCCAAGCATCAAATTCATCAGCGGTTAAATAACCAAGCGCTAAACTGGCTTCTTTCAAAGTGCTTCCCTCTTTATGTGCTTTATTTGCAATTTCAGCGGCTTTGTAATAACCGATTTTGGTATTTAAAGCAGTAACGAGCATTAATGAATTTTGAACTAATTCATCAATTCTGTGATGATTGGGTTCTATTCCAAGCACACAATTTTCTGTAAAGCTATCACATGCATCGCCAAGTAAACGTGCAGATTGCAGGATATTTGCAGCCATTAACGGTTTAAAAACATTCAATTCATAATGTCCTTGAGTACCAGCTATGGTAATCGCAACATCGTTTCCCATGACTTGAGCACAAACCATCGTTAAAGCTTCACACTGGGTTGGATTAACCTTTCCTGGCATGATAGAACTTCCCGGCTCATTAGCAGGGATGATCAACTCTCCAATACCTGAACGTGGGCCAGAGGCCATTAATCGAATGTCATTTCCAATTTTATTTAAGGAGACTGCAAGTTGTTTTAACGCTCCGTGTGATTCAACAATCGCATCATGAGCAGCAAGTGCTTCAAATTTGTTTTCAGCGCTTCTAAAGGGTAGTTTTGTGAATTGAGCAATGTATTGAGCCACTTCGTCAGCATAGCCCTGAGGAGTGTTTATTCCTGTGCCTACGGCTGTTCCACCTAATGCCAGTTCAGATAAATGATCCAGAGTATTATTCAATGCTTTGATGCCATGGTCTAATTGTGAAACATAACCAGAAAACTCTTGACCTAAAGTGAGGGGAGTGGCATCCATCAAGTGAGTTCTTCCAATTTTCACAACGTCTTTAAAAGCTTCGGCTTTTTGCTGAAGTCCGTTTCTGAGTTTTTGCACTCCAGGAATTGTAGTTTCAACGATCATTTTATAAGCTGCAATATGCATCCCTGTTGGAAAGGTGTCGTTGGATGATTGTGATTTATTGACATCGTCATTTGGTGCGAGTATTTTCTCTCCAGTTCCTAGGGTGTTTCCAGCCAGTACATGCGCACGATTTGCAATGACTTCATTGACATTCATATTGCTTTGTGTTCCAGAGCCAGTTTGCCAAATCACCAAGGGAAATTGATCGTCTAGTTTTCCTTCCAGAATTTCATCACATACTTGGGCAATTAAATCCCTTTTGGATTGGTCTAAAACACCCAGCTTATGATTGGTATAGGCTGCTGCTTTTTTGAGATAAGCAAAGCCGTAAACTATTTCTTGTGGCATTGAAGCCGAGTTGCCAATTTTAAAATTGGAACGTGAGCGTTCTGTTTGAGCTCCCCAATATACATTTTTGGGAACTTTTACTTCTCCTAGAGTATCTTTTTCAATTCGGTATTCCATGCTGTTGAATTTTAAACAAAAATACTAGGTTTGAGAGAAACCCGTTTTATGCCATGCTCTTTTTTTGAAAAAAAGTAATGGAAAATCAAAATGAGCTGAAAAAAACTAAAAAAAATGATTATTTTTGAACTGTAAAACAACCACATGTTTGAATTTGATCAATACCTCGGATTTATTTCTTTTTTAACCATATTAACTATTGGATTTTGGTTAATGATATTTTTGTTGACCTTCGTGATCCCTTACTGGTTAATTGGAGCATTCAGAGAATACTTAAAATACGGTAGAAAAAAAGAAAATTTACCAAAGGATACAAAATAAAAAAAGGGGCTTTTAAGCCCCTTTTTTTTAGCTGTTAAAAGTCAGCTTGATCTTCTCCACCACCATCATATCCTCCCCGGCTGTTTCTTCTTCGGTCATTTTTACGTTCGTTGATGCGATAGGTAAACGTAAAAACGTAAGAAGGTTGTCTCCATTGAAATTCGGTATAATTTCTAAAGTCAGCAGTTTCTGTTGTGCTTTTTCTTCTCGAGGAGTTTAAAATATCACTTACTCTAAACGAAAGTGTAGCTTTATCATTAAATAAAGGTTTGTTTAATGCTCCTGAAAAAGTGAGCACACCTTGTGATTCAGTTTGTGCATTAGCTCTAGGGCCAAAGTAAAAACCTCTTAATTGAGTGTTGATGCCAAAAGGTAGCGGAAAACTACTGTTTACCCGAGCAAACCAACTTACAATCTCTCTATCGAGTGGTACACCGTTGTAAGAACCAATAGTTTCTGAATTAAAAATATTGAAATTACCACTTATGCGTACTTTTCGTTTAGGCGAATAGGTTAGTGTAAATTCTGTTCCAGTCCGTGCATTTTCAGATAAGTTAACAGTGGTGGACCTAAACTGAGGCAATTCGACTAAAGGATCTTCACTTACTACGACAAGTTCTCCTGTGGCTTCTGTAATACGTTCGATTACCTGTGTCGCTTTTTGGTAATAAACAGAACCGTTGAACGTAAATTTATCCCATCTTTTAAGGTAACCCAAATCCACTAAGTTCGAGTAGGAGGGATCTAAGTCAGGGTTTCCTTGTCTAAAGAACGTTAAACTGGTCAATGATCTGAAGGGGTTTAATGACCAAGAACGTGGACGTCTGACACGACGACTATACCCTAGGGTTACGTTTTCTTTTTCATTAAATTCATAAGACAAGTTTAGGGTGGGGAACCAATCTGTATAATCCTTCTCTTTATATATGTTGGCTGTTCGCTGATCAATTTCGATATGTGTTTTTTCCATTCGTAGTCCCATTAAGTAAGAAAACTTATTGAGCTTTTGACCAAATTGGGTGTAGGCTGCATTGACGTTTTGAGTAAAGCCTAGATAGTTTGTCAATTGAGTATTCGGTGTTCTTCCTGTGTTGAGTAAATCAAAAACACTGTAATCGGTTTCTTGAGCACTGAAATTTCCTCGGTAGCCCAGTTCGAACTGAGTGTTTTCATTGACCGGCCATACATAATCTAATTGAAGCAGAGTTCTGTTTTGTTCTTCTGTAGTTTCAGATTCTTGATTGAAAGTACTTGTGTTTTCGGCCAAATCACTTTCGTCTTCTCCACTAGTTTCGGTCTGAAATTCAATAACCAATTCATGTCCTTTATCGTCAAATTTTTTGGTAAAGTTGGCTGTAAATTGTTGAGAATTATCAATTTCCTCCTCAAACTGATACCGTCCAAAACGATCGATTATAACTCCGGAAGCATTGAGATTTTCAATTTCAGTAGTATTGTTGCTTTCGTTATTGCTTCTTCGTACAAATCCGCTGACGGTTAATGAAGTGTCGTCATTAAAAAAATATTCTGCGCCTAAATTGAAAAAAATGCTTTTACGGTTGCGTTCGTAATCGCGATCTTCATTCACGAAGCGAATAGGATTAAAGTTTTCACTTTCAAAAATTCCACCTCCTCTAGAATCGGAATCTCGAACTGAGGTAGTACTGAAAACATTTAGTTTTTTGGTTCTCCAGTTGAGCGTTGCGTTCCCGCCGTATTGTGTTGGAAAACCTCCATTTACAATAAATGAACCGTTAAATCCTTCCAGTTCTTCTTTCTTCAAGATGATGTTGAGTATTCCTGCAGTACCGGATGCTTCATAGCGCGCTGAAGGTGAAGTAACCACCTCTACTTTTTCAATGGACTCTGCAGGCAAAGAGCGAAGCCCTTGGGGTCCAGAAAGACCAACCAGACCCGAGGGCTTTCCGTTGATCAGGATTCGGACGTTCTCATTCCCTCTTAAAGCGATATTTCCCTCTACATCTACAGAAACTGAGGGTACGTTATCCAAAACGTCAGCAACCGATCCACCGCGAACGGTAATGTCTTTTCCTACATTGTAGATTCGTTTATCCAATCGAATTTCAACTTCTGTACGTTCACCCACTAGCTCTACTTCATTGAGCGCTTGAGCAGATATTTCTAACTCAAAATTCCCTAATTTCTTACTCTCACGAAGGGTCTGATCTTTTAGTATAATTTTATCAAAACCAATGTATTCTATAGTGATGTTGTATTGACCGGCAAATACCTCTAGGTTAAATGTTCCATTGACATCAGTAATTCCTCCTTGGATTCGGT
Source organism: Flavobacteriaceae bacterium (assembly GCA_965656215.1). Lineage (GTDB taxonomy): Bacteria > Bacteroidota > Bacteroidia > Flavobacteriales > Flavobacteriaceae > MS024-2A. Next base: position 69,322 of record CBFHJD010000006.1, read on the forward strand.
CAGGGAAACGTTCATTTACCAATGATATGGTTGCGTATTCAAGCGGTTCTTGAGTTTCTTTATCAAGAACCTTTCCTTCGATTTTTATTTTGTTAAAATTACCTTGCCCTGGGCGTTGAGCGTAAGTAATCAAAGAGATTCCTACTAAGAGTAGCGAATATATAGTTTTTTTCATAGTTTGTTTTAAAACCCTTTGACTGTAATAAAAGACAGGGGTTTAATTTTTTTGTAAAAAAGAAATAAGATTTTCTAAAGGTCGAGCAAGTACACCAGATTCTTTACTCGTTATTAAGGGACGCTCCAGTGTTTTAGGATAGTTTGTAAGTACGTCGAGAATCTGGTCTTCACTGAGGTCGTTTCTATTATCAATAGCTTTCCAATCGGCTTCGTTTTTCCTCAAAACACTACTGGGTTCAAGTCCAATTTGACGTAGTATTTTTTGAAGTTGAATTTTTGACAAAGGCTCTTTTAGGTACTCTACGATTATGACGTCTAGGTTTTGATCTTTGAGATACTTGAGGGCTTCTCTAGATTTTTTGCATCGAGGGTTGTGATAAATCGTAAGCATAAACTTGAGATAAAAAAAACTACCCGAAGGTAGTTTTAAGTGTTATTTTACTTTTTCGACTATGGTCTTAAAAGCTTCTGGATGATTCATCGCTAAATCGGCGAGAACCTTTCTGTTGAGTTCAATATTTTGGGCTTTTACTTTTCCCATAAATTGACTGTATGACATTCCATTTAGTCGAGCTGCTGCATTGATCCGAGCTATCCACAACGCTCTGAAGTTACGTTTCTTGGTTTTGCGGTCTCTGTATGCATAAAGCATGGCTTTGTCCACTGCATTTTTTGCAACTGTCCAAACGTTTTTACGACGTCCGAAAAAACCTTTCGCTTGTTTTAAAATTTTCTTTCTTCTGGCCCTTGAGGCGACTGAGTTTACTGATCTTGGCATTTTTAATTGATTTTGAAGGAGGCGGTATTACTACACTTTGAAGCCTGACTTCGGGTTAATATTAGGGTGAACCTTAATTATTTTAAACGCAATTGCTCTTTGATGTTATTTACATCATTTTTATGAACCAAACCATCGTGGGTCAATTTGAGCTTACGTTTTTTTGATTTTTTAGTTAAGATGTGACTCTTAAATGCGTGCTTTCGCTTTATTTTCCCACTTCCTGTGAGTTTAAAGCGCTTTTTTGCACTTGATTTTGTTTTCATTTTTGGCATGACTCCTCTTTTTATTTTTTCTTTGGAGCGATAAAGATGGTCATCTTTTTCCCTTCCAAAATTGGCATTTGTTCTACTTTTCCTAACTCTTCCAAATCTTGTGCTAAACGCAACAATAAGATTTGACCTTTTTCTTTAAATACGATAGAACGACCTTTAAAGAAAACGAAGGCTTTTAACTTGGCACCTTCTTTAAGAAACTTTTCTGCGTGTTTCTTTTTGAATTCGTAGTCGTGTTCGTCAGTATTAGGTCCAAAACGAATTTCTTTAATGATGATCTTACTCGTTTTGGCTTTTAATACCTTTTCTCGTTTTTTCTGTTCGTATAAAAACTTTTTATACTCTAAAATTTTGCAAACGGGTGGCGAAGCTTTTGGTGAAATTTCCACAAGATCCAACTCTAGTTCTTGCGCAAGAGACAATGCCTTTCTAAGTGGGTAAACACCAACTTCTACATTATCACCAACTAGTCGAACCTCCTGCGCTGTAATCTTCTGATTAATGCGGTGGGGATCAACTTTAATTACCCTTCCTGGGCGGTTCGTTCTTCGTCTACGTATTGCTATGTCTTCTCAATTTAAATTATACATCGAAAGTAGCTTGGCTACTTTTTATTTCATTTTCTATTCTATTCACGACTTGTTCTAGGCTAAAACTGCCTAAATCACCTTCGTGATGTTTACGCAAAGATACATTGTTTTCTGTAGCTTCTTTCTCTCCTAGGATAATCATATAGGGCACCTTGGTCATTTCTGATTCACGAATTTTCTTTCCAATGGTCTCATTTCGATCATCTAAGAGGGCGCGAATTTCGTGATTTTCCAAGAAATTTAAAACTTTTGAAGCGTAATTTTTATATTTTTCGCTCACACAGAGAATATTTACTTGATTGGGCATTAGCCAAAGGGGGAAATTTCCTCCTGTATGCTCTAATAAAATGGCGACAAAACGCTCTAAACTTCCAAAAGGTGCACGGTGAATCATTACGGGTCGGTGTAGTTCGTTATCACTGCCTTTGTATTCTAATTCAAAACGTTCGGGAAGGTTATAATCTACCTGTATGGTGCCTAATTGCCACTGGCGTCCTAGGGCATCTTTGACCATAAAATCAAGCTTGGGTCCGTAAAATGCAGCTTCGCCTGTTTCTATTACGTAATCTAGATTTTTTTCTTCGGCTGCATTGAGTATGGCTTGTTCAGCCAATTCCCAATTTTTAGTAGAACCAATATATTTTTCTGGCTTTTCAGGATCTCGTAAAGAAACCTGAGCGGTAAAATCTTCAAAGCCTAGTGAACTGAAAACATAAAGTACCAAATCGATTACTTTTTTGAATTCTTCATCCAATTGTTCCGGCATGCAGAAAATGTGAGCATCGTCTTGAGTAAAACCGCGAACACGTGTTAATCCGTGCAACTCTCCACTTTGTTCATAGCGATAAACAGTTCCAAATTCTGCATAACGCTTGGGAAGGTCGCGGTAACTCCATGGTTTGGCATTGTAAATTTCGCAATGGTGCGGGCAGTTCATGGGTTTGAGTAAAAACTCTTCTCCTTCAGCAGGGGTATGAATGGGTTGAAAACTATCTGCTCCATATTTTTCGTAATGCCCTGAGGTCATGTACAGTTCTTTGTTTCCGATATGGGGAGAAATAACCTGTTCGTAGCCTGCTTTGGCTTGTGCTTTTTTTAAGAAGTTTTCAAGGCGTTCTCTGAGTGCAGCTCCTTTGGGTAACCAAAGGGGTAACCCTTGACCTACTTTTTGAGAAAAAGTAAAAAGTTCTAATTCCTTTCCTAACTTTCGATGGTCTCTTTTTTTGGCCTCCTCAACCTTTTCAAGATATTCCATCAATTCTTTTTGCTTGGGAAAAGAGATTCCATAAATCCGTGTCAACTGAGGTTTGGTTTCATCACCACGCCAGTATGCTCCAGCAACATTGGTCAGTTTAACTGCTTTGATCACTCCGGTTTGAGGAATGTGTCCTCCTCGACATAAATCGGTAAAATCAGCATGATCACAAAAAGTAATCGTACCGTCTTCTAGATTTTCAATCAGTTCTATTTTAAACGGATTGTTTTCTTTTTGATAATGCGCCAGGGCCGCTGCTTTTGAACTGGAACGCATTTTAAATTCAAATTTTTGACGTGCAAATTCGAGCATTTTCTTTTCGATCGCAATCAAGTCATTTTCAGTGATGCTGTGATCTCCAAAATCTGCATCATAATAGAATCCATTTTCAATGGCAGGTCCAATGGTAAGTTTACAATCCGGATACAAATCTAAGAGTGCTTGTGCCAAAACGTGGGCGGAGGAATGCCAAAAAGCAGTTTTTCCTTCTTTGTCGTTCCAGGTAAAGAGTTTGATGTTCCCATTCTCCTTAAGTGGGGTAGCAGCTTCAATAGTTTGACCATTAAAGCTGGCAGACAGTACATTACGAGCCAATCCTTCACTAATACTTTGGGCCACCTCAAAAGGGGTTGTTCCCTCTGGATACGAACGGACAGACTGATCTGGAAAATGAATTTCAATCATAGTTTAATTTCATGATGTGCAAAGATAAGGGGTCTCCCACTAGCACGCAATCGATTCTTTAAAGTTTTGTTTTACGCTCACCCAAAAGGGCATTGACCAAGGTTTTGATTCCAGTAAAACCGTAATACATTGCGGTAATTAAAAAAAGAATCCCTAAAATAAGTACGGGAACATACAAGGGATGACCCTGGTTTTTAAAGGCCTGATGGACTACCACTGGGCCAATAAAACAGCAGAGCAAAAATAAGCTCATTTTTTTTAGACCTTTTTGAAGTAAGGGTTTGTTCATCATTGATTTTTCTAATGCAAAGATAAACAAGTGGCTTAGATTAAAGTTTAGTTTTCTAATTTATGCAGTGTAACGGTAAATTGTATGAGTAGTGGCAGATTGCGAGGTAGTTTCCTGTCAAACCGCTAAGCAGTTTGAGCGGGCTACAAACCCTAAAATTTAGCACTTTGCCTGCCATTACTTATACAAAATGTTAGGTTTTCGTATTTTATTTTTTGTCTTTTTTAGTTGTAATAATGGATACACTTTTCAAAGTTGCAGATTTCAGCCCATTTTGGTCAAAGTCTATAATATGTATTGTTTCACCAAAAGAAATTGAACCAGTAAATTTTTTAGTTTTTCCAGCTGCATTAACTAAAACAGCATAGTTTGAGCTACTCGGGTAATAAGGATTTCCTGTACGAGCTATGTAATTAGATTCGAACCATGGATACATTTCAACATATACTTCATAATATCCACTTGGAGCTTCATTTTCTGGCCAGTAAATATTTTCAGGACCGTATCCATCAATATCATCAACATCCAGAACTCCATTTGAAGACGAGTATTGGTTCTCCCAATATATTTTTTCTCCATTCGGGTCAATAACATATAAGTCAATATCTGCAATATTATCCCATGTTAATGTGATTTGAATATCTCCATAGCCATACTCTAAAGCTGCATCAATAAGTTGAACATCATCTTTCCTTTTTTCTTCTATTTCTTCTCGATGGTCAGCCCATGCAGAAAAACCGCTTGAAGTTAAATCACTTGCACATTCAAGAAATGCATCTCTACCACTGCAAGAAGCTATTGTGCCTTGAGTTCCCCAAGCATCAATAAAATCAGTATATCCGATGTGAACTTCAAATTCATTTTCCATAATATCAGTCGATAATCCTAATAAATAATTATCACAAGCCCATACTGCAAGAGGTGTACCTACTCCCGAGGTAGCAATAGCGGCAGCAACCGACAAACTACATGGTACTCCCGAAACAATTCTTCCTGTCCACCTTATAACATCGCTCCATGTATTAATTGAATTGGATCTTTTTAATTGGTAATTATCCCAGTTAAAATCGGTTTCTACTTCTCTTAATATCTCAACATTTCCGTCTGGATATATTATACCTATGTCAATTTTATTTCCATTTGGATTTTTGAATGATACAATATAATCTTCAACAAAGACCTTGTCTAAATATCCATTATCAGTAAAGAAAATGGAATAATCATATCCTGCATCTTCCGAATGAAATAAAACTGCCTCTGGCACAGAACCATTAGTCTTTATAAAGTAATAGTCTTTAGAACCCAATACATGGTAGTCCCAGTTTGATTCTCCGCTAATATCTATTATATTGATATCAGGTATGTCTGGTTGTGAATTTTCATCCTTATTACAACTAAAGATTGTCAATAACGTAATCGTAACGATTAATAAAGAAATTGGTTTTTTCATGATAATTGAATTTAAAATTTTTGATTAGTATATTGTAGCTGTGTCATTTAATATGAACGTTTTGGCTAAACTGCGTTTTAATGCAGTTTAGGTTTTGTTGTGGGTAGTATTTTCAGCTTGGGTTCCAAATGTCTATTCGAGTTAACTTTCCATTCAAGAAGAAAAAGAGAAGTTTAGAATCTGTTAGTTTTCCATTTGCCGAAATAGGAATTCCACACGATCTATAGGAATTAGGGTCTTGATAGATCTTAATTTCATTAGTTGTTTGACAATCCTCTGAGAAGTTTGCTTGAATGTTTTCGACAGTTGTTTTATTAGTCAGAGTTAGGTTTCCAATTTTAACCTCGTTAATTCTTCCGTCAAATTTGATTACGTTCAAAAAGCACTTGTTCGAGTTCGTAAAATACTCATAGTAGGTTCCGCCAATATAGATAAGAGAATCTGCCACTGACATGTCCATTAATTCTGGAACTGCTCGGATACTATCGATTTGCACATTTGATGACCTCAGTTCACTTAATGTCAAAGAATAGCCAATCGTTCCATTCAATTGAATCCTTCCAATGTCAACAGTTTGTGCGTTGAGTAGA
>CBFHJD010000007.1:0-65602 GCA_965656215.1 Flavobacteriaceae bacterium
AAAAAATAGCATGAATTTTAAAAAACAGGAAGAATAGGTCTTAACGGTATTTTGACTGTAGCGTTTTAAAACAAGCTGCTCTGAATATTCTTTAGGGATATTTACAATAGGTTTTGGTGGTTCCGAAACCTTTTTTTTAATCGGGCGAGAAGCTTGCTTTAACCGTGAGTAATCAATAAACACTTTGCCCTTACAGCTTTGATAAAGAGTATTCAGATTAAAATCGGCTTTTGGGAAATACCAAGATTGCAATGTTTGACTCCATCGTGCTCCATTCTGATTTTTAACTAAGGCAATAATATTCTTATCAAAGACAAAGTGTGCTTTGACAACAGCTTGATTTTTATGCACAGCGGGTATCAGCCGTAGGTTTTTCATCGGGGCAAACTAGATTTTAGGGCGGTTTATACCCAAATATACTAAAAAAATCTATTGCATTGTAAAGGCATGGATTGCCGCACGAACGTTTTTATGAAGGCGTAACAGCTCTTGGGCGGTGGCTAAGGGAACTTGAAGTTCATCCATCAGCATACGCTCGGCACGGCCTACAAGTTTATCGTTAGAGAGTTTCATGTCGATCATCTTATTGCCTTTAACATGTCCCAGTTGAATCATAGTCGTGGTACTGATCATGTTAAGGATCAGCTTTTGAGCCGTCCCTGCTTTCATACGGGAACTCCCCGTAAGGAATTCAGGACCAACCACAACTTCAATAGGAAAGTCGCTTACCGCGGCTAGAGGAGCGTTTTGGTTGCAAGTAATACAGCCGGTGGGGATGCCGTTTTGTTGACAATTTTTAAGTCCCCCAATCACATAAGGGGTAGTTCCTGAGGCTGCAATTCCCACAATAAAGTCTTGTGGATTTATGTTGTGGTGATTTAAATCCTTCCAGGCTTGCTGGGTGTCGTCTTCTGCATTTTCTATAGAGTTACGCAGGGCATGATCTCCACCTGCTATAAGTCCAACTACCTTTTCAGATGGAGTACCAAAAGTGGGTGGGCATTCAGAGGCATCCAATACACCCAGTCTTCCGCTGGTTCCGGCACCGATATAAAAAAGCCTTCCTCCGTTTCGAAGTTGAACAATCACTTTTTCAATTAATCGTTCAATTTGAGGAAGTACTTTTCCTACAGCTTCCACAGCATTGTGGTCTTCTTGATGCATGCCCTTTATGAGTTCGGAAATGCTCTTCTGTTCTAAGTTGTTATGATGTGAACTTGCCTCGGTAATTTTGTTAAATGCCATAAGGTAAAGATACAAAACAGTGTCTAGTCTTTAGTTATTTTTAGCTAGTGTCTAAACTAAAGTGTGTAAAACAAAAAAAACCCACCATCAGAGACAGTAGGTTTTTAAACTTTAAGTCAACCCTTAACTTAGGACTTCAACTTGGTTTCTAAATTCTTTTTTAGAGCACTAAGAAACTTCTGAGTTGTAAGGAAATGTGAGCTTTTCAGATCAGCACCGTGAATAAGTACAGCAAGATCTTTGGTCATTTTACCACTTTCAACAGTTTCTACACACACGTTTTCAAGGGCCGTACAGAAGTCAATCAAGGCTTGATTGTCATCCAATTTTCCTCGGTGCGCCAATCCTCTGGTCCATGCAAAAATGGAAGCAATCGGATTGGTGGAGGTTTCTTTACCCTGTTGGTGTTGACGGTAGTGTCGAGTCACAGTTCCATGAGCAGCTTCTGCTTCCATGGTTTTTCCATCAGGAGTTACTAGCGTAGAAGTCATCAGTCCTAAGGAACCAAAGCCCTGTGCTACAGTATCGGATTGTACGTCGCCATCATAATTTTTACATGCCCATACAAAGCCGCCGTTCCATTTCATGGCCGCAGCAACCATATCGTCAATTAAACGGTGTTCGTAGGTAATGCCTGCACTTTCAAACCGACTTTTAAATTCGTTGTCAAAAACCTCTTGAAAGATGTCTTTAAAACGTCCGTCATAGGCTTTTAAAATGGTGTTTTTGGTGGAAAGATAAAGTGGCCATCCTTTATCCAAAGCTCGATTCATACAAGAACGGGCAAAACCGTAAATGGAAGAATCGATATTATACATCGACATCGCAACTCCGTTTTCTTGGAAGTGATAGACGTCCCACGTCTTTGGAGTACCACCATCGTCTGGGGTAAAAGTCATGGTGAGTTTTCCTTTTCCAGTAGTTACTGTATCCGCAGCTTTGTACTGATCACCAAAAGCGTGACGGCCAATACAAATTGGTTTGGTCCAACCTTGAACATAGCGGGGTACGTTACTCATGATGATGGGTTCTCTAAATACGGTTCCGCCTACGATGTTTCTGATGGTCCCATTTGGAGATCTCCACATGTTGGAAAGATTGAATTCAGTAACACGATCTTCGTCAGGAGTTATGGTTGCACACTTAATCCCAACGTTGTATTCTTTGATGGCATTTGCCGCTTGAATTGTGATTTTATCTTCGGTAGCGTCTCTAGAAGTGACAGACAAATCAAAATATTTGATATCGAGGTCTAAATAAGGGAGTATCAATTGATCTTTGATGAACTTCCATATGATTCGAGTCATTTCATCCCCATCCATTTCAACTACAGGGTTGACTACTTTAATTTTTGACATGAGTTAAAGGTTTGTTTTCGGGTGCAAATATAAGGGCTAGCTTTTATTATTAATGTATTATGGGCATAAAAAAAACCGTCTATCAAGAGAATAGACGGTTTTATTTTGAGTTTAAGATTTACTTAATCGAAACGCGCTTCTTTAATACGGGCTTTCTTACCTCTTAAGTTTTTAAAGTAGTAGATACGAGAACGACGTACTTTACCTTTTTTATTGACTTCAATTTTTTCTAGTCCAGGCATGTTGATTGGGAAGATTCGCTCTACTCCAACGGTACCTGACATTTTACGAATGGTAAAGGTTTTGGATAAACCTTGACCTTTAACTTGTATCACCACTCCTTTAAAGAACTGGGTACGTACTTTTTCACCTTCACGGATTTGATAGTACACGGTTAATGTATCTCCAGCTCCGAATTCTGGGAACTCTTTTTTCTCGATAAATTCGTTTTGAACAAAACTGAGTAAAGCTTCCATTTCAATAATTATTTAAATTTGAAAAGCCAACATCCACGATTTTCGTCAGCGGTTAGTCTTTAGTGGTGCAAAATTAAACTTATTTTTTGAGTACACAATACCCCTAGCAAATTTATCCTTGTAAATAAAACCTACTCATTCTAAGAGGTCGGGGCGTCGTTTTTTTGTGCGTTCCAAGGCCTTTTCTTCTCTCCAGGATTCTACCTTAGGAGTGTTGCCAGAAGTAAGTATGCTGGGAACTTCCCATCCATTGTAATTGGCAGGTCGAGTGTAAATCGGAGGTGCAAGTAATCCGTCTTGAAAACTATCCGTTAGGGCAGAGGACTCATCGCCTAAAACACCAGGAATTAATCGTATGATACTGTCGCAAAACACAGCTGCTGCCAATTCCCCTCCTGAGAGTACAAAATCACCGATGGAAATTTCATGGGTAATGAGATGATCGCGGACGCGTTGATCTACTCCTTTATAGTGCCCGCAAAGAAGGATAATGTTGTCAAGGGTAGAAAAATGGTTGGCATTTTGTTGATTGAGTGTTTCCCCATCGGGGGTAAGATAAATTATGGCATCGTAATGCCGTTCCTTTTTTAGAGCTTGAATACATTGATCTATGGGCGCTACCATCATAACCATACCCGCGCCACCTCCAAAGGGATAGTCGTCCACTTGTTTTTGTTTGTGTTGACTGTAGTCCCTTAGATTGTGAAAATGTACCGAAGCTATTCCTGATTGTAGTGCGCGTTTGAGTATGGAAGCTTCAAAGGGACTTTGTAATAATTCGGGAAAAAGAGTAAGAATATCAATACGCATAGCAATGTTTAAGGGGTAAAAATAAACAAAGTCGTAGCAGGACTACGACTTTGTTTGAAAAAGCTTACTATTTTCTTATTAGTATTGCATTAACACCATTTTCTTTTCCCCAGATGGACTGAGGAAGAGTAAATCTTCAATATCCGGGGTGTCCATGTTTTTGATGTCTGACAAACTGCTGACTTTTTTCCCATTGACTTCCAGTATGATATAGCCGTTGTCGATTCCTCTTTGATAAAGTCTTCGATTGTTCATGTTGGAAATATAAAGCCCATGATCGGTATTGTATTTCTTTTTCTGTTCTGGGCTTAGCGGACGTAATTCCATGAAGTAAAATACAGCACGATTTATTTTTTCAAGTCGAACAGAAACTTTGTTTTCTTTACCGTCTCTTTTATAAATTACATTTACTTTCTCCCCTGGCCGTTTGCTTGCAAGGTAGCCGGAAAGGTCAGCAAACTCATTTATCACGATACCATCCACACTTTTGATGATGTCGTTTGCCTTTAAACCAGCCAGATCAGCTCCGAGTCCTTTTTCCAAGTCAGTGATGTAAAATCCTTCGGTTTCGTCCACCTCAAAACGCGCTGCCATTCGAGCATCTAGGGCTTGTCCCATAACACCAAGTAGCCCCCGCTGAACATCTCCATATTCGATAATGTCTTCAAAGACTTTTCGGGCAACATTGCTCGGCACCGCAAAAGAATAGCCTACATAGCCTCCTGTCATGGATGAAATGGCGGTGTTGATCCCGATTAATTCCCCGTTGGTATTGACTAAAGCACCACCGCTATTACCTCGATTAACAGCGGCATCGGTCTGGATATAGGATTCATTTTTTCGATCTCTTTTGTTTAGGTCGCGTGATTTTGCGCTGATGATTCCAGCTGTTACTGTAGAGTTTAGGTTGAAGGGATTTCCTACAGCAAGCACCCATTCTCCAATTTGGGTAGCATCCGAATTTCCAAAATAGACGTAAGGTAGTTTTTGATCAGCATCTATTTTTAAGACTGCAATATCTGTATCGGGATCTGTTCCAATAACTTTTGCGTCGTAGGTTTTGTTGTTGTTAGTTGTGATTTCGATAGTACTATTGTTTTCGATAACGTGATAGTTGGTGATGATATATCCGTCTGGAGAGACAATCACACCACTTCCAGTACCAATCCGTTCTGGCAATTCTTCTTCACCATAGAAATAGCGGTAAAAGGAGGGTAAATTGTCGCTGGCGGTACTCGTATTTTTAACATGTACTACTGCATGAATCGTCTTTTCTGCAGCTTTTGTGAAATCGGTTACTTCTGCAGCGTAGCCATTAGAATTAAAGGTGTAGTTAGTAGGAATCAGCCTAGGGCTTTCTACCGCAGTTGGGGTAGAGGATACTCCCGTTTGAAAAAACTGATCATAAACGTAAATACTTGAAATAGCACTCAAAAGTGCAATGCCTAAAGTTTTAAAAAAAGTTTTCATATGTATAATTTTTTTATCAAAATTATTAATTTTTGAGAAAACTAAAATTCCTTTAACGCCTATTTAACACCCTTAAAAATTAATTATCTTTGCCTTATGGAAGTTCAATTTGACAAATACCAAGGGGCGGGCAATGACTTTGTAATTTTAGATAATAGATCAGAAAGATACAGTTCATTGACTACATCCCAAATTGCTTTTCTATGTGATCGGTTCAAAGGAATTGGTGCAGATGGTCTGATTTTAATCAATGCTGATACTGCAGCAGACTTTCAGATGCAGTATTTTAATTCAGACGGTAATGAGAGCACCCTTTGTGGTAATGGTGGTCGCTGTGCAGTTGCTTTTGCCCACTTAAAAAACATCATTACTGAATCAACTGTCTTTTCTGCGATAGATGGCTTGCATTCAGCAACTTACATCAACCCCTTGGAAGTACACCTTAAAATGCGAGATGTTACGGAATTTAAACAGCAAAACGGAGCAGTTATTTTGAATACAGGTTCTCCGCATTACATCAAATTTGTAGAGGATGTTGATGCCCTAGATGTAAACAAAGAAGGTGCAGCTATACGCTATTCTGAATCATTTATGCCTGAAGGTATCAACGTGAATTTTGTTGAACAAAAAGATGCTACCCACTATAAAATCAGAACCTACGAAAGAGGAGTAGAGGGAGAAACACTGGCCTGTGGAACAGGGGCTGTAGCGGCTGCTTTAGGAATACATTACACCAAACAATCCATAAGCGAAAAAGAATTCCACTTAGCAGCAGTAGGAGGTGATTTAAAAGTTTCATTTGAAGTTAATGAGGGTATATATCGCAGCATTTTTTTAAAAGGCCCAGCCACTTATGTGTTTTCTGGGACAATTGAATTATGAATTTAGAGGGAATTCATTTACGTGCCTTAGAACCTGAAGATATCACGGTTTTAGAGAAAGTCGAAAATGACTCAGTCTATTGGAATTTGTCAAATCAAACGGAGCCTTTTTCGATTCATACACTGAAGCAGTATATAAAAGCACAGAAGCAGGATATTTTTGAAGTAAGGCAGAAACGCTTTGTGATTTCTAATTCCCAGAAAGAGGCGATTGGTTTTATTGATTTATTTGATTTTGAACCGCTTCACCGTCGTGCTGGTGTGGGCTTATTTATTTTAGAGTCCTTTCGAAAAAAAGGAGTGGGTAAAAAAGCTTTATACTTACTCCATGAGTATGCTAAAAAGCAACTGAATATGAACACACTTTATGCCAATGTCGCAAAAGAAAACAGTGAGAGTAATGGGTTGTTTTCCTCTGCTGGATACCATGAAATTGGTGTTAAAAAAAATTGGAACTTTTATGGAGCTAGCTTCCATGATGAAATTCTTTATCAAAAAATACTTTAGTGATGTATAAGAGAAAACTACTAGTAATCATCAGTTTAATTGGAGTGCTTATCGGTGCATATTTTGTGATGAGTTTCTATCAGATTTTTTTCTGGAGTAATACCTCCTTTAACAATGAGGCTTCTTACGTATTTATTGATAGAGATGACACCATCGATTCTCTTGAGGTTCAATTAGTTCCGTTGCTAAAATCAGTAGATCGATTTTTACTTGCCGCAGAAAAAAAGGGGTATACTACGCGTATTCGTCCAGGGAAATATAAATTGGTCCCAGACATGGGAAACAACGAATTAATCAATGTATTACGCTCTCAAAAACAGACGGTTTCTGTTGTGTTTAATAATCAAGAGCGTTTAGAAGACTTGGCAAAGCGTGTAGCGGATCAATTGGAACCAACTGCCCCCTCGTTTTTAAGCGCTTTTTATGATGATGAGTTTTTGAAAGCCAAAGGGTTTACAAAAGAAAACGCGCTGAGTATGTACCTGCCAAATTCCTACAATACTTTTTGGGATGTAACACCTGAGGATTTTCGAGAGTTGATGTATAAAAGCTACCAGCGTTTTTGGAATAAAGAGCGAGTGGCAAAGGCAAAAAAAATTGGCCTGACACCAAATGAAGTCTATATACTAGCCTCCATTGTTCATAAAGAATCTGTAAAAAAAGACGAGCAACCAAAAATTGCAGGCTTATACCTCAATCGATTGAGAAAGCGGATGAAACTTCAAGCAGATCCTACAGTAATATTTGCACTTAAACGAATGACAGGTGATTTTGAACAACAGATTAAAAGGGTTTTATATAAAGATTTAAAGTTGAATTCGCCCTACAATACCTATAAGATCAAAGGACTCCCGCCAGGTCCTATTGCCATGCCTGATCTTTCTGCTATAGAAGCAGTATTGAATCCCGAGCAGCACGATTTTCTTTTTTTTGTAGTTTCTCCTAGTAAACCAGGTTATCATCTTTTTGCCAAAGACTTGGTTCAGCACAACAAGAATAAAAAAGAGTACGTACGTTGGATTAATAAACTGAAGATCTACCGTTAAAAGCCGGGCTCAATAATAAAAATACAGGGACGCTTATCGAGTTGTGGTTTTTGTTTTTTCCAATCTCTTACTGAATGCGTCTTGATCAATTCTGTGGCCAAGGTTAAATCACACGCCACACAAACCAGGGTTGTGGGTAAGAGTGTGTTGAGTAGGTCTTTGAAGAGGGCCGTACTTCGATACGGTGTTTCAATGAATAATTGAGCTTGATTTTCTCGAGTTGCTTTTTTTTCAAATTTTAAAAGCGCCTGTTTTCTTTGTTTTTGATCCACTGGCAAATATCCGTTAAAAGCGAAGCTTTGCCCATTCATCCCTGAACTCATCATAGCTAGGATCAAAGAGGAGGGACCAACAAAAGGTTTGACAACAACACCAGCTTTATGAGCTTTAGAAACAATAACAGCTCCGGGATCAGCAATACCAGGAGTGCCAGCATCAGACATCAAACCCATTTGAATTCCCGCCAAACAAGGGTTAAGATAGGATGCAATTTCTTCTTGGGTTGTAAACTTATTTAAAGGGTAAAGATGCAAGTTTTCTTGACTTTTATTTGGAGCTAATTTTTTTATAAATCGCCGCGCTACTTTTTCGTTTTCAACGATAAAGTGATTGAGTTCTTCCACTTTTGTTTTAACGGAAAAGGGGAGTACTTCCAAAGGAGGATTTTCTCCCAGCGTTGTTGGAATAAGATAAAGGGTTCCGAAGGGATTCTCAATTTCCATCATGAAGTGATTTAAGAATACGATCGCATGCACTATCAAGCAATTTAAAGCATTGTGCAAACCCTTCCTTTCCTCCATAATAAGGATCCGGCACCTGTTTTTGATCCTCTAATATAAGATCAACTTTCGCTTTTTCTTCAGTTGTTCCAGCAAGAGCAATGACGTTTTTGTAATTGCTATGATCCATTACATAAATTTTAAAAAACCGACTAAAGTCATTTTCAGTAAACTGCCGTGCTTTTTGTTGCTGTATATCAATTCCATTTTCAAGGGCAATAGTAATGCTTCTGGAGTCCGGAGTTTTACCGCTGTGATAGGCAGCTGTTCCTGCAGAATCAACACCTACTTTTTTTGGATCAACTTTGCTTTCCAATATTCCTTGGGCGAGGGGTGAACGGCAAATGTTACCCAAACAAACCATGAGTATTTTTACTTGCTCCATAAAAAATTAAGTTTAGAGACTTAGTTTTTGGCTTAAGTCTTCGACGTATTTTCGGAATTGTTTGTCCGTAAAACTAAGGTTATCTACAGTTTTGCAAGCATGTAAAACCGTAGCGTGATCTCTTTTTCCAATTTGATTCCCAATACTTGCTAAAGAGGCTTTTGTGAATTTTTTCGCAAAGTACATGGCTAACTGGCGCGCCTGTACAATATGTCTTCTCCTTGTTTTGGATTGAAGTGTTTCTACGTCCATCTGGAAATAATCAGAAACTACTTTTTGGATGTAGTCGATAGAGACCTCACGTTTGGTATTCTTGACAAACTTCATGACCACTTCTTTAGCTAAATCAAGTGTGATTTCAGCCTTATTGAACGAGGATTGAGCAATCAATGAAATGATTGCACCTTCTAGTTCACGAACGTTTGTTTTAATGTTTTTGGCAACGTATTCTATAATATCTTCTTCAATTTCTACACCGTCTCGATAAAGTTTATTTTTAAGAATAGAAATACGGGTTTCGTAGTTGGGAAGTTGAAGTTCAGCAGAAAGTCCCCACTTGAAACGAGAAAGAAGTCGTTGTTCAATATCTTGCATGTCCACTGGAGCCTTATCAGAAGTTAGGATAACCTGTTTTCCGTTTTGATGTAAGTGATTGAAAATGTGGAAAAAGACGTCTTGTGTGCCTGTTTTACCTGATAAAAATTGAACATCATCAATAATAAGTACATCCAGTAATTGGTAGAAATGAATAAAATCATTTCGAGTATTCTTTTTTACGGCCTCAATATATTGTTGCGTAAATTTTTCTGCAGCAATGTAAAGTACAGTCTTGTCTTGATACTTTTCTTTGATCTCCACACCGATAGCATGAGCAAGGTGTGTTTTACCTAAACCGACCCCACCAAAAATGAGCAGGGGATTGAATGAGGTACCACCTGGTTTTGATGCAACCGCAAGTGCTGCAGAGCGACCAAGTCTATTGGAGTCACCTTCTAAAAAGTTTTCAAAGCTGTAGTTAGGATTCAGTTGGGATTCAATCTGAAGGTTTTTGATGCCGGGGATGACAAAAGGATTTTTAAGTTCAGCGCTTTGCGAATGCAGAGGGGCGTCCACCTGTTGAGGACTCAGACCAGATCTGTTTGAACTCGGAATATTTTCGGTAAAAGGATTGTTGTTTCCAAATCGGTTTTCCATTCGTATGGAATAGATTAAACGGGCCTCTGTACCTAATTCTTTTTGAAGTGCAGTTTTTAATAGTTTGACATAATGCTCTTCTAACCATTCGTAAAAAAACTTACTGGGCACTTGAATGTTTAATACGTTTTCTGTAATCTTAAGTGGAACAATGGGTAAAAACCAAGTCTTATAAGCTTGTGGTTGGATGTTATCTTCGATAAAAATTAGGCAATTATTCCATACCGAAACAGCTTGTGAACTCATTTTAAATTAATAGTTTTATTTTTTGTTATTATGGTTTTTGTCGAATAATTCGACTCAACAAATATTGACTAAAAAAAAATGAAAAAAAAATGAAATTGCTATTGAATAATAACTTTTTTTTTTGGATATTCTTTATCTGATAAATGTAGTCCAAAACCATTAATTCTTACAGCTTCATTTTAAACTTTATGATCATTCATGAATTATACTTCAAAACCTGTTGTGGTTCGCTATGCAGAAACCGACCAGATGCAATTTGTGCATCACAGTAATTATCTAAAATATTTTGAGATGGCACGCCTGGAGTGGCTTAGTAGTTTGGGAGTGTCCTATGCATCTATGGAAAAAGAAGGAATTCTGATGCCCGTTGTTTCCGCCGAAACAAAATTCAAAAAGCCCTTGTTTTTCGGTGATGAATTTAAAGTTAAAGTGCGGTTGAAAAAGCCACCAATGGCGACCTTGGAATTTGAGTATCAAATTGTAAACCAATTAGATGAAGAAGTTTGTTTGGGTGAGACTGTTTTAGCTTTTTTATCGGCTCAAAAAAACCGTCCAATTCGCTGTCCAGAGTTTTTATTAAAAATGTTTACCTAAAATAGGTATGGAGTATGGTATTGTTCAATTTTTCTACTTTACTTATTGGGGTATCAAAGTCGGGTGATTTTAACCCTGTGGTTAATTTTTCTTGCGAAGTAAAGACGCGAGCTTCATCCCATAATTCCTTTTCGATAAAATGAGTCAGCGTTTTTTGCCCACCTTCAACAAATAGGGATAAAAGATTTCTCTTGTAACAAAATTCCATAAGCGCATCTAGATTGAAATCCTTCATAGTGTGATACTCTTTATTGTTCTTTAAAAGCCGCTCTGATTTTTCCTGATTTAATACAACAGTTGTTAATTCATCTTGAAGTACGATTGCATCATTGGGGATTCTATTAGATGGATCAAGTATTAATCGCAGGGGATTATTTCCTGGCCATTCTCTTGTGTTTAATATTGGATTGTCCATAACTACGGTTTGTACCCCTACCAAAATAGAAGCCTCCTCACTTCTCCATTGATGTACTTTTTGTTTTGAAAGGGCATTGGAGATCCAAAAAGGACGATTTGTTTCTTTGGTTGAAGGTGCAATGAATCCATCCGCTGTTTGTGCCCATTTCATGATAATGTAAGGACGCTTTTGCTGATGAAAAGTATAAAACCGACGATTTAAAAATTCAGCTTCCTTTTGAAGTACGTTTTCTATAACTTCAACTCCAGCTTCTTTCAGTTTTAAAATCCCTTTTCCAGCTACTTGAGGATTTGGATCTCTTGACGCGATTACAACTTGTTTGATGCCAAACCGAATAATTAGGTCTGCACAAGGGGGAGTTTTACCGAAATGAGAGCAAGGTTCTAAATTGACATATAATGTTGATTTAGTTAAAACAGTTTTATCACGTACTTGGTTAATTGCATTGACTTCTGCATGCGGTTCTCCTGCTTTTTGATGCCAACCTTCTCCAATAATCTTATCTTGATGAACAATTACAGCCCCAACTAAAGGATTGGGATAAGTATTTCCCAAAGCTTTTTCAGCAAGAGCTAAACAGCGTTTCATAAAAATATCATGCTTCTTGGTTCTCAAAAATTAAATTATTTTGGCTCGTTTAATTGAGTACGTTATTATTGGGGTTAAATTTATAACAAATATTGAGGAATGAGGATTCGACTTATAGAGAAAGCGGATAATGAAAAAATTGCAGCTACCATAAGAAAAGTCATCATCGAAATGGGTGCTCCAAAGGTGGGGACTGCTTACGAAGATGAAGAGTTGGAAGCAATGTTTGAAGCCTACCAAAAGGATCGATTCATTTATTTTGTGGTAGAGCATGAGAATGAAGTTTTGGGTGGTGCAGGTATTGCACCCTTGAAAAACGGGGATCCTTCTATTTGTGAACTACAAAAAATGTATTTTCTAAAAGAAGCTCGAGGAAGAGGGTTAGGGAAACAGATGATTCAAAAGTGTATTGATTTTGCCAAGGCAAGTAATTTTGAGCAATGCTACATTGAAACCATGCCCAACATGCAAGATGCTCAAAAATTATACATCAAGACAGGCTTTGAATACATTGATCATGCAATGGGAAATACTGGACATTCTTCTTGCCCAGTTTGGATGTTAAAATCTCTTTAATGAAACTGATAACGGCACGAAACCTCTTTAGAGAAACGCTGAAAGCAATGTATACTATTGATGAGGCTGATTATTATTTTAAAATGATTTTATCTTCTTTGTTTGAAATCGATCCCATCGCTATTGCTTTAGAGCCAAATTTAGCTTTAAAACCGAATCAGCAAAAAAAATTAGGGAATCTAATGACAGATCTCCTTTCAGAAGCACCAATGCAATATCTGTTAGGTGTAATTAACTTTAGATCAGTTGAACTAAAAGTTGATCCACGTGTTTTAATTCCTCGTCCAGAGACCGAAGAATTGGTCGAATGGATTTTAGAGGATTACAGTCAGCTAAAACAAGAATTACCCTTGATAGACTTAGGAACGGGGAGTGGTTGTATTGCAATCGCCTTAAAAAAAGAGCAACCACTTTTTAAGGTTTACGCATTGGACAAAGATCAAGCTATTTTAGATTTAGTGTCCGTAAATGCTGCTGCTAACAATCAAGAAATTAATTGTATTCTAGGGGATATTCACGCTTTAGAAAAACTTAAATTAGATGTTGAGGTTATTGTTTCTAACCCGCCCTATATTACTCCGAAAGAGAAAAATACCATGAAGAAAAATGTCTTGGACTTTGAGCCTCATCAAGCCTTGTTTGTGCCCCAAGACGATCCGTTGTTGTTTTACAGGAAGATATTGCTCTTCGCAGAGCAAAATTTAAAACCTAAAGGAAAAATTTATTTTGAAATCAATCCTCTTTTTGAAGCGGAAATGGAAACCTTAATTTTTAGTTTTGATTCCTATACCATCACAAAACGATTGGATATCTTTGGAAAGAATAGAATGTTGCGATTAGAAAAAGTATAGTCATGAGCACTGTTGTTGAAAAAATTGAATCTCTTAGAAAAGCCCTCCACGAGCACAATCACCGCTATTATATAATAGATCAGCCTACAATAAGTGATTATGAGTTTGATCAACTACTCAAAGAATTACAACAATTAGAAAAGGAGTACCCCGAATATAACGATTCCAATTCACCGACTCAAAGAGTTGGAGGAGGTGTTACAAAATCGTTTGAGACGATCACGCATCGTTTTCCCATGTACTCTCTTTCAAATACATATTCTAAAGAGGAATTAGAACAATGGGAAGAGCGTTTGCGAAAGATATTGGGTGTTGAAGCAACCATTGAATACAGTTGTGAGTTAAAATTTGATGGGGTTTCGGTGAGTTTGACTTATGAAAATGGCGCTCTTGTCCAAGCGCTAACACGTGGAGATGGAACTCAGGGAGACGCTATTACGACCAATGTCAAAACCATCCCTACTATTCCTTTAAAGTTAAAGGGTGATTATCCTCCGTTTTTTGAAATCCGTGGAGAGATTATATTGCCATGGAAGGGATTTAACAAGATGAATGAGGAGCGAGCAGCAAAAGGTGAACCTTTGTATATGAATCCGCGAAATACGGCATCCGGCAGTTTAAAATTACAAGACAGTAGTTTGGTTGCTAAAAGACCATTGAATTGCTTTCTTTATGCCCTAGCAGGTGATGAGTTGCCTGTAAATTCACAATCTGAAGCATTGGAAAAAGCCAGAGTATGGGGCTTTAAGGTCCCCGAATCTGCGAAACGTGTGGCTTCAATTGATGAAGTCTTTGAGTTTATTAAATACTGGGATGAAAAAAGAAGGTCACTTCCCTATGAGATTGACGGGATAGTAGTGAAAGTAAATCGATTTGATCAGCAAGAAGAGCTTGGGTTTACTGCAAAAGCACCTCGATGGGCCATGGCCTACAAATATCAAGCAGAGCAAGTTACTACAGTATTAAAAGGTGTTCAATATCAAGTGGGGAGAACGGGAGCCGTTACTCCAGTCGCTCAGTTGGAACCTGTCGTAATTTCGGGAACAACTGTGAAACGAGCCTCTTTACACAACGCAGATCAAATTGAAAAACTCAATCTTCGAATTGGTGATCGGGTTTTTGTCGAGAAAGGTGGAGAGATTATCCCTAAAATCACTGCTGTTGACGACTCCAATAGAGGCCTAGAAGAAGCTAAAGTGAACTTTATCACAAATTGTCCTGAATGCGGAAGTATTTTGGAAAGAGAAGACGGTGAGGCGCAACATTATTGCAAAAACGAAACGGAATGTCCTCCTCAAAAAATTGGAAAAATCCAGCATTTTATTGGAAGAAAAGCAATGGATATCGAGGGATTAGGTGGTGAGACGGTAGCGCTTTTGTATCAAGAAGGCTTGCTGAATTCTATTGCAGATTTATACCGCTTAGAGAAAGAACAGATTTTACCATTAGAACGAATGGCAGACAAATCAGTCTCCAATTTAATTGATGGGATTGAACAGTCTAAAGAAAAGCCTTTTGCAAAAGTTTTGTTTGGCTTAGGGATTCGTTTTGTTGGAGAAACTGTAGCAAAAAAATTGAGTAAACAGTTTAAATCCATCCAGGCATTAAAAGAAGCCCCTTTAGAACAACTTATTGAAACAGATGATATTGGTGAACGAATTGCTAAAAGTTTAGTCGATTATTTTGCCAATCCTAAAAATCAATTGATGATCAGCCAATTGGAATCGTTTGGTTTACAATTGAGTGAAGTTGAGACCGAACAAAATCACCACACTGCTTTTGAAGGTAAGCGATTTGTGGTGAGTGGTGTTTTTGAACAGTTTTCACGTGAAGAGTTGAAGAAAGAAATAGAATTATTAGGCGGAATTATTGTGAGCTCCGTATCTGCAAAAACAGATTATTTGATTGCAGGAAATGGTATGGGGCCGGCAAAAAAGGCAAAAGCTGAACAGCATAATGTACCTATTTTAAATGAGCTTGACTACCTTACCCTAAAGCGTTGAAGCAGCTAAAATGTTATATTTATAACAATATTTTAAATAATGATAGTTATGTTTATTTATTTTAAAGCACCTTGGTGTTTAATTAATATTGTAGTGTTATAATGCTTGACGTTTTATCAAATTTTGTGATGCAACTTCAACTTAAGGAGAAGTTAAGACGGATTAGCTTTCAGTCTAAGGGCGTAAAGAACAAGTTTAAATCCCTATTGATTATTTGTTCTGAAGACGAATCTTATGATGTAGAGCTTTTTTTAAAGTTAGCAAAGCAGTTCAGCATAACGTCTAAAAAGGTAACCTTGGTAGTATTGAGTAAAAAAGAGTTAGTGGAGAAACAACAAACACTTTTTGGGACCTATTTTATTTCAAGAAAATCAGTCGGTTTTTTTGGAAGACTGCCCGTGTCCTCTAAAGAATTGTTTCAAAAAAAGTATGATTTGCAAATCAATTATTTCAACAAGTCTTCTGTTTTTAATGATTTGATAAGTGCTTCATGCCAGTCAAAGATCAGGGTTGGATTTTCTAAATCCAACAAACAAATCAATGACTTGATATTGGATATTGATCCAAAACAGCACAAACTCTTTTTAAAAGAAATCAATGTCTACCTCAATGCAATTTTAAATTAATAAAAGAAATGGATTTAAAAGGATTGGGAGTTGCAATGATAACTCCATTCACCAACGAGGGAAGAATCGACCTCTCTGCTATTCCTCTAATTGTGGAAAATATTTCTACAGGTAGAGCAGACTATATTGTCTTGATGGGAACAACAGCTGAATCTGCTTGTTTGTCCAAAGAAGAAAAAGATGAAGTTATAAAGGTTGTTGTTGAGGCTAATAAAAATCAATTGCCTTTAGTTATTGGAATTGGTGGCAACAATACTGCGAAAGTTGTTGAGGAAATTAAGAATACTGATTTATCTCCTTTTCAAGCTATTTTATCCGTTTCTCCGTATTACAATAAGCCCACTCAAGAAGGGATTTATCAGCATTATAATAAAATCGCTAAAGCAAGCCCGCTTCCAATAATCGTTTATAATGTGCCGTCAAGAACTGGATCTCATATTGAAGTGGATACTTTTGTTCGTATGGCCACTGATTTTGAAAACATTATTGCCATTAAGGAGGCCAGTGGTGAAATGAGTCATGCAGAAAGTATCATCAAAAACAGCCCGTCTCACGTTCAGGTAATTTCTGGAGAAGACGCTCTGAATTTGCCAATGCTTTTAGCTGGTGCCGTAGGGACCATATCTGTTTTGGGCAATGCACTTCCTGTACCCATTGTAAAAATGTTCCACTATGTAGAACAAGGAGAGCTTTCCAAAGCCTACGAATTGCATTATCAATTATTAGACATCATCTCGTTATTGTTTGAAGAGGGCAATCCAACAGGTGTAAAAGCCTTGATGGAATCACTCTCTTTTTGTAGCAAAACAGTTCGTTTGCCGCTGGTGAATGCCTCTGAAGGCTTGTGTGAAAAAATTGAGAAAGCTTTAGAGAACGCTTTGTAAGCCTTATTTTTATTTTTAAAGCTACTTTAACACGACCTTAGCAATAATTATTTCCATTGTCATTGATATTTAGTACTTTCGCAGCATGAAACTAAAAGTGGTGAAAGCCTTCTCATTTGCATTTGTCGGACTCCTTGTGTTTTCATGCAGTGATTACCAAAAGCTTTTAAATGGTGATGATGCCTCAGAGAAATACAAACAAGCTGAGATTTACTACAACAATGGTGAATACCGCAAGGCAAACAGATTGTTGGAGCAAATCATCCCTAAATACAGAGGTAAGCCCCAGGCGCAACGGATTATCTTCTTCTTTGCAGATAGCTATTTTCAAACAAAAAGTTACTATTTAGCAGCATATCAATATGAAAATTTCATCAAGTCTTATCCTAAAAGTGAACGTGTACAGGAAGCTACTTTTAAAGCAGCAAAAAGCTACTATTTTCAATCGCCTAAGTACAGTCTAGATCAGAAGGACACCTATACTGCGACAGAAAAATTGCAAGTATTTTTAAACTTGTACCCAGATTCTGAATTTGCAGATGAGGCCAATCAAATGATTGCTGAATTGCAAGAAAAATTAGAAAAAAAGAGTTTTGAAATTGCGAAGCAGTATTACACAATCAGAGACTATAAAGCTGCCATCAAAGCAAATGATAATTTTACATCAAGTTTTCCTGGCACTAAATTTAGAGAAGGAGCTTTATATACCAAATTCTTAGCCTCCTACGAGATTGCTGTTAACAGTATTGATGCTAAAAAGCAAGATCGTCTAGAAGAACTGGTACAACAATACAACACTATTCTACGTTATTATCCTGAATCTTTGTACTTAGAGGATTTGGATAAAAAAATGGAAAAAATAAATTCAGATATAGAAAATATTAATCAAGAACGAGCACAACAAACTAAATAATCATGACGAAATACAGAGAATCACAAGCCGCCCTATCCTCAAAAACATACGATAGAAATGAGATGGAAGGGACCACTGAAAATATATACGAAGCACTTTCAATCATTTCAAAACGTTCTATTCAGATCAATCTAGACATCAAAAAAGAACTTCACGAAAAATTAGAGGAGTTTGCAACACACAATGACAGTTTAGAAGAAATCTTTGAAAACAAAGAGCAAATTGAAGTTTCTCGTTTCTACGAGCGTTTACCAAAGCCTCATGCTATGGCAATTGAGGAGTGGTTGAACGAAAACATTTACCATCGTCATACCGACGAATCCAAAATCTAAATAGATGAGTTTGTTAGGCGGCAAGAAAATTTTACTCGGAATTTCCGGAGGAATTGCTGCTTACAAAATTCCTTTACTTGTAAGAGTTCTAATGCAGTTTGGTGCAGAGGTTAAAATTGTCATGACCCCCTCTGCCAAAGATTTTGTCACACCTTTAACGCTTTCAACGCTCTCTAAAAACCCTGTTTTATCAACCTTTACAGCAGAAGATAAAGACAATCCAATATGGAATGATCATGTAGCTCTTGGACAATGGGCTGATGTATTCCTTATAGCTCCAGCTACCTCAAATACGCTTTCTTCTATGGTTCAAGGAAGGTGTAATAATCTCCTATTAGCAGTCTATTTATCAGCAAAATGTCCAGTATTTGTTGCTCCTGCTATGGATTTAGATATGTACGCGCATCCGTCTAACCAAAAGAATATGGAGACCCTAAAAACATATGGAAATCATGTACTTCCCGTTGGTGATGGATTTTTAGCAAGTGGA
Organism: Flavobacteriaceae bacterium; assembly: GCA_965656215.1. GTDB lineage: Bacteria > Bacteroidota > Bacteroidia > Flavobacteriales > Flavobacteriaceae > MS024-2A. The sequence continues at coordinate 18,673 of CBFHJD010000007.1, forward strand.
TTGGAAGGAAAAGGAAGAATGTTAGAACCCGATCAAATTGCGTCCTCTGTAGTTTCCTTTTTCAATCCAAATCTGCAACTCAAAGGAAAAAAAGTATTAATTACTGCTGGGCCCACTTATGAAGCCATAGACCCAGTCCGATTTATAGGAAATCACGCCTCTGGAAAAATGGGTTATGCATTGGCTGAAGTTGCTTTAAAAATGGGAGCAAAGGTAATTCTAATATCAGGTCCAAGTTCAGAAAAAATTAGTCATCCTTCTTTAGAATTGATAGGTGTTGTGAGCGCTTCTGATATGGCAGAGGAAGTCAAAAAACATTATGAAAGTGTTGATATTGCAATTGCTGCCGCAGCTGTAGCTGATTTTAAGCCTCAAACGATTGCTTCTCAAAAACTAAAAAAGCACAATGGACTGGACACGATTAAATTGACTCCTACCAAAGATATTTTAGCCCATATGGGTAAAAATAAAAAAGAACAAGTCCTTATTGGTTTTGCCCTTGAAACAGAAAATGAATTAGAGAATGCAAAGACTAAATTAGCAAAGAAAAATTTAGACGGTATTGTATTGAATTCTTTAAGAGATACCGATGCGGGTTTTTCTGTGACGACCAATAAAATTACTTTTATCCATTCTGATTTGAGGGTTGAATCTTTTCCACTCCAATCAAAATTAGAATGTGCCCATCGTATTTTTGAACAAATCTTATCCCTATGAGAAACCTTCTAATTTTTGTTGCTGTTTTAATGTCTTCTGGATCGGTTCAAGCACAAGAGCTGAATGCACAAGTAATTATAAATTCAGATTTGGTAAATCAAACCAATCAGCAAATATTTAAGACCCTTGAGCAATCTTTAAATGAATTTTTAAATACCCAAGTATGGACCAACCAAGAACTTTTGAATCAGGAAAAAATCACCTGTTCATTTGTTTTAAATCTTAGTAATTATAACAATGATCAGTTTGAAGCAACCCTTCAAGTTCAATCTCAACGACCCGTTTTTGATTCAAATTACGACACTCCAATTTTAAATTTTTTAGATCGAGATATCGTTTTTAGTTATCAAGAGTTTCAACCGCTTTTTTTTAATCAATCTAGTTTTGAGTCTAATTTAGTTTCTCTTTTGAGTTTTTACGCATACGTCATCATTGGTTTAGATGCAGACACTTTTGCGGAAAATGGAGGAAGTATTTTTTACGAGCAAGCTCTTCAGGTGGTAAATCTGGCACAAGTTACCTCGAGAAAAGGCTGGAAACCTTCAGATGGTACAAGAAATCGATTTTGGTTGATTGATAATTTAAGGTCAAACACTTTTAGGGAATATAGACAAGCCTTGTACACCTATCACAGGTCAGGATTAGATCAGATGACTACAGTTCCCTCAGAAGGTAAAGAAGCAGTAATGCTGGCTATACAGCAACTTGAACCCCTATTTTTAAGAAGACCAAATGCCTTCTTACTTCAGATTTTTTTCGATGCAAAAGTTGAAGAAATTGTCAATTTATTTAAAGAAGGACCTAAAGTGGACTTTAAAGCAACAGAAACTGTATTGAAAAAAATCGCTCCTTTTTTTGGTTCTAGATGGAAACAAATTAAGGCTTAATTTTTCTTAATATTCCTATCTTTAATTTCTGAAATAATTTAATTGATAAGTATTGCTAGCACAGCTCACAATAAAAAATTTCGCATTGATTGAAGACTTGGAGGCTTCATTTTCTTCTGGTATGACATGTATCACTGGAGAAACGGGAGCCGGTAAATCAATCCTTCTTGGTGGTCTTTCCTTAGTTCTTGGAAAACGAGCTGACCTTTCTTCTTTATTGGATTCAACTAAAAAGTGTGTAGTAGAGGCCTCTTTCCAAATTCAAGATTATGCGTTGCAACCCTTGTTTGAAACTCTCGATGTGGATTATGATGATTATACCGTATTGCGCCGTGAAATTTTACCGCAAGGAAAATCAAGAGCTTTTGTGAATGACACCCCAGTAAACTTATCTGTTTTAGAGCAAATCAGTTTACATTTAATTGATCTTCATTCACAAAATGACACCAATTCCCTCTTGGAGAATGAATACCAGTTTCAAGTTTTAGACGCTCTGGCAAATAATAAAATAATTTTACGAGAATACGAAAGAACGAGATCAGCATATATCGCTTCTCAAAAGCAGTATCAGAAACTTAAACTTGAGTCTGAAAGTGCCAAGGCTTCTTTTGAACTGGATGAATTCTTACATCAGGAACTTGTAAATTTAAACATTCAGGAGGGGCTGCAGCAAGACTTAGAGAGTAAACACAATTCTCTTATACACGTTGATTTTTTGCAAACTACTTTGGCAGAAGCAATCCAGCTTTTGGAAAATGACTCCGTGGGCCTTTTGGATCAACTGTTAAAGCTCAGAGGTTTGGCTTCAGGATTAGCTCAAAAATCAGAACAATTCGATTCGCTTCAAGAGCGCTTTAATGCATTATTTATTGAAGCTGAAGATCTACTGGATGAGTGTAAACATAAACATGAGAATTTAGAAACGAATCCGGAAGAACTTGAAAAAATTCAATCGCGTTTAGATCAACTGAATCAATTGATGCAAAAGCATAAAGTAACATCTGTAACCGAGCTCATAAAAATTGAAAAACAGCTTGAACAGCGTTTGACAAACACCTCCAATATTGATTCTGAGCTCAAGTCGCTTCAAGCGGAAGAACAAAAACTTGAGAAATCACTTGTTGATTTGGCCTTTAAATTGACTAAATCCAGAAAAGGAGCCATTAAAATACTTGAAAAAGAATTGGGAAATCTAGTTGCCAAAATGGGAATGACTGATGCGGCATTTAACGTTGAATTAGAACCATCTGAGGTGTTTTTGAACAATGGTTCTGATCGGTTGAATTTCCAGTTTAAATCAAATAAAGGAAATCAATTTAAGCCGTTAAAGAAAATTGCTTCAGGGGGAGAACTTTCCCGTATAATGCTTGCTATAAAAGCAATTTTATCGAATTATGTGAAGCTTCCTACCCTCATTTTTGATGAAATCGACACAGGAGTTTCAGGAAAAATATCAGACAGTATAGCTGAAGTTATGGTTTCTATGGGACAAAAACTTCAACTCATCAATATTACTCACCTTCCACAAGTTGCGGCAAAAGGTGATTATCATTTTAAAGTATTGAAAAAAGAACTAAAAGGAAAAACACTAACACAATTGTTTTCACTGAACAAAGAGGCCCGTATTGAAGAAATTGCCATGATGCTTTCTGGGAATCAGGTTACTCCAACAGCAATTGCCCACGCAAAACAATTAATGAATTAAATGTATCTTTAAACTCTAAATAAAACACATGTTACATAAAATATTAGAAGGTAAAAAAGGAATTATTTTCGGTGCTTTAGACGATCAATCCATAGCTTGGAAAACTGCAGAATCTGTTGCTGACGCTGGAGGAAGTTTTGTGCTCACCAATGCTCCAGTTGCGCTGCGTATGGGAACCATTAATGCATTAGCAGAAAAGACAGGCTCACAAGTAATTCCAGCAGATGCAACCAATATGGACGATTTGAACCAACTAATCGATCAAGCTCAGGAAATCTTAGGTGGTAAACTTGATTTTGTTTTGCACTCTATTGGAATGTCTGTGAATGTCCGTAAAGGAAAACATTACACTGATTTAAACCATGCATGGATGGCTAAGGGCTGGGATGTATCAGCGGTTTCATTCCACAAGCTGATGCAGAGTTTATATCAAAAAGATGCTATGAATGCCTGGGGAAGTATTGTTGCTCTTTCTTATGTAGCTGCTCAGCGAACGTTTCCTAATTACAACGATATGGCTGATAATAAAGCTTATTTAGAGTCCATTGCGCGTAGTTTTGGATACTTTTTTGGCAAGGATAAAAAAGTACGGGTAAATACCATTTCTCAGTCTCCAACGCTTACAACTGCAGGGAAAGGAGTTGCAGGTTTAGATGGATTCTTAAATTATGCTGAGAAAATGTCCCCACTAGGGAATGCAACTGCCAAGGAATGTGCTGATTATACAGTTTCTCTTTTTTCCGATTACACCCGAAAAGTCACCCTTCAAAATTTATTTCATGATGGAGGTTTTTCTAACGTAGGTGTCAGTCAGGAAGTAATAGACGCAATCAGTCCAAACTCCTAATTTAGACTAGAGGATGTATTGAGATGTCGACACAAAAGAGAGGAATTGAAAAAGTAATTAATAGACTTCCGAATAAAAGTCGTTTTCGATTTTTTCTTCTTTTTGTTTTGATCTCTTTTAGTTTTTGGACCAGCACCAAGCTTTCCAAAGAGTACCAACTTGTACAGCCTTTTTTCGTTAATTGGACTGAAATTCCTAAAGGAGTTGTCTTAGCTGATCGTCCTACTCAAGTAAACTTATCTCTAAAGGCAAGTGGTATTGAAATTCTTTGGTACCGTTTGTTCAAGCGAAAATTAGAAGTTTCTTTAAAGAATATTGATTTTAGCCCTTCTGATAGAGTTTTTAATTTTGAAGACGAGTATTTCAATATTCAACAGCAGCTTTTAAACGGGAGTGAATTGATACAAATAAGTCCTTCCTTATTGCCACTAGAATACAGTAAAATGAACTCAAAATGGGTCGCTATTGTTCCTCAAGCCACCATTCAATTAAGACCTGGCTATTTAGAGGAAGAAGAACTAACGACCATTCCAGATCGAATTTTGGTTCGCGGGCCTCAAGCAATTTTAGACACCCTACAAGAAATTCAAACATTTGACTTTGTAGCCTCAGATGTTCACCAAGTAATAGACCAAAACATTGGTCTTAAACCGCTCAGTGGACTTGAGTACGATACTGATCAAATACGCTTGTATTGGCCTATAATGCAATATTCTGAAAAGTCTTTAACAATCCCCATTGAAGTAATTCACCTTCCTGCTGGTGTTAAAGTAAAGTTGTTTCCTCCTCAAGTCACACTTCGTGCAACGCTTCCACTTTCGTTATTAAGTGCTGTTGAAGCAGCAGATTTTTCACTCGCGATAGATTATAATGATATTTTGGAAAACCAACCATCAGTTCTTGAGTTGAAGTTGTTGAGGCACCCCTCCTCAGTTAAAAAAACAATTTGGGAACCCAAAACAGTAAATTATTTGATAAGAAAATGAAAATCATAGGTCTAACTGGTGGAATTGGAAGTGGCAAATCAACATTGATGAGGTGGCTTCAATCGAAAGGAATTCCTTGTTTTGAATCAGATAAGGTTGGAAAGGAATTACTGAATACTGAACTGAAACAAAAAATAATAGACAATTTTGGTTCGCAACTTTATGCAACCGGAAATCTTGATAGAAAACAACTTGCCGAACTTGTTTTTAACGATACAGCGATTCTTAAAAAATTAAATAAAATTGTACATCCCGCAGTAGGGAATGCATTCAAAAAATTTAAAGAAGAAAATAAAGCTGCCCCCATAATTATTAAAGAATCAGCAATTTTGTTTGAAGAAGGGATTTATAAAAAATGTGATTCGGTTATTTTAGTTTGTGCAACACAAGAAGAAAGAATTTCAAGAGTCATGCAACGAGATGGTGTGAGCCGAAAAGCAGTTCTTCAAAGAATGACAAATCAATGGGATGATGAAAAAAAAAGACCTTTAGCTGATTTTGTAATCGAAAACAACTCCATTGAAACAGCTAAAAACCAATTTGAAGCAGTCTTAACTGAACTGTTGACAAAGGAGAAGGATTAACAAAGAATTGGCATTTTTTTTGATTAAAAAAAATGAAATTTGTACTGTAAATAGAGTGAATAGTGAATTTGCTTTAAATTGTAACTAAATGTTTATATGAAAAAAACCTTATTTATCTCTCTTGTTAGCTTTATGATCGTCTCTATACTTGGTATAGTTGCGCTTCAGGGCTATTGGATTTATTCAGCTTGGGAAGATAAGGAAGAAGAGTTTTCATTAGCTGTTCAGCAATCACTTCAATTGGCTGCAGATGAAATCCAAGAGCGAGAATTATCGGATTATATACAGGCCTACGAGAATTTAATTGATTCTCTAGAGTCTCCTGACAATGCGAGCTTTGCCAATATTTTTCTTTTTTTAGATGAAGATAAACCGAACAATCTTTTATCCTATTATGCATATGGTATTCTTGAGGAGGATTATAAAATCACCCCTTACTTAGATCCCAAACTAGGCGATACTATAGACATTGTTACCGATGTAAGGCAAGTGAAAAACACCACTATAATTAATAAAAATGATGTTTTTGATAGAGAAAATAATATTGCAGCTTCCATTGAGAAAATAAAAACCATTGAACGAATGAATGTTGCGAATCAACGAATTCGGAATACATTTAAAGACTATACCTCAAACACTCCTATTCACAAGCGTCTGAATGCCCAAGAACTTGACTTTGTGTTGAAGCGGCATTTTGATTCAAAAAAAATAATCACACCCTATGAGTTTGGTATCTATGATGATGGTCTTGCCACTAAAATCAAATCGAATAATTATATAGAGCAACAACAAGGCTTTCGTTACTCTACACCTATTTTTGGAGACCAAGATGGTATTGGTGGCTATGAGTTGGTTGTGTCTTTCCCAAAAAAAGAGCAGTATGTTTTCTCGTCTATTATTGGTTTAGGTGGGCTCACTCTTTTTCTTACTCTTTTTATCGTTTTTGTTTCTGCAAGTGCACTTTATCAAATCATACACCAGAAAAAACTTTCAGAAATTAAGACTGATTTCATCAATAATATGTCGCATGAATTCAAAACACCAATTGCAACCATTAACTTGGCTTTAGATGCTATTTCAAATCCTAAATCAATATTGATACCTGAAAAGGTTGAACGTTACGTGAAAATGATTCGAGAAGAAAATACGCGTATGCTTACGCAAGTTGAAAATGTCTTGAGAATTTCACAATTAGAGCGGAGTAGTGATCCTTTGAAAAAAGCCAAAATTGATCTGCATTCTGTCATTGAAGAAGCTGTTGGTCATATCGAACTCATATTGGCAGATAAATCAGGAACCATAACCAAAAAGTATAATGCAACGGCTACCACAGTATTTGGAAATAAAAGCCATTTAACCAATATCATTATAAACTTGCTTGACAATGCCGTGAAATACTGTGAAAAAAATCCTAAAGTGATTGTTGAAACTTCCAGTGAGGACAGTTATTTTATTTTAAAAATTAGGGATAATGGTATTGGGATGAATCCCAATACTCAAAAGAAAATTTTCGACAAGTTTTACCGTGCAACCTCAGGCAACATTCACAATGTCAAAGGACACGGTTTAGGGTTGGCCTATGTAAAAAAAATTATTGATTTTCATAAAGGGGAAATCAAACTGGAGAGTAAAGTAAAAGAGGGAACTACTTTTATAATAACACTCCCAATTATTAAAAAAAATGAATAACGCCTCAAAATAGTAAATATGAAAAACGATAAAAAGAAAATATTAATTGTAGAAGACGACACTAATTTTGGTAATATTTTAAAAGAATACCTAAGTTTAAATGATTATGATGTCACATTAGCTAAAAATGGAATTGAAGGATTTGAAAAATTCAAAAAAGAAGAATTTGATCTTTGTATTCTAGATGTTATGATGCCCTATAAAGACGGATTTACACTTGCAAAAGAGATTCGAGAGGTCAATGAAGTATTACCGATTTTCTTTTTGTCAGCAAAACACCTCAAAGAGGATGTACTTAAAGGATTCAAATTAGGAGCAGATGATTACCTGACAAAGCCTTTTGATTCTGAAGTATTACTTGCGAAAATTAAAGCAATTCTAAATAGAAGTATCAGTACAACAGCCACTGCTAACGACACCTTTGAGTTTGAATTTAGTGATTTTTCTTTCAATTCAAAACTTCGTTTTTTGACTTATAAAACTGAAGAACCTATTAAACTATCCCCAAAGGAGAATCAATTATTACGTCTCTTAGTACTCTATATCAATGACTTACTTCCTCGAGAAATTGCCCTCAATAAAATATGGCGAGACGACAATTATTTTACTTCTAGGAGTATGGATGTTTACATTGCAAAACTTCGAAAATATTTAAGTGCTGATAAAAAAGTACAAATTATAAACATTCACGGTGAAGGTTTTCGTTTAGTTATCACCTAATTATTCCTTGGGTGAAATTCCTCCATCACTTTTTTTAAATGAAGACTGTCTAAATGGGTGTAAACCTCAGTTGTGGTGATGCTTTCATGCCCCATTAAAACTTGAATTGTTCTGAGGTCAGCACCGTTTTCAAGCAAATGAGTGGCAAAAGAGTGCCTAAATGAATGTGGACCAATTTGTTTTTGAATTCCAGTTTGATTTACTAAGCGCTTGATCATAGTAAAAATCATTTGTCGAGTCAGCGCTTTACCATTTCGGTTTAAAAAAACAATATCCTGCCAGTTGGGGTCAATTTTTTGTTGACTTCTGACTTGAGTAATATACATATTAAGGTATTTTTGCGAATGAGTCCCCATAGGAACGAGGCGTTGTTTATTCCCCTTTCCTGTCACGCGTATCATTTCTTCTTTAAAAAAAAGATTGGATAAGCTCAGTTGAGTTAGTTCAGATACTCGTAACCCACTTCCGTAAAGTGTTTCTAAAATAGCTCTATTTCGATGTCCTTGAGGATGTCCTAAGTCAATAGTATCCATTAGAAGATCAATTTCTTTGAGACTCAGCACGTCAGGTAATTTTCTCCCTAGTTTTGGAGTTTCAATTAAATCAGTGGGATTGGTTTTCCTGTAAGATTCAAAAATGAGATAATCGAAAAAGCTTCTCAATCCTGCAATACGTCTTGCTTGCGTATGAGGACTCATTACTTTTGCTGTTTCATAAATAAATTTTTGAATGGTTTCTTTGGAACAATCCAAAGGCCCTTCTACACTATTGATTTGATGTAAAAACCCTTGAAATGTTTTAATATCATGACCGTAATTCAAAATGGAATTCTCAGATAACCCTCTCTCTATCTGAAGGTACATTTGATAATCTAAAACGGCTTGTGACCAATTCACTACTTGGCTTTTAGGGGATTCAATTGAATTTATTTACTTTTACGAAAATAACAAAAATGAAGATCAGTATTATTAACGGTCCAAATTTAAATCTTTTAGGGACAAGAGAACCCTCGGTTTATGGAAGTCAAACTTTTGAGGATTACTATACTTCGCTTCAAGATAAATTTCCACAAATTGATTTTGACTATTTTCAGTCAAATATTGAGGGAGAGTTAATCAATCAACTGCATGAACAAGGTTTTTCATCGGATGCAATTTTACTTAATGCTGGAGCTTATACGCACACATCAGTTGCCATCGGTGATGCTATAAAGGGAATAGATTCGCCTGTTATTGAAATTCATATTTCTAACACATTTGCTAGAGAAGACTTCAGGCATACCTCGTATATTACACCGGTAGCAAAAGGTCTGATCATCGGATTTGGGTTGGATTCCTACCGTTTGGCAGTAGAAAGTCTTTTAAAATAGTCCTAGGGCATCTTTAGACAGTGAAACTCTTGATTGAAAGTCCTAACTCACTTTAGGATCTAAAGTAGAATTTTGTAAATTGCTTTAAACAATTTACTTTATGAAATCTACTTTTTTCTCAATCGTATTTGCCTTGCTTTTTTGTTTCCCATACGGAACCAATGCACAACGTAAAAATCGGAAAACAAACGAAACACAACCTGCAGTAATTTCTTTAGATGCTTTTTCCATGCGAAATGTTGGTCCTGCTTTTTTATCGGGTCGTATCGCTGATATTGCAGTTCATCCCAACAATGAAAGTATTTGGTATGTAGCAGTAGGTTCAGGAGGGGTTTGGAAAACTGAAAATGCCGGAACAACTTGGACGCCAATTTTTGATGATCAGCCAACGTATACAACAGGCTGTGTCACGCTGGATCCATCTAATCCTGAAATCGTTTGGGTAGGAAGTGGAGAAAATGTTGGAGGCAGACATGTTGCTTATGGAGACGGTGTTTATAGAAGTTTAAATGGCGGTAAAACATGGGAAAATTTGGGACTTAAAAATTCAGAGCACATTTCTGAGATCATTGTTCATCCGGATAATTCTGATGTGGTTTGGGTAGCTTCTCAAGGTCCTTTGTGGTCTAAAGGAGGAGAGCGTGGTCTTTATAAAACAATAGACGGAGGAAAGTCATGGAATAGAGTTCTTGGAAATAATGAATGGACAGGAGTTACTGACATAATGATTGATCCTAGAAATTCTGATGTCCTCTACGCAGCAACTTGGGATAGACACCGCACCGTTGCAGCACTTATGGGAGGTGGACCCGGTACAGCTATTTACAGATCAGATGATGGTGGTGATCATTGGACCAAACTCACAAACGGACTGCCAAAATCCAACCTTGGAAAAATTGGGATAACTATTTCTCCTCAAAATCCAGATGTAGTTTACGCCGCAATCGAATTAGATCGTACACAAGGTGCTGTATATCGCTCTGAAGATAGAGGGGCTTCATGGAAGAAAATGTCAAATACGGTTTCAGGAGGAACAGGACCTCATTATTATCAAGAGCTTTATGCAAGTCCGCATAAATTTGATCGATTGTATTTAATGAATGTTCGTGTATTAACCTCTGAAGATGGAGGGAAGACCTTTGTTCAACTCAAAGAGAAAGACAAACATTCTGACAACCACGCCATTGTATTTAAAAAAGACGACCCTAATTATATCATGTTGGGGACTGATGCGGGAATTTATGAAAGTTTTGATTTGGCTGAAACTTGGAGGTACATTAAAAACCTTCCTTTGACTCAATTTTATAAAGTTGCTGTAAATAATGCTGAGCCTTTCTATCATGTTTTTGGTGGAACTCAAGACAACGGTTCGGCTGGAGGCCCCTCTGCTACAGATGAAGAGCAGGGAATTGCAAATAAACACTGGTATAAAACCTTATTTGCTGACGGTCATCAATCAGCAACTGACCCTGTTTATAATGACATTATTTATGCGGAAACCCAGCAAGGAGGTCTCCACCGAATCGATTTAACAACAGGTGAACAGATTTCAATTCAGCCCCAAGCAGCAGAAGGAGAGCCTCACGAACGATTCAATTGGGATGCTCCAATTCTAGTAAGTCCTCACAATCCCTCTCGTTTGTATTTTGCATCTTATCGGGTTTGGAAATCTGAGAATAGAGGAGACGAATGGGAAGCTATTTCTGAAGATTTAACTCGTAATGAAGAACGAATTACTTTGCCCATCATGGGCCGTCAGCAGGGTTGGGAAAATCCGTGGGATGTAGGGGCGATGTCGAATTATAACACCATTACCTCACTTGCAGAATCTCCTGTGCAAGAAGGCTTGTTGTATGCAGGTACTGACGACGGGTTTATTCAAGTTTCTGAAAATAGAGGCGCTAGTTGGAGAAAAATTCCAGTTACCACTTTGGGTCTTCCAGAGCGCACATTCGTCAATGACATTAAAGCTGATTTATTTGATGCGAATACCGTTTATGTGGCTTTAGACAACCACAAAGAAGGCGATTATAACCCCTATTTATTTAAAAGCACAGACAAAGGAATGACATGGAAATCGATCAGTTCAAATATTCCTGATCGAACTTTGGTTTGGCGAATGGTTCAAGACCCTGTGAAAGAAAATCTTCTTTTTGCAGCTACCGAATATGGAATTTACACATCTTTGAATGGGGGAACTTCTTGGCAGAAATTACCTGGAACGCCTACGATTTCGTTTCGAGACCTTACCATTCAAGAACGGGAGAGTGACTTAGTAGCAGCTTCGTTTGGCCGTGGATTCTATATTTTAGATGACTATAGCGCATTGCGAGAATTTACTTCTGATAATTTAGGTAAAGAAGGAAAATTATTTCAACCCAGACCGGCTAAATGGTTTGTTCAGCGCAGCAACATTGGAAACACTGGGGCAGATTATTATTTCGCAAAAAACCCTGAATACGGAGCGGTATTTACGTATCATTTATCAGGGGAATACACTACTCAAAAAGCGATGCGTCAAAAACGAGAAAAGAAGTTGAATAAAGAAAACAAAAATGTCCCTTTTCCAGGTTGGGATGCTCTTGATGCTGAGAAGCAAGAACTTCCAGCCCAAGTTGTTTTAACCATTGAAGATGAAGAGGGGAACGTGATTAATAAAGTGAAGCAAAAGGCCTCTAAAGGAAGTCATCGAATTGCATGGAATTTAGAACATTTTAATCCCTTTGCAATTTCCATGAATGGAAGATCAAGAGGAAGTGGAGGTGCTTTGGCGACTCCGGGCAGCTATCAAGCTACTCTTTACATAGAAGACAATGGAAAGATAAGTAAACTGGATGGTCCAATTTCCTTTGAAGTAAAGCCCATCAGAGAAGGGGTGCTTAAAGGCGCAACTTATGCTGAATACAATGCATTCCGATTGGAGCTTACTTCAGTTTTGCAAGAAATAAATAAAGTACAAGATGAATTTAATCAGAGTAAGAAAAAACATAAAGCTTTAGTCATTGCACTTGATCGGTCTAATATTTCTCCTGGCTCCATTGAGCCAAAATTAGCCGAACTCAAAGCCGCACTAGCTGCAATAGAACAAATGTTAAATGGAAGTTCTTCAAGAGACGAAATTGGTGAGCGAAATCCATCGGGAGTTCAACGCTATTTATACAATGCCTTTAACGGAATGGATAACTCGTACGGACCCACAGAAGTGCACAAAAAGAGTTTATCCACAGCACAAAGTATGCTTGTAAAAGTTCAACAACAAGTTGATGCAATTACAGAGAAAACAATACCTGAAATTGAGGCGGCGTTAAAAAAAGCGGAAGCTCCTTATATCGCAAACTGATTTCAAATGTTTCATTTAATAAGAAGACCGCTATCAAGGCGGTCTTCTTAGTTTAAACTTTAGGGAGCATAGGGGAGAGTTCAAAACATTCCAAATGGAAGTAGGGAATGGCTGCTAGTAGGTGGTCAAAAATGTCCGAGGAAATATGTTCGTAATTGATCCAAACTTTATCCTTACTAAACGCATAAATCTCCAAGGGAATGCCTTGCGCTGTTGGAGCCAGCTGACGACACATTACCGTCATATTTTGATTGATTTGTTCGTGTGTTTGCAAATACATCTGAGCATACTGTCTAAACAATCCTAAATTGGTAAAATTCCGACCGTTAATGAGCAAACTCTTATCTACTTTTTGTGCAGCGTTAACTGATTCAATTTCCTTTTGTCTCTGCTCAATGTAGGCTGCTACACGGTCTATTTTCTTTAACACATCAATTTCATTAGCTTTTAAAAAGCGAATACTTGTTGTTTTAATCAGTAAAGACTTTTTTATTCTTCTTCCGCTCGATTCACTCATCCCTCTCCAGTTGATGAAGGAATCAGAGATTAATTTATAAGTGGGTATGGAGGTGATGGTTTTATCAAAATTTTGAACCTGAACCGTTGATAAGCTGATGGCGATTACATCTCCATCGGCATTACTGTTTGGCATATTGATCCAGTCCCCAATACGAACGGTATCGTTTACGGTAATTTGAACACTTGCAACAAAACCGAGTATGGTGTCTTTAAAGACGAATAATAAGACCGCAGAAAGTGCTCCTAGAGTAGTCAGAAAAGAACCGATATCTTTGCCCGTGAGTACAGATAAAATTAAAATTGACCCAACAAACCAAAGAAAGATCATGAAAACTTGAAGATAGCTATCCAACGGCTTGTCTTTAAATGAGGCCAAGGTTTTTAAATAATCATTTACCGATTTAAGTGTAGCTCTGATTAAAGCAATAATGAGCACAATGAGCAAAGCTTCAGCTACGTTTTGTATAAATGAAGCCAAACGTTCACTGATGTCTGTAAATAAAACAGGGATGGTTTCAAAGTAGAGAAACAATACTGGGAGGTAAGAAAGAATTTTGGGTACTTTGTTATTGATGAGGATGTCATCAAATTTTGATTTCGTTCTTGCTGCAATCTGAACAAAAAAGCTCAAAATAATTTTGCGAGTGATCCAGAAAAGAATCCTCCCCAAAATTAAAAATACGATCAATAATAAAATCAATGCAATACCTTTAGCTCCGAATTCAGGAAGACCTTTTTCAATAAGTAGTTCCGATAAGAAAGATTTTAGCTCAAGAATATTCATGGAAAAAAATTTTAACAAAATTACATTATTTAAATAAAATAGTTTTTGTTAAAAGCCGATCAATTCTAGGATTGTAATTGATGCTTTTTATAAATCAAAAAAAGATTGACTAGTCCTTATCAAATTGAATTTGAGTTCCAATTTGGGTTATGGCTTCTGCCAACTTCACAAAGTCTTTATGGCTTGTATCTGGATTCATCAGTACGGTTCTTAAAAATCGTTTTCCTTGAAATTCACAGGAAGTGATATAAAATTCTCCACTGTTTATTAATTCATAGCGCAACGCCAACTGATTTTGATCACTAAGTTGATCGGGCCGGAACTGAAAGCAAAGGATATTGGATTGGGGTGGGTAGGGACAATGGAAATCTTTTAAAGGGTTTAGATACTCGTAAAGATCGTGTGCTTTTTGAAAACTAGTTTCAATGAAATCAGTCATCGCTTGTTCTCCTCTAAGAGCAAAACTCCAAAAGAGCTTGGTGCCTAAAGCAGATTTGGTACATTCTACCGTAAAAGGCATGGAATCCATACCAATCACTTCGTTTTCATGGAAGACATAACTTCCTTTTTGACGGAAATTATTCCATTGATGCTCCTGATTTTTAAAGAGAACTGCAGTGCAAAGTGCGGGTACTTGAAGCATTTTATGGGCATCCCAGATGATAGAATCTGCTTTTTCAATACCTGCAACTTTTTCTTTTTCTTTTTCTGAAAGGAGCGCTACTGCACCATGTGCACCATCAACATGAAACCATAAATTGTGCTTTTTACAAAAAGCAGCCATTTCTTCCATGGGATCAAAAAGCCCCGAAGAAGTTGCACAAGCATTAGCTACGACAGCCATTACACGCTTATTTTGACTTTTAACTTCGTTGTAAACTCGTTCTAAATGAGTTGTAAGAATGACTTCATTTGAATCTACCGGAACAGGTACAAATGCCTTTTTACCCATACCCATAATAGACAACGCTCTAACAACAGAATAATGCGCTGTAGCTGGACCAATAACAACTAGATCAGATGGATTCCCTTCGGACCAAGCCTCTGGAGCAATAGCAGCTCGGGCAGCAGATAAGGCAGTCAGATTTGCAATAGATCCCCCATGAGTGAGCACACCACTTCCATTTTTTGGATAGTTACTAAAATCACAAAGATCATTGCCTTTAAACCAGTTTAGTTTTGAAAGCATCCAATTGATCATAAAACCCTCTAAGGCAGCTCCAGCGGGCCCCATTTCGTATAAGGAGCTTGGATTGTTGATTGTTCCGTGAATCCAGTCCGGTATCCCAGAAAGATCTTGGGGAACGGCAACTTGATGCCCCATGTATTTTGGATTACTGAGGTGATTGGTATGGGTTAAATAAATTTTGACGAATTCTTCTAAATTTTCAAGATTATCAAATCCATTTTTAAAAACAGTAAGGAGCTGAAGATCTGCTGCTATTACTTCAGGAGTTTTTTGGTCTAGTACTTTATCGTTTCCTTTTTTACTTTCTTTAAGATAGTGATCTAACAGTAGCGAAATACGCTCCTTTGTTTTAAGAAACGGAAGACCCTCAGAAGAAGTTGTAGCTTTAGTATTTATGGTTTTCAGCATTGAATTTAGTTGTCGTATTTAGAATCGTATTTGAAGAAAAAACCGGCCCAGATAACTTTTGATAAGCCATTTATATAGGGCATGAGTACAATTAAAGAGATGGAGATAATGATGAAATTTTCAATAATTCCTTCAGCTAGTCCCAAAAGCCGTAGAAAAAGAAAGATAGCAATACTGATAGCTACACCCAGGCCGTAAGAAACATACATTGATCCATAAAAGAAACTCGGTTCAATTTTAAAGTTCAATTTACAATTTGGGCAATGTTCATTGACCTTATTGAAATATTTAAGTCGATACGGATTGGCAACTAAAAGATTTCCATTTCTGCATCGAGGGCATTTTAGGGTGAGAATGGATTTTAGTTTTGCAATCATTTTTTTATCAAAAATAATTCTTTTCCTACGGATTGCCTAAAAAAATACAGTTTGTTAAAGACGTAATTACTGAGACCAAGTAGTAGGTTTTCTGTCCCAGCGGTGAGTTCTGAGCTTGGCATAGAGTTCTTTATTCATTGACTTTCCGTCGCTACAATTAATATTGGCGATGACATTTCGTTGTTTACGCATACCCGGGATGATTGTCCCTACGGTTTTGTTTTCTAAAACAAAACGTAATGCTACAGCAGCCATATCAGTATTTTCAGGAATAAGAGGTCTTATTAAATCGGCTCGGTCTGCACTAGCATTCAGATTTTCAGGAACAAAATAGGTACCTCTCCAATCTCCTTCTGGAAAAGTGGTTTCTCTTGTAATAGAACCAGTAAGTGTACCTTCATCAAAGGGAACACGTGCAATTATGGCAATATCGTTCGCTTCACAGAAAGGAAATAATCGATCTTCTGGGGCTTGATCAAATATATTGTAAATTACTTGTACCGCATCTATTAGTCCTGTTTCTAGTGCGATGATACCGTTTTCTGGTTCCCAACGGTTCATACTGATTCCCATGGCTCCAATTTTGCCTTCTTTTTTAAGATCTTCTATCGTACGTTGCCATTCTTCTTGACTTGCCCAACCGTCGTCCCAGGTATGGAATTGCATTAAATCGATTTGCTCTTGCCCTATATTCTTTAAGGTTTTTTCAGTGTAGGTTCTAATGTGTTCCGCGGGATAAGATTCTTCAAAAGTATAGTTTGGTTTTGCGGGCCATTTGAAATTTTTAGGAGGAATTTTGCTGGCTGTATAGAGTTTTTTATCTGGGTGATTTTGAAGTAACTTACCCAATAAGCGTTCACTGTGACCTTCACCATAGCCCCAGGCGGTATCAAAAAAATTGACTCCTTTTTCAACGGCAAGATTCAAGGATTTTACCGATTGGATGTCATCGGATTCTTTCCAGCCTCCCATTCCCCACATTCCGTAACCAATTTCACTGAGTTGCCAGTTTGTCTTTCCAAATCTTCTGTAAATCATAACTTAGTCTTTTAAAATAGTATTCAACCAATTTTCCGCATTTTTACTCCAAATAGAATGCGTTCCTCCTCTTCCTAAACCATAACCGTGTCCACCGTCTGAAAATGCGTGAAACTCTGCAGTTATTGAAAAGGACTTGAGTTGCTTTAGATATGCAATACTGTTTTCAACCGGAACGACTTTGTCATCAACGGAGTGAATTAATAGGGCAGGAGGAGTGAATTTATTGACTTGTAATTCATTAGAAAAATAGTCTATCTGAACCTTTGAGGGAGATGCTCCTAATAGATTTGTTCGAGATCCTCCATGAGTCAATTCGTCCTGAAAGGAAATTACGGGGTACATCAAGATTGAGAAATCTGGACGAGCCGAAAGCTTTTTTTCTGTAGTATAAACCTCATCATCATAGCGTGTAGAAAGTGTTGCAGCTAAATGTCCTCCGGCAGAAAAGCCCATTACTCCAATTTTATCAGGATCAATATTCCACTCTTTGGCATTTTGACGAATTATTCGCATTGCTTTTTGCGCATCTTGAAGCGGTCCTATAGCTTTATTCTGCATGATTTGGTTTTCTGGTAAACGATACTTTAAGACAAAAGCCGAAATACCAATACTGTTGAGCCATTCTGCTATCTGATACCCCTCATGGT
Organism: Flavobacteriaceae bacterium; assembly: GCA_965656215.1. Classification (GTDB taxonomy): domain Bacteria; phylum Bacteroidota; class Bacteroidia; order Flavobacteriales; family Flavobacteriaceae; genus MS024-2A. The sequence goes on from CBFHJD010000007.1 coordinate 36,482, forward strand.
CTATGGCAAGTATTTTATACCCTCCACCGGGACAAATTAAAACTGCCGCACCTTTTGATTTTTCTTTGGGAACGATATAGGCTCTTAAAGATGGAGTGACTACTTGGTGGACCCTTAAAATATCGTTTGCGTCACCTCCAGTAGTGTATTCTTGATATTCAGTTGAAGTAAGTTGACCAGGAATTTCTGATTCCCAAATAGGGAACTCTTCTTGTGCAGACAGACAGTTGAACGCAAACATTAGAATTACTGAGGTATGGCATATTAATTTCATAAGGTTGAAGTAATTAGTTTACAGTATTTTGAGCGATTTCTAATGCGCTTGTAGTTAAATAATACTTGGTTAGCATATTGGTAATTTCCCAGTCGGGTATTTCTCGATTTTTATAAAACTGAATAAAACGTTTGGTCACTTGGGCAAAGTGAGCTTCGTGTCCCTCTCTTAGTTTCTTTGGAATACGAACTTCCCACCGATTCTCTTTTTCAATAAGTTCTAAACCGGGGTAATTTTTGGCTAATGAATTGACAGCATTTTGAAGAGCAGTAGGATCAAATCCTTGATTTGGATTGACATAAAGAGTTGGAATATAATTTTCCTCTTCGGTTTGAAGAATTTCTAGATTGGCTTTACTTCCTCTCATGATAGAGTAGTGGGTGTCTCCTGTTCCTTCTGGTGCTTTAAAATTCCACATGACTTCCACTTTGGCGTGATGTCCTTTAAGGGTATAACTCATTGCTCCATTGGCGTATACGAATAGTGAGTCGTTGGTTACAGAAGGTTTAAGATAGTCGGCATAGGAATCTAAACTGGTAACTTGCTTAAAATCTTTTTTACTCATGGGAGTAGCCCAACGCTTTGCTTTAAGCAATTTGATGTCATCTTTTAAAATGGCTTGCTCTGGGAAGCATTCCCAGAACGTTAAGTCAACCAAATGTGAACTTACATCGACGAGCCCTTCCCCTTGCTGTTTGGTATCAAAGAACCAAGCTGGTCGAATCAGTGGCTTGCCTGAAACCTCTTTTGCATAGTGATGAATAGAAGATTTTACGATAGCCGGAGTATCTATACTTCCTTGAACAAGTGAGCCAAAAACAGGTTCCATTTGAGAGAGTTCTTTTTGAAGTACCGTTGTAATCTCATAACGTTCGGTCATGATATCATACAGCACTAGTTTTTTTTCTTCCGCAATTTGAAAAGCTTTTTCTAGTGATTGGTATTCCTTTGGATCAATAACCATCGGTTTATCTGCATAGACATGGAATCCATTTTTAATGGACTCAAGGATGTATTCTGTTTTTTTCTGATTGTTTCCAGAGAGCATAATCACTCCTCCTTTTTCCTTTTTGAGCATTTCTTCAAAAAAGTTGGCTTTATTAAAAATTACGGACACCCACGAAGTTGGATTTTCTTCACGTTGATTGTACCCTTTAATTCTGCTGAGATGCAAGTCCAAATCATTGCTTTCAGGAGCGTAAACATGAACTTCAGCATCGATTTCAGGATACATTGTTTTTTGTACTAAAGCCGCATGAAAATGCCCTGGATCTAAGGTAATCCATTGGATTTTGCCCTCCTTTTTAGCACACCCTATCAACAAAAATAACAAGGGTATTATTCCATTTTTTATCATGCTTAATATTTGATGTTTGAAGTTCCATAAGGTGCTCTTTGCGAACGGCTTAACATAGCATTGGCTTCTGCATCGTTTAGGAAACGCTCGGTCATGGGATCCCAGTTTAGTTTGCGAGGAAGTTTCATTGCGATATGGCTAATCAAACAGACGGTACAAGCACGATGTCCAATTTCAACTGGTGAAATGGGTTCCTTGCCGCTTTGAATACATTCCAGCCAGTTTAAGTGTTGTTCTTTACTCTCATAAAGGTGTATTTCATTGGATCCGATCACAGAATCTAGAATTTTTGGATCACTAGCGTCCAAAGATTTTACACCATTATTTTCTGGTATTGGATCTGAAGAGGTTGCTCTATAAGCTCCTCGGGTAACAAAGATCCATCCGTCTTCTCCTTCATAGCGAATACCATTTGGAAAACCACCACTAGTTAGCATGGTAATCCCGTTTTGATATTCTGCTTTGACCATAAAGTCACCGTGAACATCCCAACTTCCGTATTTAGGAAATTCAGCAATGGCTTCTACGCTTTTAGGTCCAGTATATTCAGTATTCATTCCCCAAGCGGCTGAATCGAAGTGGTGCTGTCCCCATCCTGTGATCATTCCTGCTCCAAATTGTTCTTTACGTAGCCATCCTGGACGACTGTATCCCACTTTTGGATGCACTAGCATTTCTGAATAGTCCATTTCAGGAGTAGAGCCTAACCAAGCGTCAAAATTTAAGGCTGCTGGAGCAGTTTCTGTTTGAGCAATTGGACCTGGAGGGTCACCTGGAAGTCCAACTTTTACGGTATGTATTTTTCCAATTCTTCCGTTACGCACCAATTCTGCTGCGTATCTGAATTGAGTAGAAGAGCGCTGTTGGGTACCCACTTGTAAGGTGATTTTTTGTTCCTGAACAATATTGCTTAACACGCGTCCCTCTTCTACTGTAAGCGAAGTGGGTTTTTGTAAATAAACGTGTTTTTTGGCTAGAGCTGCTTCAATTGCAGGTTGTGCGTGCCAATGATCGGGAGTACTTATAATTACAGCATCAATATCTTTATGGGCAATCATCTCTTGATAGTTGTCGAACATCTTGGTATTGACTTTTTGTCCTTTTTCTTGATAGTATTGATCCACTAGTAATTTGCCCTCTTTTGTTCGTTTTTGATCTACATCACACACGGCAATCATTTGTGCCATTTCGTGTTGCATGGTACCAGGCATATCATGACCGCGTGCAATTCGTCCACAGCCTATTTGGCCTATTTGAATGCGATTGCTGGGCGCATTTTTTCCAAATACAGATGCGGGGACTATAGATGGAATGGCTGCCGCTGCAAAGGCAGTCGCTGAAGTTTTTTTGATAAAAGATCGTCGGTTTAAATTATTTTTTTTCATGAATTAAGGTTTTAATTGGTAATGTAAAGGTTCGGCAAATTGCTTCCAAGCTTGTTCAGCAGTTGTAGTTTCCATTGTGCCATCATAGACGATTAGCTGGTACTTGAGGGTATATTTTTTGCCCGGTTCAAAAGTCCAATCTGTGGTCTTGGTCGTGGCAAAATTGACGAAAAGGTCTCCTCTGTCGTACTGATTTTCTGGCCACACGCGTAAGGGTTCAGGATGGTTGTAGTTGTCTGGATGAGAAAGCATAAGTGCTCCTCCACGCCCCTCATCTAATTTTCCATCTACAATACACCAGCGAGCCGTACTTCCATCAGCAGTTTTTCTTGTTTTTCCTTCGGAACTTAGGACTCTACTGTTTTGATTGTCCCATTCCTCAGTGGTTCTCCAACCAAAACCTCCATAACGGTATTGAATTATTTTAAAAGATTCCTCCGTAGCACATTCATAATTGATGGTAATATCCATAAGGTATTGAGTCTCAGAGAGGGGTGTTGTTTTAATATTTTGAATTTCATTTAAGGCTACTTTATTGGCTCCATCTTTCAGGACAACATGCTCGTGAAGTACTTCAATTTCACTGAATACAGGTCCTGTGTTTTTCTTTAAAAGTTTGGCGAAACGAACGGTCCCCTGTTTTTTATTCAAGTTCCAAAAGTCTAAGGTGTCTCCTTCAAAGAGCGTGTGTGTCCATGGATTCCAAATTCCGTAATGGTGGTAATGATCTTCGGGTTGAATTCGAGTTAAGCGTTTTCCTTTAGGGGTGTTTACGGGGTGTAAATAACCGTTTCTTTGATAGGCTTCACTGACTCCTTCTGGCACTCCTTTCAGTGCTGTCTGGTAACCAATTATTTTGGTTCCATTCTGATATACTTCAAGTTGTTCATCACTTTCAATCAATTGAATAGCAGTATAATCCGAAGGTTTTTGTTTTTCTAAACTATAGCTGGTTGCGTCGCTTAGTATTTTCCAATAAATTTTGTTTTCATTTTGTTGGTAGGGCACTTCTTCTTTTCCAGAAGTAGTTAAAGCTATTAAACGAATCGGACTGTCTAAAAGAGCCTCACTAAGTTCTACACTCGCAATAGAATTAATACCGTAGTTTGTTTCAGAAATAGGTTGCAACTCAATTACCGATGGGTTGCAAGACAAGATTCCAAATCCGATTAGGAGTATTATTAAAAATTTCTTCATGATTGTTCTAATTTAATAATTTGATTTGTATTTGAAGCCTGATATATTGTTTGGATTAATTCTACAGACTTTCGGGCTGTATTAATATTGACTAAAGGTTGTTTGTCCTCTAGTACCGCATGGACAAAATCATTCAATACCGCTTGATGCAATTCAATACTATTTACTTTTGCATTTTGACTGCCTTGATTTGAATTTGTTTTGGTTATTGATTTCCAATTGGGAAGAGAGCACGATTGTATCAATCCGCTCTCAAAAACCATACTTCCCTTGGTGCCGAAAACACTAATGGATTCAGGATAGCCTGGATAAAGACAGGTTCCCGCACTTAAGGTGCCTAGTGAACCGTTTTTAAAGCTTAGATGTGCTACTGCTAAATCTTCCCCTTCAATATCGTGAACTTTAGTGTCAATTTTTGCTCCAACTTCTTCTACATCACCCATAAGATCCAGTAGTAGATCAAGCGTATGAATACCTTGATTAATTAAAGCTGCACCTCCGTCTAACCCTAGAGTACCTCGCCAATTTCTGCTTTGATAATAATTAGCATCTCTATACCAGTTAATTTGCGTGTTGACTAATAAAATGGTTCCGAGTTTTCCTGACTGTATAGCAGATTTAAATTCTTTATATGCTGGGTTTAATCTGTTTTGAAAAACGACTCCAAGTTTTAAAGATGTTTTTTTTAATTGATCTAAAATTATATCGATTTTAGGGAGTGAGGTTTCCAAGGGTTTTTCACAAAGTACGTGCTTATTTGCTTGGAATGCTTCTGCGATACTCTCCCCATGTCGTCCGCTTTCATTACAAATACATACTGCCTCAAGCTCTGCTTGTTTATAAAACGCTTTAGGATTTGTAAAAACTACGGTATTAAACTCAGCAGCAATTGCAGCGGTATTTTTTTTATTCCGTGTTAAGATTCCAGCGAGATAAGTGTTGGGTTCTGATTGAATACAGGCTGCGTGCACTTTTGCAATCGCTCCACTTCCCACAATGCCAATACCTAATTTCATTTTTAAAGAGATACACCTCGCTTCCAAGGGATAAAATCGTTTTGTCTTAATTGTACTGCTTTGGGAATTTCAATCCCACTTGCTACATTAACAATGTACTCCAATAAGGCATCGCCAACTTCTTCTAGACTTCGTCTTTCCGTTATGATAGTACCACAATCAAAATCGATGATATCTCTCATCTTTTGAGTCAAAATACTATTCGTACTAACTTTAATTACAGGAGTAATAGGATTTCCAGTTGGAGTTCCAAGACCTGTGGTAAATAAAATAATATTGGCTCCAGAACCGGCCAATGCGGTTGTGCTTTCTACGTCATTGCCCGGAGTACAGAGTAAAGAAACACCTGCCTTTTGAGCATATTCCGTATAATCTAATACATCAGTAATGGGAGCATTTCCTGATTTTTTTGCAGCACCTGCAGATTTCATAGCATCTGTAATTAAACCGTCTTTAATGTTTCCAGGGGAGGGGTTCATGTCAAAACCCGAACCTACTTTTACTGCCGCTTTTTCATAGCGCTTCATCAAATCCAAGAATTTGGAAGCAAGTGGTGCTGAGGTACACCGATTGACCAGCTCTTGTTCTACACCTGCCAATTCTGGAAATTCAGCTAAAATTGACTTTCCACCCAAGTCAGAGAGGATGTCAGAAACGTGTCCTAAGGTTGGATTGGCAGTAATCCCCGAAAATCCGTCGGAACCACCACACTCCAGTCCAATCGTAAGTTTGGAGAGTGGTGCAGGACTTCGCTGGATTGAATTTGCTTTTTTTATTTCCTCAAAGGAGTTTTTAATGATTTTTGATAGAAATGCATCAACTGTCCCTTCGGTTTGTTGATCGTAAATCAATACTGGTTTTTTATTTCCTGTCTGCAGCTTGGATAGTGCTTCTTTGAATATATCAATCTCAAGATTTTGACAACCTAAACTCAGTACAGTTGCTCCTGCGACATTGGGATTATTGACATATCCAGCTAAGAGACGGGCAAGTGATTGCGCGTCTTGACGTGTGCCCCCACAGCCTCCTTGATGGGTTAAAAAGCGTACTTTAATATTATTGTATTGACTTGGGTTTTGTCTTGATTTTGATTCGGGTTCTCCCTCGGGTTCTTCTCCCCGAACGAGTTGACTTAATAAAGCCTGGAGCGGTTCTTTTTCAGGGGGATTGAATTCTTTTTCAAAGATTGCTTTCAAGGTTTCTATATTCCTATTTTCACAAAAGACCAAAGGGAAAAACAACCAGATGTTATCAGTACCAACTTGTCCATCTGAGCGATGATACCCTTTAAATGTTCGTGCTTCCCATTTGGCAGTTGATGGAGGGATCCACTCCCATGGTGCTGTTTTACCTTGAACATCTTGTGTTTTATGTTTGATGTTTTCTGTGGTCAATAGGCTCCCTTGAGAAATTGGTATAACAGCTTCACCTACCAATACACCATACATGTAAATAGGGTCATGGGGTTTGAAGTCCTTCGTAGCGAATTTGTGTTTTAAAGGAATCGCTTCTACCAATTGAAACGAACTTTCTCCTAATTGAACGTGATAGCCCTCGTTTAGATTGTCTAGAGCAACAGCAACATTGTCTTCGGAGTTTATTTTTAAAATGGGTGCTCTAGTATTCATAGATTTTGGATGTAAAGATTAAATGAACTTTCAATGTCATTCTTTTTAAAATGCTTTAATATGACATATAATTGAGTTGTTAATTCAGGTACTAGGGTAAGATCTTGATCCCAAAATTCTTTATTTGATAGAACCTTATAAACAAATTCATCTAGGGTGCATTCATGCCAATAATTTTGGAGCTCTTCAACTATTTTTTCATCGTCCTGAACAGGGAGTTTTTTTCCCTTCCAGTTTCCTTGATAAAATTGTAACAAGCATGCAAATGAAAAAACGAGGTGAGTAGGGAGTGATCCCTTTGTTTTTTGCGATACTAGTAGGCTGGGTAATACACGAACCTTGAATTTTGAAATTGAATTGAGCGCAATACTTGCTAAATAATGCTTGATAAATGGATTTTTAAATCGATCAAAAACGGCTTCCGTGAATTGATTTAAAGACCGTTTGTCCATTTCTAAAGTAGGTGCAATTTCATTTCGAACGGATTCCTCTAGGAAACTCTTTGTAAACGAAGAAGTAAAAATGTCACTTACGGTTTCATGTCCGTAAAGTAGAGACAGAGGGACAAGTGCAGTGTGCGCCCCATTTAAAATGCGCACCTTTTGAGTGCGATAGGATTGAAGATTTTCCACCACTTTGATGTCAAGGTCAATTTCGTTAACTTTTAATTTGACTTTTAGTTTTTCGTCACCTTCAATTACCCATAAGAAAAAGGGTTCAGCGGTCACCAAAAGGGCGTCATCATAGTCCAGTTGGTCTTTGTAGAATTCAATATTATCCTTGGGATAACCAGGTACAATTCGGTCAACCAAAGTATTGCAAAAGGTATTGGCATTTTCAATCCAACCGATAAATTTAGTATTCAATTCCCATAATTGTGCATACTTCAGTACCATGTTTTTTAATGAAGTGGCATTGTGATTTATCAGTTCACAGGGAAGGATGTACAAGCCTGAGCTTTCCGTTCCCTTAAAATGAGTAAAGCGTTCCCAGAGTAAGCGTGTGAGTTTTGCTGGAAATGTTCTTTGAGGACGGTCGTATAATTGATCAGTAGGATCAAATTCAATACCTGCTTCAGTGGTATTTGAAAAAATGAATTCCAATTCAGGGATTTTGGCAAGTTCTAAATAGGCCGAATAGTTTTCATAAGGACTGATTGTTTTAACGATATTCTGAATCAGTTTTTTCTCTTGTATTTGTTTGCCGTTTTCAATACCGTTTAAAAACAATGTATACGCACCACCTTGCTTGTTCAAAAGCTCAATTAATCCTTTTTTAATGGGCTGAATTACCGCAATGCCTCCATTATAATTCGTTTTATGATTGAGTTGATGAATCACATCTCCCACAAAAGCGCGTAAAAAATTTCCTTCCCCAAATTGTAAAATTTTGATTGGATAGTTGCGTTGTGAAAACAGAATTTCTTTGTGGGCTGAATATTTCATTTACTAATGCATTAAAACCCAAATTTATGAGGCAACCATAAGGTAATTTGTGGGAAAAATGTAATTAGCATTAATGCTATTATCATTGCTATAAAAAGCGGTAACAATGGTTTGATTACTTTTTCTATACTCGTTTTGGCAATACCAATTCCTACAAACAATACAGAGCCAACAGGTGGAGTACATAAACCAATACAAAGATTGAGTACCATGATGATTCCAAATTGGATAGGATCAATACCTAGGGACTTGACGACCGGAAGAAAGATTGGGGTAAAAATTAAAACGGCGGGGGTCATGTCCATAAAGACTCCTACAAAAAGAAGGAGTAAGTTTATGATTATAAGTATTACCACTCTATTATCACTTATACTAAGTAAAACATCACTCAAATTTTGAGGGATATTTTCATACGACATAATCCAAGACATGCTCATGGAAGCAGCGATTAAAAGCATCACTACCGCACTGGTTTTAGATGATTCTAATAAAATTTTGGGCAGATCTTTGACGCTAATTTCTTTGTAGACAAATCCTAAAATAAGGGTATAAAGTACAGCTACAGCAGAAGCTTCGGTTGCTGTAAAGTAACCCGCTACAATTCCACCAATCACGATAACCAACAGGAGTAAACTAGGAAAAGCGATGACAAAAGTTTTTAAAATTTGAGAAAGACTACTGCGTTTAAATGTAGGATATCCTTTGCGTTTTGCCCAGACTCCCGCGACAATCATTAAGAAGAGACCCGTTAAAATACCAGGAATATATCCCGCAAGAAATAAAGCTGCTATAGAAACACCACCACTGGCTAAAGAATAAACGATTAATACATTACTTGGGGGAATTACTAAGCCAATTGTTGCAGAAGTAATATTAACGGCAGCCCCATATTCTTTATCATACCCTTCCTTTTCCATTTCGGGTCCCAGAATGCTTCCCATGGCAGAGGCAGATGCCATGGCTGAACCTGCAATAGCTCCCATAAGCATGGCTGAAATAATATTGATTAAAGCAAGACCTCCAGGTAGTGCGCCCACTATGGTTTTGGCAAAACGAATCAAACGGTCCGCAATGCCACCATGGGTCATGAGTTGACCTGAGAGCACAAAAAAGGGGATGGCCAACAAAGCAAAACTATCTAGTCCTGTTCCCATGCGTTGTGCAATTGTTGTTACTGCAGCTAGGCTGGGGATTGAAACCAAGATGGTGAGTAGAGAGGATATTGCGATACTCCAAGCAACAGGAGTGCCTATTGAAATAAAAAAGATAAAACTAAGTACAAGTACTAATACAGGTAAAAATTCCATAAACTCCTATTTCTTGTTTTGAGTAATTTTATAAAAAATGATTAAAATTCCACTGAGTGGAATAACGCCATAGACAAGTGCTAAGGGGATTTTCAAAGAGGGTGAAAATTGCTCTAATTTAGCGGTGATATAAACCAAACGGCTACCTCCGACTACCATTCCAAAAAAAGCAAAGCTCAAAACAGCAATTGAAATAAATCTTGTCAAGAACAATTGTTTCTTTTCTGAAAACTTTTTAGCAAAAAAATCAATGGCTACATGTTCGTTTTTTCCAGCTACATAGGCAGCACCCAAAATACCCAGCCAAATCATGAGATAGCGTGCTAATTCATCAGTGAAGGAACTTGGTGTATCGGTGAAAAATCGGGTAAAAACTTGCCACAATACGTTGAGTACCATAATTCCTAAAATGGCGATCAACAAACGCTCAACAATTTTATCTACGGAGGCTCTAATTTTTTTCATTTCGAATGCGATCTATTAATACTGCAATCTCTGGATCCTCTCTAAAGGCTTCATACATGGGTAGTGTTGCTTCTTGAAACGCTGCTTTTTCAGGGTAGCTCACCTCAACACCAGCTTTAATCACAGCTTGTAGAGATTCGTTTTCTGACTCAATCCATAATTCTCTTTGATAGGGTACAGAAAGATCAATAGCTTTTTGCAACCACTCTTGCTCTTGTAAGCTCAGACGATTCCACAAATGGGTACTTACCAAAAGGATGTCTGGTATCATGGTATGCTCATCGATGATATAATATTTGCACACTTCATAATGTCTTGAGAGGTAAAAACTAGGGGGGTTGTTCTCTGCTCCATCAACTACACCTTGTTGGATTGCAGTATATAATTCACCCCAAGATATTGGAGTGGGGGAACCTCCCAATTGTTTTACCATTTCAAAAGCAGAGGCACTTTCTTGAACTCTAATTTTAAGCCCTTTTAAATCATTGGGATTTTCTACGGGACGTTCACGAGTATAAAAACTCCTACTCCCAGAATCGTAAAACCCTATCCCTTTGAGCCAGAAATCATCTCCCTCACCTAAAAGTTCTTTTCCAATGGGACCGTCTAAAACACGAAACAGATGCGCTTTACTGTCGAAAAGAAAGGGTAATCCAAAGATTCGAAGCTTGGGTGCAAAGTTTTCCATCACCGCACCAGAGACTTTTGCCATATCGAGGCTTCCTATTTGAAGTAGTTCCAGACATTCTCTTTCACTTCCCAACTGTTGGTTGGGATAAATTTGAATACGCATTTTTCCTTCAGACAATTCATTTAAATACTCATCTGCTTTTAGCATGGCCTGATGAACGGAATGCGTAACATCAAGGCCGTGGCCTAAACGTATAATTCGTTTGTTTGAAGTTGTACTGCACCCTAAAAAAAGCGCACCGATCATTCCAAGGATTATAAAACGAAACAACTTCATTGATTTTATTTTAAAGTTTGAATAAGTTCCAGGGTTTTTTTGACCGTATCAGTAATGGTATCATAGGCTTTGTTTTCAACTAATTCTTTTGAAATAAGTTGAGAGCCCAATCCAACACAAGTGACTCCTGCATCAAACCAAGACTTGAGATTTTTCTCTTCGGTAGTTACTCCTCCCGTAGGCATGATGCTTGTCCAAGGTTGTGGTCCTTTGATTGCTTTGACAAATTGAGGTCCGTAAATAGAGCCTGGAAATAATTTGACAATTTCAGCTCCAAGCTCTTCGGCACGAGCGATTTCAGTTAATGATCCACACCCTGGTGACCACAATACTTTTCTTCGATTACAAACCATTGCGATGTCTTCACGGAAGACAGGGGTAACGATAAAATTAGCCCCATTCATCATATAGTAGCTAGCTGTAGCCGCATCGGTAACCGATCCTACGCCAATAATCATACCGGGTAGGGATTCGATACTATATCGAATCAATTCTCGGAAGACTTCGTGAGCAAAATCTCCTCTATGAGTAAACTCTAAGAGTCGAGCTCCTCCGTCGTAACAAGCTTTAACTATTTTTATTGAAACTTCAATGTCCGAATTATAGAATAAAGGGACCATGCTACTGGTCTGCATTTCGGTGATTACTTGATGTCTTGTATAGTTTGCCATAAATTATTTTTATCGGGCGACCCGCCCTGAGGCGTCTCCACTCATTAGTTTTTCAACTTCTTTAACAGAAACAAGATTTGCGTCTCCTTTAATGGTATGTTTTAAACAGGATGCGGCAACAGCAAAGTTGAGTGCTTGTTGATCATCATTAGGAAAAGCAATCAAGCCATAAATTAGCCCACCCATAAAAGAATCTCCTCCGCCAACACGATCAACGATATGGGTAATTTGATATTGTGGACTTTCATACAGGGTTGATCCATCATAAAGTACGCCAGCCCACGTATTATGTGAGGCAGATAAGGAACCTCTTAGGGTGGTAATTACTTTTTTCGCTTTCGGGAATTTTTTCATCACCTGTTTGCATACTGATAAAAATGCTTCAGCCTTAACTTCATGACCCTGTTTGGTAATGTCCAGTCCTTTTGGTTTGATTCCAAAATGTTTTTCTGCATCTTCTTCGTTACCCAAAATGATATCGCAATAGGAGGTAAGTTCGGTCATTATTGCTTCCCGATCCCCTCCGTAGTTCCAGAGTTTAGCGCGATAGTTTAAATCGGTGGAAATTGTGATCCCCATTTCACTAGCAATTTTGACGGCTTCCAAACAAGCGTCTGCTGCGCCCTGTGAAATAGCAGGTGTAATACCAGTCCAATGAAACCAAGAAGTGTTTTTAAAAATTGTTTTCCAATCAATCATCCCAGGTTGGATTTCAGCCATGGCAGAATTTGCTCGATCGTAGATCACTTTACTTCCTCTGGAAACGGCACCAGTTTCTAAAAAATAAATTCCTAATCGATCTCCTCCTCTAAGAATATGTTCTGTATTGACACCTCTTTTCCGCATCTCCATTAAAGCGCAATCCCCAATATCGTTTGAAGGGATACGACTAACAAAGCTTGAAGCTACACCATAATTTGCTAAAGAGACTGCTACATTTGACTCTCCGCCTCCATACACAACATCAAATTGGTTTGTTTGAGAAAATCTCAGAAATTCTGGGGGAGAAAGACGTAACATGATTTCTCCAAAAGTAACTACTTGGCTCATATAAGATTTTAAATTTAGTAATTAAAATATGACTTAGCGTTTCGATAACAAATGTCTTGTACGATACCTCCTATCCATTTCATGTCTTGCGGTAATAATCCTTTTTCTATATCGTTACCGAAAAGATTACAAACCAAACGCCGAAAATACTCGTGTCTTGGAAAAGATAAAAAACTTCTTGAATCCGTTAGCATTCCAATAAAACAACTGATAATCCCCATATTTGATAGAATGTTAATTTGGTCTGTCATACCATCCAGTTGATCTAAAAACCACCAACCCGATCCCCATTGAATTTTACCTTTAGTGCTTCCGTCGTTAAAATTTCCAATCATAGTTGCCATGATTTCATTATCTGAAGGATTGAGATTGTACAAAATGGTTTTGGTAAGCTGGTTGTCTAAATCAAGGGCATCTAGAAAACGCGAAAGACCAAATGCTATAGGATAATTACCAATGGAATCCCAACCGGTATCAGGACCAAGTTTATGAAACATTCGAGTATTGTTATTTCGCATGGCGCCTAAATGAAATTGCTGAACCCAACCCAATTTATGATACGCTTTTCCAAGGAAGATGAGCAGTGCCGTCTGAAACTGTTCCATTTCTTTTTTAGTTGGTGACAGCCCTTTTCTTTTGTTTTCAAAAATGCGTTTGATTTCTTTCTCTGAAGTTATTTCATAGGGAATATACTCTAGACCGTGATCCGATAATCGACAACCTTTTTCATGAAAGAAATTTATTCTCTTTTGTAAGGCCTCACATAAATCAGTATAAGTAGTAATTTCAGTAGTTGAAACCTGAGCAAGCTGATTGATATAGGAATTATAATTTTCTCCATCAATAAATAAGGATTTATCGGGTCTAAAAGCAGTACTCACCTTGGTTTTAAAGTTTGAGGCACCAAGAGCAACGTGATGCTCTAGAGTATCAGTTGGATCTTCGGTAGTGCATAGCACTTCCACGTTCATCCGTTCCAGTAAAGATTGCGTTGAAAATTTAGAAGTTTGTACAGCAGCAGTTGTTTTTTCGTAAACGTTAACGGCGTTTTCTTTTGATAACAATTCCTCTATTCCAAAATAACGATTCAGTTCCAGATGAGTCCAATGGTACAAAGGGTTGCGAATCATATAAGGAGTTGCTTCTGCAAATTTGATAAACTTCTCTTCGTCAGTTGCTTTACCAGTAATGTATTCTTCACTTACTCCTAGGGCTCGCATTGCCCGCCATTTATAATGGTCTCCAGAAATCCACAAGTCTGTAATGGTATTGAATTTAATGTTTTCAGCAATTAATTTTGGAGGGAGGTGATTGTGGTAATCGATGATAGGTAATGTAGCAGCATAGTTATGATATAGATCTTGAGACGCTTTGGTTTCAAGTAAAAAGTTTTGATGGATAAATGATTTCATTCGCGAAGTATACTAAATAATCTTTGAGAACAACTTATTATTTGTAAATATTTGTTTAATTAAGATTCTGAATATTTGAAAATCAATACTTTGTTTAAATTTCCCTGTTTTATATTAGAATAATTTATTTTTTATAATTATTATTGTTCTATTGTTAGCCGTTAACGTTAACGAATTTAAATAAAATAACTTAAAACAAACACAAACATGAGAAATTTATTAAAACTTTCCCTTACCTTTTGTTTAGTGCTCTGTACTTCGGTATTAATTGCTCAAGACAGTGTAAGTGGAAAAGTAGTAGACTCTGAAACAGGTACCCCTTTACCTGGGGTAAATGTTGTAATACAGGGAACATCTACTGGGGTTTCAACTGATTTTGATGGGAATTACCAAATTTCGGTTTCGCAAGGAGCTGTTTTGGAATTTTCATTTATTGGTTTTGAAAACCAGGCGACCACTGTAAATGGAGATCAAATGAATGTATCTATGGTTCCTTCTGCCGATGCTTTGGATGAGATTGTTGTAACAGGGTACGGTACCCAAACCCGTAGGGAAGTTACAGGATCTATTGTAAGCATTGGAAGTGAGAGTATCGAGAAAATCGCTACAGGAAGTGGTGTTGACGCCATAAAAGGCCAAGTAGCAGGTGTGGATATTACTTCAGGAGGTGGACGCCCAGGTCAAAACCCTGTGGTTCGTGTGCGAGGTCGTCGTTCAATTTCCGCGTCAAATGATCCACTCTATGTTATTGATGGAATTCCACAAACGAGTAGTACAGGAGATGGAGCTATTTTTGACATTAATCCACAAGATATTGAGTCTATGGAAATTCTAAAAGATGCAGCTGCCACCGCTATTTACGGTTCTAGAGGAGCCAATGGGGTTATCTTGATCACTACCAAAAGAGGTAGAACGGGTGCTACAAAGATTAATTATTCAGGTTATTACGGAATCACTTCGGTTACTAATGTTCCGGATATGATGAATGGAGAAGAGTATGCGGCAGGAAGACGTGAAGCATTTCGTCAAGACGCTAATAGTAGATATTCTTATGCAGGCACCATCCCTAATGACGAAGCTGTTTTTTTAGGAGATGCTGCTCAATTGGAATCCATCAGAACAGGAAAATCATTCGACTATTTAGATGCCGTTTTAAATCAGGGATATCAAAACAGTCATCAGCTTTCTGCGAACGGTGGTTCTGAAAACACTCAGTACAATGTTTCCTTAGGTTACTTTAAAGAGGATGGTATTATTGACTTAATGGATTTTGAACGTATTACGGGTCGAGTTAATTTAGACCACAGGATTAACGATAGATTCAAGTTTGGAATTTCCATGTTATTGAGTAATTCTGTTAATAACTGGGGGTCTTCAGCGGTGATGAGTGAGGCACTGTCAAACATTCCAATTGGAAAGCCTTATGCGGATGACGGAACCCTTAACTTTTTTGCTTTTAACGACGGGATTCGAACCAATCCATTAAGTGAATTGGTCCCAGGTGCTTATGTAGATGAACGAATTTCAACACGATTTTTTGCGCCTGTTTATTTACAAATTAACCTAATGGAAGGCCTCCAATTTACTTCTACTTTTGGACCCGATATGCGATTCAGAAGACGTGGAGAGTTCCGCGATCGTTTTACAAATGACAATCGAGGAGGGCCAGCTGACGCCGAAGTAGAAAACAAAAAAGAATTTGGATTTACCTTAGAAAATTTGATTACTTATAATAAAGAGGTAGGACCGGGTAACTTAAAAGTCACGTTGTTGCAGTCTGTTCAAGAATTTAGTTCAGAGTTTTCAAAAGCCGAAGTTCAAAATTTACCTTACTCATCTCAGTTGTGGTATAATATAGGTACAGCTGAGGTAAAAGGTAATCTTTCTTCAGGATTAAGTGAGTGGAAATTACAGTCGTATATGGGACGTGTAAATTATAACATTGATGGAAAGTATTTGTTTCAAGCTTCGCTTCGTGCTGATGGATCTTCACGTCTAGCAGAAGGAAACAAATGGGCCTATTTCCCAGGGGTTTCATTAGGATGGAGATTACTTGAAGATTTTGCTCCTGACAGTGCTACTTTTGATGAGTTTAAATTAAGAGCTTCTTATGGAGAGGTTGGAAATACCGCTATTGATCCTTACCAGACGCAAGGTGCTCTGGCACGAACAGTTTATGCTTGGAATGAAACTCCAGCATTTGGTTATCGATTAAACGATATTCCAAATCCAAATTTAGGTTGGGAGATTTCTAAAACAATAGACATTGGTTTTGACTACAGTTTGTTGGATGGAAGAATTTCAGGAGCTTTTGATTATTATGTTACCAACACAACTGATTTATTGTTGGCAAGAAACCTTCCTTACACTTCAGGTTACACTAGCGTGTTCCAGAATGTAGGTGCCACCAAAACAAACGGTGTTGAATTTAATGTCAACGCAGCTATAGTTGAAACGGATAAGTTTGCTTGGGATCTTAACTTGAATATTTCTGGATACAACGAAAAAATTGTTGAATTAGCCTTGAAAGATGAGAGTGGAAACCCTTTAGATGACACTGGAAACAACTGGTTTATTGGGCAGCCCATTCGTGTTTTCTTTGATTACACCAAAGCAGGCATCTGGCAATTAAACGAAGCTGCACAAGCTGCAGCCGTTCAAGGAACAGATCCGGGACAAATCAAACTAGCAGATATTAACGGTGATGGACAAATTACACCGGCAGATAGAAGTGTAATTGGAACAGATGTACCCGACTACTTTGGAGGGATAACCAACACCTTTACGTATGGTAACTTTGATTTAAGTGCATTCTTTTATTTCCGTCAGGGTCATATGATTCGTAGTAGTTTCCACCAAGGTAATGCAAACGGTCAATTCCGTTACAATCACTTAGATGTTGATTATTGGACTCCGACCAATCCAACAAATGAATATCCTAGACCTAACTTTACGCAGGAACGCCCTGAAAATGGTTCTACATTGGAGTATTTCGATGGAAGTTATGTGAAGCTAAGAAATGTAACTCTTGGATATAATTTTGAGAGTACCACAGCTTCAAAATTTGGTATGACTAGCCTTCGTGCTTATGTACAAGGGCAAAACCTTTGGTTTAGTTCAGAGTATGACACCTTTGATCCTGAGGTTGGAGAAGCTACTTTAGGATCGGGAACAACACCCAGTTCTAAATTGGTAGCTTTTGGAATCAGAGCAGCATTTTAATTTTTAAACACAGAAAAAATGAAAAAATACACATTTAAAAGTATTCTAGTACTACTAGGAATTTTAGTTTTCCTTTCCTGTGAAAATTATCTCGATGAGAATAATATCGCAGATGTTTCTGCTGGATCATACTATACGACCTCACAAGGGTTAGAAGATGCAGTAAAAGCAACTTATGGGATTATGAAAGAGTTTTATGGTACTGAACTTGGATTTTCCATGAATGTATTCGGAACAGACACCTATACCAATGGGGCAGATGGAAGTCACAAGTATTTAAACTGGTATAATAACCAACACAACTCCTCTGCACGTTATTTTAGAGACACGTGGAGAATTATGTATCGAGGTATTAACCAAGCAAATGCAGTGATTAATCGAGCGGAAAGTATCGAGGATATGGATCAAGCGACATTAACTTCGCGTTTGGCAGAAGTTCGCTTTTTACGTGCTTTATATTACTTTAATCTCGTTCGTTATTATGGTGATGTTCACCTTTCTTTAGAGGAGACCGAAGGCGTTGAAACCGAAGCGAATAGAACTTCTGCGCAAGAAGTTTATGGGCAGGCTATTATTCCTGATCTAGAGTTCGCGGTAAGTAACTTACCCGCTTCACAATCAGATTACGGTAGAGCAACCAAAGCTGCGGCAGAGTTTTTATTAGCTAAAGTGCATTTGACTGCACCCCAAGGAAGTGCAGCTCAATCGGTTTCTTTAATGACCAATGTGATTACGAATTATGGGTTTTCGTTACTAGACGATTGGTCTGATTTATGGGACATTAACAACGAAGAAAACTCAGAAGTAGTCTGGACGATTATCAATTCAAAACAGCAGGTTGACGAAGGTTTAGATGGTTATGGTCATCGAGGTCACTTGTATTTCTTGTTCGAGTATGACAAGCGTCCTGGAATGACCCGTGACACGGAAAACGGTCGTCCTTGGAAGCGTTTTAGACCTACAGACCATCTTTTAAGTCTTTGGGACCGAACTAAAGACGCGCGTTATGATAAAGGGTACAAACATGTTTGGTATGCGAATAATCCTGTTCCAGGTCAGCAAATTGGAGATACTGCACTTTATATACCTGGTCCTGGAGTAGATCGTAATGGTGTCAATCAAGATGCTAAGTGGACTCAAGCAAATAAAGATGCAGTTATCTATCAAATATATACGACTGATCAATACAATCAGGTTATTTTTCCATCGTTAAACAAGTGGATAGATAATACGAGACCTAACCGTCAGCATACGCAAGGTCAACGTGACTTTATTTTGATGCGTTTGGCTGATGCATATTTAATTCGCGCCGAAGCGAATTTAAAGCAAGGAAACACTGCTCAGGCTGCAGAAGATTTGAATATTATACGCAGACGCGGCGCTTGGGATGGAGAAGAAGCATCAATGGAAATTACTGCTGCTGATGTGGATATCGATTTTATTCTTGACGAGCGTGCTCGCGAATTAGTGGGTGAAGGTCACCGTTGGTTTGACCTTGTCCGAACGAATAAGCTGGTTGAAAGAGTTAAGGCTCATAATCTAGATGCAACGAATAATATTCAGTCGCATCACGTCTTGAGACCAATTCCTTTAGATCAAATAGACAGAACTGAAGGTGGATATCCGCAGAATGCTGGATATACTCAATAATGAAGATCAATTAAAAGTGAAAAAGGCTGTCAATTGACAGCCTTTTTTTATTCAAAATTTTCTTTTACGATAATTTCAATAGGGATTTTATGATTTAATTCAGAATCATCCTCTTCGGTGATTAATTTAAACAAACCTCTTACAGCACTATACCCTTGATATTCGGGTTGTTGATTGATGATGAATTGAATCTCATTTTTCTTGAGTAATTCGGTATTTATAGGGTTCAGGTCATAACCGATGATTGTTGTTCGATTATTTAAACCCAAATCGTTTATAGTTTTAGGTAGCAAGTAAGCTCTTGAATTGGTAACAAACACACCAATTTGTTCATTTGTTTCTGTATAGGGTTTAAAAACCTCATGGAGAGAGTCAATCTCGGATTGATTGACTGTAAAGGAATCTATATTGGGATGGTCTGTTTGAATTTCATCTTTAAAAAAGGTTCTGAATCCCTTTTCTCTTTCTTGGTTGTTTTTTTGAGTTTTAGTGTTGTTAATTATATTCAATACGATAAATTTTCCGCTCCCTGAAATGATTTGTGAGAGTATTCTTGCAGCTACTTTTCCGCTTTGAAATGAATTCTGATGGATGGAATACTTATTATTAATTTCGGAATCTATTTCAGTATCGATAAATACCGCTGGAATACCTGCTTTTTCAGTTTTCTCAGTTAAACGTTTACTTTGTTTTATAAAAAAAGGCACTGTGATTAGGGCGTCAGGCTTTTTGGATAAGATTTTTTCACTTTCTCTTTCAAAAGATCTTGCACTTCCAATTTCGAATACATGGAGTTCATGATTGATCCCCATTTCACTTAATTCCGAGACGGCTTTGTGAACCCCTTTTAACGGAAGGTGCCAGTAATGCTCGTCTAAGTAAGCTTCCTTGGGAAAGAGTACGGCTATGGTGATGGTTTTATGGTTGGCAAGCTTCAATCTACTCGCAACATTATTTTTCTTATACCCCGTATGTTTAATTACGGCTCTGATGTGTTTTGCTGTTTCTTTTGAAACCCCTTTTCGATTGTTTAAAACCCGATCAACAGTTCCAATGGATACCCCAGATAATTCAGCAATTTTTTTAATTCCAACCTTCTCTTTCATAACTATTTGCAAATAAAAAAAAAAGAGGCAACATATGCTTACCTCTTTTTAAAAAAACTCAAAAAAGTTATAAATTTTTAATAAAAATATCTTTAAATTCTATGTCCATCGTTCTTCCGGGATGTAATTGTAATCCGATTGGACCCACTAGACTTGCATGCTCTAGTGTGTAGTCTAAAACCATTTGATTGTTCAGCCATACTTTGTAGTTGTTTTTTTTAGCAACGATTGTCATTGTATTCCAGTCATCGCTTTTAAGAATGTTCTTCACCTCAGCTTTTTGAGGGTAGCCTTGTTTAGGGACGTAAGCTGAGCCTGTCATGTCCACTTTTAAAGAGCCTGAAATTCCTATCTGAATTTGAGGACTATTGGGATTTTCACCTCTTAGAAACACACCAGAGTCAACTGTGCCACTGCCCATTTTAAATTCTAAACGAACGGCAAAATCTTGATACGTTTTGTTGGTCCATAGTGTTGACCCGGTTTGGTCAGCATCATTTTTAGCTAAAAGGATACCATCATTTACAGTCCACCAAATATTAGGTTGATCTGGAAGTACAGTCCAGTTTTTTAGATTTTTACCGTTAAAAACCTTGTCTTTTTTATTGAAATCTACTTGACTAAAAACGGTAGTACTGGTCAGTAAGAAAAACAATAAACTACCGAAAAAAAACTGCTTCTTTTTCATCAGACTTAAAACTTAGTAAGTGAATTGATTTGCGATATTTTCATCTACAACTGTTCCGTTACTCACCATAACGCGGTATTTGAAGGTTACACTCTCCCCTTTTTTTAGAGAAGCATCGAGTTCTAAATCTCCCTTAGAGAACACTTTTTGACCTAGGGGATTTGCTGCAAACAAGCCATAGCCTCTGGCATGCCAAAACGTAGGGTAGCCAATATTTTCGGGATGATCATAAATGGTAATGGCTACTGCTTCGTCATTTTGTATTCCGTTTAAGGCTACCCATTTGGCACGTGTTCCCCAAACTGCTTCACCTTTAATTCCCTCAGAGCTTAGGTATTCTCCAGTTACTCCCTCATTATTCAGCACCTTTACTTCACTCGGAATGCCGTTAGCATCTGTAAAAATTTCAGGTTTTTTACTTGGATGTTCTAAGGCTCTGCTTACTCGAATTCCAAGAAAACCCTCTTTATTGTCTGTTAAGCTGACGTCCTCCTTAGCGTGAAGTGTAGAAGTTCGATCAATAAAGCGGCGAGTGCCTTTTTGTGAAAACACAAAATCTGTGTGTTCTTCAATTAATACTGTACCATCAGGTGCTTTCCATTCCGTTACGATGGACAACTGATTTTTTGATTCATCTATTTTATGGGAAACCGGGAAAATTGTCCCATATCCCTCCTTTTTATCGGCAGCGATTGCATCTGAATGATTCCAAAAATCAAAACCATTAACATCTCCGTAATTCAACCAATAGCCTACGTGATGAGGATGATCAACCCGCTCATTTTCCTGTGGATCAATTGGATATCCCCTTGTAAGCGATTGCCCGCTTTGAGTAATAAGCGGGTGGAGTACGGGTTTGTAATAATCCTGAACGTAGAGGTAGTTTGTAAACAGACGCTCTCCAAAATAGACACTAACTTTTTTATTTATGCTGTCCTGTTCAAAACGCACATTGGCATTGATTTCAGAAGAATTTTGCAAGGTAGAATTCTTTTTTGTCGTGCTATTACAACTGCTCACTAGTGCAAGAAATGCAATTCCCAGTAAACTATTTTTCATTCGAATTGATTTAATATTTAAATACTTTTCCTCCAGCTAAAACATTTTGAGTTTCCTTGTCAAAAGTTGCCTTAAGTCCTGTTCTTAGCGCTGCAGTTGTCATGATGTTAGCAATCGAGTGATTGTATCCTGCTTCGATAGATCCATTTGTTTTGGCTCTACTACGCACACATTCCATCCAATTTAACATATGGTTTGATGTCATGTTGTCCACACCTGTATTTGCTGAAGTCACTACTTCAACTTCCATATCGCTTAAGTTATATTCATTAAGTTTATTTGCTTCAAGTCCCATTCTTTTAGCTTGTCTTGCTGAGAGTCCACCGTTATCAGAAACCTTGTTAGTTTTAAGATTCAACTCACCTCCGTTAGAGTAGTAAATTTCTTTAGTTCCTCCAGCGGAATTTGTAAAACGAGATGAATAGACGACTTGGAATCCTTCTTCTCCATTTTCATCTCCATAATCAAAAACAGAAGTCATGGTGTCGTAATTCTTTCTTCCGTCTTTCCACAAATAAATTCCTCCATTTGCAGCGACACTTCTTGGGTGATCGTAGCCAGAAAACCAATGTACAGTATCAATTTGATGCGACATCCATTGTCCTGGAATTCCCGAGGAATACGGCCAGAATAAACGATACTCTAGATACTTTCTTGGGTCCCAAGCTTCGTAAGGACGATTCATTAGATACCGTTTCCAATCCGTATCAGATTCTTTAATTTCTTTAGTTAATTGGGGGAGTCTCCATCTGCCAGGTTGGTTTACGTTCCAAGACATTTCTACCATGACAATATCACCGAATTGACCTGACTTTATAAATTTATTTGCCGCATGGTAATTCTTCCCACTTCTTCTTTGTGAACCAATTTGAAAAACGATTCCTGAGTCTTCAACTGCTTTTTTGCCGATTCGTGCATCATCCATTGTTTCCGCAAAAGGTTTTTCTACGTAGGCGTCTTTTTTAGCATTAGCAGCTTGAACAGTATGGAGTGCATGCTGAAAATCGGCAGTAGAGATAATGACAGAATCAATTTTATCATCTTCATACATTTCCTCATTATTTCTCCAGGTTTTCATTTTATCTCCTGTCTTTTCTTTGAGGTAGGCAGCACCTTCGTCTCTTCTTCTGTTCCAAATGTCTGATACACCAACAAATTCGAAGTTCAAATCTTTACTGTGATTCAGGAATGCTGGTATGAGTGACCCTTTACATCGATTAGAAAAACCGACGACACCTACGCGAACTCTGTCGTTCGCTCCAACTACTTTACGATAACTTTTAGCGCTTAATCCAGTTGCAACACCAAAGGTTAGTGCTCCTGTAGCTAAAGATGTTTTTTTGATGAAATTGCGTCTTGTTGTCATTGTTTAATTGTTTTAATTTTTAAAATTCTCTTACTTTAATATTTTTAAAGGATACTTTGTTTCCGTGGTCTTGAAGTAAAATGTTTCCTTCTGGAAGTCTTCCAAAGTTTTCCCATTTCTCATACTTACTCTTTTCAACCAAAGCTTTAAATGTTTGACTGAATCGGTCAAAGGAGACCACTTTTACGTGGTTGAGCCAATGTTCTACATGCCCGTTACGCACAACGATTCTTGCATTATTCCATTGGTTAATTCCTTTGAAGTTTTTACCACGCCCACCCGTATCATTATTTTCTGCTCTGATCAGGTCATACAAGGAGCCCACAGTACGATTCCCGTTTTTACCTTGTTTGGCGTCTGGATGCTTTCTGTCATCCAAAACTTGAAACTCTAAACCAATGGCAGAACCATCTGCTTTATTCAGTTCTGGATCTACAAAGTATTTGATTCCACTGTTCGCCCCTTCTGTTAATTTGAAATCTACACTGAGTTCAAAGTTGCTGAATAAGTCTTGAGTGACAATATCTCCTCCATTTCTGGACTCACTACCATCTGAAGCTTCAACAGATAAAATGCCATTTTCAATCACCCAACCTTTTGTGGGGAATTGGTTACCTTTTGATGCACGCCATCCTTTGGAACTTTTGCCGTCCCACAATAAACGCCATCCTTTTTTGATTTCTGAATTACTAAGTTCATTTTCAAGATAGCTAATTTCTGGCGCATAATCAGCTACTGGGAGTCTATGTTCAGCTATATTTTCAGTTAATATGTTGATGTTTTTCCAGCGCACTATTTTTCCCTCGTCTTCTTCTTTGCCTATAGCATGTACTTGGAAGGCAATAAATCCTTCAGCAGTGAGTGGGTCAACTAGGTTGGCGCACATTACTCCGTTTACAAAAGTTCGGATTTCATTGCCCAGTGCTTCAATTCGGTAATGGTTCCAAGTCCCATTGACAAAAGCGTTCTGACCTACAGGATTACGTGTTAAAGGATAAAGCCATCCTCGTCTCGCTTCGTCATAAACTCCACCGGCCCATTTTCTTGGACTTGTTTCTATTTCACACTGATAACCGTGAACTCTACCTTTTTTAAAATCAGCTAAGCTATTACTTCGAAATTGAACTCCTGAATTGAGGCCATAGTCAACTTTTACATCGAATTCTAAGATAAAGTCACTGTATTTTTTTTTAGTAGCCAAAAAGCTGTTAGGCGTTTTTAATTTGGAGATTCCAACCATTGCACCTTCTTCGATACGATATTCTGCATCCCCATTCAGCAGCTCAAAATTATTGAAGTCTTTTCCATTAAATAGGGGAGTCCAAGGTGTTTGCTGAGCTGATATAGCAGTAGAGAGAAGTATAGATCCTACAAATAAGAACAATGAGGATCCATTCAATTTATTTTTTTTCATTTCTTAGGTAATTCAATTCGTTAACGTTAACGAATATAATTAATTTTATTTATTATTGTATTCAATTAACTTTTTTACTTTAGTTAAAAAACAATTCATGCATAACAAAAGACGTAAATTTTTAAAACAAGGTGCTACCGCCTTAAGTTCAGCGTTAGTTCTTCCAAACCTTAATCGTTTTTCAATACTTACAAATTCGCCTAATGAAACTGTTCGTATTGGCGTTATTGGTACTGGGGACAGAGGACAAGGGCTCATGAAAATTCTAAATCAAATTCAAAACATTGAAATAGTTGCCATTTGCGACACTCTTCCATTTCGTTTAGAGGCTGCATCTAATATTACACCCAAAGCCAAAACCTATTCCGATCACAGAGCCCTTTTAAATCAAAAAGATTTAGACGCTGTTATAATTAGTACACCACTCAATACTCATGCGGCTATTGCCACAGATGCTATTGATGCTGATGTACATATCTACTGTGAAAAAACTATGGTAAAAGGCGATTTGGATACGTTGAAGCTATATGATAAGCTCAAGCGCGATCATGTTAAAATATTTCAGACTGGACATCAGTACCATAGTTCTCGTCTTTATGCCCATATTGTTGAGATGATTCAAGGAGGGGAAATCGGAATAATAAGTGCCGTAGAGGCGCAGTGGAACCGAAATGGAAATTGGAGAAGACCCGTACCTGATTCTAAATTTGAACGGCAAATTAACTGGCGCATGTACCGAGAGTATTCTTATGGTTTGACTGCTGAGTTGAGCTCTCATCAAATTGATTTTTGTAACTGGTTTACAGCGGCACATCCAGAAAAAGTAGCAGGATTTGGTGATGTGAGTTACTGGAAAGATGGACGCGAAACGTATGACAATACACACCTTATTTACACCTATCCTAACGGGGTAAAGGCGAGCTTTACCTGTTTAACCTCAAACGCAAAAGATGATTATCAAATTAAAGTTTTGGGAGATAAGGGAACAATCATTATTGACTATCAAAAGGCATGGAAATTTCCAGAGGGTAAATACGAGAAGGTAATGGGAGATGTAGATGGAGTTTCTGGTGCAACTGCAAGCTGGACTGAAGGAAAGGGAATTCCAATTGAGTATGGACATACAGAACCCACGCGGCAAGCATTGGAAGACTTCAGAACAGCTATAGTTGAAAATAAAATGCCACTATCCAATTTCAAAAGTGGAGCCAAAACAGCTTTTGCAGTTGAAATGGGAATTAAAGCAATGGATACCCAGCAAGTAGTGCAGTGGGATTCTAAATACACTATTTAAAACTATATTTTGTTCGAAATTCAAGATAAGGTAATTGTAATTACTGGAGCAACAGGTGCTCTAGGAGGCGCACTAGCATTGAGTCTTGCTAAGGCTAAAGCACAGTTAGTAATTTTAGGGAGAAACCAAGAGCTCTTAGATGAGCTCGCTTCAAAGTTGAATGCTTTTACGGTTGTAAAAACGTATACTGTCAATGTAATGGATCGATTGGATCTGATTCGTGTTCGTGAAGAAATGAAATCTCACTTTGATCGAATTGATGTTTTGATTAATGCCGTAGGAGGAAATTTACCTGGGGCTGTTATACCCGATGATAAATCTGTTTTTGACCTTTCGGAAACCGATTTTGATCAAGTTGTTGATTTAAATCTCAAAGGAACTTTACTTCCTTGTTTAGTTTTTGGCGAAGTCATGAGTCAAAGAGGAAAAGGTTCCATAATTAATTACTCATCTATGGCTGTTGACCGAGTGATTACCCGTGTATTGGGGTATTCGGCATCCAAGGCTGCCATGGAAAATTTCACTCGATGGATGGCCGTAGAAATGGCTTTAAAATTTGGTGATGGAATTCGTGTCAATGCCATTGCTCCTGGGTTTTTTATCGGAAAACAAAATAGAGATTTACTATTAAATAAAGATGGAAGCCTCACAGAACGAGGTGAAAAAATAATACGAAACACACCAATGCAGCGCTTTGGAGAAGCAGAGGAGTTGAATGGGCCCATTCACTTTTTATGTAGTGATAGTGCTAGTTTTGTTACAGGGATTGTATTGCCGGTAGATGGTGGTTTTGGCATTTTCAGTGGAGTTTAAATTCAACAAATTATGATAGAATCTTTTCGTTGGTACGGTCCTAATGATGCTGTTTCATTAATTGATATAAGGCAAGCAGGAGCTACCAATATAGTATCTGCTCTGCATCATATTCCCAATGGTGAAGTTTGGGAAATTAACGAAATTCAAGCTCATCAAGCTTTAATTCAAGAAGCAGGTTTGTCCTGGGGAGTTGTAGAATCTGTTCCCATACACGAAGACATTAAACAGCGAGTGGGTGACTTTGAAAAGTACATTAAAAACTATAAAAAGACGCTTGAAAATTTAGCTCATTGTGGCATTTTTACAGTCTGTTATAATTTTATGCCCGTCCTAGACTGGACACGAACGCATCTCTATAAACCTTTGAATGACGGCTCCACAGCGCTTTCTTTTGAAATTGATGCCATGCGGGCTTTTGATTTGTTTATTTTAAAGAGATCACAAGCCTTTGAGGAATATTCTTCTGAAACAATAGATACCGCCAAGGCCTATTTTGACACCCTTACCGCCAAGGAGATTCAGGAATTAACGGATAGTATTATAGCAGGATTGCCCGGTGCAGAAGAAGGCTATACACTGACTCAATTTAACAAACGCATTCAGGCCTATAAACATTTAAGTAAAGCTGATCTTCATCAGCATTTAATCTTGTTTATGCAAGCTCTTGTTCCTACTTTAGAATCAACTGAGGTTCAAATGTGTATCCATCCCGATGATCCACCGCATTCCCTTTTTGGAATTCCAAGAGTACTCAGTACAGCTAAAGATTTGGATATTTATTTTGATGCGGTACCTTCTCGAAATAACGGTTTGACTTTTTGTACAGGTTCTTTTGGTGTAAGAGCCGATAATGATCTGTTGGCAATGTTCAATAAGCATGCTTCAAGAATTCATTTTTTGCATTTCAGAAGTACACTGAGAGACGGGAAAGGGAATTTTTATGAAGCCAATCATTTAGAAGGTAATGTTGACATGTACGCTATGGTAAAAGCGGCTTTGACTGAAGAGCAGAGAAGAAAAGAAGAGGGGAGAGCTGATTGGGAAATACCCATGCGTCCCGATCACGGGCATCAAATGCTGGACGATCTAAATAAAGTAACAAACCCGGGTTATTCTGCTATCGGAAGATTGCGTGGTTTAGCGGAAATTAGAGGTTTATCATTGGCTATTTCAAGAACACTTTAATAGGCTTCATTGATTTCAACCCAATGCCCTTCTGGATCTTGAATTTTAACTTGTCGTACCCCGTCCTTCCGTATCCTAACAACGTTCTTTTTGCCTTCATCAGTCCAATAGTCCACCTTGTTTTTTTGAAGATGATCTACTACTTTATCTAAATCTTGCGTTGAAAATGCCATGTGATTAATAATGGTATTGGGCGCTCCATCATCACTTGTAATTAAATGCAACTGTTTACCTTCGTGGTTGACCAACCAGCGTTTGGGTGGGTTTTGACTGGCAGTAACTGTGATTTCTTCAAAGCCTAAGATGTTAACGTAAAAATCACCTGTTTTCTGAAGTTGTTTTACAGGTAAAGCCTGATGATTAAAAGTGAGTTTGAAAGATTCAGTTTGTGCACCGACAAAAAGGGGTAGAAAAAAAAGAAATAAAATGGTTGCTTTATATTGCATGATAGGTTTGATTTAATCCTTAAATTTAAGCTTAAATTAAAACATAACGAAAATGAAAAAGTATTTATTATTCTTTTGTCTCAGTATTTCCATCTCTTTATTTGGACAAAAAGAATACTACGAACTCAGAACCTATTCAATTCCATTTAACGGGTCAGAAAAAGCACTGCATAATTATTTAGAAAAGGCACTTCTTCCTGCCTTAAATCTGCAGGGTGTTGAGAATATAGGAGTATTTGAGGCCCTTGGAGAACCTACTCCCAAGCAGATTGTTTTATTAGTCCCCTATCAAGATATAGCTGCCTACGCTAAAGTAGTTACTGGGTTAGAAGCTGATAAAACCTACCTTGAAGCAAGAAAAGCTTATGACGCAGTTCCTCATGACAAAAGAGTATATGCGCGCTTTTCAAGTTCGTTTTATATTGCATTTGATGGACTTCCTCAAATTGTAAAACCTAAAACAGGGAGTCAACTATTTGAATTGAGAACTTATGAAGGGTACAGTGAAGATGCGGTTCGTAGAAAAGTAAAAATGTTCAATAAAGAAGAATTTGCCATTTTTGAAGCTACTGGATTGCACTCCGTGTTTTTTGGTGAGCAAGTATCTGGACCTTTAATGCCAGCATTAACGTATATGCTTTCATTTAGCTCCATGGAAGAGCGCAATGCAAATTGGGATAAATTCAGAGTACATCCTGATT
>CBFHJD010000008.1:0-63685 GCA_965656215.1 Flavobacteriaceae bacterium
TACCTCTTTTACGTGACTTAAAATTTTTTTTTGAAAGCTGATCAATTCGCTTAAAAGTAAATCGCTGGGTTCGCTTTCCCACTCTAAAATCACTATTTTGGGGTGCATCATAAAAAAACGAAAAGGTTGTCCGTTTGTCATGGTTTGGAATGAATCTTTTTGTAATGTTCCAGTACCGCTCTTAAATACTTAGCTGCATTTGGATGATCTCCGTGCACACAAAATGTTTTAGCGTTGAGTGATAACCAATTATTATTTATAGAAAAAACACCTTTTTTTTGAATGAGGTTTTCAAAACGTTTGAATAGTTGTTTTGGCTCACGAAGTACTGCATCATTCTCTGTACGCGGCACTAGTTGACCGTTGTCTTGATAGGCTCGATCTACAAATGCTTCAGCCCAAACGATAAACCCCATTTTGAGAGCTTGTAAAGCTAAAACACTTTTTGGAGGGGTGAAAATTACTGCATTGGGACATTTTGATTTTATGACGTTAAGTACTGTTTTTGCAATTTCTTTATTGCTGTTGCAATCGTGGTAGAGCGCCCCATGGGGTTTAACATGATGAAGTTTTTCTAAATGCAATTGGTCAAGAAGGATTGTTAACTGTTCCTCAATGCTTTGAGACAGTGATTCTTTGCTAAGATTTAACGAATGTCTCCCAAAATTTTTTCGGTCAGGATAGGAGGGATGTGCACCGATCAAGATGTTGTTTTTTGTAGCAAGTTCAACGGTTTTTTGAATTTCAGTTTTGCTTCCAGCGTGTCCACCACAAGCGATATTACAGGCCTGAATTAAGGGCATAAGGGCGGTATCATCTCCCATGCCTTCGCCTACATCTGCATTTATGTTATAATTGAGTTCCATTAGAAAAGTTGAAAAACCGAACCCAGGGTTCGCACAGTTAAAAATAAGGAAATAATTACAATAGTGAACCCAAGTAAATTTTGAATACTGGTGTTTTTTGATTTTCCAAGCCAGGCAGCTTTATTCATAATCCAGAGTAAAATGGCTGCTATTATGGGTAATAAAATGCCATTCGCTATTTGTGCAAATTGAATGATCAGAATGAATTTTAATCCAGTAGATGCAAGCAGTGTACCAAATAAAATTACAATTGCCCAACTGCGTTGAAAAGGACGTGATTTAAAATCAGTGGTCCAACCAAAACATCCACAAACAACATAGGCAGCTGCAAGAGGAGCTGTAATGGAACTGGTAATACCAGCAGCAATGAGTCCAATGGAAAGTAAATACTTCGCTGATTCACCAAAAATTGGCGCCAGACCTAATGCCAAATCTGCAGCGTTATTTATTTCAGTGGCTTCTACACCCGCAGCAGTAATGATAACACTCATAGAGATTAATCCACCCAAACCGAGAGCAATAAACATGTCTTTAAGTGCGTAAGGTAAATCTTCCTTTGTGGACCATTTTTCTCGTACTAATTCAGTGTGTAAAAAGAGATTATAGGGCACAATGGTTGTTCCTACTAAACCAATAATGCTGAGTAAACTATCTGGAGGAGTTGAGAATTTAAACAAACCAGAAAAAATATTAAATATAGAGGGACCAGTGGCGAGGGCAGTAATTAAAAAAGAAAGGCTCATCACGATTACCAAAAAAATAAGACTTCGCTCCAGTATCTTGTATTTGCCAATCCAAAGTAGTAACGCAGCTAAAAAGCCAATAAAGAGCGGGTAAATTTTTAGGCTAAACAAATCGGTATTGATGCTAAAACCACCTATCAGGGTTTCTAAGCCCAAGGCTGCACCGCTTATATTTCCTGCTTCGTAGGCTGTATTTCCAATCATAATGGCGCCAAAAATAAGGATCAGAATAAAAGAGCGAATCCATGGAATTTTGATTTCTTCTCGAAGTACCTGAATAATACTTTTTTGACCTAATATGCCAATACGTACAGCCATGCCTTGAAGTATTATAGCTGCTAAAATGGATAAAAGAATAGCCCAAAGTAATTGAAACCCAAACTCAACTCCAACCAAGGTGCAAAGAGTAACCGTTCCAGGTCCAATAAATGCTGCGGCGACCAAAGGTCCCGGGCCAATGTTTTTAAACAAAGATTTTAGCATTAAGGGGTTTTGTGTTAAAGGTAGTTTTCTGGCAGGAGCTTTACAAATATCAGGGGTAAGCTTTTATTTAAGCCCCTCAAACACTCCCAGACCGAATAAAGCATAGTCGTATTTTACAGGATCCAAAGGGTCGAATTTTCTAAGAGTTAAATCCAATTCTTCAACTGCTTTTTGGTCGTTTTGTTTGCGTTTGAGCAGGCCCAAACTTCTAGCGACGTTACCGCTGTGGACATCAAGTGGGCAGGAAAGTTTTGCGGGAGGGAGTGTTTTCCAAATCCCAAAATCAACTCCATTTTTATTGTTTCTAACCATCCAGCGTAAAAACATATTGATGCGTTTAGCTGCAGAACCCTTCAATGGATCAGCAACATGTTTTTCAGTTCTTTTTTCATGCTCCAATTCAAAAAATAAATTTCTGAACTGATGAATGTTTTCATCCAGCCGTGTAGCATTTGAGACTTTTGAAAAAGCGGCTTCAAGTCCCTGATGTTCAATGTATATATGTTTCAATGCTTTAACAAAATAGATGAAATCTGACCCATTGAAGGTGCGATGTACAAAGCTGGAAAAGTGGACTAAATCTTTTTCTGTATGATGCATTATAAAATGGTAGGGGTCGTTTCCCATCAATTCAAGCATGCGGTTTCCACTTTTTATGATACTGAGTCTGTTTCCCCAAGCAATAGATGCAACTAAAAACCCTGCAATTTCCACATCTTCCTTTTTTTTAAAAAGGTGAGGAATCTGAATCGGATCATGTTCCAGAAAGTGCGGCTGCTCATAGGTGGCAGCTTTATGATCTAAAAAATCTTTAAGTTCTTTTGAGTTCACGCTCTTATTGCTCCGTCAATGATACTGATACTTCGGTCTGCCCTTTTTGCCAAATCTTTGTTGTGGGTTACAATTACAAAACTGCATTGTTTCTCTTTGCGCAATTCAAAAAACAAATCGTGCAGTTGATCTGCATTTTCACTATCTAAATTTCCGCTGGGTTCATCAGCAAAAATAATTTTTGGTTCGTTGATTAAGGCTCGTGCTACAGCTACTCGTTGCTGTTCTCCTCCAGAGAGTTGGGTAGGTTTATGGTTTGCACGATCTTTTATTCCTAGGCGTGCTAAGAGGCCCAACGCCTTTTCTTCAGATTCCTTAGGTTCGCTGTTGGCAATCCATGTGGGGAGACACACATTTTCTAATGCTGTAAATTCGGGTAATAATTCATGAAACTGAAAGATAAAACCCATATTCTGATTCCTGAACTTTGACAGTTCTTTATCGCCTAAACGAGTTGTGTCAGTTCCTTTTAAATAGACATGACTCTCAGGACTATAATTCGGTTGGTCTAAAGTTCCTAAAATGTGAAGGAGCGTTGTTTTTCCTGCTCCAGAAGGACCTACTATTGTAACAATTTCTTCTTCTCCGATTTCAAGATCAATAGATTTTAAAACAGATAGATCTCCGTAGTTTTTAGAAATTTGAACAGCTTGCAATAATGGTTTCATAAACAGTTTCAAATTTAATTTTTTTTATCCATCTATTCATACTTCTCATCAAGATTAAACAATTGTTTATTTATCTTGACAGAGTACCTTATTTTTTTAAAAATTACTTAAACTTAATTGTAAAAAACAGTGAAGTTTCATATATTTGTTTAACAAATTATATCAAAAGTTGATCAAAACTATATTTTTAGCAGGAGGATGTTTTTGGTGTACGGAGGCAATTTATCAGCGTATTAAAGGAGTCCTAGAAGTAGTTCCTGGATATATTGATGGCACCATAAAGAATCCAGCTTATCGTGAAGTATGTACCGGAAGGACAGGACATGCCGAGGCTGTTTCTATCAAATATGATACAAGTCAGGTTCAGTTAGCGGACCTCTTGTTGATTTTTTTCAATACCCACGATCCAACAACTTTAAACCGTCAAGGAAATGATGTTGGGACACAATATCGCTCAGGAATCTATTTCATAGATAACGAACAGAAAGAAGTGGCTCTAGCTGTTGTCAAACAACTTACCATTGAAAACGTTTTTGAGGATAAAATTGTAACAGAAATTAAAGATGCAACTCCTTTTTACCAAGCAGAGCAAGAGCATCATGATTATTACAATCGAAACAAAGAGCAAGCTTATTGTGCCTATACGATCAATCCTAAAATGGAGAAAATAAAAAACTATTTTTCTAATTATTTAAGTGAATCACATGAACGATAATTTTAATATTGAAACATTACCAATTACCGAACAGATTAAAACAAATTACGAGGAGATTATTCATCTGTTGGGAGAGGATAAACTTCGTGAAGGATTGTTGAAAACTCCAGAGCGTGCCTCTAAAGCAATGAAATTTCTGACGGAAGGCTATGAAAAAGATCCAAAGCAAATTCTTCAAGGAGCTATGTTTGAAGAAAATTACAATGAAATGGTCATTGTCAAAGAAATTGAGCTCTATTCTCTTTGTGAGCATCATTTATTGCCCTTCTTTGGTAAAGCTCATGTAGCCTATGTACCTAATGGGAGAATCGTTGGATTGAGTAAAATTCCGCGTGTAGTCGATGTTTTCTCTAGACGCCTTCAAGTTCAGGAACGACTGACGGAGCAGATCTTAGATTGTATTAATGATACGCTTCAGCCAAAAGGAGTTGCGGTAGTAATTGAGGCTTCTCATATGTGTATGATGATGAGAGGAGTGCAAAAACAAAATTCCACGACTACTACCTCCGGATTTAGAGGTGTTTTCAAAGAAACCGACACACGCAACGAATTCTTAAATCTAATTCGATCAAGTCTTTCTTAAAATAGTTTTTATTTATCCTCTTTAAAAAAACGTTTAAACCCCATTCGTTTAAGGATTTTCTTTTCAAATTCCCAAAAAAATTGGAATTGAAAAAAGAGTGTTCCAAAGATTAGAAGTAAAACTTGATATGCAGGAAAAACAATTAAAATTCGTGCAATCCAATACAGTACGATTCCTCCCCATATAGTTTCAAATGCTTCGGGATAAACATTAAAGAAATCCAGTATAGGCTTGGCGAGTCTAACACTCATGGAACCTGTTAATGCAAAAACAATGAAAATTACGATCAATTGAAAATTCGAAGTAATATTCCACTTTTTCTTTAAGCGATTAAAATACAAATCAACTTATTTTAGTAAGGTTGCAATTTGACTTGCGAGCTCTTCACCGATTCGATCCTGTGCTTCTAAAGTTGCAGCACCAATATGAGGAGTAAGAGAAATTTTATCGTGCATAAGCAATTTGATTTCAGGCTTCGGTTCGTTTTCAAAAGTATCTAGTGCGGCAAATGAAAGATGTCCTGAATCTAAAGCATCCACAAGAGCAACTTCGTCAACAACACCACCCCGGGCTGCATTGATCAATACGGCTCCTTTTTTCATTTTAGAAAAAGCAGTTTTATCAATCACATATTCTTTCTGAGCAGGAACATGAAGGCTTATAAAATCTGCATTTTTAAGTACACTATCCATATCTTGGGTAATGATCTCTTCTGAGACAGAGTTCCCTGAAAATAAGGATACTTTAATTGTAGCTTTATCAATAAATTTATCTGCTGCAATAACATTCATTCCAACCCCGAGACCGATTTTTGCAACTTCCTGTCCGATTCGACCAAAACCAATCACTCCTAATGTTTTTCCACGAAGTTCAACCCCTTTTGCATAAGCTTTTTTAAGCCCTTTAAAATTGGCTTCTCCCTCGAGTGGCATGCTTCTGTTTGAGTCGAATAAATAACGAACGCCACCGTATAAGTGAGCAAAAACCAATTCGGCCACTGAAGCAGAAGAGGCTGCAGGAGTATTGATTACATGTAGTCCTTTTGACTTGGCATAGTCTACATCAATATTATCCATACCAACACCTCCGCGTCCGATAAGTTTTAAATCTGGACATTGGTCAATAAGTTCTTTTCGAGCGGTGGTTGCACTTCGAACAAGGAGTCCCACAATCCCATTTGAATTAATGTAATCTGCAAGCTGTTCTTGAGCTACATTAATTGTTATGACTTCAAAACCGTTGGCAGTCAGGGCATCAACCCCCGTTTGTGATATACCGTCGTTTGCTAAAATTTTCATAGTGTATTTTTAAGTGATGTTGATAAACGAATAACTTAGTATTTTTGTTCTAAAACCTGCATGCAATCTACTAAAACCTCTACACTGTCAATTGGCAACGCGTTATACATGGACGCGCGGTATCCACCAACTGAACGGTGTCCTTTGAGTCCACTGATTCCAGCAGTTTGACACAATGCGTCAAAAGCTTCAGCTAGAGAAGGATCTTTAAGGTTAAAAGTAGCATTCATATCGCTACGATCTTCATGATTTGCAAAGCCTTCAAATTGACTATTACGATCAATTTCACCGTAGATTAAAGTTGCTTTTGTAGCATTTTTTTCTCCAAGTGATTTGATTCCACCTTGTGATTCAATCCATCTCATATTGAGCATGGAAGTATAAACAGCAAAAACAGGAGGCGTATTAAACATACTTTCTTTACTTGCCAGAATTTGATAATTTAACATGGAGGGGATAGTTCTAGTAACTTTTCCTAAAATGGATTCTTTAACAATCACTAGTGTTGTTCCGGCTGGGCCCATATTTTTTTGTGCACCCGCATAAAACAAATCAAACTTTGAATAGTCAAATTCACGAGAAAAAATGTCAGAACTCATGTCGGCAATTAGAGGTACTGCTGACTCAGGAATTGACTTGTATTGGGTTCCAAAAATAGTATTGTTGGTAGTAAGGTGAAGGTAATCCAAATCCGAAGGAATGGAATAGTCTTTTGGTATGTAGTTGTAGTTTTGATCTTTCGAACTTGAAACCTCAACCACTTCGCCAAATAATTTAGCCTCTTTGATCGCTTTATCAGACCATGTACCTGTGTTGAGATATCCTGCCTTGTGCTCGAGTAAGTTATACGCAGCCATCAGAAATTGTAAACTGGCACCACCCTGAACAAAAAGTGCCTTGTAACCTTGATTTTCTAATCCCGTAAGTTTTAAAGCACGTTCGCATGCTTCGTCCATGATGTCAATAAAGGCTTTGCTGCGATGTGAAATTTCAATTAACGAAAGCTTGGAATTATCAAGCTCTTTTACTGCTTCGGCAGCTTGGTGCATTACATCTTGCGGAAGTATAGAAGGACCGGCACTAAAATTGTGAAGTTTCATAACGGTTTTTAAGTTCGTTAAATTTTATCTGCAAATATTGTGAATCCATTATTAATTCCAGAGTTTTCAAGCTGTTTTTTTTCTGGAGTTGTTAACAGCAAAAACCTTGCTTAATGAGACGTATTAAATCAGCGTTTGGTTTTTATTTTAGAACAGGGAATTTTAACCTAGTTGGTTTAAAAAGAAAAGAGTATCAACGCCATCTGCATAGTCATTTAATGCTGGTTCTTGGGCCTTTCCAAAGGGTATGGCGCCTCTAATCGAAAGCGTAGATATGAGACACTGTATTTGATTTTCTTTAGAGATGAGTTCTTTTTTGAGTTTCTCTAAATCCTGATAATATTCATAATGAACACAGGCAATTGGTGCACTAAATTCTCGAGCTTCTTTAAGGGTTATAAAACCGTTTTCTAAGAAATCAAACTCACTCATTAAAAATACAGCCTTATTGTAATCGTAATTGTTGGCGTATTTAGCATGTTGGATAATATCAGCATGAGGAAACAGTCCTCCGAAAATAAGATCCAAGTCATAACCTTGCGGCAGGTATAATTTGGAGACATTTCTACAGCCCAAACCAAAATACTGTAGAATGTCATTGCCGAGTCCTTTTAGATCATCAATACTTTCAGATCCATCAAGAACAGCAACTCCATTTCTGTTCTTTCTAATAATGTGAGGATAGGAACTAAAATAGTGCTCAAAATAGCGGCCTGAATTATTTGAACCTGTTGCAATAACGGCATCAAAGTTGGTAAAAGGTTCTTTGGTGTAGCTAAAACAATTTTCTCCTGTTTCTTTTTCTAGAAACTCAGTTAAGTAGGGAAGTAGATACTCGTCTTTTGAGGCACATTTAACAAGGGCATTATGGCCACTAAGCCATACACAAACAAGATCATGAAAACCGACCAATGGAATATTTCCTGCTAAAATGAGTGCAATTTTTTGAGGTACTTTATTTGCCGGGAATGTATAGGGACTTAACCATGATGACAGTTTAGATTCTTGTAGCGCACTTCCCCAGTCAAAAAATGCTTTTTGGATGTTGTTGATGGTAAACCAACCGTTGGCTGCCATGGCCTTATTGACATGATTATTTAGTTCAGCATAGGAATCTTGATCAGCATCAAAATGAAGCAAATGATTTCCCAATTTGACTAGGGCTTCAAAGCGTTTTAGGTTTGCTGTCATTTCTTTGTTCAATAAGGTTAAAGGTCTTATTTTTGCGCAAATGTAAGGAAAGAAATTTGCTATGGCTATAATCATTACCGACGAATGCATCAATTGCGGCGCCTGTGAGCCGGAATGCCCTAATACTGCAATTTATGAAGGTGCTGAAGATTGGCGCTATCAAGATGGAACTTCGTTGAAAGGGGATGTAGTTTTACCCAACGGAAAACAAGTTAACAGCGATACGTTTCAAGAGCCTGTTTCAGACGAATACTATTTTATAGTTCCAGATAAATGTACTGAATGTAAAGGTTTTCATGATGAACCTCAGTGTGCTGCGGTATGCCCAGTCGATTGTTGCGTTCCCGATGAGGATCATGTAGAGTCAGAAGACACCTTGCTTGGAAAGCAGCGTTTTATGCACCCAGAAGATTAAGGATTTTTGGGTTTCTAAAGTCGATCAATTCAATGGCGTTTTCTTCGAGTTTTTTCTGACAATGTTTACTGGTAAAATAATCTGCATCTATAGCCCTCCAACGTGCACCAAAATTAGGATGATCAATTGTGATTTGTTTCATTTCATCACTTGGTAGTGCAGGATGAATCAGGATTAAAGAAACCCCTTCTTCTAGATTATCGAGCAGTTGGTCGTAAAAATTTGCCAAGCCTTGATTTTGAAATTCATCATAGGATCCCATATAAATAGCTTCCCAACAACCCTTGTCAGGCAATTGAAAATTCATTGGAGATTCTCCTGTGTAGGCAATAAGTTTTTTGCTTAAAACTATAGGGAGCTTGTATTCCCTCCCTAAATCTTGATAGAGATCAATCAGGTCTTGACGAACCCCTAAAGTGTACATATGCGAATCAAGGTGTGTAGGCTTTAAGCCTAAAGCGAGGGCATACTCGATTTGATTTTTAAGCTCCAAGTAAACTTCAGCTAAAACTGCCCCATCTCTTATGGCGGCTCTTTTAGGATAAAAATGACCATGGGAATTAACCAATGACGGAATTTGATTTGCAGGAGTAATAGAGCGGAAGGGATAGGTTTTCCATTCACCGGTCAGCGTAAGATGAATTCCATAATCTACTTGCGGATTTTTGAGGCAGAACTGTGCCATTTCATAAAACCAAGGACAAGGAACCATCAAACTACAAGAAGTTATCGATCCTTGTAAAAGACCAATTTGAGTGGCTTTGTTTTCTGACCATGCCATGCCAGCATCATCTGCATGTATGATTAAATATTTTTTTGTCATCGCTCTAATATACTATTCTTTAGGAAATAGTAAATTCAAATGTAAAAGAAAGATTACTTTTGCCGAAAATTATTACATATGAAAGCTGGAATCGTAGGCTTACCGAATGTCGGAAAATCCACACTTTTTAATTGTCTTTCGAATGCGAAAGCACAAAGCGCGAACTTCCCATTTTGTACTATTGAACCCAATATTGGTGTAGTCAACGTACCCGATGAGCGACTGAAAAAACTAGAATCTTTTGTGAAACCAGAACGGGTTTTGCCTGCCACGGTTGAAATTGTTGATATTGCTGGTTTGGTCAAGGGAGCAAGTAAAGGCGAAGGGTTGGGAAATCAGTTTTTGGCTAACATTAGAGAGACTGACGCAATCTTACATGTATTGCGCTGTTTTGACAACGACAATATTATTCATGTTGACGCATCTGTGAATCCGATACGAGATAAAGAAACCATCGATATTGAATTGCAACTCAAAGACCTTGAAACCGTCGAAAAAAAGCTTGAAAAAGTAAATAGAGCGGCACGTACAGGTAATAAGGAGGCTATTAAAGAACAAGAAGTATTAAATGCTGTTCGACTTGCTCTTGAACAATCTAAAAACGTCAGAAGTATTGAGATAAAGGATGATGATCGTGTAGAGTTTGTAAAACCTTTACAGCTAATTACAGATAAACCAGTTTTATATGTTTGTAATGTGGATGAAGCCTCAGCAAAGTCTGGGAATGCCTACGTAGATAAAGTCACAGCAGCTGTCGCAGAGGAGTCTGCCGGACTGTTGATTTTAGCAGTCAGTATAGAAGCAGATATTAATGAGTTGGAGAGTTTTGAAGAACGCCAATTGTTTTTGGAAGATTTAGGGCTGGAAGAAGCTGGAGCTGCTAAATTAATTAAAGCAGCCTATTCCTTACTCAACCAGCAAACCTACTTTACTGCAGGCGAAAAAGAAGTTCGTGCTTGGACGGTACCTGTGGGTGCAACCGCTCCTCAAGCTGCTGGGGTTATTCATACTGATTTTGAAAAAGGTTTTATTCGGGCAGAGGTTATCAGTTATGCAGATTATGAAAGCTTTGGATCGGAAGCCAAAGTAAAAGAAGCCGGTAAGATGCGTGTAGAAGGAAAGGAATACATAGTGCAGGATGGGGATGTGATGCATTTCCGTTTTAATGTGTAATTTTAAAAATGCGCTTAACCCCTTCTATTTTACAATTCTTAATTTTGATCTCTGGGCTTGGTGCAATCACAGCTTCATATTTGGGTTTTAGTTCTTATTATATATTAAAACCTTTAACCACCATTTTAATTCTTTCTTTTCCAATACGCTACAGGGCTGCTGGTATAGACGCTTACACAAAACAAATTGGTGTTGGACTACTGTTTTGTTTGTTGGGAGACTCTTTCTTATTGTTTGAGGACTATTTTGTTTTAGGCTTGGGTTCTTTTTTAATTGGGCATTTATTTTTTCTTATTGCCTTTATTCAACGTCAGGGATGGAGGTGGCAACCAAAAACTGCCTTGGTTTTACTGGTCATAGCGACTGCATTATTTTTGTTAATTTCAGGAAATCTAGCAACGCTTTTTTATCCCGTTTTACTCTACCTGATTGTGATCGCGCTTATGAGCTGGCAAGGTTGGGCGTTAGCTTTCAATCCTAAAATAAAAAATGTAAAATTTTTAGGAATAGGGGTTTCCCTTTTTCTTCTGTCAGATGCATTGATTGCAATTGATAAGTTTTATACCCCCTTTCTTCTCTCCAGCGGATTGATTTTATCAACCTATTGGCTGGCTATTTTTTTAATTGCTCAAACGGCTTCAAAATACTCAAAATGACTTCTCATAATTTGATTGCATGCTGTGCGATAGAGAATGTTTCGCTCTAAAAAACCTTCATTCATTACAGGGGCGTGATGACTAGAATTATAGAACATTAGGATGAATAATGATGCATTTGCGAATAGTTGAAACAACATGCTGTTTTCTCGCGAGAATTTTGCCCGTCGTTTTGTAAATGTTTTAATATGTTCTTAAACCGAATTCATCCATTCGTAAATATTAAGTAAACACCTTTTCTAATTTCATAAATTTTCTTTCCTCAAGCAAGGCTATTCTAATGAATCGGCTTAGTTTTGCAACTTATTAAAAAAGAAGCCTTTGAAACCTTTTCAACTTATTGACAAAACAACAGGAGGAAGTGCAAAAAACGATATACTATCAGGGATAACGGTAGCTTTGGCACTGGTTCCTGAAGCGGTTGCATTTGCTTTTGTAGCAGGAGTTTCACCTATAGTAGGGCTCTATGGAGCCTTTATGATGGGACTGGTAACCTCTATTTTTGGTGGTCGTCCAGGAATGATTTCTGGCGCTACTGGTGCCATGGCAGTAGTTATGGTTCATTTGGTCAAAGAAGGGAATGTATTGGGAGGCTCAGAAGGAGCTGGTTTGCAGTACTTATTTTTTACACTCCTTTTAGCCGGTGTCATACAAATGTTGGCCGGGGTTTTTCGTCTAGGAAAATTTGTGCGTATGATACCCCATTCAGTGATGATGGGATTTGTAAACGGTTTAGCAATTGTCATTTTTATTTCTCAGCTAGGAATGTTTAAGAGTCAAGGCAAATGGTTACAGGGAGACTCCTTATTTATCATGATTGGTTTAGTTCTCGCCACAATGGCAATTATGTATTTTTTACCTATGGTCACTAAAAAAATCCCTGCGGCTTTAACAGCGATTTTAGTAGTTTCAATGGTTGTAATTTTTAGTGGGGTAGAAACAGAAACGGTTCGTTCTTTTATTCTTTCCAACGGAGGTAGTGGAATTAAAGCAGGACTTCCTACATTTCACTTTCCATCAGTAGTCTTGTCTATGGAAAC
This sequence comes from Flavobacteriaceae bacterium, assembly GCA_965656215.1. Classification (GTDB taxonomy): domain Bacteria; phylum Bacteroidota; class Bacteroidia; order Flavobacteriales; family Flavobacteriaceae; genus MS024-2A. The sequence continues at coordinate 12,586 of CBFHJD010000008.1, forward strand.
CTTGTTGTTTGTGTTGCCTTATGCGTCCATACTCGCTGCCATTGGATTGATTGAGTCTCTAATGACATTAAATTTAATTGATGAATTAACCGACTCTCACGGAAATGGAAACAAAGAATGTATCGCCCAAGGAGCTGCCAATACATTAAATGGACTTTTTGGTGGTATGGGAGGATGTGCTATGATTGGACAGAGCATCATCAATATCAAATCAGGAGGTCGTGGAAGGCTGTCAGGTATCGTTGCAGCAGTGGCTTTATTACTTTTTGTGCTCTTTGGTTCAAGCCTAATTGAACAAGTTCCTATTGCTGCTTTAGTGGGAGTGATGTTTATGGTAGTGATTGGTACGTTTGCTTGGAGCACTTTTAAAGTATTCAATAAAGTCCCTAAATCTGATGTGATTGTGATTGTTTTGGTTACAGGTTTAACAGTAATTTTCGATTTAGCCATAGCAGTATTGGCGGGAGTTGTTGTTTCTTCCCTAGTTTTTGCATGGGAAAATGCCAAACGAATTCGCGCACGTAAGCATATCGATGAATTTGGAGTGAAACACTATGAAATTTACGGCCCTCTGTTTTTTGGGTGTATTGAATTATTTAACAGCAAATTTGACGTGCAAAACGATCCTGATGAAGTTATCATTGATTTTAAAGAGTCTCGAATTGTTGATCAATCTGCTATTGAGTGTATTAATAAACTAACCGAGCGTTATTTAAAGAATGGGAAAAACATTCACCTTAGACATTTGTCTTCTGACTGTACCAAATTGATCAAAAAAGCAGAAAAAATATGCGAGGTCAACGTCTTAGAAGATCCTGATTATTTTGTGGCTATTGACAATTTTCGTCAAGCACAGAACAATTTAAAAACAGCCCTCTAAAATTCTATTCCGTCAATGTGGTTTTGATAAAACTGATTTCCTCTTTAGAAAAAGGGGTTTTATCTGGACGATAAATATCGTGAAACCAAATTTTCGGAATCGAATCAAATTCGGTTCTCCAGGATGACCAAGGAAAAATTGTATTGGTTTTTCCTGCCACAAAGCCCCAGTTAATCGCGTGTACTTCATTTTCTTTTAAAATAGGGAGTATGCTTTCAAAAGTACTGGCATTGGTTCTTGCCATGTATTCTGTGCAGAGCAGTGGTCGATTGTAGTTTTTAAGTACCTCTATTTTTTCTTTTGTTAATTCCGGCCCATCGTAGCTATGAAAAGAAATTACGTCTGAATTTTCTACCATAAAGCGCTCCAGAGGTCTCAGTTTTTCTGGAGTTCCCCAAAGGGTGTGATCTCCTTTCCACAATCCAACAGTTAAAGGTTGAGAGGGATTGATTTCACGGGTCCATTGTACTACTTTTTTTAGTAAGGCTAGGGAGTAGATATGTTTGTCTTTAACTTCAAGTTCAGATCTTCCAGGCTGATTGGCCACATTGTCGGGTTCGTTGTATAGATCCCAAGCTACGACACGCTCATCATCTTTAAAATGACGCACCACTCCTTTGATATAATTTTCCAACTCATCATGACGAAGGGAATCCCCTAAAATTTCAGCTCCAGGCGCTTGTACCCATCCCGAATTATGAACAAATTGAATAGGCTCGGGCTGCTTGCCCATTTTAGGGATTGGGTGCCAAACATCATCCAGCAACACAAACATGGTTTTAAGTTGATGCATTTCAGAGATTTTGAGATAGGCATTTAAACGCTTTACAAATCCTGTAGAGTCTTGTTCCCACAATAAGTTGTGCAGATAAACTCGATGCATCTTCATTCCCAATTCAGCAGACCAACTTAATTCGTTATCTATAGTTTTAAAATCAAAGGTTTCTTTCTGAAAGAACTCAAGTTGATTGATAGCCGTGCTAGGATTAAAGTTGGTACCGGCCATCCAGCCGTTTTCTTGGTGCCATTCCCATGCTCGCTTTTCTGACCATCGTTTTTCTTCAAGTTCTGGAGTAGGACTTTGGCATTGAGTTAACAATAGGATAATGAATAAAGCGAAAAAAAAATTCTTCATAATTTTAGGATACAGCTATGGAGTCACTTACCACAACACGTTCCCATAAATGGGAAGCTTCTTCAATAAATAAATTATGTGTTGGGTCCGTTTGATAGGTGTTTTGAGCCTCTAAATTGGGGAAGCTCATGGTATAACAATAGGTAAACGAATTATCCACCACATCTCTTTTTTCAGAGGCTGCAGGACAGCCCAAATGATTGGCGGTGGCTTGAGGATTGGTATCGATTAGTTTTTTTATGGCAGTTTCAAATTCAGCGCGATGCGCTTTATTATTAGGTTCTTTAAGCCAAAAGAAAACAACGTGTAATAAAGGACCAGTGGTGTTTTGAATAGAATTTAATGCCATAAAAATGTCTTGAAAGTTTAAGTTTGGTGTTTAATATTAAATATTGTGTCAAAACTCTAAATTATAACTTTTTAACAAAAGATTTCTAAGAATTGTTGATTTCTTAGTTTTGAATGACGATGCATTTCTAATCGATTCAAGTATATTAGCTGTTAAGATTATGGATCAAAATACCGCATATACCGAAGAGAATATACGCTCCCTAGATTGGAAAGAGCACATACGAATGCGTCCTGGAATGTATATTGGAAAATTAGGCGACGGTTCTTCTCCTGATGACGGAATTTATATTTTGCTTAAAGAAGTGTTGGACAACTGTATTGACGAATTTGTCATGGGCGCAGGGAAGATCATAGAAATTACCATTAAAGAAAATGTTGTTAAAGTTCGCGATTACGGTCGAGGAATTCCATTAGGGAAGGTGGTGGATGTGGTTTCTAAAATGAATACGGGAGGGAAATACGATTCTAGGGCTTTTAAAAAGTCGGTTGGCTTGAATGGTGTAGGAACCAAGGCAGTCAATGCGCTTTCTTCAAGTTTTATTGTAGAATCTAACCGAGACAAACAGAGTAAAACAGCTTCCTTTAATTTTGGCGATTTGAAGGACGATCCGCCAGTGGAAGTGAGCTCCAGAAGAAGGGGGACTAAGGTGGAATTCATTCCCGATACCGCGATTTTTAAAAATTACAAATACCGTCTGGAGTATGTAGAGCGCATGATCAAAAATTATGTGTATCTCAATCCGGGACTAACCATAGAATTGAATGGTGAAAAATTCTTTTCTGAAAACGGTTTAAAAGATTTATTAACGGATTACACTAATGAATCCGATTTGTTATATCCGATCATCCATATTAAAGGAGAGGATATTGAAGTGGCTTTGACTCATAGCAAAACGCAATACAGTGAAGAATACCATTCTTTTGTAAACGGCCAACATACCACGCAGGGAGGGACCCACCAATCCGCTTTTAGAGAAGGACTCGTTAAAACCATACGCGACCACTTTGGTAAAAATTACGATGCCTCTGACATCAGAAAATCTGTGATTTCTGCAGTTAGTATTAAAGTCATGGAACCTGTATTTGAGTCGCAAACCAAGACCAAACTAGGCTCTACGGAAATGGGCGACGGTTTGCCTACGGTGAGGAGCTACATTGTAGAATTTCTAAGTACCCAGTTGGATAATTATCTACACAAAAACACGGCGGTAGCTGAAAGTATTCAAAGGAAAATCATTCAAGCTGAGAAAGAGCGTAAGGAGCTCTCTGGGATTCGTAAACTAGCTCGTGAACGTGCCAAAAAAGCAAGTTTACACAATAAAAAATTAAGAGATTGTCGAGTACATCTTCCGGACCTTAAAAAAGACCGCAGACTGGAATCGACCTTGTTTATTACCGAGGGAGATTCTGCAAGTGGATCCATTACCAAATCCAGAGATGTCAATACACAAGCCGTTTTTAGTTTGAGGGGTAAGCCGTTGAACAGCTATGGCATGTCCAAAAAGATTGTGTATGAAAACGAAGAGTTTAACCTCCTTCAAGCAGCATTGAGTATTGAAGACAGTCTTGAGGATTTGAGGTATAACAATATTGTCATTGCTACCGATGCCGATGTAGATGGAATGCATATCCGACTTTTACTGATTACTTTTTTCTTACAGTTTTTTCCAGAACTCATCAAAGAAGGACATTTGTACATACTACAAACACCATTGTTTCGTGTGAGAGATAAAAAACAAACCTTTTATTGCTACAGCGAACAAGAGCGAAGAGATGCAATTCAAAAGCTAAGTGGCAAACCAGAAATCACCCGATTTAAAGGATTAGGTGAAATTTCACCCGACGAGTTTAAGTTTTTTATAGGCGAAGATATCCGGCTTGACCCCGTGATGCTGGATAAAACCACTACCATAGAACAGTTGTTGGAATTCTATATGGGTAAAAACACCCAAGACCGCCAAAATTTTATCATTGACAACTTAAAAGTAGAGCTGGATTTGTTGGAGGAGGTGGGGTGAAAAATACTCTAAAAATCAGTCCTCTATTTGTGCTACTCGTTTGAATGAACGCCCAATCAAAATAAATATGATTAGGGTTAGAAAAATTTCATGACTAAAATCAAACCAAAATTCTCCAAAAAAATGGTTAAAAGAAAATGATTCAATTTCAATTATTTTTCATGCAGCATAAGTTAAAACCTGGAATGCTATCAAAAAGAGTATTAAGAAAACAGCAACTCTGATTGAAACGATAAGGCTTAGAACAAAATAGCGTTCTAAGAATTTTTTCTGATCTCCTTTTTCATTAATTCGATACAGGAATAATAATCCAAATAGATTGATTAAAACAGCTATAGTAATTTCTAATGCAGATTTCCATCCCTCATTATTTGTTAAATTAACAAACGTAATTAGGACAGTTAATAGCGTAAAAATTAAAAAATAATTGAATACAAAACGATTGGAGTAGTTTCCACCTTTCAAAAGGGATTCAGCTTTTTTTAGGCTGAAAAAAATCATGATAGAAATTTTTGAGGTGAGTCAAAAATAATGATTTTTAATTTTCAACGGTATATTGTTAATTTCTTCCTTAAAATTCCAAGGGAAATATTGGTCTGATGTACTATTTTAGCCATCTATGGACGAAACCAATCATACTGATTTACCAGAGTCTTTTGCCAATGACACTTTAGTCAAGGTTACGGGCATGTACAAGGATTGGTTTTTGGATTACGCATCTTATGTGATTTTAGAACGTGCAGTTCCTGCAATTGAAGACGGACTCAAGCCTGTTCAGCGGCGTATTCTCCACTCCATGAAAGATTTAGATGATGGACGTTACAATAAAGTAGCGAACATTGTTGGGCATACCATGCAATATCATCCCCACGGAGATGCCAGTATTGGTGATGCTATGGTACAGATTGGGCAAAAGGAATTGTTGATTGACATGCAAGGAAACTGGGGTAATATCCTCACTGGTGATAGTGCAGCAGCCTCGCGATACATTGAAGCTCGACTCTCCAAATTTGCTTTAGAAGTGGTTTTTAGTCCTAAAGTGACCCAATGGCAGCTTTCTTACGACGGACGAAAAAAAGAGCCCATCCATTTGCCAATGAAATTTCCTTTGCTGTTGGCACAAGGGGCAGAAGGAATAGCTGTAGGGCTTTCAACTAAAATATTGCCCCATAATTTTAACGAACTCTTACAGGCAAGCATTGCACACCTGAAAGGAAAGAATTTTTCGCTGTTTCCAGATTTTCAAACAGGAGGAATTATCGACATTCAAAATTATAACGATGGTCTTCGTGGAGGAAAAGTAAGGGTAAGGGCTAAAATCACTCAGCAAGACAAAAACACCTTAGTCATCAATGAAATTCCTTTCAGTACAAATACCTCGAGTTTGATTGACAGTATTTTAAAGGCGAATGACAAAGGGAAAATTAAAATCAAAAAAATAGAGGATAATACCTCCTCTGATGTTGAAATATTGGTGCATTTACCCAACGATATTTCCCCAGATAAAACCATTGATGCGCTCTACGCCTTTACTGCTTGTGAAACTTCAATTTCACCACTAGGCTGTTTGATTATCAACAATAAACCCCATTTTATGGGGGTTACTGAGATGCTTAAAATCTCAACAGACCATACGGTACAGGTTCTAAAGCTGGAATTGGAAGTAGAACTTCAGGAACTTGAAAATCAGTGGCACTACGCCTCTTTAGAGCGTATTTTTATTGAAAACAAAATTTACCGAGATATTGAGGATGCAGAGTCTTGGGAGGAAGTTATAAAATCCATTGACACGGGTTTAAAGTCTCATATAGCCCACTTAAAGCGACCCGTCGTAGAAGAGGATATTGTCCGATTGACGGAAATCCGAATCAAGAGAATCTCCAAATTTGATTTAGATAAAGCACAGCAAAAAATTGAAGCTCTTGAGGGTAATATTGCTGAAGTTAAAAACAACTTAAAGCACCTTATCGATTATGCAATTCGTTATTTTACCCACCTTAAAAAAACCTACGGAAAAGATAAAGAGCGCAAATCTGAAATTCGAATTTTTGATGATGTAGACGCAACAAAAGTGGTAGTTCGGAATCAGAAACTCTACGTCAATCGAGCTGAGGGCTTTGTAGGGACTTCATTGCGAAAAGACGAATTTGTTTGTGAGTGCTCAGACATTGATGACATCATTGCGTTTACTAGCGATGGTAAAATGCAGGTTGTAAAAGTTGACAGTAAAGTGTTTATCGGAAAAAATATAATCCATACCGCAGTATTCAAGAAGAAAGACAGTCGTACGATTTATAATATGATTTATCGAGACGGTAAAAATGGAACTACTTTTATCAAACGCTTTGCAGTTGCTGGAGTTACGCGTGAAAAAGTATATGATCTAACTCAAGGAAAGCCAGATTCAGAAGTGCTTTATTTTTCTGCAAACCCCAACGGTGAAGCAGAAATTGTCACTATTCTTTTACGCAATTCTGGAAGTGTTAAAAAATTGAAATGGGATTTAGATTTTGCAGACCTCCAAATCAAAGGACGATCAGTGCGAGGAAATACTGTAACCAAGTACAATGTGCGTAAAGTAGAGCTAAAAGAAAAAGGAGTCTCTACTTTAAAACCAAGAAAGATATGGTTCGACACCACTATTCGCCGACTTAATCTAGAAGGAAGAGGCGATTTACTTGGGGCTTTTAAAGGAGAAGACAAACTCCTGATAGCCTCCAAACAAGGAACTGTTCGTGTGGTAACACCGGAATTAAGCTTGCATTTTGACGACACCATTTCTCATATTGAAAAATGGATTCCAGAAAAACCGATTACCGCTGTTCATTTTGATTCTGAAAAAGAGCGCTATTTCTTAAAGCGTTTTTATGTGGAAATTGAAGACAAAGAGGATTCATACATCAAAGAGGGTGGGGTTCATGTGTTTACTAGTTTTGAAGGTCGTCCGGTGCTTAACGTTGAGTTTGAAAAGCCTAGAGGAAAAGAGCAACCCGATGATTTGATCATTAATGCTGAGGAGTTCATCTCAGTCAAAGGATTCAAAGCCCTAGGAAATCAACTGTCTGACAAAAAAATAAAAAATATTACACTTAAAGAGGCTTTGCCTTATGAATTGCCAAAGGAACAGCAGCTTCACGAAATTGAGGTTGATGGAGAAGAAGCAATTTCTTCAAAAGATAATGAAAGTCAAATCAGCTTAGATTTTTAATTCTTTTTCCCTTTTCGGAAACGCATATTGATCATTTCTACGCCCAATGAAAAAGCAATGGCAAAATACAAATACCCTTTAGGAATCACCCCTATACTTGCTCCAAATATAGTTGTATGGGAAATATGAGCTGCTTCAGTGATCAGCATAAAACCGATGAGCAATAAAAAAGACAAGCCCAATATTTGAAGTGATGGATGCGCATTGATATAATGGCTCACTGGTGCTGCAAAAATCATCATAATGACTATGGCTACTATTACTGCAGCTACCATAATTTGAAGTGCATAAAGAATCCCATTAGTCATTCCAACCGCAGTTAAAATAGAATCAAAAGAGAAGACAATATCGATTAGTACAATTTGAATTAAAGCCCTGGAAAACGTCATCTTCTTGGAGTTAGAATCCTGATTTGTTTGATCAAAATCCTCAACTTTTTCATAAATCTCACGGGTGCTCTTGTACAATAGAAACAATCCTCCGGCTAATAAAATAAGGGATTGAATTGAAACTTCTGAGCTAAGCCATGTTGATGAAAAACTAAATAAGGAGACTTGCATTTGCACCAACCAATTGATCCCCATTAACAATAAAATGCGCATGAGCATTGCTAAAAAAAGTCCTATGCGCATTAATTTTTTCCGATCAGTTTCCGGAAAGCGACTAGCGAGTATGGAAATAAATATAATGTTGTCTATACCAAGAATTATTTCCAGGAAAGTCAAAGTTAAAAAGGCTAAAATAAGATCGGGTGTAAACATATTTAGTCAATTTTCTGTATGGTTCCGCGTTGGGTGTTTTTACTGTCTCCAACCAAAGAGTATTCAAAAGTATAGTTTTTGTCCTGAGTACTAATTATTTTAATTTGAATAGGGCGCTTTTCTTGATTTGAGCTTGGATTTAATTTGGTTAAAATACATTCACAATCATTTACCCAACGAATTGAAGCGGTATCAATTTTCCCTTCATATCGTTCAATTTCATACAAAGAATCCCTTGTAAATGTTGATGTTTTCAATGAACCATTAATGATCTGTGAAAACTCAAAAGTACCGGAGTGAAAAGGAAGGCAGTCACGTTCAACTGTATAGCAAGAAGTTAAGCCAATTAGGGTGCATAAAAGCAGTTGTCTCATAGCTACAAAAATACTAAGATTTAGGTAAAAACACACGAAAACTTCCATCCTTATAGGTTTGAATGATTTGAGTGACCTCTTGATCTTTATTTTGCAATTGAGAATCTTGGGGTAGGGGAATTTGTTCTTTTACAGCTTGGATGGCTTCTTCTTTATTTTTTTCAATTTTTTGATCAAATAAATCTGGAGTAGGGGATTTGTTGTTTCGAGCTCCCAAAAGAAGCCAATCAAAATCGGCCTCCTCAAATTGAGATTGAATTTTTAAAATAAATTCCAAACTCGGTTTGTTGCGTCTTGATAATATGTGAGAAACAGAGGAGCGTTGAACACCAATTTTTTCCGCAAATGCAGCAGCGTTTAATTGATGATTTTCCATCAATTGTTCCAATCTATTTAAAAACGCCTCAATGTTTAACATTGTAAACTGTGTTTAGTGTATCCTCAAATATACAAATGTAATCAATGAAATGCAAATCAAACTTTAATAAAACTATAGGTTTAAATTTAAACCATAAAATACTCCTTAACAGTGTTTTAAATTTATTACGCAACTTATCAGTTACATTTGTGTACTTCTCTTTGAAGTTCAAGAAACTTATACGCATATATCGTTACTTTTGTAAACAACAATTGTAAACAAACAGATGTTTACATTTGTACTTTAAATTAATTCATGAGATGTAAACGTTATTTACCCCCTGAACAATTGGAACATTTTTTTGCTGGATTTGACACACATACTAAAACCACTTTAGGTGTATCAGTTGAAAATCGGCCAATTCAAATGATCAAAATCGGAACCGGTCCTTATAAAGTTTTGATGTGGTCTCAGATGCATGGAAACGAAAGTACCACCACCAAGGCTTTATTGGATTTTGTCCCTTGGTTTTTAGACGAGAATCAAAAAAAAATTCAATTGTCATTTACACTTTATATCATCCCGCAATTAAATCCTGACGGCTCATATCTTTATACACGACACAATGCAAATAATATAGACTTAAATCGCGATGCTATCGATCAGTCTCAACCTGAAAGCAGGGTATTGAGAGCTATTTACGAAAAGACACAGCCTGACTTGTGTTTAAATCTTCATGGACAACGTACGATTTACGCAGCAGGAAAAAGTGGACACTCAGCAAGCCTGTCTTTTTTGTCTCCTTCTGCCGATGTTGAGCGTACCGTTACACCTGCCCGTAAGAAAGCAATGGGATTGATCTCTGCACTAGCAAAGGCATTAGAAAAAGAATTGCCTAACGCAATTGGACGCTATGATGACACCTTTAATGCCAACTGTGTGGGAGATTCGTTTACGCTAGCAGGCACTCCTACAATTCTTTTTGAGGCGGGACACGTTCCTAACGATTATCAACGAGAGCAAACCCGAGTTCATGTATTCAATGCTTACAAAGCACTTTTTACTACACTCATCGAACACCAATATTTTTTTGAACTAAGGGACTACCTTAAGATTCCGAAAAATGAGGTTGAGTTTTGCGATCTTATCCTGAGCGGCGTATCTATTTTAGATGAAGGCAATAAATTTGTAAATCAAAAAATAGCTATTCAATATAGGGAGACTCTCACCCATGGAGAGATTGAATTTCTTCCCGAGATGATAGCCTATGGTGCTGAACTTCAATTACGTGCCCATAAGTATATTCGTATTCCTGAATCGTTAAAAACCGTTGATTTAGAATTTAAAAGCGAAACATTAGTCAAAAACACAGCTTTTATTAATTTATTTTCATTAAAAAGTTAAAAAACAGAGAGAATAATTAAAAAATCAATTGGTTTCTTTTAAATTTGCAACCTTTTAATGCAATATGTTGAACTGATGAGTAAAGTGATTTTAGACGAAATTGACCACCAAATACTTGATATATTAATCGATAATACCCGAATTCCTTTTACAGATATTTCAAAAAGACTTTTGATATCAGCTGGAACCGTTCACGTTCGGGTAAGAAAGATGGAAGAGTCAGGAATTATTAAAGGATCTTCATTAAATCTAGACTATGTGAAATTGGGATATTCCTTTATCGCATATGTTGGGATTTATCTTGAAAAAACGAACACGACTAATCAGGTCCTTGAATCATTGAGAAATATTCCTTTTATTACGGTAGCTCATATCACCACAGGGAAATTTAATATTTTCTGTAAAGTTCGTGCCCGCGACACCCATCATGCAAAAGACATTATATTCAGCATAGATGATGTAGAGGGAGTTTCGAGAACAGAAACAATGATCTCTTTAGAAGAAAGTATCAATGATAAAAAACGATTAATGCACAGCATTTTTAATGAATTATAATTTTTAAATCTAAATGGCCCGTAAACCTAAAATAGAACGATTTAACGAAAGAATTCTTTCCCGATTTCAAATCTACAACAGTCTATTTCTAACCCTCCCTTTTGAAAAAATTAAAAGAACATCTCTTTTATTACCTCTATTTGCAGACCATTGCCAAAAGCAATTTGAATTGAAAAAAAATCCTAATGAAATTGTTAGGACTTTTTTTGAGCGATTTGCTCCAGAGTTAAAACTTAATGAACAGCAAGATTTGTTATTCAGTTTTATTCAATACATTGAACGTCAAGTTGTATTGTTTGATGCTATTGAGGATGCTGGTTTTTCTTATGTAAACAACATGCATGGTAGAGGAACGCTAAGAAACATTAAAGAAGAAGCGCAGAAAAAACGCTTGTCAGATTCGCTCACAGATTATATCAAACGATTTAAGGTGCGTATTGTACTTACAGCTCACCCAACTCAATTTTATCCTGACAACGTTCTAGTAATTATTAATGAACTCTCCAATGCTATAGCCCAAGACGACTTAAGCCGAATTCAAAAACTTTTAGTTCAATTGGGTAAAACCCCTTTCTATAAAAAAGAAAAACCTAGTCCTTTTGATGAAGCGGTGAGTTTGATCTGGTTTTTAGAAAATGTTTTTTATCACTCTGCCAGCACAATTTATAACTATATAGCCGATCATATTGTTGACTCTGAAGAGTTAAACAATTCCATTTTTGATTTTGGATTTTGGCCTGGAGGGGATCGGGATGGAAACCCTTATGTCACGCCTGAAATCACATTAAAAACAGCCAAAAGATTGCGTTTTTCAATTTTGAGAAACTATTATAGAGATTTGCGTAGACTGAAGCGAAAATTAACTTTTCCAGGAGTGGAAGAACGGGTACAGGCTCTTGAAGGCGAAGTTTTTAATGCCTTGTTCTATCCTGATCGAAACAATAATTTTAATTTAGATCATATCCGTTCAGAAATGAAATATATTTCTGAAGCAATAAAAAAAGAGCATAATGGATTGTACTTAGAGGATGTAAAAGACATGATTCATAAAATTGAATTATTCGGATTTCATTTTGCTAGCTTAGATATTCGTCAAGACTCTCGGGTTCACCGCTCAGTATTTAATGAAATTGTCTCTCATCCAGAAATACAACACTACGTTACTCATTTACCTGCCAATTATCAGAAACTCTCTGAGCAAGAGCGCTGTGAGGTTTTACCTAACTTAGTTGGTGATTTGCCACCAACTATTTTTTCAGATGAGATTACACATCAAACCTTGGAAAGTATCCGAGCAATGCAATCTATTCAAAAAACTAACGGAGAACGTGGTTGCAATCGTTATATCATTAGTAACTGTCAAACATTAGAAAATATTTTAGAATTATTTGCCATGTGTCGAATGAGCGCATGGGAAAACCCGAATGTAGATTTTATTCCACTATTTGAAACCATCCCTGATTTAGAGACTGCCGAAGAAGTAATGGACGGTTTGTTTGGTAATCCTATTTACAAAAAACATCTTGAGCGAAGGGGAATGAAACAAACCGTGATGTTAGGATTTTCTGACGGAACTAAAGATGGCGGTTACTTTATGGCAAATTGGAGTATTTATAAAGCCAAAGAAGAACTCAGCAATCTTGCCTCAAAATATGGGGTACGTGTTGCTTTCTTTGATGGTAGGGGAGGTCCACCGGCCCGTGGGGGTGGAAACACGCATGAATTCTACGCATCCATGGGTGATACCATTCAAAATGATGATATTCAACTGACCATTCAAGGGCAAACGATCAGTTCAAATTTTGGAACTTTAGATTCATCTCAATATAATTTGGAGCAGTTATTAAGTTCTGGAATTGAGAGTCAACTTTTTAATCCTGGGAAAAATAATTTGTCAGAAGCAGACCGAACAACTCTAGATGAGATTGCCAAAGTTAGTTATCAAGCCTATCAAGATTTTAAAGCGCATCCAATGTTTATTCCTTATTTGGAACGAATGTCAACCTTACCGTATTATGCCAAAACAAATATTGGAAGCCGCCCCTCTAAAAGAGGAAAATCTTCTGAACTTAAGTTTGAAGATTTACGCGCCATACCTTTCGTAGGGAGTTGGAGTCAGTTGAAGCAAAATGTCCCTGGATTTTATGGGGTTGGAACGGCCTTAAATGAATTTTTAAACCAAGGGAGGCTAGAAGATGTCAAGAGACTGTTTCACAACTCTAGATTCTTTAGAACTTTGGTTTTTAACAGCATGATGAGCTTAACTAAATCCTTCTTCCAGTTAACAGCATACATGAAAGAAGATAAAGAGTTTGGATTGTTTTGGGAATTGATTTTTAACGAATATTCATTAACCAATAAGCTGTTGCTTGAAATAAGTGGGTTTAAATCACTCATGGAAAATGAACCAGCTGGTAAAGCGTCAATCAAAGCTCGTGAGGAAATCGTTCAGCCCTTATTGACCATTCAACAGTTTGCTCTAATGGAAATGCAAAAGCTGAAAGGAGAAGATGCTCCAGACCCAAAACAAATGGAAATCATGGAAACTATGATAACCCGTTCTTTATTTGGAAATATTAATGCCAGCAGAAATTCTGCTTAACTAGGAACGGTAAAACTCAAATGCTTTACTGAAGAGTTCTTGCGGAACCTCTACATCAATATCAGGTTCTCCGATTGCTTTGAGTAATACGAAATTGATTCGTCCAGCTTTATTCTTTTTGTCATGACGAAGTAAGTTTAAAATTGAAACTTGATCTTCAGTGGTGATGTTCACTTTTGAATAGAATTTATCAAAAGTTTCTTTGACCTCTACAGCAGTACTTTTACCTAGACCACTACAATGGGTCGCGAGGTATGACTCAAGGACCATTCCGATAGCAATTGCTTCACCGTGTAAAAGTCTTGGCTTTTTAGTTTGGGTTAGGTAAAAAGATTCGATCGCATGTCCAAGCGTGTGACCGAAGTTTAAGATCTTGCGTAGGCCCTTTTCATAAGGGTCTTCAAGGACTACCTTTGTTTTTTCAGCAATAGAGGGTTTAATATAGTCCGTCAATTTTTCAGGAGAAATTTCCTCAAGTGTTCTGAGTGTATTCCAGTAGTCTGGATTAGCAATTAATCCATGCTTCAACATTTCGGCAAAACCACTTTTCAATTCCTCTTGAGGAAGTGTTTCAAGCCATCCCGATTCTACTATAACTCTTTGAGGTTCGCGGATGATTCCAATTTGGTTTTTTAATGCACCTAGATCAATTCCGGTTTTTCCTCCCACAGAGGCGTCAACCATAGCCAGTAGCGTAGTGGGGATATTGTAGAAGTCAATTCCGCGTTTGAAAGTACAAGCAACAAATCCTCCTAAATCTGTAACGACACCTCCACCTAGATTGATCAAAACACTATTGCGATCAGCACCTTGAAACGATAAATCTTCCCATAGCTTTTGACATGTAGTGAGGTTTTTATTTTCTTCACCAGCCGCCATTTTTAAAACAGCTGTCACTTCAATTGAACAGAACGATAAAAAACGATCTAGGCAATGGTCTTTGGTATTGGAATCCACCAAGACGAAAATAGAACTGTATTGTTTTGAAGTCAATTCCTCTTTCAGCCCAAGTAATGCTGAAGTGTTGTAAGAAATGTTTATTTGATTTTCCATCTTCTTTATGATGAATGCAAAAGTAAGGATAAAAACGAGATGGAAGGTGCCTCTAGGAGCCGTATTAGATTTTAGCGAGAATTTCTTTGAGTCGTTTTAAACCCTTTGCTCTGGCTTTTTTGTTGGCTTCAGATGCATTGGGTCCTTCACCTGCTCTGAAAAAACCATGTCCTGCACCCTCATAAATTGTCACTTCAAAACGTGCAGAATTATTTTCCATGGCTGCTTTACTCATCGGTATTGTTGCATTAACACGATTGTCATTTCCGCCATAAAATCCATAAATAGGCACTTGAACATTCTCGTATGATTCAGAATCCTTAGGTCCTGTTCCATAACAAACAATAGCGGCTTCTATATCGGAGGATGCTGTTGCAAATTCAAAAGATTGACTCCCTCCCCAACAAAATCCAATAATTACTGACTTTCCGTTTGATGCTGGAATTTCTTTTGCAAAGGTTACCGCTGCGTCTAATGTAGCTTTAATTTGATTTTGATCAAGACTGTAAATTCCAGTACGTGCAGCATCTGAGTTTTCATAATCTGTTGTTCCACCTCCATTGGGTGCTGTTCCAGATAAAAAATCAGGAGCAAGTGCGATATAACCCATTTCAGCAATTTGGTCTGCCATGCTTCGTGCCCAGTCGTTCAGGCCTCTATTTTCGTGAATTACAATCACTACAGGTGTTTTTTTTGCAACTTCAGGATAAACTAAAAAACTTTTCACTTCTTTTGAAGGAGTTTTTAAAGTAACCCATTCGTGATGTCTTGGAGAATCTTCGAGTTGTTTTAATGGAGATTGACTCCAGGCAAATTGAACCGAAAATATTAATAGAAGTAGATGTGCTTTCATGATATACAATTTATTTCAAGATAATGAATTTCACAATTGAAGGAAAAGTTTGGTCAGCCGCGTTTAAAACTTTTTTTGATCCGGTCTAAATCCCTTTTGTTGTCCCGGTCTTTGATGGTTTCCCGCTTATCGTAAAGCTTTTTACCCCGCGCTAAGGCAATGCGAAGTTTTGCAAAGCCTTTGTCTGTAATAAACAAGCGGAGTGGAACAATGGTCAATCCACTGTTTTGAACTTCACGCAATAGTTTTTTTAATTCTTTTTTATTTAATAGAAGCTTACGCTGAGCCTTGGGACGGTGGTTGTAACGCGTTCCGAATGCGTATTCTTCAATATGCATATTGACGGTAAATAATTCACCACGCTCGTTAAACTCACAAAAACTTTCTGTAATAGAAGCCTTACTGTTCCGGATTGATTTTATTTCAGTTCCGGTCAGTACAATGCCCGCGGTATATTCCTCTAGGAGTTCATACTCAAAGCGTGCCTTTTTGTTTTTTATGTGAATTTCTTTTTGCACAATGCAAAGGTAGTACTAATACGCTTATGGAATTACTTCAGAGTTTCTAAAAACGAATTTACCATCAAAATAGTCTACTGTAATTCCCTGGTTTTTATCCAGAGTATCTCCGAGTAAACTTTTGCTTAACGGATTTAAGATTTGCTGCTGAAGGACTCGTTTTACTGGTCTTCCTCCATATTGCGGATCAAACCCCAAGCGTGTCAGCTGGTCCAAAGCTTCTTCTGTGGCATTGATCATTACCCCTTGATCTTTAATTCGTTTTGCAATAAAATTAAATTGAAGCTTGACAATTTGTTTGATTTCCCTTTGCGATAGAGGAGAGAAAAGTATGATGTCGTCAATCCGATTTAAAAATTCGGGACGAACTTGCTTTTTGAGTAATTGCATGACTTGTTCTTTGGCTACGGTTTCTGCTTTTTCAAATTGGGGATTCGACTCAAAAGCGGCTTGAATTTCTTCACTCCCCATATTGCTGGTCATGATGATGAGTGCATTTTTGAAATCAGCTAAGCGTCCTTTGTTATCGGTCAATCGCCCTTCGTCTAATACTTGCAACAGTACATTAAAGGTATCGGGATGAGCTTTTTCAATTTCGTCTAACAGGACAACAGAATATGGTTTACGACGAACCGCCTCGGTCAACTGACCTCCTTCTTCATAGCCTACATAGCCCGGAGGGGCTCCTACCAATCTACTCACAGCATGGCGCTCTTGATATTCACTCATATCGATTCGAGTGATGTTGTTTTCATCGTCAAATAAAGCTTCAGCAAGGGCTTTTGCCAATTCTGTTTTTCCCACTCCAGTAGTTCCTAAGAACAAAAAGCTACCGATGGGGCGGTTACTGTCTTGTAATCCAGCTCTACTTCTTCGTATGGCATCACTTACAGCAATTACCGCTTTTTCTTGTCCAATTAAGCGTTGGTGGAGTAGTGTTTCCAATGTTAGTAGTTTCTCTTTATCGGATTGTAGCATTTTACTCACAGGTACTCCCGTCCACTTGGCTACCACTTCCGCAATATCATCATAAGTGACTTCTTCCTTGATGAGACTATTTTCAGATTGATTATTAGCTAAAGTTTCTTGAAGCTTTTGAATTTTTTCTTCGGACTCCTGTAGTTTTCCGTAACGAATTTCGGCTACAGTTCCGTAATCTCCATCACGCTCTGCACGGTCGGCTTGTGATTTGAGGTTTTCAATCTCAACCTTTGTTTGTTGGATGCTATCAACTACTTCTTTTTCTTGGCTCCATCGTGCAAAAAGAGTTTTGCGTTCTTGCTTTAACTCGCTTAATTCCAGGTTTAATTTTTTAATTTTTTCCTGATCTTTTTCTCTTTTGATGGCAACCAATTCGATCTCAATTTGTCGAATTTTACGGTCTAAAGTATCCAGCTCTTCAGGCTTTGAATTAATTTCCATTCTGAGTTTTGAGGCAGCTTCGTCCATAAGGTCAATGGCCTTGTCTGGCAAAAACCGATTGGTAATATAGCGATTGGAAAGGCTTACAGCTCCAATAATAGCCTCATCTTTTATTCTAACCTTATGATGTGTTTCATACTTCTCCTTGATTCCTCTCAAGATTGAAATTGCACTTTCTAGATTGGGTTCATCCACCATTACCTTTTGAAAACGACGTTCTAAAGCTTTGTCTTTTTCAAAGTATTTTTGGTATTCATCCAGAGTAGTGGCTCCTATGGCCCTTAGTTCTCCTCGGGCCAAGGCTGGTTTTAAGATATTTGCAGCATCCATGGCTCCTTCACCTCCTCCAGCACCTACAAGGGTGTGGATCTCATCGATAAATAAAACTAAATCGCCTGCACTTTGAGTCACTTCTTTGATCACACTCTTTAAGCGTTCTTCAAATTCTCCTTTGTATTTGGCGCCTGCAATCAATGCGCCCATATCCAAAGCAAAAATTTGTTTGTCTTTTAAGTTTTCAGGTACATCGCCCTCAATTATTCGGTGTGCTAAGCCTTCTGCTATAGCTGTTTTACCCGTTCCGGGCTCTCCAACCAGTATGGGGTTGTTTTTGGTCCTCCTGCTTAAGATTTGAAGCAATCTTCGTATTTCTTCATCCCGACCAATAACCGGGTCCAGCTTGTTCTCCTGTGCCAGCTGATTTAAGTTTTTCGCATATTTTTCAAGAGCATTGTAATTCTGTTCTGCTGAGGCAGAAGTTATTTTTTCACCCTTCCGTAATTCTTTTACAACCTCATTTAGGCTAGATTTAGTTATGCCCTGATCTTGCAGTATTTTAGAAACAGTACTCTTGGATTCGAATAATGCAATGAGAAGATGCTCGGTTGCCACAAATTCATCTCCTTGCTTTTTTGCAATCGCTATGGCATTCATCAGGGTCTGTGATGCTTTGGGTGAGAGCATTTGTGAGCCTCCTGTTACTTTTGGAAAATTTTTTATTGCACTTGTATTCAATTGCTTTAAGAGAGTGAGTTTGATATTGAGTTTTGAAAACAAGTAAGGTATCACACTGTCGTCAGTTTCCAATAATCCTTGAAATAGATGCTCATTCTCTATTTGTTGATGATCGTTTTCGAATGCTAATTGTTGTGCGTGTTGAACACTTTCTTGGGCTTTGGTGGTAAGATTATTCAGATTCATAAGATTTTTTAAAATCACTTTAAATCAAAAGCTATTCCATTGATATTCAGCTGACTTATTGTCTTGTTTCTTCTTAAAACTAGCGTCAAAATGTCAATTTTAATCTCTGATGAATTTTGCTTGTAAAACGGATTGGAGACTTGTTAATTACTCTTGGATAAATTGGTTTTGATTTGTTTAAAATTGTACTCAAAAGCTCATCTAAACTCATTAATTTTACAGTCTAAATTATTTATGATATGTTACTACAGGATACCGCAGTATTTGATTTGATTAAGGAAGAAGAGCAGCGTCAATTGAATGGAATTGAATTAATTGCTTCGGAAAATTTCACGAGCCCAGCCGTAATGGAAGCAACGGGTTCAGTGTTGACAAATAAATACGCTGAAGGTTATCCTGGGAAGCGTTATTACGGAGGATGTGAAGTTGTGGACCAAGTGGAGCGCATTGCTATTGATCGTGCCAAACAACTCTTCGGAGCCGCTTACGCAAATGTTCAGCCACATTCTGGTTCTCAAGCCAATACAGCTGTATTTCACGCATTTTTAAAGCCTGGAGATACTATTTTAGGATTTGATCTTTCTCATGGAGGGCATTTAACACACGGCTCACCTGTCAATTTTTCTGGACGTCTTTACAAAGCACACTTTTATGGAGTTCAGGAGGATACAGGACGTTTAGATTACGATAATATCTTGAAAATCGCTCAAGAGGTTAAACCACAGCTGCTTATTGCGGGTGCCTCAGCTTATTCTCGTGACATTGATTTTGCTAAGTTCCGTGAAATTGCTGACGCCGTTGGAGCGTTTTTATTAGCGGATATTTCCCATCCCTCAGGGATGATCGCAACAGGGATGTTGAGTAATCCCATACCACATTGCCACGTAGTTACAACAACAACTCATAAAACCTTAAGAGGCCCACGAGGCGGATTGATTTTAATGGGAGAAGATTTTGACAATCCCTTTGGATTGACCTTGAAAAACGGAACGCCCCAAAAAATGTCGCATCTATTGAATATGGCAGTTTTTCCAGGAAATCAAGGAGGTCCATTAATGCATGTTATTGCTGGAAAAGCCATTGCTTTTCAAGAGGCTTTAGCGCCCTCCTTTAAAACGTATATGGAACAAGTGAAAAAGAACGCCCAAGCCTTGGCTGCAGCGTTTGTTGCTAAAGACTATCACCTTATTTCTGGGGGTACAGATAACCATATGATGTTGATAGATCTTCGGAATAAAAACATTACTGGAAAAGATGCTGAAAAAGCTCTAGTAAAAGCTGAGATTACGGCCAATAAAAACATGGTTCCTTTTGATGACAAGTCTCCTTTCGTAACCTCAGGAATACGCATTGGTGCTGCAGCTATTACCACTAGAGGGTTGAAAGAAAATGAAATGGGAACCATCGTAGCGTTAATCGATCGAGTGATTCAAAACCCAGAGGATGAAACTGTACTTAATGCTGTCGCTAAAGAAGTACATGAGTTAATGGCAGGAAGAGCTTTATTCGTAGCTTAAGATCAAGCAGAATCATTTTTTAAAAGAATTTATTTGATTAAAGTAATTCAGTTATCGTTAAAAAGGCACAAAATATTTTCAGGAATAGAGATTGGTTTTTGACTACTTGCATCTAAATAGCACCATTGTGTACTGCACTGCGCTAAAAGAATTTGTTCTGCATTGAATATCTCAACAATTCGTTCTGACAACACCCCCCGACTTTGTTTGACAAAAGTATGTAGGGTCAAAACATCTCCTTCAAAAGCTTGGTTTTTATAAGTAATGGAATGGCTGCGAACCACCCAAACCCCAAGGGATTCAGTAGCCCCTTTAGTCAGTTTTTCCCAATGCGCATGAGCAACAGTTTGGACCCAATAAAGGTATTGTACATTATTGACATGCCCTAAATCATCTATATGCTCCGGAAGTACTCTAGTGTTGATGGAAAAAGATTTCATTCTTTAGGAAAAATCTTTACCTCAAAAAGGGTGTCCCAATTTTTTCCTGTAACAAAGAATGTTTTTCGGGTAGGGTGGTAGGCTATTCCATTAAAAACATTGAGTTGTGGATGCTGTTCTACTTTTTCTTTTAGTCCTGAAAAATCAACAACTCCTTCAACCGCTCCACTTTGTGGATCAATAATGACTACCACATCTTTTTGAAATTGGTAGGTATTCGCGTAAATTTTTCCGTCAACCCATTCCAATTCATTGAGGTTTTTTAAAGAGCTTTTGTTTGTCATCACTTGAATGTTTCCCTTTTCTTGATAAGTTTGAGCGTCAAGTATCCAAATGCGATGGGTACCGTCAGACTTAAAAAGCGAAGTACCGTCATTGCACAATCCCCAGCCTTCCTTGCTTGCTGAAAAGGGAAATGATTTTTGCATTTCCAAGCTTTCTTTATCGTAAACTAAACCTTTCATTGCTTTCCAGGTTAATTGGATGACTTTATCCTCTAGCACAGTTAAACCTTCCCCAAAGTAATTGGTGTCTAGGGGTTTGTTTTTAGTTAATGTTCCCGTTTTATAGTTAACGGTTCTTAAGCTTGACTTGCCATTGAGTCCGGTACTTTCGTAAAGAAGATCACCATCAAACTCTAATCCTTGAGTATAGGCTGTAATATCGTGGGGATAGCTCGCAATAAGATCATAGCTAAAAAGTTTAGGCGGATTCGGTGCGAGTAAAGTAAGGGTTGTCTTTTTTTCAAAAGTAGCTTCTCCTTGAGTGACCACTGCTTTTAGGGGATGACTGCCAAGTGGTTCATCCGTCAATACATGATTTGTTGTTATGGGCTGATCGTTTAGGAAAAAATCAACTGTTGCTCCTTCAATTTTTTTATTAAGGTTGAGGTTGAGTGTGTCTCCCCAGGTGGCTTTATCATTTTTGACACCCGTTAAAATTTTAAAATTTGGAGTGTTTGGACCTCCACATTTCATTAAAAAAAGAATAAAAGAAGAATATATAAAGCTTTTTATGGGCATCTGACGCTAAAATTAATTCGATAAATCATTTCAAAATTAAGCATTTAAAATGATTGTTGAACTCATTTGAAGGGCTTATATTTGCCACGGGCAAGTCCTACACAACCAGCTCCTGCTGAATCCCCCAGGGTGGGAACGCAGCAAGGGTAGGCGGTCGTAGCGGTGTGATGTAGGTCGCTTGCCCTTTTTTTAATTTTCAACAAATGTCTAAAGTCGTGTTAATTACTGGAGCTTCCTCAGGCCTAGGCTTGACTACTGCTCTTTACTTATGCGATAATGGCTATACGGTTTATGGAACAAGTCGTAATCCTAAACAGTATGAAAATAAATACCCTTTTACCTTTTTTGCTTTAGAAAATGAAGATCCTAAAACTATAGAGAGTTGTGTAGCGTCCGTCATCAACGAAGCGGGACGCTTGGACGTTTTAATTAATAATGCCGGTGTAGGGATTACAGGTCCTATGGAAGAAATTGAACTCAGTGCTGTAAAACAGCATTTTGAAATCAATTGTTTTGGTCCTTTAAAGCTAATACAGGCTGTGCTTCCGCAAATGAGAACACAAGGCGAGGGTCTAATTGTCAATATTACTTCCATTGCTGCTGATATGGGTTTGCCGTTTCGAGGTCCCTATTCTGCAGCGAAAGGAGCGTTGGAGCGAATGTCGGAAGCGTTACGTATGGAAACCAAAACGTTTGGAATACGGATATGTAATTTGGCTCCTGGCGATTTTGTTTCTAACATAGCTGAGCGTCGTCATTATGCTCCTTTAAAAGAGAATTCTCCCTATTCAAAAGCCTATCAATTCAGCTTATATCAAATGAATGCTCATGTGGATAATGGGATTGATCCGAAGGTAATTGCCCAAAAAATTGACGATTTAATTCGCACCCCCAAACTTAAGGTGCGCTATAAAGTTGGACACCTTTTACAAAAACTATCAGGGATATTAAAAAGCTTGCTCCCAAGTCGTATCTTTGAAAAACTATTAATGAATCATTACAAATTATAACAACTTTTTATGAAATTTTTTATTGATACTGCCAATCTAGACCAAATACGAGAAGCTCAAGCGCTAGGAGTACTGGATGGAGTAACCACCAATCCGTCTTTGATGGCCAAAGAAGGAATTACTGGGGCTAATAATATTTTAAAGCACTATGTAGCTATTTGTGAAATCGTTGACGGTGATGTATCAGCTGAAGTAATTGCAGTTGATTTTGAAGGAATGGTTCGTGAGGGTGAAGCTTTGGCTTCTTTACACCCTCAAATTGTAGTTAAAATTCCCATGACCGAAGACGGTGTAAAGGCACTCAAATATTTTTCTGATGCTGGAATTAAAACCAATTGTACCTTAATCTTTTCTGTTGGTCAAGCCTTGCTTGCTGCGAAAGCAGGAGCTACTTATATGTCACCTTTCATTGGACGTTTAGACGATGTTTCAACAGACGGGTTGGAGTTAATTGAAGATATTCGATTAGTATATGATAACTACGCCTTTGAAACAGAAATTTTAGCTGCTTCAGTGCGTCACACCATGCATATTGTAAACTGCGCTAAAATCGGTGCTGATGTTATGACTGGACCATTGTCAGCAATCAAAGGATTGTTAAATCATCCATTGACTGATATTGGATTGGCCAAGTTTTTAGCCGACCACAAAAAAGGGAACTAAATTTTATTTTAAATCCTTTAATAAGGATTCGAAATTTGCATCTGAAAAATTACCAAAACCTTCAATCAGCCTGCCTTTAGAGTCTATAATAATGGCTTTGTTTAGTAGGGTTAAAACCCAAGCTTTACTCGCGTTTTCAAAATCTACCAATGCAAATTGATTGGCTGTGTCCACTTCCATAATTTTTTGAACCTCATCAACCATAGTGTTAAAGGGTTGGATGCAAATTCCCACAAATTGAATTTCAGGATAAAGCGCTTGAAAACCAGAAACTCGTTCTAAAGTATCCCTGTAAAGATTCATTTGGGTTTGAGACCAGAAATAAATTACGGTAGTTTTATCATTTGTGAGCGAGGAACTGTAAATGGTGTCACGTGATGCATTTTGCAAAAGTATTTTGGGGAGTCTTTTTTTGGGCTCCATGCTGCTAATATCCCTGTGTAAATCCAAAACCTCTGCGAGGTAAATAGGGGAGGTGTTGACGGTAGCATAAAATTGAAGGAAGCGTTCGTGTTGCTTATGGTTTTCAAAGGTTAATATTTCTTCAAATGCAATGGCACGGGCTAGATTATTGCGCAATAAAGATCCTGAGATGGATCCATCTAACACTTCTAAGCGTTTGATGTTAAAATCTGTAGTTTGTTTTACTTGAAAATACGAAGCTCCTGAATCTAACGCATTTTTGTTAATGTAGTTAAGCACGTAATTTACATAAGGATCAAAAAAGGCCAAATCATTGTCGCCGTAATTTAAATATTTACGAAAACCAAAATAGAGGCTGTCTTCCTCAGCAGTCCATTGTGCGCCCCTAAGAAGTGCATAGCGTTCACGGATAGTTGCGTACGGGTAAATATATGCAGATTGAGTTACCTTTTGCGCAATGGGAGAAAGGGTATTGAGTGAGTCCATTTCAATCCATAAATTCTTTTTTTCCATAAGCATGGAATCTAATAATTGACTGAAAACATTACGACTGCTGGAGTATTTTGACGATAAGTAATCATTTTCTTTCTCTTGTCTGAGAAACAATTCCATCAAAAAATTATTTTTAGAAGCGCCCAAGCCAGAATAAACAATAGATTCATCAAATGTAGCAGCATTAATTCGTACCCATAGGCTATCGCCTTCTTCTAAAACAAGTGTTTGGTATTCAGGGAGGTGTTCCAGTTTAAAAATTCCACTACGAAGAGAATCGTAGCTTTTTTGAAATCGAAATTCTTCGTCTAGCTGAAACATTTCTACAGCTTTGTTTCCCTGATATAAAGTAACTGTTCTCGAAGAAGGATTGATGATTTGCCCTCCCAAAAAAACACGATTACTAGCTTGTTTTTCATCGCTACAGGAAAAAAACAACCCCATACCAATCAACACCAAAAGAACTCTTTTAATCATGTTTCAAAAGTACACTATTTAACAGTTTAAAAAATATTGATTGTCGTTAAATCACTCACAAGGTTTTGTGTAAGTTTGCAGCGTAAAAAGAAAATTATGTTATCGGTTTCGAATCTTTCAGTGCAATTTGGGAAACGAATTTTATTTGACGAAGTGAATGTCAGCTTTTCTCCAGGGAATTGTTACGGAATAATAGGAGCAAATGGTGCTGGAAAATCCACCTTCTTAAACATCATTTCTGGAAAGCAAGATGCCAATTCAGGAAGTGTTCATTTAGAGCCAGGGAAGCGACTTTCTGTATTGGAACAAAATCACAATGCATTTGACGAACATCCGGTTTTAGAGACCGTTTTAAGAGGAAATAAATCGTTGTTTGAAATCAAAGCTGAAATGGATGCTTTGTATGCTAAAGAGGATTTTTCTGATGCAGATGGCGAACGTGTTGGGGTTTTACAGTTGGAATATGAGGAGATGAATGGCTGGAATGCAGACAGTGAAGCTGCAGCATTACTTTCCAATTTAGAAATCAGTGAAGAGTTGCATTATAAGTTAATGAAAGAACTAGACGGAAAGC
Source organism: Flavobacteriaceae bacterium (assembly GCA_965656215.1). Lineage (GTDB taxonomy): Bacteria > Bacteroidota > Bacteroidia > Flavobacteriales > Flavobacteriaceae > MS024-2A. The sequence goes on from CBFHJD010000008.1 coordinate 37,896, forward strand.
AAAAGGTCCGCGTACTTCTTGCTCAAGCACTGTTTGGAAATCCTGACGTACTTATAATGGATGAGCCAACAAATGACTTGGATTACGATACCATTATGTGGTTGGAGCACTTTTTAGCAAATTATGACAATACTGTAATTGTTGTTTCTCACGACCGTCATTTTCTTGATGCAGTTTGTACTCATATTTCCGATATTGATTATAGTAAAATCAATCATTTTTCAGGAAATTACACCTTTTGGTATGAATCCAGTCAACTGGCTGCACGCCAGCGTGCCCAACAAAACAAAAAGTCTGAAGAGAAAAAGAAAGAGCTTCAAGAATTTATAGCCCGTTTTTCAGCCAACGTTGCCAAATCAAAGCAAGCCACTTCTCGTAAGAAGATGATTGATAAACTGGATATTGAAGAAATAAAACCCTCCAGTCGTCGGTATCCTGCACTTATTTTTGACCAAGAGCGTGAGGCAGGCGATCAAATTTTAAACATTGAACAGTTATCTACTTCAGTTGAAGGTCATTCTTTATTCAAAAATGTCAACCTTAATTTAGCCAAGGGAGACAAAGTTATTATTCATTCAAAAGACACCAGAGCTATAGAAGCATTTTATGGGATACTGATGGGGGAAGCAAAAGCAGATTCAGGAACCATTTCATGGGGAATTACAACTACCCAGGCTTATTTACCTGTGGATCATGATGATTATTTTGAATCACCAGTTTCGTTAGTAGATTGGTTGCGCCAATATGCCAAAACCGAGGAAGAGCGAGAAGAGGTTTTTATAAGGGGTTTTCTTGGAAAAATGTTATTCAGCGGTGAAGAGGCCCTGAAAATGTCTAATGTACTCTCTGGAGGTGAAAAAGTGCGCTGTATGTTGTCAAAAATGATGATGGAACGCGCTAATGTTCTTGTGCTGAATGAACCGACAAACCATTTGGATTTAGAATCCATAACAGCCTTTAACAACTCTTTAAACAACTTCAAGGGTACCTTACTTTGTAGTACCAGCGATCATGCATTTGCTCAAACCCTAGGGAACCGTATTGTTGAGTTAACTCCTAATGGGATGATTGATCGTCATATGACTTTTGACGAGTACATGACTGATTCGAAAATCAAGGAACTGCGAGAAAAGCTTTATCAGCAGTCTTAGGCAAATATAAAGTAAGTGCTGATTACAATAACTGTAATGACGATTCCCATAACTTTTACTGGCTTCCATGGGGTAATATCGACCTGTTTTGTATAGCGTTGTTCGTAAGCTTCTTCTCTAGGCTTAAGTTTTCCTATCAAGAGCATCAACCCTATGTTAAATAAAAATAAAATAGCCATTACATGTAAGTAATGTGGATATTCTCCACCGTTGGACTCTACATATCCTTTTAAGAAAAATTGACTAAAAGAATAGAGAATTACACCAACACCAACGGCTACTTTTGCAGCAACAGCAGGAACGTATTTAGTAAGATACCCTACCAATATTATTGTTAAAATTGGTATTGTGTAACAGCCGTTGATTTCTTGAAGATAGCCAAACAAGCCTTCAGGTGCATTCGCAATAGAAGGTGCAATTATCATCGACAAGATTGCCAAACCAATACCAAAACTTTTACCTGCTTTGACCACTTGTTTTTCTGAAGCTTCTTTGTTGATATATTGCTTGTAAATATCTAATCCAAAAAGGGTTACTGAGCTGTTTAAAGCCGAATTGAAAGAACTTAAAATAGCACCAAACAATACCGCAGCAAAAAAGCCTAAAAGCACAGGAGGAAGTACTTTATTGACTAACATTCCATAAGATTGATCTCCTTGACTGGGATCTAAAGTATCTCCAAAAATATAAAATGCAATCAGTCCAGGTAATACCACAATGAGTGGTCCTAGTATTTTAACAAAAGCTGCAAGTATAAGCCCTTTTTGACCCTCGACTAAATTTTTAGCGGCTAAAGCACGTTGTATGATGGCTTGGTTGGTTCCCCAATAAAACAGTTGGACAAGAACCATACCTGTAAAAAGTGTACTAAAAGGTATTGCAGAATCTGATGAGCCCATGGCAACAAACTTTGAAGGTGCATTGGCATATAAGGCTTCGACTCCTGCTCCTATACTTCCGTCACCGATATACAATAAACCAAAAGCTGGAATCATTAAACCTCCTATTAACAAACCAATTGCATTGACTGTATCGGATACAGCAACTGCTTTTAGTCCACCAAAAATTGCGTATATAGATCCAATGACACCAATGGAGCAAACTGTGATTACAAGAGTTTGACTTTGTTCCATTTGGAATAAAGTATTGAGATCGAACATTCCAATTAAGGCAATAGCTCCAGAATACAAAACTATTGGTAAAAGAACTACAACATAGCCACTGAGGAATAATCCAGAGGTAATCGATTTCGTCATGGTGTCATAGCGACGTTCTAGAAACTGAGGAATGGTTGTTAACCCCCCTTTGAGATAGCGAGGTAAAAGAACCACTGCTGTAACCACCATAGCAATGGCAGCGAGGGTTTCCCATGCCATGACCAAAATCCCTTCATTATAAGCTGAGCCGTTCAGTCCAACTAATTGTTCTGTGGATAAATTTGTTAGCAAAAGAGACGCAGCAATAACAGGGGCAGTAAGACTTCGGCCTCCTAAAAAATAACCGTCTTCTGATTGTTCGTTTGTTGATCTAGTAGCAAGATAAGCCACCACACCAACTAAAAGGGTGAAGGCTATGAAAATCACAAATTGCATAGGAAGGAAAGTTTAAATAATAAGGTTGACCCTAAATGTATGAAAATTAATTAAAGTTCTAACTCATTTAATGCTTCTCTTGCTTTACTAAATTCGTCTGGATGTACCCAAACTTCTTGATCCGTGTTTATAGTCCCAAACCCGGCTAGACGTGCCGATTCGGCCTGGTCTTTTACGACCGGCACTATATCTAGGGCGTCAAGTACACCACAGATTTTAGTAACGTCTATGGCGGTGCCGTAAAACAATTTCTTGTACGCTTGGGACATAAAAATTTATTTTATGATTTATTATATTTACTATTCCAAATTGCTGGATTAAAATTTTTCCCCAAAGCAAATCCATAAAACAAAACAATAGATGCAATGCCTTTGAACATAAAAAAGTATAGCATCCAATAGGAAGCTGTATCAGGATTTTTGGTGAATAAATTCATAGGGGTTAATTCAGTAATAAACCAACTTAGCACTAACAGAGCGGACAAAAGGGTCCAAATACTCTTAAAAGGCCACATCATAATTTTACGTAGAGGATGTAAATCGTTCCCCCATTTGTGTACAAGGTAGTAATAATTATTTCCTAAGGGTACAAAAAGAAGCGGATCGTCTTTTCGTTCCAATCTAAAGAGCACTGATGGAGCCATGATTTTGAAATCTGACAGTACCGTATTGTGAGTTTCTTCGATAGAATTAATCGCTTCGTGAGCACTTTCAGGAAGCTTTCCTTTGAAATATTTAAGATCCAAAAAACGCAAACGATAGTGGATACAAACTTCACGAATTTGATCTAAATGGTAAATTCGATTGCTTTCAAGTTGGTCAAAATCAAAATCATTTTGGATTTTAATATCTAAACTATCGAAAAGATCAGAGAGTGACTCATTTACTTCTGAGCGTGTGCGATTTTTTTCGCGCGCACCAGACAATACTTGCTCGATATTGGTTTTAGTTAAAAAATTCAGCTTCATCATTCTATTTCATTTTAAACAAAAATAAAACAAAAAGCGCTAAAAAAGATAATTCTTTTGAAAGAAGTATTTAACGGAGTTCTGCTTGGAAATTTTCTTTGAAATTTTTCAATAATTTTTCCATTACTTTATCCACTTGCTTGTCTGTTAAAGTCTTGTTTTTATCTTGAAAAGTGAAGTTGATACCATATGATTTCTTTCCTTTCGGAAGTTTATCTCCTTCATAAACATCAAAAAGAGATACAGATTTTAAAATTTTACGTTCCGTTTTAAAGGCAATTTCCTGAAGTGCTTGAAAAGCAACCTCTTGATCTAGAAGTAATGCAAAGTCTCGACGCATGGACGGAAATTTAGCAATTGCTTCAAAGAGAATAGGCTTAGAAAATGCATTGTTAGCAAGTTCACTCCAGTTTAACTCGGCCAAATAAACCTCCTGGTCAATTCCAAATTCATTTTTTAATTCAGATGAGATTAATCCAAATATTCCATAATGCTTTTGATTGCTCATTAAAGAAAAAGCAATTTCAAAATGCGGGCTATTTGCAACTTCAAATTGTAAATCACGGAAACCAAAGGTGTTGAAAAAATCGATGAGTAGTCCTTTTGTATAAAAGAAGGGGTCTGTTTGCTCTTTTCCTTCCCAATGCGTTTGAAATACGGTTCCTGATAATGTAATACTCAAACGCTTCTCTTCTATAAAGGCATCATTATTTTTACCATAAACACTCCCAAATTCATATAATTTGAGCTGTTTATTTTGTCTGTTTAAATTGAAAGAAACGACTTCTAACGCCTGATGAATCAAGGATTGTCTCATTTTAGACAACTCTTTACCTAATGGATTAACTAAGGTAACACTTTCGTTAAAATCAGCTTGATAGTTGGGTGAGGTAAGAGAGTTATTCAGTGTTTCGTAAAAGCCAAGACTGGAAAGGTGTCTGGCGGCTGTATTTTCAAGTTTATGAACGCTTTTCCATTGGTATTCTGGATTGGCTTCAAAAACTAAGGGTTTTTCTTCTAATTTATTATACCCGTAAACTCTTAATATTTCTTCAATAACATCCGCTGGTCTTGTTACATCTACCCGATATCTGGGGATAGTCATACCAATTCCTGTTTCTGAGACATTATTTATTTTGATTTCTAAGGCATTTAAAATTGTATTTAAATCTTTTTCATCAATCTTTTGTCCGATGGTCTTTTCTAGTTTTTCATAGCTTAGAAAAATCTGAACTGCCTCTTTTAGTGGTTTTGAAAACTCTTGGATTTCACTCGTTATAGTACCTCCAGCAAATTGTTTGAATAGAATTGCAGCTCTTTTTAAAGCCGTTATTCCCATTTCGGGATCAATTCCACGTTCAAATCGAAACGAGGCATCAGTATTTAGTCCATGGTGCTTGGCTGTTTTCCGAATGCTAATAGGATCAAAATAAGCACTTTCTAGGAAAATAGAGTTGGTGTTTTCAGTTACTCCAGACTCTTTTCCTCCAAAAACACCAGCGATACAATGTCCTTGTTTATCGTCGCCAATTACTAGGTCTTCAGCTTGTAATTTTCTTTCTACATCATCTAAAGTGGTAAACGTCGTTCCTTCAGCAAAAGTTTTAACAACAACTTGATTGTGGATTTTATTTGCATCAAAAGCATGTAACGGCTGACCCAATTCATGCATCACGTAGTTGGTTATATCAACTATATTGTTTTTGGGATTAATTCCAATTGCTTTAAGTCTGTTTTGAAGCCAAAGCGGAGAGGAAGCTATTTTGATATTTGAAATTGTCAACCCGTAGTATTGACTACACTTTTCATTAGATTCAACACTGATAGGGATTGTTTTTTGGTTTGTATCTACATGAAAAGAAGAAGTTTCAGGGAAAAACCATTCAAAGGGAATTCGACGCAGCATACATAAGGCTTTTAAGTCCCTTGCTACCCCTAAGTGACTCATTGCATCTGCGCGGTTTGGTGTCAAACCAATTTCATACACTGTGTCTTGTTCAATTTCAAAGAGTTCAGCTGCAGGAGTACCAACAACTTGTTTATTTTCCAAAACAAGGATGCCCTCGTGGTTTTCACCCAGTCCCAATTCATCCTCAGCACAGATCATGCCCATACTGATTTCACCCCGAATTTTACTCTTGGTTATTTTGAGCTCTTTACCGTCATTAAAATGGAGTACAGTTCCAACCGTTGCTACCATCACTTTTTGTCCTTTAGCTACGTTAGGAGCTCCACAAACAATAGGAACTACAACGTTGTCACCTAATGCGACTTCTGTAATTTTCAAGCGATCAGCATTGGGATGAGTTTCGCAGCTTAATACTTCTCCGACAACCACGCCTTTAAGTGCCCCTTTAATGCTTTCAAAATTTTGCATGCCCTCAACTTCCAGACCTAAATCTGTGAGCATCATGCTGATCTCTTCTTTAGGAAGATCTACTGTGATAAACTGTTGTAACCAGTTGTGAGATATTTTCAAGAAAAATAATTTAGAACTATAATAATGCAAATATAAGAATCTATCCCACGATTTTCAGCTAATGAAATTCCAAATATTGGAATCAAATTTTAATGCAGAAAGAGTTCGTTTAATACACTGATGATCAGCATCTTTTAATGAAGGGTCCTGTTTTAATATTCGCAATACTTGTTCTCGAGCAGCCTTGAGTAGGGCTTGATCTTGAATTAAATCTGCAATTTTAAATTGAAGAATACCACTTTGTTGAGTTCCCATTATGTTTCCAGGACCGCGGAGCCTTAAATCTACTTCTGCAATTTCAAAGCCGTCATTACTTCGTGTCATAGTTTCCATTCGTGTTTGAGCTTCTCGGCTAAGTTTTGATCCCGTCATAAGGATGCAATAGCTCTGTTCAGCTCCTCTACCTACACGCCCTCGAAGCTGATGAAGTTGTGACAAACCAAATCGCTCTGCACTTTCGATAATCATAACAGAGGCATTTGGGACGTTCACTCCCACCTCAATTACGGTAGTGGCAACCATTATTTGAGTCTTCCCCTGGATGAAACGTTCCATCTCATAGGTCTTATCTTCAGATTTCATCTGTCCGTGTACAATGCTGATTTGGTAATTCGGAATAGGAAAACTTCTCGATAAACTTTCATAACCATCCATCAGGTCCTTATAATCCAATTTTGAAGATTCTTGAATCAGCGGATAAACAATATAAACTTGTCGTCCTAGTGCAATTTGTTCTTTTACAAAGGCAAATACTTTTAGTCGATTGGAATCGGTGCGATGCAGGGTTTTAATTTTTTTTCTACCCGGTGGGAGTTCGTCAATTACCGAAAGGTCTAAATCTCCGTAAAGACTCATGGCTAGTGTTCGTGGAATAGGTGTTGCTGTCATGACAAGTACATGGGGAGGCACTTCATTTTTTTGCCAAAGTTTAGCTCGTTGTGCCACTCCAAATCGATGTTGTTCATCAATAATAGCCAAACCTAAATTTTTAAATTGAACCGTATCTTCAAAAACAGCATGCGTACCAATTAAGATATTTAACTCACCACTTTGTAGCCCCTGATGAATGGCTTGGCGTTCTTTTTTGGTGCTGCTCCCTGTCAATAGAGCAACCGAGCTATTTAATTTTTTGAGTTGCTCTTCTAAGGAATGAAAGTGTTGTTGTGCTAAAATCTCAGTAGGAGCAACAAGACAGGATTGAAAATCATTATCTAAAGCAATCAGCATTAGGAGTAAAGCAACAATGGTCTTTCCGGATCCTACGTCTCCTTGTAGAAGTCGGTTCATTTGCCGACCCGTTCCCATATCGATTCTAATCTCTTTAATTACTCTCTTTTGAGCATTTGTTAAATCAAAGGTAAGATGACGACTAAAAAAATCATTAAAATTATGTCCAACTTTTTGAAAATCATGCCCCTTAATTTTTTGTTTCCGTTGAATGTTTTTGAGAACTAACTGCATTTGCATATAAAAAAACTCCTCAAATTTCAACCGCATTTGAGCACGTGTCAAAAGATGCTGATTTTCAGGAAAATGGACTTGACGTAATGCGGTGTCTTTGGGAATTAATTTGTATTGGTTCAATAGTGCTGATGGGAGGGATTCAGAAAAAGGGGTGGTCTGAAGTTGAAGTAGCTGAACGACCATCTTTTGAATTACTTTTTGTGAAAGCCCTTTATTTATTAATTTTTCGGTTGAGGAGTAAATAGGATAAAATGAAATCTTCAGATTGGTTTGAAAATTACGCTCCAATTCCAGTTCTGGATGAGGCATGCTTACCTTTCCTTTGAACCAATTCAAGCGTCCAAAAATAACATAAGTTTCATTGATTTTTAATTGTTCTCGGATCCATTGATGACCCCGAAACCAAATTAATTCAATACTTCCCGTTTCATCTTCAAAGCTTGCGACCATTCGTTTACCTCGTTTTTGCTGAATAAAATTAACAGACGTAATTCGTCCTTTTATTTGGATTTCAGCATTGTTTTGAGGAAGCTCATTAATAGGATAGAAACGACTTCTGTCGATGTAACGATTTGGAAAAAAATGCAAGAGATCTTGATAGGTTCTCAACTGTAATTCTTCTTTAAGCAAACGCGCACGCTCGGGACCCACCCCCTTTAAATACACTAGCGCAGTTTGCATTACATCCATATTATTTTATACTTTTATTTAGTTGAGTTAAAGTGTAAATATAATTAAACACCGCTATAAGGACATGCGTGCATTGGTAATTTCTGGAGGAGGAAGTAAGGGAGCTTTTGCAGGTGGAATCGCTCAATACTTATTGGAAGAAGAGAAACAATCTTATGATTTATTTTTGGGCACCTCTACTGGAAGTCTTTTGGTTTCTCATCTTGCATTAAGTAAAATAGAAACCATTAAAAAGGCCTTTACCCAAGTCAATCAATCCAGCATTTTTAGTAATAATCCGTTTTTGATTGTTAAAAGAAATGGCGTTGAGCGAATTAAAATCAATCATTTTAATGTTTTGAAAAACTTTATTCGAGGAAGAAAAACCTTTGGTGAGAGTTATAATTTAAGACGGCTCATTGAGCAGCAAGTTACAATTGAAGACTTTAATTCTTTGCAACAAAGCTCTAAAGAAGTAGTGGTGTGTGTTGCCAATTTAACGGGCAACAGCGTAGAGTTTAAAAAATTAAAAGAATGCACCTACTCAGATTTTATGGATTGGATTTGGATTTCTTGTAATTACGTGCCTTTTATGACCTTAGCAACCAAGGACGATTGTGAATATGCCGATGGAGGTTTAGGGTGTGTGATTCCAATTGAAAAAGCCATTACAATGGGCGCTACACATGTAGATGCAATCCTTTTAGATACTGAATTTCAGCGGACTCATAGAGCACACTCTAGGAATCCGTTTGATGCACTAAGTACTGTTTTTGGTTTTATTTCTGATCGCATTGAAGTTCAAGACATGCATATAGGTAAATTAGTCGCTGAAGATTATAATGCGAGTTTAAGAATGTTTTATACACCTGAAATACTAACCAGTAATTCACTCGTTTTTAATAAATCTCAGATGAAAAAATGGTGGCAAATGGGTTTTGAATACGCTCAATCAAAATCAAAAAAGGCATAAAAACATCCTTTTTACTTTGATTTCAGAAAATCCACTGCCAGATTTGATAATGCTTTTACGCCCAGTTGCATACCTGCGTCATCAACTATAAAAGAAGGGGTATGGTGAGAGGGGGCCTCACTTTCTTCCATGTTTAAAGGAGTGCCTCCTAGGAAAAAGAAAAAACCAGGGACCTCATTTTGAAAATATGAAAAGTCTTCGGCGCCTGTAATGGCATCAATCTCATATACGTTTTGACTGCCGGCAACCCGTTCTAATGTTGGAATCATTTTTTTGGTTAAGGCTTCATTGTTAAAAGTAATGTCAGCTCCATCTTGAATTTCAATTGATGCTTCCGCTCGATACGCCTTAGCAATAGCCGGAACCATTTCCTGCATTCGTTTACGGATCAATTTTTTCATGTCTCGATCTAACGTTCTTATAGTTCCAATCATCTCTAAATTTTCAGGAATGATGTTGAATCGGATTCCAGAATGAATAGAGCCTACTGTAATGACAGCACCTTCTTTAGTAAGTTGTGATTCTCTGCTAATAATTGTTTGTAAACCATTGATAATTTGTGCGCTGGCAACAATAGGATCAACACTTTGCCAAGGAGTGGAGCCATGAGCTTGTTTCCCCTTTACGTTTATAACAAAACGCTGGGATGCCGCCATCATACCTCCAGGTTTATAGGTTATTTTTCCTATATGTGTACCGGAGTTAATATGCAAGCCAAAAATAGCATCTACCTTAGGGTTGTCAAGAACACCTTCTTTAACCATTAATTTGGCACCGCCTTCTTCTCCAGGGGGTGGACCTTCTTCAGCGGGTTGGAAAATAAACTTCACCGTTCCAGGAAAGTTTCTGTTTTTAGAAAGAACTTCTGCTACTCCCATTAAAATGGCTACATGTGTATCGTGACCACAAGCATGCATGACACCAGTTTCTTGACCATTGAATTCAGAGGTGACCTCAGACTTGTAGGGTAAGTTATTTCGTTCCGTTACAGGTAGAGCATCCATGTCAGCTCTTAATGCAACAACTTTTCCATCTTTTTTGCCTTTTAAAATTCCAACTACTCCAGTATGAGCAATTCCTGTTTGAACTTCTATTCCTAGTGATTTTAAATGTTCAGCAACATATTTTGAAGTTTTAAATTCTCTGTTGGAAAGTTCAGGGTTTTGGTGTAAATGATGACGCCACTCTATGACCTTGGATTCAACGGTGTTAAACGCAATTTCATTAATCTGGGCTTGTAAATGTTGTGTGGTTGCCAAAAGCCCAAAAACAAAAAAAGGAAGGTATAATCTCATGACTTTATTTTTTTAAATATAGATGTTTATAATTAATTCTTTAATGTGAGCTATAAAATTAGATAATCCCTACTTTTAAAGTCTCTATGAAAAATATTCCAGAAACCTACCTAAACTCACTCAACGAAGCACAGCAACTGCCAGTTCTTCACAAAGAGGGTCCCTTAATTGTTATTGCTGGAGCGGGCTCTGGAAAAACAAGAGTACTGACTTACAGGATTGCCCATTTGATGGCCTCAGGAGTTGATTCATTTTCAATTTTAGCATTGACTTTCACAAATAAAGCAGCTCGAGAAATGAAGCAAAGAATTGCTGAATTGGTTGGGGAAAGTGAAGCAAAAAACTTATGGATGGGAACGTTTCACTCTGTCTTTGCCCGTATTTTAAGACACGAAGCAGATAAGCTCGGTTTTCCATCTAATTTCACAATTTACGACACTCAAGATTCTGACCGTTTGATTTCTTCTATTATAAAGGAAATGGGGTTGGACAAGGATATTTATAAATACAAACAAATTAGAAGCCGTATATCTGCTTTCAAAAACAGCTTAATTACTGTCAAAGCCTATTTCAATGACACTGATTTGCAAGAGGCTGATGTAATGTCTAAGCGCCCTGAAATGGGAGCAATTTATAAAGAATATGTAGATCGATGCTTTAAAGCAGGAGCTATGGATTTTGACGATTTATTGTTGCGAACAAATGAACTACTTAATCGGCATCCTGATGTGTTAGCTAAATATCAAGACCGTTTTCGTTTTATACTAGTGGATGAGTATCAAGATACTAATCATTCGCAATACCTTATTGTAAGGGCGTTATCTGATCGCTATCAAAATATTTGTGTGGTAGGTGATGACGCTCAAAGTATTTATGCATTCAGAGGAGCAAACATCAATAATATACTGAATTTCCAAAAAGACTATGATGATGTTGCTTTGTATCGATTGGAACAAAACTACAGATCTACAAAGACGATAGTCAACGCCGCTAATTCCATCATCAATCACAACAGAACAAAAATAGATAAGGTGGTTTGGACCTCCAATGACGAGGGATCTCAAATTCAGTTAAACAGACTGCCAACTGATGCAGAAGAGGGGAGACATGTAGCCTCAAGTATTTTTGAATTTAAAATGCAAGAACAGCGTAAAAATGCTGATTTTGCAATTCTATATCGGACCAATGCACAATCTAGAGCAATGGAAGATGCATTAAGGAAAAGAGATATTCCTTATCGAATATACGGAGGGTTGTCTTTTTACCAGCGTAAAGAAATTAAAGATATTTTGGCTTACCTACGCTTAATTGTCAATCCAAAAGACGAAGAGAGCTTAAAAAGAGTCATTAACTATCCTGTACGAGGTATTGGCCAAACTACTATTGATAAGCTTGTGGTAGGAGCGAAGCAGCATGGACTGCCCTTGTTCGACACGGTTGTCAAAGCGAAAGAGTTGGCGATTCCCCTCAACGCGGGAACCTTAACCAAGTTGTCCAACTTTGCGACCTTAATTCAGCGTTTTCAAATTGAAAATGAGGGGTTAAATGCGTTTGAAATTGCCGATCTAGTGACTAAAAAAATTGGATTAGTTCAGGAGTTAAAGAAAGACGCCACTCCAGAGGGAATTGCTCGAATTGAAAATGTAGAAGAATTATTAAACGGAATGCGCGACTTTACAGAAGGACAGCAAGAGCTTGCGGATGCTACAGCAAGTCTTTCTGAATTTTTAGAAGATATTGCCCTAGCTACAGATTCAGATAAAGACGATGACCCTAATAGTGATCGTGTTGCTCTTATGACAATTCATTTAGCTAAAGGTCTTGAGTTTCCCTATGTTTATATTGTAGGTTTGGAGGAAGATCTCTTTCCCTCTGCAATGAGTCTGAATACCCGTTCTGAATTGGAAGAAGAACGTCGTTTGTTTTATGTAGCATTGACTCGGGCTGAAGAGCGTGCTTTTCTTTCATATACACTATCCAGATACCGATGGGGAAAATTAATTGATGCAGAACCAAGTCGATTTATTGAAGAAATTGATCCCCAATACATTAACAAAATAGTACCCAAAGACAGTTATCAGTTTAAACCTTTAATGGATACTTCAATTTTTGGTGACAATAACAAGCCCACAAAACGAAATTTCAAATCTGCACCAGCGAAAGAGAAAACAATAATTAGCCCAACACCTTCTCAGCTTAAAAAGTTACGAAAAATTGATCTGGGACAACCTGCTGCTGCAAGTATGCCAGACGATTTTGTGCTGAAGGAAGGCATGGAGGTAGAGCATGCCCGATTTGGAAGCGGTATTGTAAAATCAATAGAAGGAAATGGGAATGATAAAAAGGCAGCTATTGCTTTTAAAGGGTTTGGAGTAAAAAATCTGCTTTTGCGATTTGCAAAACTTAAAGTCAAATAGCCTAGAATGGCAGAGTATATAATAAGTTATTCGGAGGAACCTAATCCCAAGGATTTAAAGCGAACGGTTAAAATTCTTGAAAAAGGGGGGATCGTTATCTTTCCAACAGACACCGTATATGGACTGGGTTGTTTGAGTTCAAATTCAAAAGCACTTGCTCGTTTTGCGAAAATTAAAGGGGTGAAATTAGAACATGCACCTCTGAGTTTTTTATTTCAAGACATCAAAGCGCTCTCTAGTTATGTAGCACCAATGAATTCTCAAACTTTTAAATTAGTCAAACGCTTGCTGCCGGGACCCTATGCATTGATCATGCATGCTGCTCGAAAACTTCCCAAGCCCTTTCAAAAACGAAAAACAATTGGGGTTAGAATTTCAAATCACCCTGTACTTCAAGGGTTATTACCGCTTTTAAAAGCTCCATTGATCACGAGTTCACTTCACGATGCAGATGAGATTTTAGATTACACAACCGATCCTGAAAATCTTTTTGAACAATGGCAATCTCAGATTGATTTAATGATTTCTGACGGTTACGGGAGCAACATACCTTCTACAGTATTGGATTTGAGTACTGATCCTTTTGATGTAATTCGAGAGGGAGCAGGAGAAATTCCTTTTTAAAACTCAACCTATTTTAGCGATGATTTGATGTGCAACTTCCAAGGCTCTTGCGCCATCTTTTAATGATACTCTTGGTGTGCTATTGTTTTGAATACTGCTGGCCAAATGTTCAAGCTCATCTAGAATTGGATTTGTATTTTCAATAACTGGATTTTCAAAATAAATTTGTTTTTTCTCTCCCTCTGCATTCGTTAGCAAAAGCGCTAGGTCTTCATTGGTTTCTGAGCTTACTTCTTTCATTTTAACAATCTCAACCTGTTTGGTCAAAAAATCCAAGGCGATATATGCGTTTTTTTGAAAAAAACGTGATTTACGCATTTTCTTTAAAGAAATCCGACTTGCAGTAAAATTGGCTACACATCCGTTTTCAAATTCTATTCTGGCATTACTAATATCAGGAGTCTCGCTAATCACAGCAACTCCAGAAGCCTGAATATTTTTTATGGGTGAGTTAACTACACTCAATACAATATCGATATCATGAATCATCAAGTCTAAAACAACTGATACATCGGTTCCTCTTGGATTAAACTCTGCCAAGCGATGCGTTTCAATAAATAGGGGATTGGTCAATGACGGTAAAACGGCTTGGTAGGCTGGATTGAATCGTTCTACATGTCCTACTTGCCCCAATACCCCTGCTTTCTCAGCCATTTCAACCAAACGATAAGCCTCCGCTGTGGTATTGGTTAGGGGCTTTTCAATAAAGACATTCTTTTTTGCTTTAATGGCTTTTTGGGCAATTTCAAAATGCGAAAGAGTAGGGGTTACTATGTCAACAATATCAACAGCCTCAATAAGCTCTTCAGGGCTGCTAAATGCTAAATAGTTTTTTTCAGCAACAATTTTTTTTACTGCCTCAGGGTTAGGGTCATAGAAGCCGACTAATTCCAATTCATTTGAGGTCTCAGCTACCTTGAGATGAATTTTCCCTAAATGACCTGCACCAAAAACTCCTATTTTAAGCATTGTGATAAACTTTACTCAAAAGTACAATCAAATTCATAATATTTTGATCAAACTAAACTATTTTTGTAAGTGATGCAAGACTCAACAAAACACCAAGGTTTAAGAAAGCAATTGATAGAATTGTTAAAGCAAAAAGGGATTAAAGATTCACAGGTGTTGACCGTTATGGGTGCGGTGCCTCGTCATCTTTTTATGGACCCCAGCTTGGTGAATTTTGCCTATGAAGACAATGCCTATCCTATAGCTGCTGATCAAACAATTTCTCAGCCTTACACCGTTGCGTATCAGTCTGAATTATTAGAGCTGCGTCCCACTGACAAAGTGCTTGAGATAGGAACGGGTTCAGGCTATCAAACTGCGGTATTATTGGGAATTACTTCTCAGGTTTATACCGTTGAACGCCAACAGGTTTTATTTAAAAAAACTCAGCGTCTATTTCAGCAATTGGGTCTTCGTCCAAAAAAGCACTTTTTTGGAGACGGTTATTTGGGTTATGAAAATGCAGCTCCTTTTGATCGAATTATCGTTACTGCTGCCGCTCCAACAGTTCCAAAGCCTTTATTAAATCAATTAAAAGTCGGAGGAAAGCTCATTATACCCCTCGGAGAAAAAGAGCAGTTTATGATGCGTTTTACCAGAACTGGAACTCATTCATTTGATAAGGAAAAATTTGGACGTTTTCGTTTTGTACCCCTATTGCAACATAAAAATTAAATACTTTGGTGTAAAAATGTTTTATAATGAGGTTTGAGGACACTAAAATAGCATATTCTCTTAAATCAGATCGGGAGCTATACAAAGCATATCTTCTCTTTAAAATATTTTCCAAAAAGTTGCTTGTTCAAGTTGTAGGAAAGCTTACGCTGCTACTAATCCGTTTTGGTCTTCCTTTGAATGCCTTTTTTAAAAAAACTGTTTTTTTTCAATTTTGTGCTGGCGACAATGAAAATGATGCACTGAAGCGAGTAGATTCCTTATCAAAATTAAATGTCAGCTCATACATGCATTATGCAGCTGAAGATCAAAAGACTGAATGGGGTATGGATCAAAGTTTGAAAAGAGTATTGAAGATATTATCAATCTCAAAATCAAAAGAATATCTTCCATTTACAGTCTTTAAACCTACGGCTTTTGGTCCTGCCAATCTCTTTCAAAAAAAAGCCAAGGGTGAACTATTAAATCAAGTAGAATCAGTGGCTTGGGATCGAGCAATTGATCGGATTAATCGTTGTTGTGAACATGCAAAAAAAGAAGGAGTTCGCCTTTTGATTGATGCAGAGGAGTCTTGGCTTCAAAACGCCATAGATGTGATTACACTTGAGCTAATGAGGAAGTATAATACAACTAAAACCCCTCTGATTTTTAATACTACTCAGATGTACAGAAAAGATCGTTTACCCTATCTAGAAAACTTAATTTATACCGCTAAAAAAGAAGGGTTTCAGATTGGGATTAAACTGGTCCGTGGAGCATATATGGAAAAAGAACAAAAACGAGCACTGGAAAAAGGATATCCATCACCTATTTGTGATTCCAAGAATGCAACCGATCAAAACTTTGACGCAGCATTAGAATTACTCTTATCTAATTTAGATCAATGTGAATTGTTTTTAGGTTCGCATAATGAAGAGAGTACATTGAAAGTTGTTCATTGGATGAAGGAAAAAGAACTTCCAGCCAATTATTCAAAAATTTGGTTCTCACAACTCTATGGTATGGCAGATCATATTTCATTTAATTTAGCCGCTGCGGGGTATCAAGTAGTTAAATATTTGCCGTATGGACCAATAAAAGAGGTAATTCCTTACTTGATAAGAAGGGTAGAGGAGAACACCTCCATTCACGGTCAAACACCAAAAGAATTAAAGCTTATTAAAAAAGAATTAAAGCGCCGAAAAGCTAGGGTAAATTGAACGAAATGATTGTTAAGTTTTTTGCACAATTGACGGCTTCTAAATATCCCGATGTACTTTCTTTTATTTCAATGTGATACAACTTACAAGAATCTTTTTTTGTATCGCTTTTTGAAAAATTCACTTTTCCGTTTTCGATAAGTGCTTTAATTTCATTGGTGGAAAGCTGAGGTCTGTTCCTCATAATTGTCTCAGAGATAATAATTTCTTTTTGAAGTAAATTATCAATTACCCGTGCATTTGGAGTGTAATTACAGCTTGTTTTTTTTCCATTCAAAATAAAAGCCAATAAGATCAAACCAACAGAAAAACCGCCTAAATAATATCCTAATCTGTAGAGAAGCTTCATGGTTGGGTGTTTTTATATTTTTTTACTAAAATTCTACTTCCATTTTTTTGCTCTTTAAGTATAAAATGATCGTAGTGTAAAGGAAGGTGTGGAGTGATTTTTTCAGCCCATTCTAAAAAGCATAAATTACCTGATTCTAAATACTCTTCTAAACCAAAATCCAATGCCTCGTCAGGGTGATTGAGACGGTAAAAGTCAAAGTGATAAAAAGTTTTGGTATCGCTATTGTATGAATTGACCAATGAAAATGTCGGGCTGTTTGCAGCCTCTTTAATGCCCAGTAACTTAGTAGCTTCGGAGATTAGAGTGGTTTTACCAGCACCCATATCACCATCAATTCGTATTACTGAAGATAAAGAGTGCTCTAAAAGGTGCTGAGCTGCACGTTCAATTTCATCTAATGTAAAACACAATTGCATCTTGCAAAAGTAGGATTATCGTGGAGTTAATACAACAAAAGGGATGATCATTTCTTCTAATGATACACCACCGTGTTGAAAGGTGTCATTGAAGAGTTTAGCATAATGATTAAAATTGTTTTTATAAACAAAGTAGGCATCGTTTTTTGCAAAAATATAGCTGCTATTTAACCCGTAAAAAGAAGGCAGCTGAAAGTCCTCGGGCGCTTTACATGAAATTACATTTTTATCTTCAAAGGTTAAACTTTTCCCCGATTTATACCGTAAATTCAAACTAGTCTCCTTATCTCCAATTACTTCACTAGGATGCCCCACATTGATGGTGCCATGATCTGTAGTCAACAGGATTTGGAATCCAAGACTTGTTGCCTTTTTAATTAATTCTTTTAAGGGACTATTTTTAAACCAGCTGGACGTTAGTGAGCGGTAAGCCTTATTGTCAGGAGCTAATTCTTTAATGACTTCCATTTCTGTTTTAGCATGCGAGATCATGTCTACAAAATTATAGACTACGGTAGTCAAACCTTCATGGGAATGGTTCTGTAGGTTTTTAATGAGTTGTTGACTCTGCTGCAATTGGGTTATTTTTTGATAACTAACCGGGCGATCTATCCTTAAGCGTTTGCATTGAGCTTTTAGCAAATCAAATTCATGTAGATTTTTCCCTCCTTCATCCTTATCGTTTTTCCACCATTGCGGATATCTTTTACTAATCTCAAGTGGTGTTTGACCTGCAAAAAAAGCATTTCTTGCATATTGAGTAGCAGTGGGTAAAATGCTAAAGTAGGTTTGCTCACTTTCTATCTTACAATATTCTTTGATTTCTGGGGCTATGGTTTTCCACTGATCAAAACGAAGGTTATCGATCATGATTAGCAAGCTGGGTTTGTGCTCTTTAATTTCAGGAGCCACAAACTTTTGAAAGGCCTGGTGAGAAAAAGTAGGCCCTTTAGTTCCTTCCATCCAATCACGATAATTATCTTCAATGAATTTAGCAAATTGAACGTTGGCTTCTTGCATTTGCGTTTCAAAAACTTCAAACATACTTTGGTCCTCGAGGCTTTCAAGTTCCAACTCCCAATACATAAGCTTTTTGAAATGTTCGATCCAATCCTCATGTGTTTCTAAATAAACTAAAGATTGTGATAGCTCTCGAAACTGCTGCTGATAGTTATGTATAGTTTTTTCCGCGATCAAACTTTTATGGTCTAGAATTTTTTTGAGCGATAGTAGAATTTGATTTGGATTCACTGGTTTGATCAAGTAATCAGAAATTTTAGCCCCAATGGCTTCATCCATTATGTGTTCTTCTTCATTTTTGGTAATCATGACAACGGGTAAGTCGGGATGATTATTTTTAATTTGATCTAAAGTCTCCAGGCCGTTTAGACCAGGCATGTTTTCGTCTAGAAGAACAATGTCAAAACGCATTTTGTCGATCAAGTCTAAAGCATCTAATCCATTAGTGCAAGCTGTAGTTTCATAACCTCTTTGCTTCAAGAACAAAAAGTGAGGTTTGAGCATCTCAATCTCATCATCTACCCATAAAACTTTGATCCAATTCATTTAGTATATTTGCTGCTTATAACGGCTAATTTGGCACTTCGAAAGAATACATTATTTAACGACCCAATTTATGGTTTTATTGCCATAGAAACAGATTTGATTTTACAACTGATCAATCACCCGTATTTCCAGCGTTTAAGGCGGATATCTCAAATGGGCTTATCGAGTTTAGTTTATCCAGGAGCGCACCATACTCGTTTTGAACACGCTTTGGGCGCAATGCATGTGATGCAAAAGGCTATTGATGTACTGACAAACAAAGCAATCCAAATCAGTCCTCAAGAGCGTGAAGCAATGCAAATTGCGGTATTACTTCATGACATTGGTCACGGTCCATTTTCTCATGCTACAGAAAAAGCATTGTTGCAGGGCATACATCATGAAACTGTATCGCTTAGGGTAATCAGGCTTTTAAATAAAAACTTTGACGGTCAGTTGGATTTGGCAGAACAAATTTTTACTGGTCAATACCCGAGAAAGTTTATGCATCAATTGGTTTCTGGCCAAATTGATGTTGACCGACTAGATTATCTCAAGCGAGATAGTTTTTATACCGGGGTTACCGAGGGCAATATCAACACCAATCGCATACTTGCAACAATGCAAGTAAAAGATGAACAACTTGTATTTGAGGTTAAAGGAATTCATTCACTTGAAAAGTTTCTTTTAGCAAGAAGGCTTATGTATTGGCAGGTTTATTTGCATAAAACGAGTTTAGCCGCAGAGTTGATTTTAGTAAAAACCATTCAAAGGTTTCACTCTTTAGTGAATCAAAAAGTGGAGCAACTCCATGAAAACCACATTTTATTTCCACTAATGCAACTAAAATCTATTGATCCTCTAGATGATGAAGCGCTTTTACACTACTTGAGTTTAGATGATACGGATATAATTCAGCTTCTTAAATCGTGGGAAAAGCACTCTGATCACGTCTTGCGTTGCTTGTCTGGCCAATTGCTTCGTCGCGAGCTTCCGAAAATTAAAATTAGAGAAGAAGCCATTGCTGATAAAGAAATAGAACAAATAAAAAATAAGTTGGACAAGCAAGAAAGTGATAAAGAGATAAGCCATTATTTTGTGTTTAGTGGGAATATTTCAAATCAAACTTATATCTCTGACGAAACTCAAATTCTAATGCTCGATAAAAATGATCGAGTTTTCCCAATTGCAGATGCTATATCATATCTAGATTTTAAACAGTTTTCCACTCCTGTTATTAAGTTTTATTTATGTTACCCAAAACGTTATAATTCTTTATAAATGCTTAATTTTGCCAAATGAATTTATCTGCCTTAGAAATCTCAAAAAAACTTAAAGGTACAATTGAAGGCAATGCTAAAGTAATGATTCACAGTCTTTCAAGAATTGAAGATGCAGAAGAAGGATCCATTTCATTTCTGAGCCACAATAAATATTTACCCTTTTTAGAAAAAACTAAAGCCAGCGCTGTCCTCATATCGAATAGTTTGGAGTTAAGCCATGATGTCTCTACAACCCTCATCCGTGTTCAAGATGCGTATGCTGCTTTTACACAGCTTTTGATTGGTTGGTCACAGGGTAAAAAAAAGAATCTCAAAGGTATTCATGCGACTGCAATTGTTGATCCCTCAGCTCAAATTAGCCCAAAAGCGTACATCGGACCTTTTGTCTGTATTGGTGAACAAACAATTGTTGAAGATGGAGCTCAAATTCAGTCCCATACTGTTATTGGTGATCATGTCAAAATTCAAAAAAACACTTTCATATCCTCAAGGGTAAGTATTTTAGATGAATCAGAGATTGGAGCAAATTGTATTATTCATGATGGAGTTGTTGTGGGATCTGACGGATTTGGTTTTGCACCACAAAAAGATCAAGCTTATTTAAAAATACCCCAATTGGGAAAAGTTATAATTAGAGATAACGTAGAGATAGGTTCCAATACGACTATTGATCGAGCAACCTTGGGAGCCACCATTATTGGGGAAGGAGTAAAGCTTGATAATCTGGTTCAAATAGCCCATAATGTAGAAATTGGTTCCCATACTGTAATAGCTGCTCAAACAGGAGTGGCGGGCTCAACAAAAATAGGCTCTCGATGTGTTATTGGCGGTCAGGTAGGAATTATCGGCCATCTTACACTTGGTGATGATGTCCAGATTCAGGGCCAAACAGGTGTTATTAAAAATTTAGCGGACGGAAGTACCGTTCAAGGAACTCCAGCTATTGATTACAAATCTTTTTACAAATCTTATGCAATATTTAAGAGTTTACCTTCAATGGAGTCCCGATTGTCACTCTTAGAAAAAAACAAATAGTATGATTACACATATAAATTCTCAAAAAACCTTATCCAAGCAGATCACGCTTGAGGGAGTTGGTTTGCATACTGGAGAGAAAACAGTGCTGTACTTAAACCCTGCTTCTGAAAATACTGGAATTAAATTTATCCGTACAGACTTAAACCCCAAGATGGAAATCCCTGCATTGGCTAATTTTGTATCTACAACGGATCGCGGAACAACTTTAGAGAAAGAAGGTGTTTTTATTCATACCACAGAACACTTGTTAGCAGCGCTTTTTGCGGCTTCGATTTCCAATTGTGAAATTGAAATTAACGGGTCTGAAGTGCCGATTTTAGATGGTTCCTCAAAACCTTTTAGCGACGCTATTTTGAAGGCAGGGGTAGAGGATCAAAATGAAGAGCAAGAGGTGTTTGTAGTTCAAGAAGTCATTCAACATACAGATCCTAAAACAGGAAGTGAAATTTTAATACTTCCTTCAGATCAAACCTGTTTTAGTGTTATGATTGACTTTAAAACTAAAGTTCTTGGCACTCAAAATGCAACTCTTAAAAATCTTGAAGATTTTCCAAAAGAAATTGCCCCTGCCAGAACCTTTAGTTTTCTTCATGAATTGGAAGCGCTTTTAGAGCACGGTTTGATCAAAGGAGGGGATTTGAACAATGCTATTGTATATGTTGATCAGCCCTTGGAAAACGCCAATATGGACCGTTTAAAAAAGGCCTTTGGTAAAGATGAAATCTCCGTTAAACCAAATGGAATTCTAGACAATCTCAAACTAAATTACACCAATGAAGCAGCTCGACACAAACTTTTAGACTTGGTTGGTGATTTGGCTTTAGTCGGTATGCCAATTCAAGGAAAAATTATTGCAAGCAAACCCGGACATAAAATCAATACGGATTTTGCCAAAGAGATTGTACTGCTTATCAAGCAACTAAGAAAGTCAAATGTTCCAGTTGTTGATGTGACTAAGCCTCCATTGATGGACGTAAATCAGATAATGGATATGCTTCCTCATAGGCCTCCATTTTTATTGGTAGATAAGATTTTTGAGCTTTCCGATACGCATGTTATTGGATTAAAAAATGTCACAATGAATGAGTCTTTTTTTCAAGGGCACTTTCCAGGAGCACCTGTTATGCCTGGCGTTCTTCAAATTGAATCCATGGCTCAGGCAGGAGGGGTGTTGGTTTTGAGTACGGTTCCTGATCCTGAAAATTACCTTACATTTTTCATGAAAATAGATAATGTAAAATTCAAACGTCCAGTCTATCCGGGAGATACTTTAATTTTTAAACTCGAACTGCTCACGCCAATTCGCAGAGGAATTTGTAACATGAGAGGTTATGCTTTTGTCAATGATCAATTAGTCAGTCAAGGCGATTTAATGGCACAAATTTCAAGACGAAAATCTTAAAAAATCAGATGATAAAACCACTAAACCATATACATCCAAAGGCAAAAATCGGGACAAACGTTACTGTCGATCCATTTACCATGATACATGAAGACGTAGAAATTGGAGAAAATACTTGGATCGGTTCGAACGTAACCATAATGAATGGCGCAAGAATTGGAGCAAACTGTAAAATTTTTCCTGGAGCTGTAATTGCTGCGATTCCACAAGATCTCAAATTTAAAGGAGAAGATTCCTTGGTCGTTATTGGTGATCATACCGTAATTCGAGAGTGTGTAACCATCAATAGAGGAACTTTAGTTTCAGGAAAAACTCAAGTTGGCTCACATTGCCTCATCATGGCTTATTCCCATATTGCACATGATTGCTTGGTAGGAAACAATTGTATCTTCTCCAACAACAGTACATTGGCAGGTCATATTACTATTGGAAACAATGTGGTTATAGCCGGTTTTACTGCCATTCAGCAGTTTTGTAGTGTTGGTGATTTCGCATTTATT
This sequence comes from Flavobacteriaceae bacterium, assembly GCA_965656215.1. GTDB lineage: Bacteria > Bacteroidota > Bacteroidia > Flavobacteriales > Flavobacteriaceae > MS024-2A. Next base: position 60,945 of record CBFHJD010000008.1, read on the forward strand.
TCTGGAGGATCGCTGGTAAGAAAAGATATTCCTCCATTTACTAAAGTTGCACGTGATCCTTTAATTTTCATAGGAGTGAATTCCATTGGCATGGAACGAAGTGGGGTGGAGAAAGATCGAATCAGCTTGATTCAAAAAATCTACAGGATTTTATTTAAAAGTAAACACAACATTACCCAAGCCCTCCAAATAGTTAAAGAAGAGATAGAACCTACCGAAGACAGAAAAGCCATTTTGCAATTCATTGAAAAATCAACTCACGGAATTGTAAGAGGGTACGATCAAAAAAGTTAAATTTGCACTTCAATTATGGCATCAACATCAGACATTAGAAAAGGCTTGTGTATTAAGTACAACAACGACATTTACAAAATCATTGAGTTTTTACATGTAAAACCAGGCAAAGGTCCAGCTTTTGTTCGGACAAAACTCAAGAGTGTAACAACGGGCAAAGTATTAGACAACACTTTTTCTGCTGGCCACAAGATAGAAGATATCCGTGTTGAAACACAAAAATATCAGTACTTATATAACGAAGGAGATCAGTTTCATTTTATGAATACTGACGACTACAATCAAATAAGCATTGAAAAAACAATTTTGGATAATCCAGACTTGCTAAAAGAAGGGGAAGTGGTTTCCATTTCTATTAATTCTGAAGATAGTTTACCCTTATCAGCAGATATGCCCGCCAGTGTTGTTTTAGAAGTTACACACACGGAGCCTGGAGTCAAAGGGAATACTGCGACTAATGCAACTAAACCAGCAACTGTTGAGACTGGTGCTTCTATCAATGTTCCTTTATTTATCAACGAAGGAGACAAGATTAAAGTAGATACCGAGAAGGGCAGTTATATAGAACGCGTAAAGGAATAATTTTTTAAATTAAATTGAGACGATTAAACTTATGAGTGTACTTGTAAATAAAGAATCAAAAATCATTGTACAAGGTTTTACGGGTAGTGAAGGTACTTTCCACGCCACACAGATGATTGAATATGGAACTAATATTGTTGGTGGAGTAACACCAGGAAAAGGAGGACAAACCCATTTGGATAAACCTGTTTTCAATACCGTAGCTGAAGCAGTAAAAAATGTAAATGCAGATACTTCAATTATTTTTGTTCCACCAGCTTTTGCCGCAGATGCAATTATGGAATCTGCTGAAGCGGGAATTAAAGTAATTATTGCCATCACCGAAGGAATTCCTGTAAATGACATGACCAAAGCTTTTCAATACGTTAAGGCAAAAGGAGCTACTTTGGTTGGCCCTAACTGTCCGGGAGTAATAACTCCTGAAGAAGCAAAAGTTGGAATCATGCCGGGGTTTGTTTTTAAGAAAGGAAAAGTTGGTATTGTTTCTAAATCTGGAACACTAACTTACGAAGCTTCTGATCAGGTGGTGAGTCAGGGATTAGGTATTTCTACGGCCATTGGAATTGGGGGTGATCCTATCATTGGAACAACTACTAAAGATGCCGTTGAGTTATTTATGAATGACCCCGAAACAGAATGTATCGTAATGATTGGCGAAATTGGAGGTCAACTGGAAGCCGATGCTGCCCAGTGGATTAAAGCTACAGGAAACAAAAAACCTGTTATTGGATTTATTGCAGGAGAAACAGCGCCCAAAGGGAGAACAATGGGACATGCAGGTGCCATCGTAGGTGGAAGTGAAGATACAGCAGAGGCAAAAAAACGCATTATGCGAGAGTGTGGTATTCATGTAGTGGACTCACCAGCGCAAATTGGAGCTAAAGTAGCTGAAGTAGTGTCTTAAATTTGATTATGAAATTATTAGAAGGTAAAACCGCAATCATTACAGGTGCCAGCCGAGGTATAGGCAGAGGCATTGCCAAAGTTTTTACAGCGCATGGCTGCGCAGTGGCCTTTACTTATAGCAGCAATAAAGAGGCTGCAGATTCATTGACTGATGAGTTGAGTGCAGACGGTGTTCAGGTTAAAGGATATCAAAGTAATGCCGCTAATTTTGACCAAGCACAGCAATTAGTTGAGGAGGTACTAAACGATTTTGGAAGTTTAGATATTTTAATTAATAATGCTGGTATCACCAAAGACAACCTTTTAATGCGAATGAGTGAACAAGACTTTGATCAAGTAATTGAAGTCAATTTGAAATCTATATTCAACATGACCAAAGCGGTTCAACGGACTTTCCTCAAACAACGAAAAGGATCGCTAATCCATATAAGTTCTGTTGTTGGAGTAAAAGGAAATGCGGGTCAAGCAAATTATGCAGCCTCAAAAGCAGGAATGATTGGATTTTCAAAGTCAGTTGCACTGGAACTAGGATCTAGAAATATTCGTTCTAATGTGATTGCACCAGGTTTCATAGAAACCGAAATGACAGCAAAACTATCTGAGGACGTAGTCCAAGGATGGCGAGATGGAATACCATTAAAAAGAGGAGGCCAACCGGAAGATGTTGCCAATGCTTGTGTTTTCTTAGCCTCAGACTTATCCGGTTATATTACAGGACAAGTGCTCCATGTAGATGGAGGAATGTTAACTTAATTTTTAAAAAATAATACTATGCAAAAATTACCTAAAATTGGATTACCGGTCATTCTTTTGATCGTAGTTATTTTGATCTTTGTCTCCAAGTCTTCAATCAATATAGGCTACGGAGAAGCAGGGGTCTTATTTAAAACCTTTGGTGGAGGAGTGGTTACGGATCAACCCCCATTAGGAGAAGGATTTCACATTATATCACCGTGGAA